>NZ_DATMNA010000052.1:0-17693 GCF_035569475.1 Phenylobacterium sp.
GCGGGCGCCGTCGTCGGCGGCGCCGTTGGGCATCACATGGCGAAGACCAAGGCGAAGAAGCAGGCGGCCGCCGCCCGGTAGTCCACCGGTTGCAGACTCTCGAAGAACCCGGTTACGGATAACGCCGCAGAAGCTGATCCCGGGGGGACGGCGTGGAAATCCACCAGCCCAAGCCGTTCCACGGGTGGCGCGAATTCGCCAAGGAAGTCGGCATCATCGTCCTCGGCGTGCTGATCGCGCTGGCCGCGGAACAGACCGCCGAGGCGTTCCGCTGGCGCCAGCGGGTCGAACAGGCCCGGCAGGCGATGCGGGTGGAATTGTCGCAGGACGACGGCCTTCAGGCCTACGCGCGCGCGTCCATCACGCGATGCCTCGCCGTGCGGCTCGACGCCATTCAGCGCGGCATCGACTCCCGCCTGTCCGTCGCCCAGGTAGTGGCCCTCGCGAAGGCCTACCGTCCCCCCTATCGCACCTGGGAGTCGGACGCCTTCAGAAGCGCCGTCGCCTCCGATGTGTCGAGCCACATGGCGGCGCACGAGCTGGCCGAATGGTCGGGCGTCTATGCCAACATCCCCTATCTCGGCCAGGTCACGGAGAAGGAACAGGAGCTGCTCAATTCGCTCTCGGACGGCCTGCCGTTCGACCGCCGGATTTCCGACGCGGAGGCGGACCGGATGACCCGCATCGTGCAGGGGCTCCGGCGCGCCAACGCCAACCTCGACCTCTGGTCCCGCGTCGTCCTGTTCGGGACGGTCCCGATCAAGGCCGCGCCCCCGGCCTCCGACCGCAAGGCCGTCACGGCCGACGCCCGCCAGCTCTATGGGTCGTGCGTCGTGGTCCCTGACCTGAAGCCGCTTCCGGCGTCGGACAGCCAGTTCGACCGGGCGCATCGCGACGAATAGGCGATCCCGCTCCACCTCGCCCGCGACGCGCACCGGCGTTCAGCGGAGGAGATTGGTTTCCGCAAGCTCGACCACCTCGTCGCCCCGGCCGTTGATGATCGCCTTCAACATGAAGAGGCCGAAGCCCTTGGCTTGTTCGAGCTGGATCTTCGGCGGCAAGGCCAGTTCCTGCCTGGCCGTGACAACGTCGACGAGCACCGGCCCCGGATGGGCGAGCGCGTCCTTCAAGGCCGCCGCCAGGTCCGCCGACTGCTCGACCCTGACACCGCGAACGCCCATCGCATTGGCCATGGCCGCGAAGTCCGGGTTCTTGAGCTCCGTGCCCGTGTCGAGGAAGCCCGCGGCCTTCATCTCCATGGCGACGAACCCCAGCGAGCCGTTGTCATAGACGATGACCTTCACCGGCAACCTGAGCTGGGTCAGCGAAATGAAGTCGCCCATGAGCATGGTGAAGCCGCCGTCGCCGCAGAGTGAGACGACCTGGCGCCCCGGAAAGGCCGCCTGGGCGCCGATCGCCTGCGGCAGGGCGTTGGCCATGGAGCCGTGATTGAACGACCCGATCAGCCGCCGCCGGCCATTCATCGCCAGGTAACGGGCCGCCCAGACCGTGGGTGTGCCGACGTCGGCGGTGAAGATCGCATCGTCGTCGGCCAGTTCGCTCACCAGGCGGGTCAGGTACTGGGGATGGATCGGCCGGCCGGGGGCGGACGGCGCCGCCAGATCGTCGAGGCCTTCGCGGGCCTTGGCGTAGTGTTTGCGGGCCGATTGCAGGAAACCTTGGTCGGTCTTCGGCTTCAGGCGCGGCGACAGGGCGTGGATGGTCTCGCCGACATCGCCTACCACCCCGAGGTCCAGGACGACCCGCTTGCCCAGGGCCTCGGGATCGCGGTCGACCTGCGCGACCTTCGCCCCCGTCGGATAGAACGGGCGATAGGGAAAGTCCGTGCCGAGCATCAGCAGCAGGTCGCAGCTCAGCATGGCGTGGTAGCCGGAAGAAAAGCCGATCAGGCCGGTCATGCCGACGTCGAACGGATTGTCCCACTCCACATGCTCCTTGCCGCGCAGGGCGTGCACCACCGGCGCGCCGAGCGCGCGGGCGAGCCCAATCACCTCGTCATGCGCCCCCGCGCACCCGCTTCCGCAGAGCAGGGTCACGGCCTTGGCGGCGTCCAGCAGGGCGGCGAGGCGGTCCAGGTCGTCATCCGCCGGGACGACGCGCGGCATGTTGAGGGCAGGCCAGGCGGCGACGGCGCCCGCGGGCGCCTGGGCCAACGCGACATCGCCTGGGATCACCAGCACGGCCACCCCGCGCCGGCCGATCGCCGAGCGCATGGCGCGATGCAGCACCTCGGGCGTCTGGGCGGGGTTGGACACCAGCTCGACGAAGTGGCTGCACTCCCGGAACAGCTCCTGCGGGTGGGTCTCCTGGAAATAGCCGAGACCCACCTCCGAGGATGGGATCTGCGCGGCGATGGCGAGGACGGGAACGTGGCTGCGATGGCAGTCGAACAGGCCGTTGATCAGGTGCAGGTTGCCGGGACCGCAGCTCCCGGCGCAGACCGCCAGTTCGCCGGTGACGGCGGCCTCGGCGCCGGCGGCGAAGGCGGCCACTTCCTCGTGACGCACGTGCAGCCAGTCGATGTCGCCCAGCCTTCGCAGACTGTCGTTGAACCCGTTCAGGCTGTCGCCGGTCACGCCCCAGACCCGCTTCACACCCGCCTTCGCCAAGGTCTGGGCCAACAGGTCGGCGACAGTCATCTTGGGCATGGGTCGAACTCCCATCTTCACCAGGTGAACATGCGAAGCCTGGGTTCGCGACATCGCGGCCCGGCCATTGCGCGACCGCCTGTCCGCCAAGGCCGTGCATCACCGTCGCGGCCATTTCGCACGAGCTCGCACCCCCACCGAGAGAAGAATCAGTTTAGCGTTTTTGGCTTTTTCGCGTAACGTCATTATCCGATCAATTCCACGGGGCGTCGACCCAAAGAGTTGCGCCCCCAATTGCGGAGGTGGGGTGATGCAACTCAGGATGTTCGCGATCTCGGCGACCTTTGGCCTTGGATTGGTCGGCGCGGCGGAGGCTACCACCTACACAAGCGACCCGGTGCTCAGCCACTTCACCGCGGGGGAGACCTACGCGACCTTCACCAACTACTTCAACGGTGACGCACCGCCCGGGACCTACACCCCGACGAACGCGACCCTGAACGAGCGGGTGTATCAGGGCGGCGCCGTCGCCGGACTCGACCCGACCAACAACTGGATCCTGGCCACCTTTGGCGGCCCGACAGCCTCGATCCGCGTCTTCGAAAATGAAGACCATTACGGCGACGCTTACGACGGCTATCAATATCAGATCTATGGCCGGAACGCGGCCGGCGGTTGGGACTTCCTGTTCAACGCCCTGACCGTGGCAGGCGCCGGCGAGCCCTTCACTCTGGGCAGCTTCGCCGGCACGGCGCCGACGCGGGTCAACAACGTCCTCAGCGACGGTGGGCCGGTCGCCTACATCGCCGATTTCACCTTCGCAAACGCCTATTCGGTGTACGCGTTCGGCGCGAGCACCGAGGCGATCAACGCCGGCAACCCCGACGACGAATTCAGCGCCATCGGCAGGGCCGCCGTCCCGGAACCGATGGGTTGGACGCTGATGATCACCGGCATCGGCCTGGCGGGCGCGGCCCTGCGCCGGCGTCGCGCAGTCGCCGCCCCTATGGCTTCATGAAGCCCAGGTTCTGCTTCGGGAAGTTGGCGAGCCTCGGGAAGATGGCGGTCATCTGCGCCGGGGTGACCCCCATCCACGCCGCCATGGTGGCCATGTAGGTCTCCACCGAGGTCGTCGGCACGAGCGCCGTGCCGACGCCGTCGGGGTTGGCGAAAGCCGGCGTCGTGACGGTGGCCGCCCGGTCCACGCCGAGTGTCGGATAGGCGCCGTAGATGTCGCCGCCCTTCACCGCGCCTCCGACCACCAGGTGGTGGCCGCCCCAGGCGTGGTCGGTGCCGTCGCCGTTGGTGGTGAAGGTGCGGTTGAAGTCTGAGGCCGTGAACGCGGTGACCGCCGGCGACAGCCCCGCCTGGGTGAGCGCGCTGTCGAGATAGGCGAGCGCGTGGTCGAGTTGGGCCAGCAGCAGGCCCTGGCGCGGGTTTTCCCCGTCGTGGGTGTCGAAGCTGCCGTACTGGACAAAGAACACCTGGCGCTGGACGCCGAGCGCGGCGTGGGCGGCGGCGGTCTGCACCACCGCCTCGAGCTGGTCGGCCAGCGGATTGTCGGCCGTCTTGCCGGCGATCGGGTCGGTAAAGGCCGGCGGCGCGGGCACGGTCGCATAGGGCCCGCCGGCCGCGGCCAGGGCGCCGTCGTAGATCACCGAGGTCTGCAGCGAGTGGGCCACCGCGGCGGCGTAGGTCTGGACGAGCTGGTTCTGTGAGGAGCCGTCCTGCAGGCTGGCGCGCAGCTCGTCCAGGAAGGTGGCGGATTCGTTGTAGGTCCCCTTGGCGGCGGCCAGGGTGATCGTCTGGGCGCTGGCCTTGTTGGCGGCGTAGGAGACGCGGAAGGACTTGGTTCCGGCGCCTTGCGGGAACGGGGTGTTGCCCGCCGTGGTGATCGACGAGAAGTCCCCGCCGCCGCTGGCCGCGGGCTGGAAGGTGTCGGCCATCAGGCCGCCCCAGCCGGTCGCCGCCCCGTCGAGCTGGCCGGACTGCCAAGCCGCCTGCTGGTCGGCGTGGGAGAACAGCCGCTGCGGGATCTGGGTTGTCGCCGTGGGGTGCTGGTAGTCGGCCTTGGTGAGCGGGGCCAACAGGGTGCCGACGTTGGCGATCGCCGCGGCCCTGCCGGCCGCGAACAGCCCCTGGGTCGCCTTCATCATCGGGTGCAGGGCGAAGGTCCGCGTCTGGTCGGCGGGCCCCACCTTGTTGGCGGGCGGGACGAGCTGCGCGGTGGCCGGGGTGATCGGCAGGACGCCGCCCCAGTGCTCGGGCTGGTCGGCGGTCTTGACCGTGCGGCCGGTGACGCTTGAGGTCGCCCCGATCGCCACCGGCGCCGCGCCCAGCGGCATCAGCGCGATCGGATCGCTGCCCGAGATCCGCGCCGCCCAGTACTGGGACCAGCTTCCCTGGTCGGTGGCCAAGAGCAGGTTGTTGGAGTCGTTGCCGCCCTGCAGGAAGATGCAGACCAGGGCGCGGTAGGGCGCGCTCGGGCCGACCGCCTGGGCGGCCGCCTTGCCGATGGCCGACAGGTTCATCGCCAGCGGCGCGGCCGCGCCGTAGGCGGCGATCCCCGCCAGGAGGTTGCGCCGCGAGGGTCCGTGGGTCTTGGTCGCCATGGCCGCCCCCTAACCTTGCACCAGGTATTCAGGCGAGGTGAGCACCAGGATCAGGGCGTTCCTCACCTTGTCGAGCCGCACCTGCGCGCGTTGTGCGGCCGTGGGCGCCTTGGCCGTCGAGACCGTGCCGGTCAGCACCCGGGAGAGCCGGGCCGACATCGTCGAGCTCATCTGGCCGCCGAAGTAGAGCAGGTTCAGCCGGTCGATCAGGGTCTGGTTGGTGTCGGGGTCCGAGGCGTTCGCCGGCGTCAGGGCTGCGATCTCCTGGGCGTAGGTCGTGACCACATCGTTTCCAGGCCAGCCCTTGTTCTGGATCACCTGGATCATGGTGTTGGCGTAGCCGGCGACGGTCAGCACATCGACCGCCTGGAATTCCGGGACCACCAGGCCGGCTTTGGCGATCGACGAGCCCTGCGGCGTGTAGTCCGGCGCCCAGAAGTTGAAGACCGAGGGCGCCTCCAGGGGCGCCTGGGCGAGCGCGGTGGGCGCGACGAAGTCCTGGTATTGGTTGAAGTTGCCGCCCGGCGTGGAGGCCGCCATGGTCGACGTCGCGTTGCTGGCCCGCAGCCAGTGGCTCATGCGGATCACCGGCTCCTTCAGCTTGCCGGCCGTCGGCGAGGCGGACGGCGTCAGGTTCAGCGCCTCGGCGTCGGTGAGCACGGCCTTCAGGGTGGCGAGGAGGTCGCCCCGCACGCCTGTCGCCACGCCGTTGAACGCCGCCGCCACCCGGCCGACGTAGGCAGGGCTCGGGTTGCTGGTCACGAGCCGCTGGATCAGCCGATAGCCGATGAACGGACCCACGTTGGGGTGGTTGAAGATGGTGTTGAGGGCCGTGTTCAAGCCCTGGAGCTGGTAGGCCGCCAGCGCGCTCGCCCCGGCCGCGGTCGTGGGCGAGGCGCCGGCGTAGGCGGGGATGGTCATCCCCAGGAAGGTTTTCGAGAGCTGCGAATGGTAGACGGGATAGCCGATCAGCGGCTGGACGTCGGGCGAGCTGGCGTCGGTCCCGTCGCCGGGCTGCTTGGCGAAGGTCGCGGCCGTGGGCTTGGCGTTGTACCAGCCCCAGCCGGTGAACGTCGCCGCCAGGCCCGCGATGTCGGCATGGGCATAGGTCGGCACCGGCGCGCCCGAGGCGTCGGTCTTGGCCGTGCCGTCGGGGTTCAGCCGATAGAGCCCGATCGACATGAGCTGCATGATTTCCCGGGCGTAGTTCTCGTCCGGTTCGCGCGACGGATCGTTGTCGGCCTGCTGGTTGCCGATGATGTTGAGGTAGATGCCCATCGCCGGGTGCAGGGTGATGGCCTTCATAAGGTCGAGGTAGTTGCCGAAGGCGTGCGCGCTCAGCATGTCGTACCAGGACGCCCCGATCCGCGGCGTGATGGTCGAGCCGGCGAACGAGACGACCATGATCTCCGACAGCGCCAGGGTCATGCGATGGCGAAGCTGGTCGTCGCCGGTCACCGCGCGGGCCCAGAAGCTCTCCTGGAACTGCAGGTTGGTGACCTTGCGCAGGTTCACCTTGGCCGGCGTCGTCCCGGGCGCGGCGGCGGCCGCGGCGGCCGCGATGGCGGCCTTGTAGTCGGCCTGGAAGTCCGCCGTGCGGCGGATGATCCAGTTCAGGTGGAAGCTCGGTGTCGCGCTCCAGTAGCCCGGCGCCCCGCCCGCCGTCGGCGCGGCCGTCGCCTGGGCCTTGAACCAGGCGTCGGTCCCGCTGGTCGCCAGCGCGGCGACCGAGGCGTCGCCGGCCCCGAAGGTGGCTCGGTTGAGGAAGGCGGCAGCCAGCTTGCTGTCGCCGGAGATCGCCCCCGTCGTCAGGTTGCCGAACGACGAAGCCAGCTTGGAAACCGCGACGGCCGCGGCGCCGGCGGCGGCGACGCCCAGGACCAGCTTGCCCGCGTTAGAGCCCTCAGTCGCCATCGCGCACCCCCCGCGGCCTGGCCGGCATCCTAGACCTGATCGCTGCGAACAGCGTTCTCTTGATTTGTCGCCCCGAACGTGAACCCCGCCTGAACGGCCAAGCTACGAAGGATTACCCCTGAATCGTACGACAACAGCGTTACGATAAGATAGGGCCCGGTGCGCGCGATTGACGCACCCCGGCCTAACGCCCGGCCGGCGCCAGCCGCAGGATCTCGCTTGGGCTCATGTCGGTGAGCAGGTAGATCAGGCCGTCCGGGCCCTGGCGCACGTCCTTCATCCGCTTGCACTGGTCGAGCAGCAGCTTCTCCTCGCCCACCACGCGGCCGTTCCTCATCTCCAGGCGGACAAGCTGCTGGCCGGACATGGCGCCCACGAAGACGCTGCCGGTCCAGGCCGGCAGGGCCTTGCCGGTGTAGAAGGCCATGCCCGACGGCGCGATGGACGGCGTCCAGTAGTAGACCGGCTGTTGCAGCCCCTCCTGCGCAGTCTTGCCGCCGTTGATCAGGGCTCCGGAGTTCTGGCGGCCATAGCTGATCAGCGGGAAGCCGTAGTTGCCGCCGGCCTTGATGCGGTTCAGCTCGTCGCCGCCCATGGGCTCGTTCTCGCCGACCCACAGCTCGCCGGTCCGCGGGTCAAGATCGGCGGCCTGGATGTCGCGGAAGCCCAGGGCGTAGAGCGCCGGATTGGCCCCGGCGGTCATCAGAAACGGGTTGTCCTTGGGGATCGTCCCGTCGCTCTTGATGCGCAGGACCTTGCCGCGCGGGTCGGTCATCGACTGCGGGTTGGGCCCGCCCGACGCGACCTCGCCCGAGGCGATCAGCAGGGTCCCGTCGCGGGCCTGGACGATCCGGCGCGGCGTGAGGTTGGGGGCCTCGTAGAGGGTGGCCACGTCTTCGAGGCTCTTCTCGTCGGCTGACAGGCGGGCCTTGAGGATGCGGCCCATGAACGCCTCGCCCTTGGCCGGCGGGGCGGCGGTGTAGCCGTAGTAGAAAATGCGGGTCTTCGCGAAGTCGCGGTCGAGCACGGGGCCGGTGTTGCTGGTTCCCATGACGCCGGCGATCTCCGGCGTCCCCTTCAGGGGCTCGGAGACCTGGCCCTTGGCGTCGACGATCCGCAGCCCGCCGGCGCGCTGGGAGACCAGGAGCTTCCCGTCGGGCAGGAAGGCCAGGCCCACCGAGCGGTCGAGCTTGGCCACGATCTCGATTCTGAAGGCCTGGGTCCGGGCGGGCCTGGGCGCGCGGGTTTGGTCAGGGGAGAACGGCGTCGGGACATAGCCGTCCTTGGCGTTGCGGTTGGCGCCGCAAAGGGCGGTGATCCGGGCGTTCTCCGCCGCCGAGCCCGCGACACCGGCGTAGTCCGGACCGGGCGGGAAGGCAGGGATCGCCGCCGGCGGCGCGGCCGGCTGTGACCAGGCGCCCGCGCCCGGCGACAGGGCCAGGACCAGCGCCAGGGCGCTCACCGCTCTCGAAAGTCGAAGATCCATAGCCCCACCGCCCGACATATCGCCGTTCACCGCCCTGCATGTCACGGCGGCGCACGGCGATCCAGGGGATCCGCGTCTTGCGGCTATTCCGCCGCCAGGTGCTGCGGCGGCTGCAGGTCGGCCTCGGCCGGACACCTGATCGTGCGGCCCCGCCGGGTCAGGGCGAAGCGGCGCCCCTCGCTTAACCGCCGGGCGTCAACGATCGCCGCGGCGTCATCCTCGGCGAGAAACGACGCGACGTCGCGCATTCGCCCCGAGGGCGAGGCGGCCCGCAAGAAATAGTCGTACATCACCCGCAGCCCTCGTGGTTCATGGCTGCCAACGAGCGCTCGGGGATCGTGGTTCCCCGAACGCGCGAAATCTTCTACCCCGCCACCGCCAGCCGACCGATCGCGACGGCCACGCTCTGCCAGGCCGCGGAGTCGCCCACCTGGGCCATGGTGACGTGCATGAGCAGCATGATCGCGCCGCCGATCAGATAGACCGGATGGACCTTGCCCCGCGTGCGCCAGTCGTAGGCCATGGCCACGAACAGCAGGATGTCGCCGATCAGGGCCGCGGAGATGGCGATGAGCATCGGGGGTGCGCCGATGACCGGCAGGCCGGCGGGCCACGGCGGGGCGTTCGGGTCGGGCGGCGGAGCGGCGAACAGGAACCAGCGGGCGATCGGGGCGCCGAGCATGGAGATGGTCATCAGGAGGATCAGCCGCTTGTGGGTCTCCGAGTCCTTCAGCTTGACGATCGCCAGGGTGAAGACCGGCACGATGAAGGCCAGCGCCCCCATGGTCACCCAGGTGAAGGCGCGCACCTCCCGGACGATCGCGGCGGGCTGACCCGGCAGGGCGGCCTGGGCCAGCCTCAGCGAGGTCACGGCGGTGACGATGAACGCCATGGCCGTGATGATGGAGATCCCCAGCATCCCCCAGGTGCGGTGAGCGAGAATCTTGCCCTGCGCCACCAGCCGCGTCTGGGTGAAGAAGAAGGTCACCCAGGCGAACATGACGATGCCGTGGACATGCACCATGGGCTCGGCCTTGAAGCTGCCCTTGGCCAAAGGCATCCAGTAGGTCGGCAGGAAGCCGAGGACCGCGATCAGGAAGCAGGTCCCGGCCATCCAGACGTAGAATTGGCGCGGCGCCACGGCGCTCGGCCGCGCGCCCATCACAGCTTCAGTCACGCCGTCACTCCCCGCATGGTCCCAGCAAAGGGAGCATGACCTCAGGGCGCACGTCCGTAAACCCTTGTTCGGCGAATTTTGTGCTGCGCGCTTAAGCGTCCCGGGCGCGCCAGTGGAAACCGTCCAGCGGCATGGCGCGGGCCGGGGCGCCCTGGCGGCTCGCGACCCAGGCGCGGCCCTCCTCGAAGGCCAGGACGCGATAGATCGGCATGCCGCCGGCGTCGGCGGAGACCATGTCGCCTACCCGCACCGGCTCGTTGGCGGCGTGATCCAGAAGGGCCCAGTCCATGGCGGGGATGTTCGGCATCGTCTTGCACCTTGCTTGCCGCCGGCGGGGCGGATCGTGGGCAAGCCTGCGCCCCGGCCGCTGAGGACAAGCTGAGCCGCCCGTTTAGCCGCCGTTCAGATGGGTGAATCCGCGGCTGGCCAAATCGCCCCCCTGCGGCCCATCCTGCGCGGCGGCGTCACTGGGTCGGGGCGCGCAGCCTGTAACGAAAGCCACGCATGAGCGGCGTCTCCTGGTTCCTGTTCGCCCTCACCGTGGCGCTCGATGTCTTCGGCCAGACGGCGTTCAAGCTTGGGCTGGACGCGATCGGCGAGGCGACGGGCGCGGCCTTCTGGCGCGGCGTGGCCGCCAGCCCCTGGGTGCTGGCGGGCTTCGCGGGCTACTGCGTCGAGGCGGCCTCGTGGATGTACGTCCTGGGCCACGCGCCGCTGTCCATCGTCGGGCCCATGGCGGCGCTTTCCTATGTGGGCGCGGTGGTGACCGGGCGCTTGGTCCTGGGCGAGCGGCCGCGGGCGCGGCGCTGGCTGGGCGCGGGCCTGGTCACCCTCGGCGCGGGTCTTGTGGGGGCGAGCCTTGGCTGAGACCCTCCCCGCCGCCGGATCCGCCAGGCCCCGCGCGCTGGCCGCCGCCGTCGCGGGCTGGCTGCTGTTCATCGCTGTCGAGACCGCGACCCAGATCGTCTTCAAATACGCCGGCGCGACGCTGGACGACCGCGCGGGCCTGGGCCACCTGGTCGCCCAGGCGCTCTCCACGCCGGTCGTCCTCCTGGGCTTCGGCCTCTACTTCCTGGGATTCCTGATCTGGATGACCATCCTGAAGGACATCGACCTCGGTCGCGCCTTCCCGATGACCGCCATCATCTACGTCACCACCCTGGCCAGCGCGGTGATCCTGTTCCACGAGATGCTCAATCCGATGCGGATCGCGGGCGTCCTGGTGATCGCCGCGGGCGTCGCCCTGCTCGCCTCGGACACCGGCGCGAAGCCCTCGCCCGGCCCGACGCCGGACTAGGCCCCGCGCCGCCATGTCCTGCTGACAGCCGCCCGCATTGCCGCCAGACTCGCCTGAGACTATGTCCCCACCCCGATGACCCGCCGCCACGCCAAATTCTTCAAGGTCAGCAACTGGGACGCGCTTCCGGCCGCCCTGGCGGTGGTCCAGCTCGTCCTGGTCTGGACCCTCTACGCCGCCTGGCCGGGCCTCGCCTGGGGCGCCCGCCTGGGCTTCCTCGCCGTCTACGCCTTCAGCGTCGGCTGGAACCTCAACTCGATCGCCCACAACTTCATCCACAACCCGTTCTTCAGCTCCGAGCGGGCGAACCGGGCGATGAGCCTGGTGATCAGCCTGGCGCTGCTGTCGCCCCAGACCATGTACCGCTACGTCCACCTGAAACATCATGCGGGCAACGCCGATCGGCCCGATGGCAGCGGGGCCACCATCGACCCTCTGTCGATCTACCAGCACGGCTGGGACGGCAAGCCGGAGCCGATGCTGAGCTACGTCTTCCTGGAGTTCTTCCGCGGCGATAGCCCCTTCGAGCTCGCCCGCCGGATCGGCGAGAAGCGGCCCCGGGAAGCGCGCCAGGCGCTCATCGAGTTCTGGGCGGTGATCGCGGCCTACGGCGCGGCCCTGGCCTTCGGCCTCTTCACCGGCCGCTGGGCTTTCGTCCCGGCGGTGGTGGTGGGCAGCTACCTCGGCCAGTGCCTGTCCAACCTCAACGGCTACTACGAGCACCTGGGCGGCGACCCCGACAAGCCCATCGCCTGGGGTGTCTCGACCTATGGGCGCATCTATAACTGGGTCTTCCTCTACAACGGCTACCACGCCGAGCATCACTACCGGCCCAAGGTGCACTGGACGAAGATGGTCGCCTTCCATCGCCAGATCGCCGCCGAGCAGGCCCGCGAGGGCGTGACCGTCATCCGCCGCGCCCACTTCCTGGGCTTCCTGGATCCGCGGACCTGGCGCATCGAGACGGCCCGGCGGCCGAGGGCGGCGTCATGAGCCGGTCCCCCGCCAAGCCCCGCCGCGCGAAGCCCAAGGCGCACGCGCTGCTGTTCCGCTACTCGGCCTGGGACGCGGTCCCCGCGGCGCTCGCCTACATCCACCTGGGCCTACTGCTGGCGCTGTTCCTGGCCTGGCCGCAGCTCAACTGGCCGGAGCGGCTGGCCGGCGCGGTGGCCTACGGGCTTGCGATCGGCTGGAGCCTGGACTCGGTCAGCCACAACTTCATCCACAACCCGTTCTTCGCCTGGGAGCCGCTGAACCGCCTGACGAGCCTGGTGCTGACGCTCGAGCTCGGCACGCCGCAGACGATGTACAAGTACGTCCACATGCGCCACCACGCCGGCAACTCCGACCGGATCGGCCCGGACGGCAAGACGGTGGACCCGATCTCGCTCTACCAGTACGGCGGCGACGGCAAGGTCGAGCCCCCAGCCGCCTATGTCCTGAAGCAGTTCTGGCGCGACGACGGGCCCTTCGCCGTGGCCCGCGCCATCCGCGCCAAGCGGCCGAAGGAGGCGCGCCAGGCTCTGCAGGAGTTCTGGGCCATCGTCGCGGTCTATGGCGTCCTGCTCGCGCTGAACTGGAAGTTCATCCTGGTGATGGCGCCCTTCTACTATCTGGGCCACTGCTTCTCGTTCCTGATCGCCTGGTACGAGCACGCCGGCGCCGACCCCGACCAGCCCATCGCCACCGGCGTCTCCACCTATGAGCCGGTCTACAACTGGGCCTTCCTGAACAACGGCTTCCACGCCGAGCACCACTACCAGCCCAAGACCCACTGGACGGCCATGAAGGCGCTGAGCGCGGAGACCAGGGCCCTGCGCGAAGCCGCGCCGGTGCGCACGCTCAGCATCGCCCACTTCCTCGGCTGGGCGGACGGCAGGGCGGCGAAGGTGCCCGTCGCCAAGGCGGCCCGGGCGGTGGGTTAGAGCGCGCCCACCCAGTGGGCGACCAAGGGCGCCGCGAACGCCGACGCGCTGCCGAAGAGCCCGACCAGCAGCACGCGGTAGGCATAGCCCAGCAGCCGGTACTTCTTCCCGGCCAGCACCTGGCCGTTCTGGTAGATGTCGCGCGCGAAGGTCTCGTAGACCGCCTGGTTGTCGGCGAGCCGGTCGATCAGGGCGTCGATGTAGGCCTGCTCTTCCATCCGGTGGAACGCCCCGAAGAACAGGATGTTGGCCGACCCGCCCGGCAGGGCCGGCGTCTTCACCGAGGGCAGGACGGCCAGCACCGCCAGCACAGCGGCCAGGAAGGCGAAGCCGCCCAGGATCAACAACGGCAGGCTGGGCGCGACGGCGCCGCGCGCCTGGCCCAACGTCAGCGAGAAGATCACGAAGGTGATGGCCAGCAGCATGGAGGCCTTCTGGTCGGCCATCTGGCTGAGCTGATACTGGATCTGCTGGGTGTTGCGCAGCAGTTGCACCGCATCGGGCGAATAGGTTCGCGGCGCGGGCGCAACGGCCAGCGCCGCTTCCAGATTCTGCTCCCCGTCCGCCATCGCCGACCCCGTACTCACGCCCATACTCAAGCCTGTATCGGTGTCGCCGGTGACTTCGCGTGTCAAGCGAAGCTGCGCCTTGGCGACAGACGCCTCGTCGCACCTCCGCGCACGCCGGGAGAGGCGATCTACGTCTTCTCCGCCCTGAGCTGGAGGAACTGGCGCTCGGCCTCGCCGTAGCACTCGCAAGCCTTGGCCTTCAGCGCCCCCTGGTCCAGGACGACGATGTTGCCGCGGGAATAGTCGATGATCCCGTCCTTCTTCAGGGCGGCGGCCATCATGCTGACGGTCGTTCGCTGCACCCCTGTCATCACCGACATGTATTCCTGCGTAAGCGGGAACGAGGCGCCGCCGACCCGGTCCTCGGTCATCAGCAGCCAACGAGCCAACCGCTGGTCGGCGGGGTGGGCGATGTTGCAGGCCGCCGTGGTCTCCGCCTGGCGGATGATCGCGCGCAGGTGCTGCAACGCCAGGCGCATCAGGCTGGGGCTCGCGGCAAGGCGGGCCCGGAAGGCGGCGGTGGAGATGCTCATCGCACCGCCCGCGAGCTGGACGAAGACCCGGTTGGCGACCGTGGCGCCGGCGATGGCGTCGACCAGCCCCCCGGCGCTCTCCCGGCCGATAGTTCCGGTCTCGAACGTCCGGCCATCCTGCATGATCGTGGCCACGGAAATGCAGGCGCTGGAGGGGAAATAGATCAGGTCCACCTGGTCGCCAGGTTCGTACAGCATCTGGCCTCGGGACAGGCTGACCTCTTTAAGGTGAGGTACAAGCGCGGCTTCGTCATCAGCGCTCAAGGCCGAGAGAAGAAAATTGCGGAACTCCATAAGCTCTCATCCCAGCGGTGGCTCAGAATCCCGCTGACCTCATTTAGCGTTCTATTTCAGTTCGCCTCCAGTCATTTTCGCCATAAGTGATCAATTTACTGTATTATGGTGACGTTTACTTTCGGTTCTCGACGCCAATTTTCGTCGTCCGACATTGATATCCCGACACTCGACACATGATGTCGGCAACGACCGTAGCGTTCGGTTTTCAGCGGCCCGCGAGAGGGCCGGCGGGTTCGGCCTGGATCTCGTCGCACCCTGGCCGGGCCGGCGGCTCCGGCCTCAGGCGCGTCCGCGCGGACCGGCGAACCAGCCGAACACAGCGGCCGCCGCCAGCGCCCCGGCCACCTGGGCGGCCACGAACAGGGGCGCGGAGTTCGGCGCGATGCCGGCGAAGGTGTTGGAAAGCGCCCGCGCGGCCGTCACCGCCGGATTGGCGAACGAGGTCGAGGCCGTGAACCAGTAGGCTGCGGCGATATAGAGGCCCACGGCGATCGGCGTGAACTCCGGCCGCGCGCGCTGCGCGCCCAGGATCGTCGCCAGCAGGCCGAAGGTCGCCACGAACTCCGAGAAGGCCTGGGCCGGCCCGTCCCTGAGCTTGGTCGAGACCTGCAGGATCGGCTCGGCGAACATGGCGTGGGCGGCGAACACGCCGAGGATCGCGCCTACGGTCTGCACCGCCGCATAGGCCAGGGCCGCGCGCCACGACAGCTCGCGCCGAAGCCAGCCGACCAGGGTCACCACGGGGTTGAAGTGCGCCCCCGAGATCGGCGCGAAGACGGTGATCAGCACGATCAGGGCCGCGCCGGTGGCCACGCTGTTGGCCAGCAGGGCGACCGCCGCGTTCCCCGCCGAAAGCCGCTCGCCCATGATCCCGGAGCCGACGACCACCGCCAGCAGCAGGCCGGTTCCGAGGGCTTCGGCGGCCAGGCGCCGCGCTGCGTCCGGCGTCATGCCGGCTGGCTGTCGGTCGTCTCGCCGATGGCGCGGACCTTCGCCTGCAGCGACATGCGGTCGAGCGCGGCCACCGGGAGGTTCAGCAGCAGTTCGATGCGGTTGCGCAGCAGACGCGCCGTCTCGCGGAAGGCGACGGCGATCTCCGCCTCGCTGCCGGCGACGGCCGCCGGGTCGGGCACGCCCCAATGGGCGGTGATCGGCTGGCCGGGCCAGACCGGGCAGACTTCGCCCGCGGCGTTGTCACAGACGGTGATCACGAAATCGAGCGGCGGGGCGCCGGCTTGGGCGAACTCGTCCCAGGGCTTGGAGCGGAAATCGCCGTCCTCGAAGCCGAGGGCGCGGACCACCGGAAAGGCGTGCAGATTGACCGCGCCCTTCGGCATCGACCCCGCCGAATAGGCCCGGAAGCGGCCGCGGCCCAGGCGGTTCATCAGCGCCTCCGCCAGGATCGAGCGGGCCGAGTTGCCGGTGCAGAGGAAGAGGATGTTGAGCGGGCGGTCCATCAGCAGGTCCCTCCTTCGGCGGCGCACGGCCGGCTCGCGAGCGCCGCCAGAGGGGCGCAGATCTCCGGCTTGCCGGCGCAGCAGTCCTCCATCAGGAAGGCCAGCAGGTCCCGCATCCGGTCGTAGGCCGCGGCGTAGATGATCGAGCGGCCGTCGCGCCGCGAGGCCACCAGCCCGGCGGCCCCCAGGATGTTCAGGTTCGACGACAGGGTGTTGGGCCGCACGCCGGTGGCCCGGGCGATCTCGCCGGCGGCCATGCCCTCGGATCCGGCCCGCACCAGCAGCCGAAAAATTTCCAACCGGCTCTCGTGGGCGAGCGCGGAAAGGGCCGAAAGGGCGTTCGCGGTTTCCATGGCTCAGCAGCCGGCCGAAGCCTTGGGCGCGCCGCCGCCGCAGGCGCCGGCGGTCGCCCGGATTTCCGCGACCGGGTCCTCCTCGCCGTAGGTCGTGGCCTCGCCGAAGGTGAAGAAGGTCTCCCACCGCAGGCCCGCGGGGTCGTTGACCCAGCTCTTGTCGGATGTGGCGTAGCAGCAGGTCGTGGCCGACTGATCGAAGGTCCTGGCGCCCGCCGCCTTCAGCCGGTCCGACAGCTCGCCAAGCTCGGCGGCGGACTCCACCTGGACGCCCACATGATCCAGCCCGGCGTCGCGCCCGCGCGTCGAGATGGCGAAATTGACCCTCGGATCGTCCAGCATCCACTTGGCATAGTCGTCCCGCACCACGCTCGCCGGCGCGCCGAACAGGGTCTCGTAGAAGGCGATGGACTGTGCGAGATCCGGTACGTTCACGTGCAGGTGAAGGCGCTTCATTGCGAGGTTCCTCGAGGCGGGATAGCGTGTTATTTCTATATTTCCAGAATTCTCGAATCGTCAAGGCTGGACATGAGCCGCACCGAGATGAAGGCACGCGCCGCGAGCCGCCAGGACGCCCCGGCGATCACCGCGATCTACAACCAGGGCATCGAGGATCGCATCGGGACCTTCGAGACCGAGCCGCGGACGGTCGATCAGATCGAGGCCTGGTTCGACGAGGCCTATGCTTTCGTCGCGGTGGAGGACGCTGGCGGCGAGGTCGTCGGCTACGCGGTCGCGCACCCCTACGCGGACCGTTGCTGCTACCGCGGCATCGGGGAGTTCTCGGTCTATGTGCGGCGCGATGCGCGCGGCGCCGGGGTGGGCCGCGCGGCCATGGCGGCCCTGCTGTCAGCCGCCCGCGAGGCCGGGCTCTGGAAGCTCCTGTCACGGGTCTTCCCGGAGAACCGCGCGAGCCTCAGCCTCATGGCCTACATGGGCTTCAAGGAGATCGGCGTGCATGAGAAGCACGGCAAGCTCGACGGCGTCTGGCGCGACTGCGTTATCGTAGAGCGGGTGATCCCGGAGAACCTCGACTAGGGCGCGCCAGGGCGAAGCGGTAGCCGGCCCACCCCGTCCGAAGGGGCCGACCCGGAAGGTCCAGGCGCGCGCCGGTTGTCCCGGCGGCAAAAGGCCCGCTATCATGCGCCGCTGTAGCGGCGGGGGCCGATGTTCAGAGTCTCGTTCCGGGTGCTGGCCGCCCTTGGGGTCACTGCGGGCGTGGCCGCGGCCGCGCAGGCCGCGCGCGCCGCCGACCAGCCGATCTACGCGCCCCCGGCGGCCTGGGTGAAGCCCCTGCCCATTCCCAAGGCGGTGACCGCCGCCGAGGCTGGGCCGACCAAGACCCTGCTGTTCTCCGATCAGACGCGCCTCAGCGCCGAGGTCGACGAATACGCCTACGAGGTGGCCACCCAGGCGCTGTCGCCGCAGGGGCTGGCCAACCTGGGCAACCTGCAGCTCACCTGG
>NZ_DATMNA010000053.1:0-15383 GCF_035569475.1 Phenylobacterium sp.
CGCCCACCGGATCTTCGAGTGGAGCGACGGCGGCTATCCGAACCTGATCCTCGACGACGGCGGCGACGCCACCCTGCTCTGCGTGCTTGGCCCCAAGGCGGAGGCGGACCCCTCTGTCCTCGACCATCCGGCGAACGAGGAGGAAGAGGCGCTCTACGCGGTGATGAAGCGCTACCTGAAGGAGAAGCCCGGCTTCTATTCGGCGATCCGCGACGCCATCAAGGGCGTGTCGGAAGAGACCACCACCGGCGTCCACCGCCTCTACCAGATGGCCGAGCGCGGCGAGCTGCCGTTCCCGGCGATCAACGTCAACGACAGCGTCACCAAGTCGAAGTTCGACAACCTCTACGGCTGCCGCGAGAGCCTGGTGGACGCCATCCGCCGCGGCACCGACGTCATGCTGGCCGGCAAGACCGCGGTGGTCCTGGGCTACGGCGACGTGGGCAAGGGCTCGGCCGCCAGCCTCCGCAACGGCGGGGCGCGGGTGATGGTCACCGAGGTCGATCCGATCTGCGCCCTGCAGGCGGCCATGGAAGGCTACGAGGTGGTCACCGTCGAGGACGTGGCCGACCGCGCCGACATCTTCATCACCGCCACCGGCAACAAGGACGTGCTCACCGTCGACCACATGCGGGCGATGAAGAACAACGCCATCGTCGCCAACATCGGCCACTTCGACAGCGAGATCCAGATCGCCGGCCTGCGCAACTTCAAGTGGGACGAGATCAAGCCGCAGGTCCACCACGTGGAATTCCCGGACGGCAAGAAGATCATCGTGCTGTCGGAAGGCCGCCTGGTGAACCTCGGCAACGCCACCGGCCACCCGAGCTTCGTGATGAGCGCCAGCTTCACCAACCAGACCCTGGCCCAGATCGAACTCTGGACCCAAGGGGCCAAGTACCAGACCAAGGTCTACACCCTGCCCAAGCACCTCGACGAAAAGGTCGCCATGCTGCACCTGGGCAAGCTGGGCGCGAAACTGACCACGTTGTCGAAGGACCAGGCGGACTACATCGGCGTGACCCCGCAGGGACCGTTCAAGCCGGATCACTACCGCTACTAGGATGGGCGCGGCGGCGGCGACGCATCCCCCGAAGCGACTGCCGCACTGGTTGCAGGTGCGGCGGGGGCCTCCGAGGGCTGCGTCCAACCTCGGGTTGCGATAGACCCCCATGGTGCCGCTCGCCCTGATTCTCTCCTCCTTCGTCGCCGCCAGCCGGATCGGCGGCGCGGCGCAGCAATATGTGCTGGCGGCGCACCGGATCGATCCGGTGCTGGTGCCGACGGTGATGATGGGCCGCAACCCGGCCCGCGGGTCGGGCGGCCAGGCGACCCCGCCGGAGCTTTTCGCCCGGATGCTGGCCGACGTGGAGGCCGACGCCCTGTTCGGGATGGTCGACCTGGTGATCACCGGCCACTTTTCCTCGGCCGAGCAGGTGGAGATCGCCGCCGACGCCCTGGCCCGGATCCAGGCGGCCTCCTCGCGCGCGCCGGTGGTGGTGGTCGACCCGATCCTGGGCGATGCGCCCAACGGCCTCTATGTGAAGCCGGAGGTGGCGCGGGCGGTGGCCGAGCGGCTGGTGCCCCTGGCCGACTGGATCACCCCGAACCTCTGGGAGCTGGCGCATCTGGCCGGCGCAGAGCCGGCCGATCCCGCCGCCGCCGCCGCCGCCGCCCGCCGGCTGGGCAAGCCCGCCCTGGTCACCTCGTCGCCCGCCGGCCCTGGCGAGATCGGCCTGCTGCTGGTCGAGGCCGAGACGGCCACGCTCTTCGCCCACCCCCGCCTAGCCCAGGCGCCCAACGGCACGGGCGACCTGGTCGCCGCCAGCTTCGGCGCGGGCCTGGTGGAGGGCCTGACGCCCTACGCCGCCGCTGAACGGGCCGCCCGCGCCGCCAGCGAGACGGTGAGCGCCGCCCAGGATTGGGCCGCGCCGGACCTGCCGATCATCGCCCTCGGCGAGCGGCTGGTGCGCCCGACCGCGCCCTTGCGTATAGAGCGGCTCTGACCGAGGCGATCAGGACTCCGGGCATGGCGCGACAGGCGGCCTCTCTGCGGGTGGAAGGGCGCGTCCAGGGCGTGGGCTACCGCTGGTGGGCGGTGCAGGCCGCCCGGCGCCTCGGCCTCGACGGATGGGTGCGCAACCGCGCCGACGAATCCGTGGAGATCCTGGCCATCGGCGAGGCGCAGGCGCTCCGGCAATTGGCCGACGCCTGCCACGAGGGCCCCTCCGGCGCGCGGGTGGCCTCGGTGACGGTGACGCCGGCCGAGGACGACGGCAGTTTGGGTTTCGAGCAGAGGGCGACGCTCTAGATGGTGGAAATCTCAGGCCTCGCGCCCAGCCGTTTCGCGGCGGTCAAGGACGCGTTCGCAGCCAACTTCGACGCCGGCGAGGAGCTGGGCGCGCGCTTCGCCCTGGTGGAGGCGGGCGAGACGGTGCTGGACATCTGGGCGGGATTCGCCGACCGCGGCCGCACCCGGCCGTTCGATGAGCGGACCCTGACGCCGATCTTCTCCACCACCAAGGCCATCGCCGCCCTGCTCATCGCCCGCCTGGTCGACGCCGGGAAGCTGGACTACGCCCAGACGGTCGCCTCGGTGTGGCCGGAATTCGCCCAGGCCGGCAAGGCGGCGGTCACCGTCGAGCAGGTTATGTCCCACCAGGAGGGACTGCCGGGGTTCGCCGACCAGATGGATCCGGCCCTGTGGTTCGACTGGGACGCGATCTGCGCCAAGCTCGCCTCCATGGCGCCCATGTGGCCGCCGGGCACGGCCAGCGGCTATCACCCGATCACCTTCGGCTACCTGGCCGGCGAGATCTTCCGGCGCGTGGAGGGGCGCACCATGGCCAAGGCCTTGCGCCAGGACCTGGCCGAGCCCTTCGGCCTGGACCTGTGGATCGGCATTCCCGACAGCGAGTTCGACCGGGTCGCCGAGCTGCAGCGGCCCAACGCCCTGCCGGACTTCGGCCGGCGCAACGAGCCGACCCGCGCGGCCTTCCTGACGCCCTGGGCCCAACCGGGCGGCCAGGGCGCGGCGGCGCTCCGGCGGCTGGAGCTGCCGTCGGCCACCGGCCAGGCGACGGCGCTGGCCCTGGCCCGGCTGATGGGGGCGCTGGCCAACGACGGCTGGCTGGACGGCGAGGACATCCTGTCGCCGGCCCTGATCGCCGAGGCGGCGCGCGAGCGCATCCGAGGGCAGGACCTGGTGCTGCCCTTCGAGATGAGCTGGGGCGCAGGATTCATGCGCAACGCGGCCGTCCACCCCTGGGGACCCGGCGACCAGACGTTTGGCCACTCCGGCTGGGGCGGCTCCTGCGCCTTCGCCGACCCCGAACGCAGGCTCGCCGGCGCCTATGTGATGAACAAGCAGTCCACCGACCTGCTGGGCGACCGCCGGCCCCGGCGGCTGATCGAGGCGGCCTACGCGAGCCTCTAATCCGCCGCGTGGACCACGGCGCGGTAGCGGTGCACCGGCGGCGGCATGGGTGAGCCGGCGCCCTTGACGCTCTTCCAGATGATTTCGTTCAGCCGCCGCACCGGGGCGCGGTCGGCGTCGGACCAGTCCATGCGGGCGCTCTCGCGGGCCCCGTAGGCATCGGGCGGGTTCTTCTCGTTGACGTCCCACTGGGCCGGCAGGCCCTTGAAACCCGTCAGGTCGGCCGTGGTCCCGAAGGCCGCATAGAACGGCGTCGCCGCGGCGTCGTACTGGCTGAGCGGCGGCATGCCGAGCAGGAGCTCGATCGACCGCACCATCGAACTGGTGGTGTAGAGGGTGGAATCGACGATTCCGCGCTTGATGTAGGGGCTGATCACCAGGCAGGCCGTGCGCCGGGCGTCGACGTGGTCGGGGCCGTCCTGGGCGTCGTCTTCCATGATGAAGATCGCCATCTGCGGCCAATAGCGGCTGTGGGTCAGCCGTTCGATCATCTGGCCGAGGGCCACGTCCTGGTTGGCGACCATCGCCCGCGGGCTGAACGACTTCGGGTCGGTCCCGTGGGTGTGGTTCTCCTGCATGGACATGACGATGTAGTTCGGCAGGCGCTTTTCCGGGTCGCGGCTGTCGTAGTTCGCCTCATAGGCCGCGAACTCGTCGAGGAAGACCTTGGCGTTCTCGGTGTCGCGCACGCGGTTCTGCAGGTAGTTGGGCGAGACGTGGCCGATCAGGCCGTTGGCGCCGGGCACGCTCGACATCGGCTCGCCGGTGGAGGCCCGCGTCGCATATTCGCCATAGCTGCGGTAGGTCAGGCCCTTGCGACGCGCCGCATCCCACAGGTAGCCGGACGACGGCATGTAGGCGAGCGAGCGGTTCTGCGCCTGGCTGTGGCCGCCGTAGTTGGCGGGCCAGGACTTCTCGTTCTGGTCGGTGGCGTAGGCCGCATTGGCCCAGGAGTGCCCGTCCTGGCTCACGTCGCCGTCGGCGTAGCAGTTGTCGAACGCCGCATACTGTTCGGCCATGGCGTGCTGGTTGGGGGTGATCTGGCGGCCGAAGATCGCCAGGCGCGGGTCGCCGTTGGTGTGGGCCAGGTCGCCGTAGACCTGATCGTAGGTCCGGTTTTCCTTGATGATGTAGATGACGTGCTTGATCGGCGAGCCCGCGCCGACCTTGCTCGGCATGATGGTCGGGCCGGCGGGCGGACGCGCCTCGGCGAGCAGGGCGTCGTTGTAGGGGGTGTTGGCGAAGACCTTTTTGGTCCAGCCCGCGAGCTTCGTCCTCAGCCCGGCCAGGGGCAGGCGCTCGACGCTGCTGCGCTGCAGGGTCTTGATCGTCTCGTCGCCGCCGAACTTGGAGGCCAGCGGACTGGTCGGCCCTTTCAGGGTCGGGTGCCCGGATTCGCCCTTGGTCGAGCCGATGTAGAGCGCCTGGCCGGCCTCGCCCAGGGTCAGGGCCGAAGGATACCAGCCGGCGGGGATGAAACCCAGGACCTGGCTGGTCGCGCGCTTGGCCACGTCGACCACGGCCACGTCGTTGTTGTCGGCGTTGGCCACGAACAGCAGCTTGCGCTTGGCGTCCAGCGCCAGGGAATTGGGCGTCGAGCCCTCGGGCGCCTTCGGATAGAGGGCCGTGGAGATGACCTGCATCACCTCCAGGGTCCGGGTGTCGATCACATAGACGGTGTTCTCGTTGGAGCAGGCGACGAACAGGCGCCCGTCCGCCGCCAGCAGCATGTCGTTGGGATTGAAGCCCACGGGGATGGTCTTGATGACCTTCTGGCTCGCCACGTCGACCACGCTGACGGTCTTGTCGCCCCAGTTGGAGACGAACAGCCGCTTGCCGTCGGCGGCCAGCGCCAGTTCGTAGGGGCTGACGCCCACCCGCACCCGCTTGCGGATCGCCCCGCTCTTGGCGTCGAAAGCCACCACGTCGGTGGCGGTCATGGAGGTCCCGCGATTGGCGGCCCAGACCAGGCCGCGCCTGGGATCCGACAGGACGCCCGACCACCAGGTCTGCTCGGTGGGCAGCGTGTCCCGGAACTCGGCGACGGGCTTGGGATCGAACCGCCCGTTGCGGTAGGCGAGCGCATAGATCGGCGCCAGGGAGGCCTCGATCTTCTTCTCGCCGTTGGCGTTGCCGCCCGAGACATAGAGCGTGTGGCCGTCGCCCGACCAGGCCAGGCCCAGCCAGGCGGTCTTCAGCGGGACCTCTTGCACCACCTTGTGGGTCCTGGCGTCGATGACGCTGAGCCCGTGGGGCAGGTAGCCGCCATGGCCGGCGACGATCACCTTGCCGTCCGGCGACACGACCATCTTCAGCACCAGGTCGCCCAGGTCGGCGACCGCCCTGCCGGCCGGGGTGATCCGCCAGCCGTTCGGCAGGTCGAAGCCGCCGCCCGGGACCGGGCCCGGAAGCTGGGTGGTCGCCTCGCCGATCGGCCGCGGCCTTGAGTCGGGGGCGGCCCCCAGGGCGGCGGTGGCGAGCGCGGCGGACAGGCCGGCCAGCAACAGGGGGCGGATGGGGCGCATGCTCTCGTCTCCGGGCGTTCAGCTTGACCGTGGCCGCCGGACGGGAGTGGGCGCCGCGCAGAGGCGGCCCGTCAAGCGGCGCAGAATCGCTGGGGAGAGGTCTGCGTGCGTCCTGCGAAGGCTTGATGACGGTATCTAGCCTCGCGTCCTCCCGGCAGGAGCCGCATGGTCCCGACCGTCCGGGCACGGCGCGGCGGTCGGGGCGGTCGGCGGCGGCTGGGCGAGCCGGAAGCTGGTCTTCACCACCGCCAGGTCGGGGCCTTGCTGGATCACCGTCAGATCGCCGACGACTGGCGGGTCGACCGCGTTGGCGAAGACCAGATGGGCGCGGGCGGTGACCGTCTCGGCCTGCTGGTCGAACGCCGGCGGCGGCTGGGGCGCCTCGGGCGCTGAGGCGCGGGCGGGCAGCCAGGCGCCCAGCATAGCGGCCGCCACGGCGGCTCCGGCGAACAGCTTCGGCATCGGCGCGGCTCCTCCTGCCTCGCGGCCAAGCTAAGGGCACCGCGCCGGGCGGCCCAGTTAAGCTTTGGTCATTCGGCGGGCTCGGTCAGCTCCAGCGCCCGCAGTTCCGGCCGCGATCGTTTCCAGGCCGCCCAGGCGAAGACCACGGCGCCGCTCCAGATGAACAGGAACGACAGGCCCCTGAGCGGCGTGAAGGCCTCGCCCTCCAGCACCCCCACGGCGAAGCCGGTGGTGGGCCCGAGGAACTGCAGGAAGCCCAGCGAGGACAGGGGGATGCGCCGCGCCGCCCAGGAGAACAGCACCAGGGGCACCGCGGTGAACGGCCCGCAGGACAGCAGCCACAGGGTCGAGGGCAGGTTCGCCGTCAGGTGGCCGGCGCCGGTCTTCTGGAGCCACAGCACATAGGCGAGGCCTGGGCCGGCCAGCAGCAGGCACTCCACCAGGAGGCCCGCCTGGGCCGAGACCGCGACCCGCTTGCGCACGATGCCGTAGCCACCGAAGCTGACGGCGAGGGCCAGGGAGACGATGGGCAGGCCGCCGACCGCCACCGCCTGCACGACGACGCCCAGCGCCGCCAGCGCGATGGCGACATAGCCCAGCCGGTCGATCTTCTCCTGGAACAGCAGGGCGCCGGCGGCCATGCCGAGCAGCGGGTTGATGTAGTAGCCGAGCGCGGTCTCCAGCACGCGGCCCGAGTTCACCGCCCAGATGTAGATCGACCAGTTGGCGCAGATCAGCACCGACGACAGGGCGAGCCACGCCAGCGACCGCGGGTTGCGGAACGCCGCCAACACCTCGCCGCCCTGGCGCGCGGCCAGGACGAACAGCAGCGCCATGGGAACCGCCCAGACGGTGCGGTTGGCGAGGATCTCCCAGGGCGAGATTCCGAGGCGCCCCATGGCCTGGAACACCAGCGGGACGATCCCCCAGATGAGGTAGCAGACGATCCCCGCAGTCAGCGCCAGGCGGGATTCGCCCGACGCTGACTTGGCGTTGGCGGCGATCAAAGCTTCGAACCTTTTGAAGCCCTCAATTGCTAGCTTTGCGGTGCGACATCAAGCTTCGGCCATCGAGAATAGGCGAAGGCCCAGATTCCGAACCAACCGACGACCGGGATCACGCTCAGGATCGCCCACCAGGGGCTCAGTCCGACCCGCGACAGCGCCTTGCTAGCGGGAATCATGGTGGCGAGCGCGGCCACGAGCACCAGCCAATGCCAAATCGACAGCGATCCCAAGCTTCGCCTCCTGCAGCCAAAAAATTGATCCAGGAATTCTATCCCGGCCTAAGGCCAAGCTAGATTCCAGCTCGCCCAGAAGCAAGAACAAATCATGAATCCCCGCGCGACCACGGCGGGTGGGCCACCACCGTCAGGCGATGGCTTTCTGGCGGATCAGGCCGCGCTCGTGGAGCAGCTCGGCGATCTGCACGGCGTTGAGGGCGGCGCCTTTGCGCAGGTTGTCGGCGACCACCCACAGGTTCAGCCCGTGCTCGACGGTCGGGTCGTTGCGGATGCGGCTGACGAACACCGGGAACTCGCCCTGGGCTTCCTTGGGCGTCATGTAGCCGGTGTCGTTGCGCTGATCGATGACGATCAGGCCGGGGCTTTCGCGCAGGATGTCGCGCGCCTCGTCCTCGTCGAGCGGCTCGTGGAACTCGATGTTCACCGCCTCGGAGTGGCCGACCATCACCGGCACCCGCACGCAGGTCACCGTCAGCTTGATGTCCGGGTCGAGCATCTTGTGCGTCTCGTCCCACATCTTCTGCTCTTCGTCGGTGTAGCCGTCGTCCTTGAAGGCGCCGATGAAGGGGATGACGTTGAAGGCGATCTGCTTGGGGAATTTCTTCGGCGGCGTGGCGCCCAGGACGAAGACGTTCTTCGTCTGGTCGAACAGCTCGTCCATGCCCTCCTTGCCGGCGCCCGAGACCGATTGGTAGGTCGAGACCACCACCCGCTTGATCCGCGCCCGGTCGTGCAGGGGCTTCAGCGCCACGACCAGTTGGGCGGTGGAGCAGTTGGGGTTGGCGATGATGTTCTTTCGGTCCGCCCACTCAACGTCGTCCGGATTGACCTCCGGCACGACCAGCGGGACGTCCGGGTCCATGCGCCAGGCCGACGAGTTGTCGATGACGATGGGGCCGGCCGCGGCGATCTTCGGCGACCATTCCTTGGAGAAGGTTCCGGAGACGCTCATCAGGACGAGGTCCACGCGCGAGAAGTCGAACTGGGCGATGTCCTCGCAGCGGACGATCTGGTCGCCGAAATTGACTTCCATGCCGATGGATTTGCGCGAGGCGATCGCGTGAATCTTCTCCACGGGGAAGTTCACTTCCTCGAGGATGTTCAGCATCTCGCGGCCCACGTTGCCCGTGGCGCCGACGACGGCGACCCGGTAACCCATCGCACTTCTCCTAGTCTTGAGGGAGCGTTCCGTTACGCTTCGAACGGGGCGGAGGCAAGGCGAGCATAGCTCGCACGGCTTGCAGAAGCGCTGAGATGGCGTGGCCGTGGCGTGGGCGCAACCCGCGTTCGGCGATTTCCCGACCCCCAAGGCCCGGCGGTCTCGGGCTTAAATCTCATGGCGGCCAGTTTGCCTTCGGGCCTGGGCAACTCAAGGACGCGCCGGCGGCGCGCCGCGGGGCGGCCGGCCAAGGGCCGGTCCTTGACTTGCCCAGGCCCGAAGGCTCGCATCGTCCATGAGAACTAAGGCCAGGTGGCATCTGACGATGCTCCTGTGAGGGGATTGCTTGATGTCCGACACCGCCGCGCCCGCGCCCACCGGCATGCCCTTCTCGGACCTGATGGGCGTCGAGATCGTCGAGCGGGAGAAGACCCGGGTGGTCGGCCGCCTCGTGGTGCGCGAGGACCTCTGCACCTCCGGCGGGATCCTGCACGGCGGCGCCTACATGGCCTTCGCCGATGCGCTGGGGGCGATCGGCGGGGTGCTGAACCTGGCGCCGGGAACGCGCACCACGACGCTTGAGAGCAAGACCAATTTCCTGCGCGGGGCGCCCGTCAGCTCGACGGTGATCGGCGAGGCGACGCCCCTGCACGTCGGACGCCGTTCCAGCGTCTGGCAGACCCGCATCACCAACGACGAGGGCAAGCTGCTGGCCCTGGTCACCCAGACCCAGATGACGATCGAGGCGACCTAGGCCCTTTCCGGGATCGGTGTTACATCGAACGCCGGTCGCAAATGCTGGGGGGCATCATGAAGTTTGCAGTTCTGGGACTGGCCTGTCTGGCCGCCGCCGCGTCGGCGTCGGCCGCCGTCGCGGCGGGGAATGCGGCGATCGAGGCGCCGATCCATCAGTTCATCGACGATTTCGACAAGGGCGACGCCACGGGCGCCGCGGCGACCCACCTGCCCTCGGTCTCGATCATCGACGAGGTTCCGCCGCACCTCTGGGTGGGCCCCAAGGCCTTCGCCACCTGGGCCGCCGACCTGGCGAAGGACGACATGGCGCACGGGATTTCCGAGGAGGCCGTCGTCCTCGGCGCCGTGAAGCGCGAGGTGGTGTCGGGCAAGACCGCCTATCTGGTTTTCGCGGCGACCTACAACTTCAAGCAGAACGGCATGGCCATGCACGAGCCGGCCCAGATGACGTTCGCCATGAGGAAGACCGCCGACGGCTGGAAGATCGCCGGCTGGACCTGGACCGGACCCAATCCGACGCCGGTGAAATAGCGGCTACTCGCCCGCCATCTTCAGGATCGCCGCCCACTCGGCGTCGCGCACCGGGGACACCGACAGGCGGCCCTGGCGGATCATCTCCAGGCTCGCCAGCGCGGGGTTGGCCTTCATCGCCGCCAGACTGACGGGTTTGGGCAGGGCGCGGACCGGCGCCAGTTCGACGGCCACGAACCGGCCGGCGGGATCGCTGGGGTCGAGGAAGGCCTCCTTCACGACCTTGGCCACGCCCACCACCTCCAGGCCCTCCTGGGAGTGGTAGTAGAGCACCTCCTCGCCGACCTTCATGGCCTTCAGGTGCAGGGCGGCGGCGTTGTTGCGCACCCCGTCCCAGACGGTCTTGCCGTCCCGCTGCAGGTCGGAAAACGCGTACTTGTTCGGCTCCGACTTCACCAGCCAGTGCGCCATCGGATGCTCCCCTCGCCGCCTCTTCGGACCTGAGAGGATCACGCGGCGGCGCGGACTGGCAAGGCGGAATGACCCTTCCGAATGTCGCCATCGCCCCGTTGACGAGACCTGCGCCGCCGCCTCATCTCCCGCGCCTGGAGGAACCCCATGCCGACCGAGAGATCCACGCGCGCCGCCCTGACGCGGGCCGCCGAGCACGCCCTGGTCTGGCTCGACGGCCTCGACGCCCGCCCGGTGGCGACCACCGCCACCCTGGAGGAAATGCGCGGGCGCCTGGGACGGCCGCTGGCCGACCGGGGCGTGGACGCCGTGACGGTCGTCGACGATCTCGCGGCCGACGTCGCCGGCGGGATCCTGGGCTCGCAGAGCGGGCGGTTCTTCGGCTGGGTGATCGGCGGGGGCCTGCCTTCGGCCATGGCTGCCGACTGGCTGACCACCGCCTGGGACCAGAACGCCGGCATCCACGCCTGCGGCCCGGCCGCCTCGGTCGTGGAGGAGGTCGCCGCGGGCTGGCTCAAGGACCTGTTCGGCCTTCCGGGCGAGGCCAGCGTCGGCTTCGTCACCGGCACCCAGATGGCGCACGCCACCTGCCTGGCCGCCGCCCGCCACGCGGTGCTGCGCGACCGCGGCTGGGATGTGGAGCGCCAGGGCCTGGCCGGCGCGCCGCCGATCCGGGTACTGGCCAACGCCGAGCGGCACGGGTCGGTGGACCGGGCGGTGCGTTTCATCGGCCTGGGCTCCGACAACATCGTGGCCCTGCCCACGGACGACGAGGGCCGCGTGGCGCCGGAGACCTTGCGCGGGGCGTTGGAGACCTCGTCGCAGCCGACCATCGTCGTGCTGCAGGCCGGCGAGCTGAACCGCGCGGCCTTCGACCCCTTCGAGGCCCTGGCGCCCATGGCCCGAGCCGCCGGCGCCTGGACCCACGTGGACGGGGCCTTCGGCCTGTGGGCGCGGGTCAGCCCGGCGCACCGCGACCTGGCGCGTGGCATCGAGCTCTGCGATTCCTGGACCACCGACGCGCACAAGTACCTGAACGTGCCCTACGACTCCGGCGTGGCCCTGATCCGCGACGCGGCGGCGCACCGCGCGGCCATGACGCTTTCGACCAGCTACCTGCCGCCGGGCGGCGCGGCCCGCGACCAGATCGACTGGAACCCGGAGTTCTCCCGCCGCGCGCGGGGGTTCGCCATTTACGCGGCCCTGCGCGAGCTGGGCCGCGAGGGCCTGGCCGACCTGGTGGACCGCACCTGCCGCCACGCCCAGGCGCTCGTCGCCGGGATCGGCGCGCTGCCCGGCGCGGAGGTCGTGGCCGGCTCGGGCCTGAACCAGGGCCTGGTGCGCTTCCTCTCGACCGCGCCCGGCGCGACGCCCGCCGACCACGACGCGCGCACGGATCAGGTGATCGCGGCGATCAACGCCTCGGGCGAGGCCCTGTTCGGCGGGGTCACCTTCCGCGCCCGCCGCTGCATGCGCGTCAGCGTCTGCAACTGGCGCACGACGGAGGCTGACGTGGCGCGGACCGTCGCCGCGGCGCGCGCGGTGCTGGCGGCCAAGGAAACCGCATAACAGGTATGGTTGAGAATTAGTTGACTCCGTCAACTAATGCGACTTTGCTGGCGTTCGGGAGAACGTCATGTCCGTCGAGCTTTCCGATCCTGTCGCCGCCGTGCGCCGGTTCAACCGCTTCTACACCCGCGCCATCGGCGTGCTGGAGAAGGGCTACCTCGGCACGCCCTACACTGTGGCCGAGGGCCGGGTGCTCTACGAGATCGCCAAGGCCGACGGGATCACCGCCAAGGCCGTGGGCGAGATCGCCGGCCTGGATGCCGGCTACCTCAGCCGTATCGTGGCGCGGTTGGAGAGGGACGGCGTGGTCGCCCGCGAACGCTCCGCCGAGGACGGCCGGAGCGCGCTCCTGCGCCTGACGCCGCACGGCGCGGCGGTGTTCGAACCCTTCGACCAGCGCTCGGCGGCGCTGGTGGAGGGCTTGATCGGCGGCCTTTCCAGCCGTCAGCGCCAGCGGCTGACCGCCGCCATGGCCGAGGTCGAGGCCCTGCTGGACGCGCCAGCCCCGGTCGCGGTGACCCTGAGGCCGCACCGGAACGGCGACATGGGCTGGATCACCGAGCGGCACGGCGTGAACTACGCCCGCGAATACGGCTGGAACGGCCACATCGAGGCGGTCACCGCGCGGATCTGCGCCGACTTCCTCGACCGCCACGATCCGGCGTTGGAGCGGTGCTGGATCGCCGAGCGCGGCGGGGAACGGCTGGGCTGCGTCTTCCTGGTGAAGGACGAGGTCCCCGGCGTCGCGCGCCTGCGCCTGCTGATGCTGGAGCCGGCGGCGCGGGGCCTGGGCCTTGGCCGGCGGCTGGTCGAGGAATGCATCGCGTTTGCGCGCGCCGCCGGTTACCGCGAGGTGGTGCTCTGGACCCATGCGGTGCTGATTGCGGCGCGGGCGATCTACGCCGCGACCGGCTTCGAACTCGAGGCGACCTGGACCCACGACGCCTTCGGCGCGCCGGAGGTCAGCGAAACCTGGCGCCTGAAGCTATCGGGCGCCTGAAGCTCCCGCCTAGAGCGTTCGGCGGCTTGGTAGAATCAGCTGTGCGCCCCCTCCGTCTCGCCGCGTCCCGCGTCGATCCACCTCCCCCGCACTCTGCGGTGCGGGTGAGGAGCGATGCTCCGCTCCTCACCCGAAGGGTACACTTCGGGGGAGGTGTCAGCGAAGCTGAGGGGGGGACGCCGTCGCGTCAACTTGAACGCCGAACGACCTAAAGCTCCGCCAGCACCGCGTCGGCCATCTGGACGGTGGTCATCTGCCCGCCGAGGTCGGGGGTGCGGGCGCCCTTTTCCAGGGCCGCGCCGACGGCGGCCTTCAGCTTGTCGGCCAGGTCCGCGCGGTCCAGCGACCAGCGAAGCGCCATCTCGAAGGACAGGATCGCCGCCAGCGGATTGGCGATGCCCTTGCCGGCGATGTCCGGCGCCGAGCCGTGGATCGGCTCATAGAGGCCCGGCGTCCCCGGCGCGCCCAGCGCGGCCGACGGCAGCATGCCGAGCGAGCCGGTGAGCTGGGCCGCGGCGTCCGACAGGATGTCGCCGAACAGGTTGTCGGTGACCATGACGTCGAACTGCTTGGGGTTCTTGACGATCTGCATGGCGGCGTTGTCGGCCAGGATGTGCTCCAGCTCGACGTCGGCGTATTCGCGCTCGTGAAGCGCGGTGACCACCCGGCGCCACAGGAGGCCGGTCTCCATCACGTTCGACTTCTCGGCGCTGTGGACCTTGTTGCGCCGCCCGCGGGCCAGTTCGAAGGCCACCCGGGCGATCCGCTCGATCTCCATGGTGGTGTAGACCTGGGTGTCGACCGCGCGCTGGCCGCCACCGGGCAGGTCTTCGATGAACCGCGGCTGGCCGAAATAGACCCCGCCGGTCAGCTCGCGGACCATCATGAAGTCTAGGCCCTCGATCAGTTCCCGCTTCAGCGACGAGGCGCCGGCCAGGGGCTGGAAGCAGAGCGCGGGGCGCAGGTTGGCGAACACCCCCATGCCGGCCCGCAGGCCGAGCAGGCCCGCTTCGGGTCGCTTGTCGCGCGGCGCGTTGGCCCACTGCGGGCCGCCCACGGCGCCCATCAGCACGGCCTTGGCGGCCTTGGCCTGCGCCAGGGTCTCGTCGGCCAGCGGCGTGCCGAGCTGGTCGAAACTGGAGCCGCCGAACGGCCGCTCGTCGATGGTCAGGTCGTTGGCCAGGCGGTTGGCCACGCGGCGCACCTGGGCGGTCACTTCGGGCCCGATCCCGTCGCCGGGCAGGAGCAGCAGGTCGGTCATGGACTTAAGGGCCTTCGGGCTAGAGCGGGCGTTCGGAGGCGGTCTCGTAGGCGATCAGCTTGCGGTCGAAAACCCCGAACTGGGCGCCCGCGGCCCGCCATGCCGCCATGTGCGGGGTCTTGAAGTGGGCGTCGATGGCGGCCTGGTCGCGCCAGGCCTCGAACACCCGGATCAGGCCGGGCTCCCCCACGTCCGCGCCGTAGGAGTAGGTGAGGCACCCGTCCTCGGCCCGGCTGGCGGCCAGCATGGCCAGCATGTGCGGCTTGAGGCCCGCCAGGTTCTCCGGCGGCACGCGCATCGTGCCCGCGATGATGACGCTCATGCGTCCTCCAACCAGGGCTTCGAAAGGGCGGCCTTCATCTCGTAGAGGTCGATGTCGGCGGCGGCCTGCAGGGTCTCGCCGATGGCGTCGAGGCCCTTGAGCATCTTCTCCTTGCGGACCGGGTCGATCTCGAAGGCGAAGACCTGGCCGGAGGGCGACACCACGGTCTGGGCTTCCAGGTCGACGGTCACCAGGTGGTTGCCGCCCTTGGCCTCCTCCATCAGCGCCTGGACCTGGGCGGCGGGCAGGACCACCGGCAAGAGGCCGTTCTGGAAGCAGTTGTTGTAGAAGATGTCGGCGAAGCTGGTGGAGACCACGCAGCGGATGCCGAAGTCCATCAGCGCCCAGGGGGCATGCTCGCGCGACGAGCCGCAGCCGAAGTTGTCGCCGGCCACCAGCACGCCCGCGCCCTTGTACTCGGGCCGGTTGAGCACGAAGTCCGGCCGCGCCTTGCCCTCGCCCTCGAAGCGCAGGTCGTAGAACAGGCCCTTGGCCAGGCCCTGGCGCTCGACGGTCTTGAGGAACTGCTTGGGGATGATCTGGTCGGTGTCGATATTGGCCAGGGGCAGCGGCGCGATCTTGGCGTCCAGGCGGGTGAAGGCTTCCATCAGGCGGCTTCCAGTTCGGGTGACGGCATCAGCATCAGGGTGGGCGCGCCGCCCGGCGCGTCGCGCACGGTGAAGACCTTGGTGCCGGGCTTGCGGCCGG
>NZ_DATMNA010000054.1:0-2058 GCF_035569475.1 Phenylobacterium sp.
CTACCGCGCCTTCATCAGCTACAGCCACAGCGACAAGGCGGTGGCGACGTGGCTGCACCGGGCCCTGGAGACCTATCGCATTCCCGCCAAGCTGGTCGGCCTCGAAACCGCGGCGGGACCCGTGCCACGCCGCCTGACACCGATCTTCCGCGACCGCGACGAGCTGCCCGCTTCGGGTAACCTCGGCGCGGAACTGACCGCCGCGCTGCAGGGGTCGCAATTCCTGGTGGTGCTGTGCTCCCCCGCGTCGGCGCGCTCGCGGTGGGTCGGCGAGGAGGTCATCACCTTCAAGCGGCTGCACGGCGAGGACAGGGTCCTGGCGCTGATCGTCGACGGGAAGCCGGGCGCGTCCGCCAAACCCGGCGAGGCGGCGCTGGAATGCTTCCCGCCCGGGGTGCGGTTCCGGCTGGGGGCGGACGGCCAGATCTCCCAGGAACTCGCCCATCCCATCGCGGCCGACCTGCGCCGCGACAAGGACGGGCGGCAGCTCGCCAAGCTGAAGCTCGTCGCCGGCCTCAGTGGCGTTCGCCTGGACGACCTGGTGCAGCGCGAGGCCCAGAGGCGGGCGCGCAATCTGGCGGTAGTCGCGGGCGCCTCTCTGGCCGGCATGGTGTTGACCGGCGGGCTCGCGGTCTACGCTAACCAGAGACGGATCGAGGCGGACGAACAGAGACGGATCGCCGAAAAGGAAACCGCCACCGCGAGAGCAACCTCGGACTATCTGATCGGGACCTACAAGCTGATCAATCCCGCGACCGAGAACCCGCGCTCGATCAGCGCCCTGATGCTGCTCTCCCGCGGCGCAGATCGCGCGCGCAGCGAGCTGGCCGACCAGCCCGTGGTTCACGCCCGGATCCTGCAGGCGCTCGGCCAGGCCTACAACAGCCTGGGCCTGTCGCAGGAACTGGTGGACATGGTGGGCCTGTCGATGCCGGCCATTCGCCGGGCCGGTCCGGACGGCGCGGGAGCGCTCACCCAGCTGGCTGGGGCTTACAGCAAACTCGGTAAGCTCGACGAAGCGCTGGGCTCCATCCGCCTGGCGGAGCGGGCGCTGGGTCTCCCCGGCGCCTCCGATCCGGTGTTGGCGGCGGACGTGGCCGCCATGAAGGGCTCTATCCTATACAGCGAGGGCGACCTTCCGCGGGGGCTCGCCAGCATCGACATGGCCTTGAAGCTCTATCGCGGCGCCCCCCAAAGCCCGCCGGCCAAGCTGGCCTGGGCGCTCCGCGAACGCGGCTTGATCCTGTCGGACGAGGGCAGGTTCACCGGCGCCGACGCGGCGCTCGAGGAGTCGATGGATGTCTACCGCGGCGCGTTCGGCGATCGGCACCTGGCCACCGCGGCCGCCTGGTACGCCATGGCGGTCAACGACCTGGCGGCGGGCCGCCTCGAGCTCGCACTGCAGAGGATCGAGAACGCCCTGGCGATCCAGCGCGTCGTCCTCGACGCCGACAACCCCCTCCTGGCCGATTCCTATTCGATAGAGGGCCAGGTTCTCCAGGGGCAGAACAAGCTTGCGGCCGCCGCCGCCTCGCTGACCAAGGCGGTGTCGATCTATCGCAAGGCCTTCCGCCACCCCCACTTCCAGATAGGCATCGCGCTCGTCTACCTGGCCCAGGTGGAGTCCGATCGTGGGCATACGGACGTCGCCCTGGCCGACCTCGCCGAGGCCAAGCACAACTACGACGTGAGCTACGGCAAGGTGAGCGCCAACCACGGGGACTTGCTGGTCTACCGCGCCAAGGTGCTGGCCAAGGCGGGACGTCGGCCGGAGGCGCTGGCCGACTGCGCGTCGGGGATGAAGATCCTGGGCCAGACGCTGGGCGCGGACGCCAGCTACACCAAGACCGACGGGGCGATCTGCGCCAAGCTGTAGGGCACGAAGCGCCGGCGTCCCGCCGGCTCTTTCTGGCCCCGGCGGCGGGGACGGGAAGGAAGGGCCGGCGGGACGCCGGCGGTCCGATCAGCCCCTCAGCTTCGCCCCCGTCGCCTTGGACGCGGCGGCGATGATCCTGGCGGAGAGGGCGTCGATCTCGGCGTCGGTGAGGGTCTTGTCCT
>NZ_DATMNA010000055.1:0-54508 GCF_035569475.1 Phenylobacterium sp.
ATGGGCCGCGGTTGCGAATAGAGGATGATGTTCTCGCCGGAGGAGCCGAAGATCTGGCCGGAAACGTTCGACGCGGCAGGCGTGACCATGGCCACCGAGAAGCGGGCCGGCTGGTCGGCGCGGACCTTCTCGGCCATCACCGCGCGGCGGGCGGCGGCGGCCTCGTCCTTGATCGGCACCGACTGGGTCATCCGCGTCCACGCGACCGGCGCCAGGCAGTTGGAGCGGACGTTGTTGCGGGCGCCTTCCATGGCGATGATGCGGGAGAGGCCGGCGATGCCCATCTTGGCCGCGCCGTAGTTGGCCTGGCCGATGTTGCCGAACAGGCCGCTGGTCGAGGTGAAGAACATGTAGGCGCCGTCGTTCTGTTCGCGGAACAGCTCGATAGTGGCGCGGGCCACGTTGAAGGAGCCGCGCATGTGGACCTCGATCACCTGGTCCCAGTCGCGCTCGGTCATCTTGTGGAACATCACGTCGCGGAGGATGCCGGCGGGATTGATCACCGCGTGCAGGCCGCCAAAGGTCTTCTTGGCCTGCTCGACCATGCCGTAGACGGCGTCCAGGTTGGTGACGCTGTCGGAGTTGGAGACGGCCTCGCCGCCGGCGGCGCGGATCTCTTCGCAGACCTTCTCGGCCGGGCCGGAGGAGCCTTCGTCGTCGCCCTTGAGGCCCGCGCCCAGGTCGTTGACCACGACCTTCGCGCCTTCCTGGGCGGCGATCAGCGCGCAGTCGCGCCCGATGCCGTTGCCGCCGCCTGTAACCAGGACCACCTTGCCGTCTAACGCGCCCATGGAAGTATCTCCCTATAAGAATAGGGCGACAGTTATTCGAGCCGGTCGGCCTTGCGCAAGGCGGGAAACAGCGCCCCCCAGGCGCCGGTGACGACCAGGGCGCCGATCCCGCCGAACAGGGCCGCGCCGACGGGGCCGAGGAGGCGGGCCACGACGCCGCTCTCGAACTCGCCCAGTTCGTTGGAGGCGCCGATGAACACCGACGACACCGCCGCCACCCGGCCGCGCATGGCGTCCGGGGTGACCAGCTGCACCAGGGTCTGGCGGACGTAGACGCTCAGCATGTCGGCGGCGCCCAGGATCGCCAGGGCGGCCACGGAGAGCCCGAGGCTGCGCGACAGGGCGAAGACGCAGGTCGCCGCGCCGAACATCGCCACCCCGCCGAACATGAACCAGCCCGCCCGGTGGCGGATCGGGTTGGCGGCCAGCAGCAGGGCCACCGCCGTGGCGCCGATGGCCGGGGCGGAGCGCAGGACGCCGAAGCCTTCGGCCCCGATGTGCAGGATGTCGCGGGCGAACACCGGCAGGAGCGCGGTGGCGCCGCCCAGCAGGACGGCGAACAGGTCGAGCGAGATCGCCCCGAAGACGATCTTCTGGTCCCAGACGTAGCGCAGGCCCTGCTTCATCAGCGTCCAGCGGGAGCCCGGGTTGACCGTCGGCTGGCCGGATTTGCGGATCATCAGCACCGCGGCCGCGGCGGCGAGGTAGAGGCCGAAGGTCACGAAATAGGCGTCGTGGGTCGAGCGTGCGACGAGGAGGCCGCCCGCCGCGGGCCCGACGATCGAGGCGGTCTGCCAGGCCAGCGAATTCCAGGCGATGGCGCGCGGCAGCAGCGCGCGGGGCACCAGCATGGGGCCGAGCGCGGTGCTGGCTGGGGCGAAGAAGGCTCGCGCCGCGCCGAACAGGAAGGCGACGACCAGCAGCAGCGGGACCGAGGCCCAGCCCTGCCAGGTGGCGATGGCCAGGGTCAGCACCGTGGCGATCTCGCCCACCCAGCAGAGCAGCAGGACCCGCTTGCGGTCGTGGCGGTCGGCGGTCTCGCCGGCGGTAAGCGCCAGCAGGAAGACCGGCATGAAGGCCGCCAGGCCCAGCATGCCCACCAGGAAGGAGCTTTCCCTGACCGAGTGGCCGGCGAGGCGGGCCAGGCTGTACATCTGCCAGCCCATGGCCACGCTCTGGATCTGGGCGGCGAAGCTGCCGGTCCAGCGCGAGACCCAGAAGCAGAGGTAGTCGCGCTCCTTCAGAAGCGCGCGGGCCGAAGGAACGGCGTCGGAAGCGGTCTCGGCCATGGGGCCGCGAACCTGCCCGCAGTCGCGGTCGCGGGCAACGCCTTACCTCCCCTCCCGCCATCGCCGCCAAGGTGGGGGCTGTAGAGCCGAAGCGTTGACCTGGGCCGCCATAGGCCCTATTTGCGCCCGCCTCGACCATGGGGTTGGCTTCCGATGCGACGCCTTCGACGAACCGGGCGCATGAACCGCGCCAAGTGATCCGCCTCCGGGCCGCGGCGACGCGCGTCCGGGCTCTCGTCGTCCTGTCAGTCGAAGTCCCTTAGTCAATGTCCGCACAACCTGCCGAGCCCGCGCCGGCTATCACCCTGCGATCCGAACGGCCGCAGGACGGCGCGGCGGTCGACGCCCTGATCGCGCGCGCCTTCGGGCCCGGCCGCTACGCCAAGTCCTCCGAGCGGGTGCGCGAGTTCGCGACCTTCGCGCCGGAGCTGTCGGTCTGCGCCTGGTCTGGAGAGCGGCTGCTCGGCTGCGCGCGGATGTGGCGGGTGCGGGTGGGCGGCCGGGCCGTCACCTTCCTCGGCCCGTTCGCCGTCGAGCTGGGCGAGCGCAACGCGGGCTTCGGCGCGCGGCTGATCGCGCGGGCCTGCGAGGCTGCCGCCGCCGCCGGCGAGAGCCATGTGGTGCTGGTGGGCGACGAGGCCTATTTCGGCCGGGTGGGCTTCGCCGCGGCGCCGGGACGTGCGGTGGTCATGCCCGGGCCGGTGGACCAGCGGCGGGTGCTGGTCCGCGCGCTGACGGCGGACGCCGGCGAACTGGCGGGAATGGTTGCGCCGCTCTGAGGCGCCCGCTCCTCTCCCCCGCGCAGCGAGAGGGAGAGGCCGGGAGAGGGCGGTTGGGACTCTCCATAGATTTGGCGGCGAACCCGGGAGCCTGGGCTTTCCGGCCGCGAAGCACGCTCGCATGCGCCGCCCTCTCCCTACCCTCTCCCTCTCGCTTCGCGGGGGAGAGGGGCGCAGGCGCGGCTTGAGGCGGACTGCGGGCGCGCCTAGGTTCCTGGGCATGGCGGACGAGGCGGTGAGACCGGGACTGGAGGGCGTGCTCGCCGCTGCGAAGCAGGCGCCGGGACGGGGCCTGCCGCCGGTTCACCTGTGGAACCCGGCGCACTGCGGCGAGATCGACATCGTGATCCGCAAGGACGGCGTCTGGTTCCACGAGGGCACGCCGATCGGCCGCGAGGCCCTGGTGCGGCTGTTCTCCACGGTCCTGCGCAAGGACCCCGACGGCATCCACCTGGTCACCCCCGTCGAGAAGATGAAGATCACCGTCGAGGACGCGCCGTTCATCGCCACCCGCGTGGACCGGGTGGGCCAGGCGCTGACGTTCCTCACCAACGTCGGCGACGAGGTCGAGGCGGGGCCGGAGAACTATGTCCGCGTCGAGATGGGCCCCGACGGGGAACCCAGGCCCTATCTGCACGTGCGCCGCGGCCTGGAGGCGCTGATCGCGCGGCCGGTGTTCTACGAGCTGGTGGAGCTGGCGGAGGAACGCGACACGCCCGAGGGGCCGACGCTGGGCGTGGCCTCCAACGGCGCCTGGTATCCGGTGGGTCCGCCCGGGGCGCATCGACTGTGAGCTTGCGGGGCGGGCGCGGCGACCTGCGCGACTGGATCGGCGACCACCTCGACCCGCTGGACGCGCACGAGCCGGCGGACGGGGTGATCCGCTCCGACTTCGACCTCGGCAGGGTCTATGGCCCGAACGAAGTCGACCTTCCCCTGACGCCGGCGGCGGTGCTCATCGCGCTCGTGGAGCGCGACGCGGGCCTGTCGGTGATCCTGACGCGGCGGGCCGACACGCTTCGCCGCCATACCGGCCAGATCGCCCTGCCGGGCGGCCGGCGCGACCCGGGCGAGACGCCATGGCAGACGGCGCTGCGCGAGGCCCACGAGGAGATCGGCCTGGAGCCGCGTTATGTCTCGCCGGTGGGGCTGTCGACGCCCTACCGCACTGGCACCGGCTTTCTGATCACGCCCGTGGTGGGGTTCGTGCGGCCGGGCTTCAGCCTGGCGCCCAACCCGGACGAGGTGGCGGAGATCTTCGAGACGCCGTTCGGCTTCCTGATGGACCCGCGGAACCTCGAGGAGCATGAGCGGGAGCTGCCGAACGGTGAGAAACGGCGGTTCTACGCCTACACTCACGAGGACCGGTTCATCTGGGGCGCGACGGCGGGCATGCTGCGCGCGCTCTACGACCGGCTCTATGGAGCCGCCGTTGCCTAGGATCGTCCTCATCCGCCTGCTGCTGGCCGCCGTGCCGTTCGCGGTCTGGTTCGCCTGGCGCGCGGTCGCCCGGCGTTCTGGGCGCGAGATGGGCTCGACGCCCTATGCCTGGCTGGTCGCGGCGGGCGCCGTGCTGGTGGGCCTGTCGCTGGCGGCCACGGTGGTCTTCCATCCTGATAACCGCCGCGAGCGGTATGTGCCGGGCGAGGTCAGGGCCGACGGCACGGTGAGCAAGGGCTATTTCGAGAAGCCGCCGACCGCGCCCGGGACCGCCCCCAAATGAGCGAGAGCCTCGGCCAGCGCCCCTGGATGACCGCGCCGGAGACGACGGCGGTGCTGGACGCCCTGGAGGCGGCCGGCGGGCCGGACTGCGCCCGCTTCGTCGGCGGCTGCGTGCGAAACACCCTGATCGGTAAGCCGGTCAGCGACCTGGACATCGCCACCCGCCTGACGCCGGAGGCGGTGACCGCGGCCCTGAAGGCGGCGGGTCTGAAGGCCGTGCCCACCGGCGTCGAGCACGGCACGGTCACCGCGGTCTGCCGCGGCAAGCCCTTCGAGATCACCACCCTGCGCCGCGACGTGGCCACCGACGGCCGCCGCGCGGTGGTGGCCTTCACCGACGACTGGGCCGAGGACGCCCAACGCCGCGACTTCACCCTGAACAGCCTCTATGCGCGCCGCGACGGGACCCTGTTCGACCCCACCGGCCACGGGGTCGCCGATGCGCGAGCCGGGCGGATCGTCTTTGTCGGCGAGGCCGAGCAGCGGGTGCGGGAGGATTTCCTGCGCATCCTGCGGTTCTTCCGCTTCTTCGCCTGGTACGGGACGCCGCCGCCCGACGCCGCGGCGCTGGAGGCCTGCGAGGCCCTGCGGGGCGAGCTGAAGACGCTGTCGGCCGAGCGGGTCTCCAGGGAGCTCCTGAAGCTGCTGGCCGCCGACGATCCGCGCCCGGCGGTGGCGCTGATGGCGCGGACCGGGGTGCTGGGCGAGGTGCTGCCGGCCCCCATCGACCTGGCGCGCTTCGAGGGCCTGGTGGCCATCGAGGACGACCAGCTCTTCGAGAACGACCCCCTGCTGCGGCTGGCGGCCCTGCTGCCCGACGACCAGTTGGGGGCGGTGAGGTTCGCCGAGGCCCTGCGGCTCTCCAACGCCGAGCGCGACCGGCTGGCCGCGGCGCTGGCGCCCGCGCCGGCCTTGAAGAGCTGGATGAGCCCCAGGGAGATCCGGCGCACGCTCTATCGGCTAGGCGCCCAGCCGTTCCGCGACCGGGCCAAGCTCGCCTGGGCGCGGGCGCCGCGCACGGCGGCGACGCCGCAGTGGCGGGGCATGATCGCGCTCGGCGAAGGCTGGAGCCCGCCGCCGTTCCCGCTGACTGGCGAGGACGTCATCGCCGCCGGCGCGCCCAAGGGCCCCATGGTCGGCCAGGTGCTGCGCGAGGTGGAGGACTGGTGGGTCGACCACGACTTCATCGACGACAGGCTGTCGACCATCGAGAAGCTGAAATCGGTGGTGCAGGGGATGGCGTTTTGAAACTCGGAATCCTGAAGACCGGCCGCCCGCCGTCGCCCTGCATCCCGGTCTACGGGACCTATCCGGACATGTTCCGCCACCTGCTGGGCGAGGACGCCTATGCGTGGCGGACCTATGCGGTGGACGAGGGCGAACTGCCGGCCAGCCTGATGGAGTGCGACGGCTATCTGGTCACGGGGTCCTCTGCTGGGGTCTATGAGGATCTGCCGTGGATCGCGCCGGCCGAGGCGTTCCTGCGCGCCGCGCGGGGCAAGGCGGCGCTGGTCGGGGTCTGCTTCGGCCACCAGCTCATGGCGCAGGCCTTCGGGGGGCAGGTGATCCAGTCGCCCAAGGGCTGGGGCGTCGGCGAACACGAGTACCGCGTCGTCCGCCACGAGCCCTGGATGGACAGTGACGCGCCGATCCGCCTGCCTGCCTCGCACCAGGACCAGGTGGTGAGCCTGCCGCCAGGGGCGCAGGTATATGCGGCCAGCGACTTCACGCCGTTCGCGGGCCTGGTCTGGCCGGAGGATCGGGCGATGTCGCTCCAGCCGCACCCGGAGTTCGAGCCGGCCTACGCCATCGACCTGATCGAACACCGGCGCGACGCGGTCTATCCCAAGGACCAGGCCGACCGGGCGGTGGCCAGCTTCGCAGGTCCCGACGACCGGGCCCGGGTCGGCCGCTGGATTGCGAATTTCCTCAGGCGCGCAACATAGCGGCAAGCTCGGGGGTTTAGGGCGTCGCGGACATCCGCGGGAAATGCCATGGCGCCCTTGAAGTTTATGATCGTGCTGAGCAGCGGCGCCGCGGCGCTGGCGGTGGGCCTGGGTGTCGAGCTGCAGTCCAGGGGCTCGGACATCCTGGCTATGATCAGCAACGCGCTCAGCGGGATCGGCTAGCCCAAATTCTGATCCGCTCATCCCGGCGTAGGCCGGGACCCAGATGGTCAGCTCAGACGCGGGTTCTTTGAACGCCGGGCTTGTCCAATCCGCCATCCAGCTTTGAGATCTGGATCCCGGTCTTCGCCGGGATGAGCGGCGATATGAACGACTGGCCCTAGGGCCACGCCACCATCGGCGGCATCGAGCTCAGGATCGTCTCGATGTTGCCGCCGGCCTTCAGCCCGAACATGGTGCCGCGGTCGTAGAGCAGGTTGAACTCCACGTAGCGGCCGCGGCGGACCATCTGCTCCATCCGGTCCTCGTCGGTCCAGGGCTCGTCCATGCGGTGGCGCACGATCTTCGGATAGGCGTCGAGGAAGGCTTCGCCGACCGCGCAGGTGAAGGCGAAGTCGCGCTCGAAGTCGCCGGTGTCGTGGCGGTCGTAGAAGATGCCGCCGACGCCGCGGGTCTCCTTGCGGTGCGGCAGGTAGAAGTACTCGTCGCACCAGGCCTTGTACTTCGGATACCACTCCGGATCGAAGGCGTCGCAGGCCTGCTGCATGGCCTTGTGGAACAGGACCGCGTCGTCGGCCTCCTGGCTGCGCTGCTCGTCCAGCATGGGCGTCAGGTCCGCCCCGCCGCCGAACCAGCTCACCGCCGTCGACAGGAAGCGGGTGTTCATATGCACGGTGGGCACGCGCGGATTGCGCGGATGGACGATCAGGCTGATCGAGGCCGAGACGTAGGAGGGGTTCTTGTCCGCGCCCGGCATGGTGGCGGCCATCTCCGGCGAGAACCGCGCCGTGGCCGCCGAGGTGTGCACCCCGGCCTTTTCGAACAGCCGGCCCTTGAAGTGGCCGCCGATCCCGCCGCCGACGCCGGTCTCCCGCGTCCAGGGGCGCATGTCGAAGCGGCCGGGCGGGTCCGGGTAGAGTTCGGCCGGCGCCTCGTCCTCCAGCCGTTCGAGTTCGGCCACGATCCGGGTCTGCAGCGACTCGAACCAGGCCTTGGCGCGGTCGCGGCGTTCGAGGATCTCCGGCGGCAGGGCGGCGGGCGGGCTGGACGGCTGGCTGGGCATGGCTGCTTGCTAGCCGGTCGGGGCGGCGGTTGGAAAGCCATTGGTCTGCCGAAGGGCCTCGGAAAGGGCGATGGCGGCGCTCACCGTCAGGTTCAGCGAGCGGGCGCCGGGCGCCAGCGGAATGAACAGCCGCGCGTCGGCCGCCGCGTGCACCTCGTCCGGCGCCCCGGCGCTCTCGCGGCCGAACAGCAGGGTGTCGCCCGGCCGGAACGCAAAGCCGTGGAAACCGCTGGCCCCCTTGGTCGTGAAGAGCAGCAGGCGGCCCTCCCGACGCTCCGGCGCCGCCAGGAAGTCGGCCCATGTGGCGTGCCGCGTGAGGTCCGCGAGCGCTCCGTAGTCCATGGCCGCGCGGCGCACGCCGGCGTCGGAAAGCGGGAAGCCGCAGGGCTCGATCACGTCGACCGGAACGTCCAGACAGGCGCCCAGCCGAAGTGCGGCGCCGAGGTTTTGCGGAATGTCCGGTTGAAAAAGGGCCAAACGCATTCTAAGCGATCCGCGACGGGTTAAGCCGGGCTGCACGACGAATCACGAAAGCGACCTCGAGGGACGTCGTAGGCGGTTCCGGCGAGCGTTTCCGGTGGGGGCGTTCTGTGCTGACCCGTCGTGATTTTAAAGGCCTTACCAGAGCGTCTGGCAGGGTCCAAAGACATGGCGCTCCCATCCGCTTTTGGGGAGCCTCGAACGAAGGGTAGCTTTAGGTGGCCGACACCGTCGCGGGCGCAAATCCCGATCCGCATGCTTCGGGCCCATCCCTGGGAGGGGACGATCCGAATCGTCGCGACTTTATCCACATCGCCGCCGGCGTCGCCGCGGCGGGCCTGGCCGGCGGCCTCGCCTGGCCGTTCATCGACCAGATGAACCCCGCCGGCGACACCCTGGCGCTGGCCTCCATCGAGGTCGACGTGTCCAAGGTGGTCGAAGGCCAGCAGATCGTGGTGAAGTGGCGCGGCAAGCCGCTGTTCGTCCGTTACCGGACGGCCAAGGAAATCGAGGCCGCGATCAAGGACGACCACGCCGACCTGCGCGACCCGGCCACCGACGAGAGCCGTCACAAGCCCGGCAAGGCCCAATACCTGGTCCTGGTCGGCGTCTGCACCCACCTGGGCTGCGTGCCGACCTTCGGCGGCGGCGACTACGGCGGCTGGCTCTGCCCGTGCCACGGCTCGGTCTACGACACCTCCGGGCGCATTCGCCGCGGTCCCGCGCCGCTGAACCTGCCGGTGCCGGACTACACCTTCCTCTCCGACACCAAGGTCAAGGTGGGCTGATCAGATGAGCGGACACTCGACCTATGAGCCGAAGACCGGCTTCGAACGGTGGCTGGACAGCCGCCTGCCGATCATCCGGTTCGCCAACGACACCATCATCACCTTCCCGACGCCGAAGAACCTCAACTACTGGTGGACCTTCGGGGGCATCCTGTCGCTGATGTTGGGCATGCAGATCGTCACCGGGATCATCCTGGCGATGCACTACGTCCCGCACGTCGACTACGCCTTCAACTCGGTCCAGCGGATCATGCGCGACGTCAACTACGGTTGGCTGATCCGCAACCTGCACGCCAATGGCGCCTCGATGTTCTTCCTGGCGGCCTACATCCACATCTTCCGCAACCTCTACTACGGCTCCTACAAGTCGCCACGCGAGGTGCTGTGGATCCTGGGCTGCGTGATCTACCTCCTGATGATCATCACCGCCTTCATGGGCTACGTTCTGCCCTGGGGTCAGATGAGCTTCCACGGCGCGGTCGTGATCACCAACCTGATCGGCGCCCTGCCGGTCGTCGGCCCCTCGATCACCACCTGGCTGTGGGGCGGGTTCGCGGTGGACGACCCGACGCTGAACCGCTTCTTCTCGCTGCACTACCTGTTGCCGTTCATGATCGCCGGCGTGGTGGCGCTGCACGTCTGGGCGCTGCACGTGCCGGGCAACAACAACCCGACCGGGGTGAACGTGAAGTCCAAGGAGGACACCGTTCCCTTCCACCCGTACTACACGGTGAAGGACGGCTTCGCGATTTCGGTCTTCCTGATCATGTACGCGGTGTTCGTCTTCTACCTGCCGGACGCACTGGGCGACGCCATCAACTACGTGAAGGCGAACCCGCTGCAGACGCCGCAGCACATCGTGCCCGAATGGTACCTCCTGCCGTTCTACGCCATCCTGCGGGCGGTCCCGAACAAGCTGATGGGCGTCATCCTGATGTTCGGCGCCATCGCCACCCTGTTCATCCTGCCGTGGCTCGATACGTCGAAGGTGCGCTCCATGCGCTATCGCCCGACGGCGCGGCTCTACTATTTCATCTTCATCTTCGCTTGCCTGGTGCTGGGCCTCTGCGGGGCGCACGCGCCGGACGACATGGTGATCCCGAACGTCGCGGGGCCGCAGTTCCTGGACGCCAACCTGAACAGCTACGTGTGGCTGTCGCGGATCGGCGCCCTCTACTACTTCGTCTACTTCTGGGTGATCACGCCGCTGCTGGGCCTTACCGAGACCCCGCTGCCGGAGCCGGAGTCGATCTCCTCGCCCGTCCTGTCGCATCCCGCCTCCGCGCCCGCCGGCGCCGCGGCGTCGCCTGAAAAGAGGGGTTGAGCCTGATGCTGCGCAAAGGTTTCGCGTTCGCGGCGCTCGGGTTCGCCTTGCTGGCCGGTCCGGCGCTCGCCGCGACCACCAATGAGGAGCCGGCGAACGTCCACTGGTCGTTCGAGGGCCCGTTCGGCAAGTTCGACAAGGAGCAGCTCCAGCGGGGCTACAAGGTCTACCGGGAGGTCTGCTCGGCCTGCCATTCGATGGACCTGATGTACTTCCGCAACCTCGGTCAGAAGGGCGGGCCGTTCTACGACCCGAAGTACCCGAACCCGAACAACAACCCGGTCGTGAAGTCGCTGGCTCATGACATCCAGGTCAAGGACATCGACACCGACACCGGCGACGTGGTCTCGCGCCCGGCGACCCCGGCCGACAAGTTCGCCGCGCCGTTCCCCAACGAGTATGCCGCCCGCGCGTCCAACGGCGGCGCGCTGCCGCCGGACCTGTCGGTCATGGCCAAGGCCCGCGAGGGCGGCCCGGCCTACATCTATTCGCTGCTGACCGGCTTCAAGCCCGCGCCCGCGGGCCTGACCCTGGCGGCCGGCAAATACTACGACCCCTATTATGCCGGCGACCTGTCGGGTAGCTGGCACGGGGCGCCGAACAAGGTTCCGGAGGGCGGCGCGATCAGCATGCCGCCGCCGCTGACCGACGGCAAAGTCACCTTCGACGACGGGAAGCCCTCGACGATCAAGGAAGAGGCCTACGACGTGGCCGCCTTCCTGGCCTGGGCCGCCGAGCCGAAGATGGAAGAACGCAAGGCCTTCGGCCTGGGCGCGATGATCTATCTGCTGATCTTCTCGGTCCTGCTGTGGTTCAGCTACCGCAGGATCTGGAAGAACGTCGCCCACTAGGGCCGGCGGTTTCCCGCGAGATCGAGAGGGCCTCGGCGTCGCGCCGGGGCCCTTTTCGTTCTAGCGACCGCGCAGCGCCGCCAAGGCTGTGACCGTGGCGACGGTCAGGGGTTGCGGCAGGTCATCCAGCTCGAACCAGCCGATCGCGGTGTGCTTCTCCGGCTCGCAGTTGCGCGGCTCGCCCGTGAACGCCTCGGCGAGGTAGGCCGGCGAGACCCAGTGATCACCCGTGGCCCGGTCGATCTGGTCGACGACACAGATCAGGTCGATGTGCTGCAGCGTCAGGCCGGTTTCTTCCTCCACCTCGCGGCGCACGGCGTCCGGAACGGTTTCGAACGGATCGACCTTTCCCCCGGCGATGCCCCAGCAACCGGCCTCGGGCGCTCGCGCGCGGCGCAGCAGGAAGACCCGGGAACCGCGCAGGATGACCGCGCCGCAACCCACCCGAGGACCGGCGTTCGCCAGATCAGACGCCATGGACATGTCCTTTCGGCGCCTTCGCGAGCCGCGGGGCGAGATAGAGCCGGCGGCCCGGAAAGTCGAAGCGCAGGCGCCAGTGTGACAGGAGCGGCGCGCCAAGCTGGCCCGCGAGCGCCGGGTCCTCGGCCTCGATCAGCCCGGCCGGCAGGTTCTCGGTAAGACCGCCGGCGAAGGAGAGCGCCCGCAGGCGCGGGAAGGTCACGCCGTAGGGATAGACTTCCTTGGGCTTGGGCGCGCCGGGCGCGCGGGCCAGCGCATCGCTGATCCGCACGGCGGTGTCGGCGCCGACGCCCGGGGTGAAGGCGCCGGCGAAGGCGTGGGCGCCGTCGGCGACGGCCGCGCGGACGACAGGGCGGCCGGCGACCCAGGCCATCGGCAGGCTCGTCGTCGCGGCGAAGCGGCTGCTCGCGCGGCGGGACAGGCGCACGCGGCAGGGCTTGAAATCCACGTCGAGCACGAAGCCGCGCAAGACGTCGGCGCCGATGATCCCGGCGATCGGCGTGGGCAGGGCCCCGGTGCGCAGGTCCACGCCCTCCACGGCCACCCGGCGGTCCTTCAGCGCCACGCCGGCCAGCCGCACCTCGCCCACCAGCGCGGTCTCGGCGAAGCCCGCGGTCTGGGCCTGGCTGTCGGCGAGCACGGTGTGCGGGGTGGCGGTGTCGAGGATGTAGTCGCCGCTGACGCCCATGACCTCCGCGCCCACGACCACCACGCCGTTCTCGAACCAGCAGGCGGCCTCCCCCGCCAGGACCGGCGTGGCGATGAGCGCCACAGCGGCGCCGAGGATCAGGGCGGATCGACTCACAGGCAAAGCATAGCGCCAACCCACGGTTCGGCGCCGCCGCGCCTTACGCCCGCCCAAAGGGGCGCCTAACTTGCCCAAATGGGCTTCACCACCGCCTGGCGGAATTTCAAGCGGATGCAGGACCTGACGGTGGCCGCCGCCAGCCTGATCTACGCCGCCGCGGTGATCGACGCGCTGGGCCGCCTGCCGGGCGGGCCGAACCTGATCGCGCGGTGGACGCTGTTGTGGCCGGCCGCCTACCTGGGCTTTTCGCTGGCCATCCCGCTGCTGGTCCCGCCGGTGAAGCGATGGCTCGCCAAATATGTCTGGATGAGCTTCCGCGCCGGCTTCGGCCAGACGCCGGGCTCGGTGGTTGTGGGCGTGGCCCTGCTGCTGGGCTCGGGCCTGTTCATCTGGGAAGAGGTGGGCCGCGCGGCGCGGGCCGGCCTCGCGGGGGCCAACGTGTTTTCCGCCTACGCCTCCGGCATCGGCATATTGGCGGCGCAGGCGATCCTGGTGCGGTTCCTGGAAGAGACGCCCGAAGTGCGGGCGCAGATCGAGGATCGGCCCTGACCTCTTTGGGACGGCGTCCCGCCTCGCCTCGCCTCGCCTCGCCGAGCCCGCCACACCTAACCTGGGCTGTATTGTCTCGAAAAACGATCTTGAGTTGTGCCTGGCGGTTGGATGTGCTTCACTATAGAGGTTCAGGAGCCTGACCTGTCGTCGCCTGAACTCGCTGAGCGACCTGCCCGTATCGTTCCCGTAGCGTAGTTGGCCCCGCGGCGATCCGGTTCTCCTGGAAGCGCCGCGCCCTCTGACATTTGAGTTCCCAACCGACGCACCCGCGCGGGCGACACCCTGCGCCTGGGCCGCAGCCTGGAGGCTTGTCATGGCCGGTACCTGGTCCACGCTCCTGCACCAACCTGGCGTCGCCATCGACACCATGCTGCTGCTTACCGACGGCACGGTCATGGCCCATGAGCTGAGCACGCCCAACTGGCACCGGCTCTCGCCCGACAGCGCGGGGCACTATGAAAACGGGCTGTGGTCGGCCATGCCCTCCATGCCCAACAACGCCGCCATCCCGGCTGCGCTCGGCGGTCCGACCTATGCGCCGCTGTTCTACGGCGCAGCGGTTCTGCAGGACGGGTCGGTCTTCATCGCCGGCGGCGAGTACAATCACAACGTGTCCGCCGACATGGCGGCGGCCGCGCGGTTCAATCCCCAGACGAACACCTGGACGACGCTCGGCGGCCCGGCCGGCTGGACCCATGTGGGCGACGTCAGCCTGTGCGTCCTGGCCAACGGGCACGTCCTGCTCGCCAGCATCGACGACAACCGAACCGCCTTCTTCGACCCGGCGACGAACGCCTATTCGGCGGGCCCGAACAAGCTGGACCGGGGGGCCGAGGAATCGCTCACCCTGATGCCCGACGGCACGGTCCTGGTGGTGCAGTGCACGGCGATACCGGGCAGCGAGAAATATGTGCCGGGGTCGAACAGCTGGGTTTCGGCGGGCAACACGCCGGCCACGCTGCCCCAGTCTCTCCCGGGCATCGTCGCCGAGATCGGGGCCACGGTCCTGCTGACCAACGGCCACGCCTTCGCCATCGGCGCCACCGGCGCCACCGCCCTCTATTCCCCGGGGCCGATGCCGGCCTCGCCCGGAACCTGGACCGCGGGCCCGACTCTGAAGAGCGGTGCGACGACCATGCATCCCAGCGATGCGCCCGCCGTGCTGCTGCCCAACGGCAAGGTGCTGCTCACGGGAAGCCCGCCCGCGACGGCGGCGAACAGCTTCCCGGGGCCGACGACCTTCTTCGAATACGATCCGACAACCAACACCGTCGCCGTGGTCGGGGCCTCGGCGAACGCCGCGACGCCCTGCTTCCAGGGCCGGTTCCTGCTGCTCCCGTCCGGCAAGGTGCTTTACTCGAGCCAGGGCGGCACGATCGCGGTCTACACGCCGGACCTGGCGCCCGCGGCCGCCTGGCGGCCGGTCATCACCAGCATCTCCTCGACCCTGCAGCCGGGGAACACCTACACGCTCACCGGGCAGCAGCTCAACGGCCTGTCGCAGGCCTGCTACTACGGCGACGACGCCACCATGGCGACGAACTATCCGATCGTGCGCCTGACCAACACAGGGACGGGGGTCGTCACCTACTGCCGGACCGCCAACCATTCGACCATGGCGGTCGCCACCGGCGTCGCCTCGGTCACGACCCAGGTTACGGTTCCGGCGGGCCTGCCCAACGGCGCCTATTCCCTGGAGGTGATCGCGAACGGCATCCCCTCGCTAGGGCGCCCCGTGACCGTGGCCACCAAGTCCCTGATCAAGGACCACAAGGACCTCAAAGACCTGAAGATCGAGATCAAGGAGATCAAAGAGCACAAGGAGTTCAAGGTCGAAAACAAGATCGAGGTCAAGGAACTCAAGCACGAGATCAAGGAGTTCGAGAAGCCGATCGTCGAAAACAAGCTGAAGGACGCCGAGGGGGACCTCAACCAGCTCCTTCAGATGGGGGGAGACCCGGCCTGGCAATCGTCCCTGCAGCAACTGTCGGACCGGGTCGACCAACTGGCGCAGAGCCTTCAACAGCGCGCGCCGATCACGCCAACGGAAAGGCCGGCCGTAGGCGATGCGCCGTTGCTGCATTCCAAGCACAAGAAAGCCGAGGGCGCAGCCCCGGCCAAGGGCGGCGGCGGCAAACCCGGAACCAAATCCTAGGGCCGCGTCATGCTCATTGTGGTGGGCGGCGCCCGCGACGCGCAGATCGACCGGCTGATCCGGCGCCTGGGCCCCGATCGCGCCGTGCGGATGGACGTGACGGACCTCTCCGCGACGGGCTGGCGGCTGGGGACCGACGACCGCGGCGACGGCGTAGTGGTCGCAGGCGGGCGACCGCTTCCGGTGGCGCAGGTGAGCGGCGTCCTGGTTCGGCGGCTTGCGATCTACCCGCAGGAACTGACCCACGTGCACGAGGACGACCGCGCCTATGTGGCGGCCGAGCTGACAGCGATGCTGATGTGGTGGCTGACGGTGCTGGAGGTTCCGGTGTTGAACCGGCCGGCCCGGGGCGTGCTTTGCGGACCCTTCGGTCGCCCGGAGCCCTGGCTGGCGCTGGGGGCGCAGTTGGGCCTGGCGGTGGTCTCGGAGACCCGGACCCGCGACCTGCGCCCGGCGCCGGCGCCGCCCCACTGGACCGTGAGCTTGGTGGGCGACGCCGCGATTGGGACCGCGCCGCGCAACGTGATCGCCGCCGCCCGGCGACTGGCGCGCGGCGCCGGCGCGACGGTGCTTCAGGCCGCGTTCGACGCCGAGGGACGGCTGACGGCGGCGGACAGCTTCCCCCCGCTGGATGAGCCGGTGATCGACGCCATCGCCGCCAGGGTCTGGAAGCCGGCCCCGCGAGCGCTCCTGGCGGCGTCATGATCCTCCTGTGGGGCGTCTCGGAGGATGGCCCCTTGCGCGCCGTCCGCGCGGCGCTGGAGGCACGAGGCGTCGACACCGTCTTCGTCGACCAGTTCGACGCGGAAGGCTTCGACTGCAGGATCGCCACGGCCGGCGGCGACGGCGGTCGGCTTCGGCTCGGCGCGGGCGAGCTCGACCTGGACACCGTCTCTGCGGTCTATCTGAGGCCCTATCCCGGACGGCGGGTCATGGAGCTGATGGAGGTCGAGGCGGCGGCCGCCGACCGCGTGGAGCGCTTCGAGGACGCCCTGCTGCAGTGGACGGAGCTGACGCCGGCCCTGGTGGTCAACCGGCCCTCCGCCATGGCGTCGAACGGTTCGAAGCCCCTGCAGGCCCATCTGGCGGAACGGCTCGGCTTCGCGACCCCGCCGACGCTGCTGACCAGCGACCGCGACGCCGCAGCGGCGTTCTGGGCCAAGCATGGGGCGGTGATCTACAAGTCCGCCAGCGGCGTCCGCAGCCGCGTCGCCCAGTTGGACGCCGTGGTGCTGGACCGGCTGTGCGCGCCGGCTTGCCCGATCCAGCTCCAGGCCCGGATCGAAGGCGTCGATTGGCGGGCGCACGTGGTCGGGGACGAGGTTTTCGCCTGCACGGTCGAGAGCGATGCGGTGGACTATCGCTACCCGGAGGCCGACGGGCCGCGGATCACGGCGGCGACCCTGCCGTCCGCGGTCGCCGACCAGTGCCTCGCCCTGGCCCGCAGCCTGGGATTCGTCCTCAGCGGCATCGACCTGCGGCGCACGCCCGACGGCCGCTGGATCTTCTTCGAGGCCAATCCCTCCCCGGGGTTCACCTACTACGAGGATGCCACCGGCGCGCCGATCTCCACCGCGCTCGCCGACCTGCTGGCCCGCGCCGAGGCGCCCGGGCTTGGCCGATAGGGAGCCGCGCCGGGTGAACGGAGGTTTTCAGGCAGAGTTCAGGCTCGGGCGCAGATAGCCGTCACTGCGGGGGCCTCCCAAGCATTGAAGGAAGCATCTGTGATTAAAAGGCTGATCCTTGGCGCCGCCGGCGCGGCGTCGCTCCTCGGTGGCGCGGTTGCGGCGAACGCCTCGCCGTTGCTGGTCAGGGGCGTCGATGAACCCGGCGCCGCGGTGGTTGAGCAGGCCCAGTACGTCTACTCCGGCCACAATTACTGCTGGTACGACGGCGGCTGGCGCGGGCCGGGCTGGTACTGGTGCGGCTATGCCGGGCGCCGCGGCCTGGGCTGGGGCGGCGTGGCCGGCTGGCGCGGCTGGTCCTACGGTCCCGCCTTCTGGCGCGGCGGCGCGTGGGTCGGCCCGCGCGGCTATCATCACCGCGAGTGGGGCGGCTGGCGCGGCGAACACGACCACTGGCGCCACTGACCCCGGGGGCATCATCCGGCCCGCCCCCCGCGGGCCGGGTGTTGTCCGGCTCGCGCTTTCGCCGAGGGGTGCGAGATGCGCCCGGACAAGCCGGAGCCGGCGATCAGGCCTCGCCCCTCACCCCGCTGTTCCGGCTGAAATGCGCCAGGGTGCGCAGCTTGGACAGGCGCGCGCTGTCCTCATGAAACCCATTCGGCGCCACGAAGGCGTGGCCGGCGTCGTACATGTAGACGGGCAAGTCGGGGTAGGCGGCGCGGATCGCCTCGACGTCGGCGGGCGGGATCAGTTCGTCGGCCTTGCCCAGGTGCAGGATGGTGGGCGCCTGCGGGGCGTCGGCCATGTAGTCGACGATCTGGCCGCCGTAGAAGGAGGCGACGGCCGCCAGGCCCGTGCAGCGCGCCGCCGCCAGCCAGGCGGTCGTGCCGCCGAAGCAGAAGCCCATGGCGAAGACCGGCGGGGCCAGTGCGTCGATGGCGGCCTGCACCGCGTCCAGCACGTCGGCGCCCCAGTGGGTCTGTTCGGCGAAGCCGTTCTGGCGGGCCATCAGGGCGGGATCGAAATTGGTCTCGGCGAAGCCGCGGCGGAGGCGGTCGAAGAGGCTCGGGACCAGCACTTCGTAGCCCGCCTCGGCGTAGTCGTCGGCCAGTTCGCTCAGGTGCGGCGTCACCCCCCAGATGGCGTGCAGCACGACCAGACCGCCGCGTCGGGCGTCGCTGACGCCGGCGCGGTAGGCCTCGTATTCGAAGCCGTCCCTGGCGCTCCTCAGGCGGACGATCTCGCCCATCTCGCGCCTCAGGCCTTGTCGAACAGTTCCAGGGTGCGGTGGCGCGCGAGGTCGGCGGCCTCGGCGTTGTAGCGCTCCGGGCTCTGGTTGTTGAAGCCGTGGCCGGCGCCTTCGTAGATATGGACTGGGACCTTGGGGTGGTGCTCGGCCACCGCCTTGGCCACGTCGTCGGCGGGGATGCCGGTGTCGGTGCGGCCCAGGTGGACGATGGTCGGGCACAGCAGGGCGGCCGCCGCGTTGGCCTGCACCATGCTGCCGTAGTAGCTCGACGCCGCCGCCAGGCCCTCGACCTTGGCCGCCGCCAGCCAGGCCAGGGAGCCGCCATAGCAGTAGCCGACCACGCAGACCTTATCGCCGCGGGTCTTCAGGAAGTTGCGGCAGGCGGCGATGTCGCCCATGGCCTGGTCCAGCGGCGTGCCCATGGCGTGGGCCACGCCGGCCTTGATGCCGTCGGGATCGTGCTTGGCGAGGAAGCCGGGCTCGCGGCGGTCGAACATGGCCGGGGCGATCGCCTCATAGCCCATCTTGGCCCAGCGCTCGACGTCGGCGCGGACGTATTCGTCCAGGCCGAAGATCTCCTGGATCACGATCACCCCGCCTTTGCGGGGTGTGAACGAAGGCTCGTGGTAGGCGGAAAACTCGAAGCCGTCCGCGCCCGCGATCTTGATCGTCTCGCCCATTTTCCGTCCCTCAAAAGCGTCCTGGCCGGCGGTTCGCCCGCGGCGCGGCCGCGGTCAACCCATGTCGGATATACAACCTGTAATCAGCGATTCGCGCATCTGCCACCTGTGCGTGACCGGCGCCTCGAGGCGCCCAACCGCCCTAGACGTTGAACCGGAAATTCATCACGTCCCCGTCCCTGACGACATAGTCCTTGCCTTCCTGGCGCAGCTTGCCGGCGTCGCGCGCGCCGGCCTCGCCCTTCAGGCGGACGTAGTCGTCGTAGCCGATCGTCTCGGCACGGATGAAGCCCTTCTCGAAGTCGGTGTGGATGACGCCGGCGGCCTGCGGGGCGGTGTCGCCCTTGTGGATGGTCCAGGCCCGCGCCTCCTTGGGCCCGACCGTGAAATAGGTCTGCAGGCCGAGCAGGTGGTAGGCCTCGCGGATCAGCTTGTTGAGGCCCGGCTCGCTGAGGCCCAGGGTCTCCAGGAATTCCTGGCGCTCGCCGGCGTCGAGCATGGCGATCTCGCTCTCGATCTGGGCGGAGATGACGACGCTGTCGGCGCCGTCGCGCTTGGCGCGCTCGGCCACCAGGCGGGACATCTCGTTGCCCTCGGCGGCGGAGGCTTCGTCGACGTTGGCGACATAGAGGGCGGGCTTGGAGGTCAAGAGCTGCAGCATCCGCCAGGCCTTCTCGTCCTCCGCGGCGACCATGGCCTTGCGGGCCGGGCGGCCCTCCTTCAACTCGGCCAGCGCCAGGTTCACCAGTTTCAGGGTCTGGGCGCTTTCCTTGTCCCCAGCCTTGGCGCGCTTCTCGAGGTTGACCACCCGCTTTTCGAGGCTCTCGAGGTCGGCCAGCATCAGCTCGATCTCGATGGTCTCCAGGTCGGCGATCGGGTCGACCTTGCCTTCCACGTGGGTGATGTCGTCGTCGATGAAGCAGCGGGCGACGAAGGCCACGGCGTCGCAGTCGCGGATGTTGGCCAGGAACTGGTTGCCGAGGCCCTCGCCCTTGGAAGCGCCGCGCACCAGGCCGGCCACGTCGACGAAGTTGATCCGCGCCGGGATAATCTCCTTGGACGGGATGATGGCGGCCAAGGCGTCCAGGCGCGGCTCGGGCACCGCCACGTCGCCGGTGTTGGGCTCGATGGTGCAGAACGGATAGTTGGCGGCCTGGGCCGCCGCGGTCTGGGTGAGCGCGTTGAACAGGGTCGATTTGCCGACGTTGGGCAGGCCGACGATGGCGACTTTCAGGGCCATGGTGTCCTTCGGGGAGTCTTTCGGGTCTTTGCAGAAGCTAGCGGTCGGGCGACCTAGCACAGGCGGCAGGTCGGGCCTAGGCCAGGGCCCACGAAGAAGGCCGCCGCCCCTGGGGGACGACGGCCTCTTTCGAAAGTTCGAGGGTGGCTCGGTCGGTCAGGCCGGGAGGGCCGCCTGCCGACGCTTCTGGCGCAGGATGGCGCCGACGCCGCCAAAGCCCATGATCATGAGCGACCAGGTGGCCGCTTCCGGGACCGGGACGCTCGCCAGGCTGAACTCGCCGTCACCCTTGGCGGTGAAGGACCGCAGGGCCGCCGTGGGGCTGGTGGCGCCGAAGTTCGGGGTCACCGCCAGAAGCGTGTAGGCGAACTCGGGATTGATGCCCGTCGCCACGGCCGGGTCCACGGCCGAGGTCAGGTGCATCACGCCGCCGTTGCCTACTGCGAGGTTCGTGGAGCCGGAAGCGCCGGCGCCTTGGATCCAGGCGTTGTTGAAGGTGCCGCTCAGCAGGTTCTCACCATTGGTCAAGGTGATGCCGCCGATCGTCGTGCCGGTCGTGCCGGAGAAGGTGTAGCTGAAGCTCCCGTTGAGTCCGGTCTGCGTCCAGAGGTCGTTCGGCGCGCCCGAGAAGGTCGCCGGGATGTTCACGCCCGTCGCGGTGAAGGTGAAGTTCGCGGGCAGGAACGTCAGCAGGTTCAGGATGGGCCCCGAGTTCTCGAAGCTGAACGCGGTGGAGCCGGTCCCCGTGAGGGTGCCGCCGGAGCCGGTGTCGCCGGCGCCATTGTTGGTCCAGGTGAAGTTCGGGCCCGGAGCCAAGGTCGTCGTCGTCGCAAAGACGGTCGTCGCCTGTGCGGGTAGAGCCAGGGCGCTCAAAGCCAGCGCCCCCGCGGTCGTCATCATGAGTAGGGTTTTCAACTGCAGCCTCCCAGATTATCCCGCCCGTGACCCCCAAACACAAACCCGCCACAGTTAGTTCCCGGCCGGATGCAGGGCGGGCGAAGGTTTTTTCGCGGCGGTGCGAGCGTGCACGGAACGGCGCGTACGGGGCGCTGTGGCAAAGCCGATTCCGACGCCGGCCGTCATTCGGCCCAGGAGGAAATCCTGGCCGTGACGCCCCTGCGAAAGCCTAGCGGCCGGTCAGGGCGCGGACGGCGAAGTCGCGCCAGGTCTGGGCTTCCCGGCGGAACTGGCCGCGCAGCTTGGCCATCCGCTTGTCCAGGTCGTCGACCACGGCGCGCGCCTCGTCGCGGCGGCCGTGGCGGGCCATGAAGGCGGCGTAGCGGGCCAGGGCCTCGAAGCCCGGCAATCGCTCCGCCGCCCAGGCGTAGGCCGTGTCGGCCTCCGCGATGCGGCCCAGTTCCTCGTAGGCGCGGCCCAGCGACATGGCGGCCGCCGGCGTGCGGCCGTGCGCCTCGTCATTGCCGAGCTTCTCCAGAACCTCCAGGGCGTCGGCGGGACGCCGGAGCTCCAGCAGCGCGTTGGCCAGGCCCAGCAGCAGGACCGGGTCGTCCGCATGCACCCCGTGGGCGGCCGTGCGGTAGAGCGCCTCGGCCTCGCCGTAGTGGCCCAGGTGGGCCGCGGCGGCGGCCAGTCGCGACTGGTTGCGCACCGTGGGGGTTTCCTCGCAGGCCTGCTTGGCCTCGCGGTACTCCCGATGCGGATCCAGCGTCTCGCGCGCCGCGCGGCCGATCTTGCGCGCGGTGGTTCCGCCGAAGATGTCGGGGACGATGTTGAGGGCGATGTAGACCAGGCCGCCCAGGGGCTGGGTCATCAGGATGATCCACAGCCACATGGAATTGCGGCCGGTCTTCACCGCATGCCAGCAGAGCAGGATCGCCATCACCAGCGAGAGCAGAAAACCAGGAATCATCATGTCGGCCGGTCCTAGAGTTCACCCCGCGCAGCCTTGCGGGGGTCAACCTTGTCGGCCGGCGCCAGGCGCATGACTTCCGTTTGATATTTCTCGTCCTCGCCCGCCGCCAGCAGGGGCAGGGCCTCGGCGACGGCCTCGATCAGGGGCTCGACCCACTTCCGGTCGGCCTTGTGGAATTCGGAGAGCACGTGGCCGTGCACCAGCTCCTTCTGCCCTGGATGGCCGGTGCCCAGCCGCGCGCGGCGGAAGTAGGGACCCACCTGCGAGGTGATCGAGCGCACGCCGTTGTTGCCCGCCGCCCCGCCGCCCGCCTTCATCCGGAAGCGGCCGGGCGCCAGGTCGATCTCATCGTAGAAGACGACCAGGTTCTCGGGCTCGATCTTGAAGAACTTCAGCGCCTCGCCCACGGCGCGGCCACTCTCGTTGTAGAAGGTCTGGGGCTTGAGGATCAGGGCGCGGACCGGGCCGTCGGGCGTCGGGATCGACCCCTCGGCGGCGAAACCCTGGAAGCGCGAACGGAAGGGGCCGAAGTCCCACCGGCGCGCGATCTCGTCGACGGCCGCAAAGCCGATGTTGTGGCGTGTCTTGGCGTAGGTCGGTCCCGGATTGCCGAGGCCCGCGATCAGCAGCATCTGGCCCTCCGAAGACGGCCCCTAAAGCAGGTTCGGGGAGGCGAGGCCTTAAGCCTCGCCGCCTTCTTCGGTGGCGCTTTCAGCCGCCGCGCCCTCGGCGACCGCGGTGTCGGCCGCTTCGTCTTCATCGGCCTGCGAGGAGGCGCCGCTGATGGTGGCCAGCACCGTGTCGGCGGGGACCGTGGCCGCCACATTGGCCGGCAGCTTGAGGTCCGAAACGCGGACCGAGTCGCCGATGTCGAGGCCGGTCAGGTCGAACACCAGTTCTTCCGGAATGTGGTCGGCGGCGCAGGCCACCTGCACGTCGTGGAACACCACGTTGAGCGTGCCGCCGCGCTTGATGCCCGGCGCGGCGTCGTGGTTCTGGAAGTGCACCGGAACGTTGATCTTGATCTGCTGGTTGGCGTCGACGCGGTAGAGGTCGAAGTGCCAGGGCGTGTCGGTGACCGGGTGCATGTCCACGGCCTTGGCGATCACCGGCTGGGTCTCGGAGCCGTACTTCAGGGTCACCAGGTGGCCCAGCAGCTTGCCGGTGTAGAGCGCCTTCTTGAACTCGTTCATCTTGACCGAGATCGCGACGGGATCCTTGTCGCCGCCGTAAAGGACGCCGGGAACCAGGCCTTCGCGGCGGGCGACGCGCGCGCCACCGGTGCCGGTGCGCTCGCGGACTTCGACGTTCAGAACGATATCGGCCATGGCCTTGCCTCAGAAACGAAACCGCCGCGCGAAGAGCGCGCGGCGACGCAGGATGCGACCCGGGTGGGCCGAAAGGTGCGCGTAGATACACAAAAGCCCCCGTCCGCGCAACGGGCGAGGGGCTTAAATTCGCTCAGCGCGCCCTGGTTCGCCGACAGAGTCCGGACACAATTCCGCTCATCCCGGCGAAGGCCGGGATCCAGATCTCGAAGCGGGATGGCTGATGGGACGAGCGCCGAGGCCGTAGAGCCCACGCCTGAGCCATTCCATCTGGATCCCGGCCTTCGCCGGGACGAGCGGTTGGAAAATCCTAAGTATCGGAATTTATTGCAGGCCTAGCGCTTCTTGCTGTGCGAACGCGATGAGGCGGGCGTCGAGGCCTTGGTCAGGGCCGCGTCGGCCAGGGCCTGGACGCGCGGATCGATCGGCGCGGGAACCCCGGCGCCCTTCATCAGGCAACTGCCGGTGTCCTCCAGCACGTGCTGGCCCAGGCAGAAGACGTCCTCGTAGTGCGGCCGGGCCACCGCCAGGCACTGGTAGAGGTTGAGCTTGGCCATGTTCAGGCAGACAGCCCCGGCGGGCTCCGCGAGGATCGGCATCACCTGGGCGAGGCTCGCATCGTCGGCGTAGCCGAGGGCGGCCAGGGCGGCCACGGCCAGGGCGTGGATCACCTCCGGCGTATAGGGCGGCTCGGCGCTCATCGGCGTCAGGCCCATCTGGCCGGGTCCCGACACCGCCGTCTGCAGGCGCACGGTCTCGGAGACCTCGCCCAGGGTCGGCGTGGCGGAGAGCTCCTTGGCGAGCGCCAGCCGGCTTTCGCGGGCCGGGACGTCGGCCTTCGACCAGGCCTGGTGCTGCACCTCATAGGCCGCCTGGCGCACGTTGCGGCCCAGCTCGACCAGCTTGCGGCCGTCCTCGCCGAGCGCGCTCATCACGAGGCCTGCGGCGCCGGCGGAGCCCGAGAAGCCCACGGCGTAGGCCGGATCCTTCATGATCTCGTAGGCGACGGTGCGGCGCTGTTCCGGGTCGGCCGCGAACTTGCGCACCCCGGCGACGAAGGCTGGGTCCTGCAGGGCCACCACCGCGCCGTAGGCGATGGCGCCGCGCAGCAGGGCGCCGGGTTCATAGGACTCGCCGGTCTTCAGGCTCTGGGCCACGTCCGAGCCGGTGGCGAACCCCGTGGAGATGGCGCTGGCGCGGTTGACGTAGGCCCGATAGCCGCTGGCCAGTTCGACGACCCGCGGCGAGAGGCTGACGGACGGGATCACCACGGCGACGGGCGCGGGGGGCGGCGGCGGGGCGGGCGGCGGCGCGGACGAGCAGGCGGCCACGACCAGGGCCAGGGCCGCCGCAAGGGCGCTCGGGGCGAGGCGGCCATGAACGAAATGCTCAGGCGCGCGGCGGGCAGGAGTCGCGGAGGTCATCGGAAGGCTTTTCCCACAGTCGCGTGGCGTCACGCTCAGATTCGTCCCCCGACAGGAATGTGGACTCGCACAGTAAACGCCCGGTGAGCAAGCGTCGCCGCGGGCGAACCCTCAAATCCTCAGTCGAACAGTTTCGACACAGACTCCTCGTTGGCGATGCGGCGGATCGCCTCGCCGATCAGCTTGTCGCAGCTCACATAGCGGATCTTGCCGCCCTCGCCGGCCCGGTCCGGCGGGGCGATGGAATCGGTCATCACCAGCTCCTTGAGGATCGAGCTGTTGACCCGCTCGACCGCGGCGCCGGACAGCACCCCGTGGGTCACATAGGCCGAGACCTCGGACGCCCCGTGGTCGACCAGGGCCTGGGCCGCGTTGGTGAGCGTGCCGCCGCCGTCGATCATGTCGTCGAACAGGATGCAGCGGCGGCCGGAGACGTCGCCGATGATATTCGCCACCTCGCTCTTGCCGGGGCCGGAGCGGCGCTTGTCGACGATGGAGAGCTCGGCGTTGAGCCGGGTGGCGACCGCGAGCGCCCGGACCACGCCGCCCACGTCCGGCGAGACGATCATCAGCTCGTTGGTCTTCTTGTGGTTGTCCTTGATGTCGGCGGCCAGGATCGGCGCGGACAGCAGGTTGTCGGTGGGGATGTCGAAGAAGCCCTGAATCTGGCCGGAGTGCAGGTCCATGGTCAGCACCCGGTCGGCGCCGGCCCGGGTGATGAGATTGGCCACCAGCTTGGCGGAGATCGGCGTGCGGCCGCCGGTCTTGCGATCCTGCCGGGCGTAGCCGAAGTAGGGCATCACCGCCGTGATCCGCTTGGCCGAGGCGCGTTTCAGCGCGTCGATGCAGATCAGGAGTTCCATCAGGTTGTCGTTGGCCGGGTAGCTGGTGGACTGGATCACGAAGACGTCCTCGCCCCGGACGTTCTCGTCGATGGTCACCCAGACCTCGTTGTCGGCGAAGCGCTTTACCTGCGCCTTGGTCAGCGGCAGGTCCAGGTGGGCGGCCACGGCCTCCGCCAGCGTGCGATTGGAGTTGCCAGCCAGCAGCTTCATCGGGGCTCCACGGAAAATGCGCTTATGCGGCGGGCTTGTAGCAGGGGAGGCCCGGGAGTCTATCCCCGCGCTTCATCCGTCCCCGCGCCAGGGAGGTTGGCGGAGCGAAGCGAGGTCGAGTGGGGAAGCGGCGCCCAGGCGCGGAGTCGGCGTTCCGGCCCACGCTTCCCCACTCGTCCCGGCTTCGCGGCCTGCCCCTGCCCTCAAGAGGAGGGATGACGAGTCGAGCACGATCGCCGAGAGCAGGCGGCCGTAGTCGGGCTCGCCGAGCTTGAAGGCCCGGCGATTGGAGAAGAAATCGTCCGCCTGCGCGCAGGTGTCGTGGCCGATCCATTCGCAGGCCCGGACGCCGGCGGCGGCCAGGCGGGCCAGGACGAAGGCCGGCAGGTCGAACATCCGCTTGTCCGGCGCGGCGCCGGGGGCGAAGAACCGGCCGTGGGCGGGATCGGCCTCGGTGAACCGCTCGAGGAACTCCAGCCCCACCTCGTAGGAGGCCGGGCCGATGCACGGCCCCACGGCGGCGCGCAGGCGCTCGCGCCGGGCGCCCAGGGTCTCCATGCGCGCCACGGCCGCCTCGATGACGCCGGTGAGCGCGCCCTTCCAGCCCGCGTGGGCGGCGGCGACGACGCGGGCCAGCGGGTCGACGAACAGGATCGGGGCGCAGTCGGCGGCGAGCGCGCCGGCGACCACGCCGGGCGTGGCGGTGACCACCGCGTCGGCCTTCGGGGGCTCGCCCGGCCAGACGCCTTCGGTCGCCAGCGCCGTGGCGGAGTGGACCTGATAGGCGGTGACGACGGCGTCGGCGCCCAAGTGGGCGGCGCAGCGGCGGCGGTTCTCGCGCACCGCGTCGGGGTCGTCGTTCGAACCCAGGCCGACGTTCAGGCTGGCGTAGACGCCCTGGGAGACGCCGCCGCGGCGGGTGAAGAAGGCGTGGCGCACGCCGGGCGCCTCCAGCAGCTTCGAGGTCAGGACCGGGAGTTCGCTCATTCGGCCTCCTCGAAGGCGGGTGGGGTCCAGCCGGGCGCGTGGATCGCGCAGGCCTTGAACAGCTCGCCCATCTCGTCGCCGGCGATCAGGCGGGTGAGCTGGCGGCCGATGGCGCCGCTGCGGCCGGGCGCGGCGCGGACCAGGGCCTCGGCGCGCTGGCCGATCCCCATCCGGGCCAGGAACTCGCCCTGGGTGAGGATCGCGGCCTCGGCGCCCTGGCCGCGGGCGGCGGCCATCACCGCGGGGAAGTCGGCGTGGACGGTGAGGTCCGCCGCGCCGGGGTCGGCCAGGGGATCGACCTTCTCGTGGCGGCGGAGCGCCTGCAGGGTGTCGCCGAAGCCGGGCTCGGCGCGGCCGTAGTCGATCAGGAGCGCCGCCCCGCCGTCGGCGGCGATCCGCGCGCCGAGCTCGGCGCCCAGGGCCGCCTGGGCCGCGGACTGCTCGAACACCTGGCCGGGCGCGGCGTCGGGCAGCAGGCCGGCCACCGGCGTCGGGGCGAGGCCGAAGGCGAGCTCGCCCTCGGCGTCCAGGCCCACGACCTGCTCGGCCCAGCCGATGGCGGTGCGCACGAACTGGCGCGCCGGCAGGCAGTCGAGCAGTTCGTTGGCGATCAGCATCAGGGGGGCTTCGGCGGGGACCTCCGCCAGGCTCCGCGCCCACTGCACGCGTCCGCCCAGCCGGTCGGCCTGAAGGGCGCGGAGCGGCGCCGAGGTCTCCACCAGCCAGACGTCGGCGGCCTCGAGCAGGCCGGGCGCATGGCGGATCGTCTTCAGGATGTCGCCCATCAGGGTCCCGTCGCCCGGGCCCATCTCCACCAGCCGCACCGCGTCGGGCCGGCCCATCAGCTCCCAGGCGGCCGCGGCCCAGACGCCGATCAGCTCGCCGAACATCTGGCTGACCATGGGGGCGGTGATGAAGTCGCCCGCCTCGCCGAGCGCCGGGCGGGTGGCGTAGTAGCCGAAGTCCGGGTCGTGCAGGCAGGCGCCCATGTACTGGGCGACGGTGATCGGGCCGCCGGCGGCGATCTGCGCCGTCAGCCGGTCACGCAGGGGCATCTGCGGCCTTGGGGGCCTCCGCGCCCTCGATCGCCGCCGGCAGGGGCTCCTTCAGGCCGCGCCAGACCAGCCAGGCGCCGATCGCCACCATGGGCGCCGACAGCATCATCCCCATGGTCAGGCCGAATGGGAAGGTGGGCATCCAGTAGTCGGGCTGGCGGACGTTCTCCAGGCTGATGCGGATCAGGCCGTAGCCGGCCAGGAACAGGCCCATGACCACGCCGCGGCGGTTCAGCCAGTGCTTGCGGTGGGTCGCCCAGCGCAGCAGGCAGAACAGCACGACGCCCTCCAGAGCCGCCTCATAGAGCTGGCTCGGGTGGCGCGGCAGGGGGCCGGCGTCGGGGAACACCATGCCCCAGGGGAGGGTGGTCGGCCGCCCCCAGAGCTCGCCGTTGATGAAGTTGGCGATCCGCACGAAAAAGCCCCCGATCGGCTCGGCGGCGACGATGATGTCGCCCAGCCTGAGAGGGTCGATCTTCTTGGCGCGGGCGAAAGCCAGGCCTGCGACAAAAACGCCGATGGCTCCGCCGTGGAAGCTCATCCCGCCATGCCAGGTCTTCAGGATCTCGACCGGGTCCGTCCAGATCAAAGAGGTCCTGTAGAACAGCACATCGCCCAGCCGGCCGCCGACGATGACGCCCAGGGTGAGCCACAGGATCAGGTCGTCCACCTGCTCGGCCGTGGCCGGCGCCGCGCGGAACGTCCAGAGCTTCGGGTTGCGCACCATGGTGACGACGTAGCGCCAGCCCAGCAGGATCGCGGCCACATAGGCCAGAGCATACCAGCGGATCGCGAAGGGCCCGATCTGAATCAGCACCGGGTCGATGTTGGGAAAATGCAGCAGCGGCCCGCTCCGGCGTTAGGGTTGACTGTCGCTTTAGAGGAGAACCTCTTCGCTTTCACCCCTTGGCGACCATATAAGGGTTATCCGGCAGGCCTGTTGTCCGCCGGTCAGAGTACGAGATGCAGACACAGAATCCCTTCCTCGACGAAATGGCCAAGCTGTCGACCGCGGCCATGGGCCTGGCCCAGGCGGCCGGCGAGGAGGCCAAGGCCGCGTTCCGCGCCCAGGCCGACCGGATGGCCGCCGACTTCGACCTGATCCGCCGCGACGACTTCGACGCGCTGAAGGCCGAGGTGGCCCAGCTTCGGGCCGAGGTCGAAGCGCTGCGGGCGGCAAAGCCCGCCCCCAAGGCTGCGCCCAAGGCGGCCAAGGCCCCGGGCGCGGGGCCGAAACCGGGCGTCGGCGGCTGAAAACGCAACCGCACACAACAATGTGGGCGACTTCTGGAAAGAACCGGATGACGCCCAAGCCGCGAAGCAGATTAGTTTCACTATCGCAGGCGATTCGGGGGCGGCCGTCTGCTCCCCGCCCGCTGCGAAAGGGGTCTCATGGACACCACCAGCCCGTCTGACGACAGCGTCCAGCTCGGCGCCGATCCCCTCGACGTGGTCGAGCACGTGCTCGCCGCGGAGAACCTGCCCTTCGACCGCACGGAAGATGGCGACCTGGCCTTCTCCCTGGCCGGCGACTGGAAGGACTACGAACTCTGGTTCGCGTGGCGGCCGGAGGGCGACTGCCTGCAGCTCTGCCTCTCCATGGACCTGACGGTGCCCGCCGACCAGCGGCCCGCCGCCCAGGAGCTGATCGCCCAGGTGAACCCGCGGGTGTGGCTGGGCCACTTCGAGCTTTGGGAAGACGGCGAAGTCATCTTCCGCCACGGCATGGCCCTGATGACCGGGGAACAGCCGAGCCTGGCCCAGGCCGCGGCGATGATCGACGTGGCCGTGGAAGGCGCCGACCGGTTCTACCCGGCCTTCGACTTCCTGGTGCAGGGCTCGAAATCCCCCGCCGAAGCCATCGCCGCCTGCATGTTCGAGACAATCGGCGAGGCCTGACCACCCCCAGCTTGTCATCCTCCGGTCGCGTTCGCGCGATCCGGGGGACCCAGGCTTGCTTCTTACGGGGCAGCGGGCTCGTGCGCCTCCGTCCGGCGTTGGGCCGCAAGCCGGGCGTGAACCGCCTGGACAACCACGGAGCCCTCGCCGACGGCCGAGGCGACGCGCTTCACCGACCCCGCGCGGACGTCTCCCACGGCGAAGACGCCGGGCAGGCTGGTCTGGAACAGGTTGAACGGCTGCGGCGTCTCGTCCCCGCAATGCTCGCCGGTCAGCACGAAGCCGCGATCGTCCAACTTCACCGCGCCCTCGAGCCACCCGGTGCAGGGATCGGCGCCGATCATGACGAAGAGCCCTTCGGCGGCGTGCTCCGCCACGCGCTCGTCGCTGTCGCGGAGCTTCACGGCCCGCAAGCGGCTGTCCCCGACCAGCTCCACGACCTGCGACCGCATCACGATCTCCACATTGGCGGCGTGGCGCAGCCGATCGACGAGGTAGCTGGACATGGTGTCCGCCAAGTCGTTCCCGCGATGCACGAGGCGCACGGTCGAGGCGCGTGAGGCCAGGAACATCGCGGCCTGGCCCGCCGAGTTGCCGCCGCCGACGACAACGACCTCCTTGCCCTTCAACGCCCGGGCCTCGAGCTCGGTGGCGGCGTAGTAGAGGCCGGCGCCTTGAAAGCGGTCCTCGTCGGGCACGCCGAGCCTTCGGTAGCGGGCGCCGGTGGCGATGATCACCGCCCGTCCGAGCAGGACCGCGCCGTCGTCGAGCGTGACCTCGTAGTATCCCGGCCTGGCGCTGGGCTGGAGCTTCTGCGCGTGGCGCGGCGTCGCCACCCGGACGCCGAACTTGACCGCCTGAAGCTCGGCTCGGAACGCCAGGTCGGCGCCCGACACCCCGGTGGGAAAGCCCAGGAAGTTCTCGATCCGCGATGACGACGCCGACTGGCCTCCGATCGCCACATCGTCGAAGAGAACGGTGCGCAAGCCCTCCGACCCGCCATAGACCGCCGCAGACAGGCCGGCGGGGCCCGCTCCGGCGATGATCAGGTCCACCGGCTCGGGGTCATCGACGGCCAGGTCGAGTCCAAGGGCGCGCGCCACCTGCGAGACGGACGGCTCCGTCAGCACGTACCGGCCGCGCACCACCACCTTCGCCTCGGCGCCGACGGCCCCCAGGGCGGCGAGCTCCGCTTGTTGGGCCGGGTCCGCGCCGTCCATCCACCGATAGGGAATGCGGTTACGCTCCGCATAGGCCTGCACCTTCCGCAAGGCCGGCGATTCCTCGGGACCCGCCAGCGTCAGGGTGCCCTGCTGGCGCTGGACCAGCAGCAGCCGGCGCGCGGCGAAGGCCTGCAGCAGGAGATCGCCGATCTCGGGATCGACCTGGGTCAGCTCCACGATTTCCGCCTGGGGGACGACCAGGACCTCGCCGGCCTCGACGACGATGCAGTCCGAGAACGCGGTCTGGCCCAGCAGCAGGGCGATTTCGCCGGTGAACTGGCCCGGCGTCATGACCCCTAGGACCATGCCGGCCGGGTCGCGGATCTGCACCGTCGCCGACAGGAGGTAGATGAGGGGGTAGTCGCGGTCGTCCGAGCGGTACAGCACCTCGCCCACGGCGACGCGCCGCCGCTCGCCGTGCGCCTCCAGCCTCGCGACCGCGGGCGCGGCCATGGTCGTGTTCGCCCGCCGCCTCATCTCGTCGTAGGTCAGGTCGTCGAACATGGCCGCCTCCATCGCCAAGGCCTGCGCATCGTGGCGCTTGGTTCTACCGAAAAGAGGGCCCGGATCGCCGGCAGCGTCCAGCTTTCGTCGCCGTTGAAGGTCGGCAGCTGTCGTTCTTGAGGCTCTCGTAGAGCTCGATCAGGTCCGGAAGCCCTTCGCTCAACTCTTCAAGCCGGCCCAGAGCTCGTGCAGGCGCGTCGCCGCGAGCTTCGGGCGGCGGTCGCGGGTGAAGACGCCCTTCTGGTTCAGGGAGCCCACCCGCATGGTGCTCTGGGCTGTCTTGAAGTCGGCGAAGGCCCAGGGGTGGGCGCCGACGATGAACGGGCTTTGGCGCAAGGTCTTCCAATAGGCCTCGATGAGGTCGGCCTGGTAGTCCTCGCTCCACATCTCTGACGGATGGGCGTGGACGCCGGCCACCGCGTCGGCGCCGAACTCCGTGAACACCACGGGCTTGTCGCCGTGGCGCGCGCGCAGGGCGGCGATCTCCCGCTCCAGGGTGGCGACGGCCTCGTCGATCTGGCCCGACACCGCGTACCAGCCGTTGTAGGAATTGGTGCAGATGACGTCGCCCAGGCCCACCCACTCCGGCGGGCCGTTCTGCACGCTGACCAGCGCGACCGGCCGCGTGCGGTCCAGGCTGCGGGCCTTGTCGAACAGGCGCTTGAAGAACTGGGCGCCCGCTTCCACGGCCCCGGTCGGGGCTTCGTCGGTGGTGTGGAAGGGCTTGGGGATCGGCTCGTTGGCCAGCGACCAGAGGATCACGCAAGGGTGGTTCTTGTCCCGCCGCACCAGCTCGCCCAGCGCCCGTTCGAGCTGGCGGTAGCGCGCCTCGATGATCGCCGGCGGATCGGAGAACACCAGGCTGACCCCGGGCGTCTCGGCGATGACCAGGAACCCGTATTCGTCGGCGAGCATCATCGCCTCTTCGGAATAGGGATAGTGCGAGGTGCGGAAGCTGTTGGCGCCGATCCACTTGAGCAGCTCGAAGTCCCGCACCAGCACGGCCAGGTCGAGGCCCTTGCCGTGCATGGGGAAATCCTCGTGCTTGCCGAAGCCGGTGAGGAACACGGGCTTGCCGTTCAGCCGGATCTCGCTGCCGCGCACCTCGACGGTGCGCACGCCCACCTTGAGGGGGTACTCGTCGATTGGCGCTTCGGCGCCGCCCAGCCGCACGGTCAGCCTGTAGAGGTGCGGGTCGTCCGGCGACCAGGCGCGCACGGCCGGCACGCGGATCCGGCTCGCGCCGGCGCCGCCTTCCACCTCGACCGGGACGGAGATGGGTTTCGGGCCATCGCTCAGGATCAGGGTCGCGGGGCCCGACCAGCCGCCGTTCACCTCGAAGGCCACGTCGACTATCCCCACGGCGCCGGCGAACCCGGTGGTCACCGTCACGTCCTGAACGGCGATGTCCGGGGTGGCGAACAGCGCCACCGGGCGGTGCAGGCCGCAATAGGGAAAGAAGTCATAGGCCGTCTGGGGATAGTCCTGCAGGTAGAAATGCGAGGTCCTGGGGTCCGGCGTCGCCGGGACGCGATCGAGCTGGAGCCTGTTCTCGACGCTGACGGTCAGCCGGTTGGGCGCTGCGTCCCGCGCCACGCCGGTGACGTCGAAGGCGAAGGGCAGGTGGCCGCCCACATGCTCGCCCAGGTATTCGCCGTTGAGCCAGACGCGGGCGCGATAGACCGCGGAGCCGAAGCGCAGGCAGACCCGGCGTCCCCGCCAGCCCGGATCCAGTTGGAACTCGGTTTCGTGCCAGGCGGTCCCGAAGTAGTCGCGGGCGTCGTCGAACAGGTCGTTCCAACTGCAGGGCACCGGGATGTGGCGCGGCGCCGGCAGGCCGCGCTCGAACCAGCGGTCGGCCTCGCCGCGGTCTCCCGCGTCGAGCTGGAAGCGCCAGAGGCCGGAGAGGTCGCGCGTCGAGCGCGTGGGGCTCTCATGCGGATAGAGCAGGCTGGCCTCGCCGCGCCGGACGCCCGGACGGGGCTGGGCGGCGGCGTCGCTCGCCGCGGTCGCGGCCGTGGCGACCAGGCCCAGGGCGCCGACCGCCTGGCGGCGCGTCAGCGCGGGAGCCGCCCCCGGCGGCGTCGTCTCGTCGGCCATGCTTTCCCTCCCACCAATAGCCGCCGCCCTGAACGGACGGTCGGCGGCCGCGCCCCAGGGGTCTAGGGGACCCTGCCGTAGCGCTTGCGTTCGGCCGCGATGCGCGCGCGGGCCTGTTCCAGCTCCTGCACCTCGGTGGCGGCCAGGAGCGATTCCAGCACCCGGGTCAGGTGCTCGCGCATGGCGCGGCGCGCGGCCTCGGGCGAGCGTTGGCGCAGGGCGTCGAGGATCGCGGCGTGCTCGTCGATCCGCGGCGTCACCCCGGCCGCGTGGGCCTTGGCGCTGAGGAGCTGGGTCTGGGGCGAGCGGGCGCGGGCGTCCCAAAGCATCTGGACGGCGGCGACCATGGCGCTGTTCTGGGTCGCGGTGGCGATCAGCATGTGGAAGCGGCGGTCGGCATCCTCGGACATCACCACGTCGCGGGCGTTCTCGGCCTGCATTTCGGCGACGAGCTGCTGCAGCTCCTGCAACTGCTCGTCGGAAATCAGCCCCGCGGCGAGTGCGGCGCTCTCGCCCTCGATGGCGCGGCGGGCCTCCAGCAGTTCGAACGGGCCGACGTCCATCGCCCCGGCCGCGCCGCCGCGCGGCAGGCGGGCGGTGACATAGACGCCCGAGCCGAGGCGCACCTCCACGAGCCCGTCCAACTCGAGGGCGATGATCGCCTCCCGGATCGTGGGGCGGGAGACGGCGTAGGCCTGGGCGAGATCGCGCTCGGAGGGCAGCCGCCGCCCCAGCACGTACTCCCGGGCGGCGATCCGCCGGGCGAGATCCTCCGCGACCCTCTCGTACAGCCGGCCGGTTTCCGATTTTGCGATCATCGCCGAACCATATCTGGTCAGGCCAATTACGACAAGCCGGGGCGCTTGCCGGCGATGCTTACGCGGCGCCGTCGCGCGCTCTGCGTCTGCGTTTGATATTTCTGTTATACCAGTCATTGTGGGCGGCCTTACCAATATGGTAGGACCAATTTCAAGGAGCGGTCATAACGCTCGTCGGGATCAGGGGGAGGAAACCATGAGGCGCTTGTTTTCCAGTACGTCGCTGTCGAGCTGGTTGGTCGCCGGCATGATGGCCGCGGGCGGCGCGGGGGCGGCCCATGCGGCGGCGGCCCCCGCGGTCGACGAGGTCATCGTCACCGCCGAGAAGCGCGTCGAGAACGTCCAGAGCGTTCCCCAGGCCGTGCAGGTCGTCGGCCCGAGCCAGCTCGCCGCAGCCGGAGTGCGCGAGTTCACCGACCTGACCAAGCTCGCGCCGTCGCTGGTGGTCCGGCCGGCCGAACAGCCGGTCAACTCCTCGGTCTCGATCCGGGGCGTCGGCACCTTCGCCTTCAGCATCGGCGTCGAGCCCAGCGTCGCCATCCAGGTGGACGACGTGCCGGTGGCCTTCCAGGCCCGCGCCTTCACGGATCTCTCGGACATCGAGCGCATCGAGGTGCTGCGCGGCCCGCAGAGCACCCTCTACGGCAAGTCGGCCTCGGCCGGCCTGATCAATATCGTGACGCGCTCGCCCTCGAAAGTCTTCACGGCCGACCTCAACGCGCTGGTCACCACCGACCAGGAATATGGCGTCGGCGGCTCGGTGTCCGGACCGATCAACGACCAGGTGGCCGTCCGCCTGAGCGCCAACTACGACGACTTCGAAGGCAACGCCCGCAACGTCTTCAACGGCGCCAAGGCCAGCGGGCGCGAGTTCGCCTCCGTGCACGGCAAGCTGCTCTGGACCCCCACCGACAAGTTCACAGCCACCCTCGGCTGGAGCTATGTCGACGGCAAGACGACCGTGGGCCGCCCGTTCATCGCGCTTGCGCCCACCGCGACCCTGCGCGGCAACCCGGCCCTGCCGCCGTCGGTCTTCGAGGCGGGGATCACCGTCGGTCCGGACAACACCAACTTCGCCAACAACTTCGGGGCGCGGACCGACTACAACGACAACAGCCAGTCGCTGAAGCTGGAGTACGACTTCGGCCCGGCGACCCTGGTCTCGATCACCGGCAACGACAACTACAAGGTCACCGACCTGCTGGACGTGGACGAGACCGCGGTCAGCCAGATCGACAACCGGCAAATCGGCGACTTCAAGTCGGGGCAGGTCACCCAGGAGGTCCGCGTCGTCTCGCGCGGCGATCAGCCGTTGCGCTACACGGCGGGCGTCTTCTACGCCGACATCGATTTCGTGCGGAACTTCTTCCGGGGGCCGGTCTTCTCGCTCGCCCGCTGGTACGCGACCTCAAGCTCGCAGCAGGAGGCGGCGTTCGGCCAGGTGGACTGGGAATTCGTGCCCGGGACGACCCTGACGGGCGGCATCCGCCGTCAGCACGAGAAGATCGACTACACCTTCCAGGACATCCTCAACAACGCCTTCTTCTCAGGCGGCGCGAGCGAGACCTTCAACACCTATCGCGGGGCCTTGAACCACAAGTTCACCGACGACGTCATGGCCTATGTGTCCTACGCCACGGGCCACAAGGGCCAGACCTACGACCTGACCACCGGCTTCAACCAGAACCGTTTCCTGGCCGGGCCGGTGAAGCCCGAGACCTCCAAGAGCTGGGAGACCGGCGCCCGCACCCAGTTCTTCGAGCACCGCCTGACCCTGAACGTCACCGCCTTCCACACCATCTATCAGGACTTCCAGGCCCAGGGGATCGAGACGCTCCCCGACGGCACGTCGAACTTCCGTCTGGCCAACGTGGGGCGGCTGCGGACCCAGGGCGTCGAGGTCGACTCCGCGGCGCGGCTCAGCGACGACCTCCAACTGATGGTCTCCGGCGCCTACATCGACGCCAAGATCACCGACTTCCCGTTCGCCCAGTGCTATCCGCTGCAGACCGCGGCGCAAGGGTGCGCAGGCAGCCCGGCGCGCCAGAACCTCGCCGGCAAGCCGCCGGCCCAGGCGCCGAAGTTCAAGATGTCGGCGGACGTCAACTACACCCATCCGCTGGCCGGCACGCCGTTCGAGGTGCTGGCGATCGGGTCCTACGCCTATCAGAGCAAGATGAACTACTCGCTGAACCAGGACCCTCAGACAATCCAGAAGGCCTATGGCATCCTCAACCTGAGCGCGGGAATCCGGAATCCCGGCCAGCACTATGAGGTGGTGGCGTTCGTAAACAACGTCTTCGACGAGCACTACTACTCGAACATCTTCGACCAGGCCGGCACCTACAACAACCAGCTCGCCACCCAGGTCATCCTCCCGCGCGACTTCAAACGTTTTGCGGGGATTCGCGCGTCCTACTCGTTCTAGGATCGCCGCGCAGAGTCGCCGGACAGGTCTCCTCCCCGACCTGTCCGGCGGCGTCCCTTCAGAAGAATCGGCGCCCCCGAACATGGTCCAGACGCTCGAAGGTCCCACGACGACCGATCCTCCCTCGCTGGACGCGGACGCGGACGCGCACGCCGGGGACGGCGCCGAAGCGCCGGCGCTGCGCGGCTTCGTCTTCGCCCTGTTCTTCATCTTCGGCGGCGTCACCAGCCTGAACGACGTCATCATCCCGAAACTGAAGGAGCTGTTCACGCTCAGCTACGCCGAGGCGATGCTGGTGCAGACGGCCTTCTTCGCAGCCTATTTCCTGATCTCCATCCCGGCCTCGGGCCTGGTCCGCCGGGTGGGCTATATGCGCACCGCCGCGTTCGGCCTGGTGACCATGACCGCCGGCTGCCTGCTGTTCGTGCCGGCGTCCGCTTCCGGCGCCTTCCCGGTCTTCCTGCTGGCCCTCTTCGTGCTGGCGGCGGGCATCACCACGGTGCAGGTGGTGACCAATCCGCTGATCTCGATGCTCGGGCCGGCGCGCACGGCGCACAGCCGGCTGACCTTCGCCCAGGCGTTCAACTCGATCGGGACGACGGTCTTCCCCTACGTCGGATCCCTGCTGATCCTGGGCTCGCTCGCCAAGGTGGACGCCCACGCCCTCGCCGGGCCCGCGCTGGCGGCCTATCGCGCGGCCGAGACGCACATGGTGGTCCGCACCTACCTCGGCCTGGCGCTTGCCCTGGTGGTCGTGGCGGCGGTCGTCTGGAGCGCCCGAAACCGGCTGGCCGAGACGCCCGAGCACAGCCCGAGCCTGCTCAAGTCCTTCGACCTGCTGCGACGGCCACGCTTCGCCTTCGGCGCCGCCTGCATCTTCCTCTATGTCGGCGCCGAGGTGGCGATCGGCTCGGTGATCGTGAACTTCCTGACCCAGTCCGACGTCCTGGGCCTGGGGCCGGAGGCCGCGGGCAAGCATGTCGCCTTCTACTGGGGCGGCGCCATGGTGGGGCGCCTGGTCGGCGGCTTCCTGCTCAGGATGTTCTCGCCGGGCAAGGTGCTGGCCGTCGCGGCGGCCGGGGCGATCTCCCTGGTGGCGGTGGCCGCCGGGGCCACGGGAGCGATTTCCGGCTGGGCGCTGCTGGCGGTCGGGCTGATGAACTCGATCATGTTCCCGACCATCTTCAGCCTGGCCAACGAAGGCCTCGGCCGCCGGGCCGCCGAGGGCTCCGGGCTGATCTGCGTGGCCATCGTCGGCGGGGCGATCATCCCGCCGCTCACCGGCCGGCTGGCCGATCTCTCCAGCCTGCGCGTCGCCTTCGCCCTGCCGGCGCTTTGCTATCTGCTGATCGCCGCGTTCGGCCTCTACGCGCGCCGCCCCGCGGCGGTCAGAAGCTGAGGGCCGCGCGCGGTTGGCCGCTTCCAAGCCGATCGTAGGCGGCCTCCAGCGCGGCGCGGAAGGCCGGGGCGGCGGGCAGGTCTCGGTCAAACACGGCCGCAAGGTCCAGGAAGGCCGCGACATCGTTCGCCGGCTCGCCCGTGCAGCGCCGCGCCGCCGCTTCCAGCGCAGGCGCGAGGGGATCGGCGATGGCGGCGCCGGCGGCGGCCTGCCGGCGCACGAACTGCATCCAGGCGGCGACGCCGACCGCGGGCCGCGCGACCGGCCGCCCGGCTGTCAGCGCCTCCCGGATCGGCGCCAGGAGCCGGACGGGCAGCTTCTGCGAGCCGTCCGCGGCGATCTGGATCAGCCTGTGCACGATGGCCGGATTGCGGAAGCGCGCGAGGATCTGGCCGATGTAGGCCGCCGGGTCGAGGCCGCGGGTCGGCGACAGGCTGGGGGCCATGTCCTGGCGCGCCATCCGTTCCACGAACCCCGCCAGCGCCGGATCGGCCATGGCTTCGAAAACGCTCTCGTAGCCGAGGCGCAAGCCCACGTAGGCCAGGGTCGAATGGGCGCCGTTGAGCAGCCGCAGCTTCGCCCGCTCGAAGGCCGCCACATTGTCGGTGAGGATGACGCCGGCGGCGGCCAGCGGTTGGCCGAGCGGCCCGAGTTCGTCGGCGATCACCCACTGGGTGAACCGTTCGCGCTGGATCGGCCAGGCGTCCGCGAGCCCGAGGCGTTCGGCGGCCTCGGCGCGCAGGCCGTCATCGGTGGCCGGCGTGATGCTGTCGACCATGGTGTCGGGAAAGGCCGTCTGCCCGGCGATCCAGCGCGCCAGGTCGGCCTCGCCGCGGGCCTCCGCCAACTGGGCGACGCTGCGGCCCAGGCGCGCGCCGTTGCCCGACAGGTTGTCGCAACTGACGACGGCCAGCCCGCCCAGCCCGCTCGCGTGGCGGCGGCCGAGGCCCGCGAGCAGCCAGCCGGCCAGCGTTCGCGGCGGTGCGTCGCCGACCAGGTCGTGGCGCACCTGCGGATGGTCCAGGTCAAGGTCGCCCGCCGGCCCGAGGCAATAGCCCTTCTCCGTCACCGTGGCGGTGACCAGCCGCAGGTCGGGGTCAACCAGGCGGGCGAACACCGCCTCGGGCGTGCGGGGCGCGGTCAGGGTCTCGCGGATCGCGCCGATCACCCGCAGGCTGGGCTCCGCCTCGCGCTCGGTCAGGCTATAGAGTCCGTCCTGCGGCTCCAGGGCGGCGCGAACCTCGTCGCTGTGCAGCGAGATGGCGCTGATCGCGAAGCCCGGGTCGGAATGCAGCAGGCGATCGAAGTAGAAGGCCTGATGGGCGCGATGGAAGGCTCCGGGACCGAAGTGGGCCACGCCGATCCGCGTGGCGGCGCGGTCATAGTCTGGTCGCAGCACCTGGGGCCGCGCTTGCGCGAGAGTCAGGTCGCTGAGTCTGGGCTGCAGCGCGGGAGACGGATCCATGCCGCCAAGCTAGCGGGTGTCCGCTCGTCCGTCCTATGCGGATCGGGCCTTCGAAGCCGTCTGGAGCGCTGAAATCCATGCCAAGGCCCCTGTCGTTGAACGAGGATCGGCTGTTCCCCTCCGACCCCGCGACCCGCGCGGTGGCGCGGCGGCTCTACGGCGAGGTCAAGGGCCTGCCGATCGTCAGCCCGCACGGCCACACCGACCCGGAATGGTTCGCCTCGGACGCGCCGTTCAAGGATGCGACGAGCCTGCTGCTGGCGCCCGACCACTATCTTTTCCGAATGCTCTACAGCCAGGGCGTAGGGATGGCGGCGCTCGGCGTGCCGTCCCGCCAGGGGCCCAGTGAGGCCGACCCGCGCGAGGCCTGGAGGCTCTTCGCGAGCCACCAGCACCTGTTCCGCGCCACGCCCTCGGCCATGTGGCTGGCGCATGTCTTCGCGACCGTCTTCGGCTTCGACGTGGCCTTGGACGCCTCGACGGCGGACCTCTATTTCGACCGCATCGGCGAGGCCCTGGCGACGCCGGCGTACCGTCCGCGAGCGCTGTTCGAGCGGTTCAACATCGAGCTGCTCGCGACGACCGAGTCGCCCGTCGACGATCTGCGCCATCACGCCGCGATCCGGCGCAGCGGCTGGTCCGGCCGGGTGGTCACAGCCTACCGGCCGGACCCGGTGATCGACGCCGAGCATGAGCAGTTTCCGACCGCCCTGCAGCGGTTCGGGGAGCTTACCGGCCAGGACGTGCGAAGCTGGCGCGGCTATCTCGAGGCGCACCGGCGGCGGCGCGCCGCCTTCGCCGAGATGGGCGCGACCTCCACGGACCACGGGCACCCGACCGCCGCCACGGCGGATCTCGCGCCGGCCGAGGCCGAGGCCCTGTTCGGCAGGATCGTCGGCGGCGCCTTCGACGCCCAGGACGCCGAGCTGTTCCGAGCCCAGATGCTGACCGAAATGGCGCAGATGAGCCTGGACGACGGCCTGGTGATGCAGATCCATCCGGGCAGCTTCCGCAACCACAACGCCCTGTTGTTCCGGGACTTCGGCCGAGACCGCGGCGCCGACATCCCCACGCCCACGGACTATGTCGGCGCGCTGAAGCCGCTGCTCGACCGTTATGGCAACGAGGCGGGCCTGACCGTGATCGTCTTCACGCTCGACGAGACCAGCTACAGCCGCGAACTGGCCCCGCTCGCGGGCCACTATCCGGCGCTGCGCCTGGGCCCGGCCTGGTGGTTCCACGACAGCCCCGAGGGCATGCGGCGGTTCCGCGAGCAGACCACCGAGACGGCCGGCTTCTACAACACCGTGGGCTTCAACGACGACACGCGGGCCTTCCTGTCGATCCCGGCCCGCCACGACATGGCCCGCCGCGTCGACTGCGGCTTCCTGGCCCGGCTGGTGGCCGAGCATCGGCTGGACGAGGAAGAAGCGGCCGAGACCGCCGTCGACCTGGCCTACAATCTGGTCAAGCGGGCCTACCGGCTGGGCTAGGGATCGAGGTCCACGCGCCGCCAGTCGCCCTCGATGCGGTCGGCGAGCGGCTCGCCCGACGGCCGGCAGACCGGCCGGGTGTCGGCAGGCCGCAGCAGCAGGGCCAGCGGTCCGCGCGGCGGGCGCGGGCCGGCTGCGCGGGCGTCCACGGTCAGCCGCTCGGCGGAGGCCTCCACCGAGAGCGCCCAATGTCCCACGCCCGCCTCGCGCCCGATGTCGGCCTCGCCGTCGTCCTCGAAGCAGGTGGCCGAGACCTGGCCCTCCGCCGGGGCGAAGAGGGCGAAGGCGCGGGCGTCCGCGCGGCGGTCGAAGCTCTGCTCGGCGATGTTGAGCGGGATGGCCGAGCCCTCGCGGACCAGCAGGGGCGGCCGTCCCCAGGGCGCGGGCAGGCTGACGCGGCGGCCGCCCTCGAACCTCGCGCCCGTCCAGAAGTCGAACCAGGCCGCGCCGGTGGGCAGGCGGACCTCTCGCGTCGTCGCACCGGGCTCGACCACCGAGGCGACCAGCAGCGAGGGGCCCAGCATGAGGTCGTCGGTGTCGGCATAGGCCTCCGGGTCGTCGGGGAAGTCGTGGAAGGTCGGCCGCGCGATCGGCTCGAACGCGCTGTGGTGACGCCAACTCAGGTCGTAGAGGTGGGGCAGCAGCCGGTAGCGCAGCCGGATCAGGTCGCGCACCGTGGCGGTGGCCTTCGGGTGCATCCAGGGTTCGTTGGCGGTCCCGTCGTCGTTCCAGGAATGGATGCTGAAACGGGGCATGAAGACCCCGGCCTCGACCCAGCGGACGAACAGCTCGGCGTCCGGCTGCGGGCCGCTGAAGCCGCCGATGTCGTGGCCGCTGTTGGAGACCCCGCTCAGCGCCAGGCCCAGCCCCATGCGGCTGTTCCAGCGGAGGCTTTCCCAGGCCGTGGCGTTGTCGCCCGACCAGGTCTGGACGTACCGCTGCATGCCGGCCGCCCCGGCGCGCGACACCAGGAACGGCCGCCGCCCCGGCGCGTGCGCCTGCTGCGCCCGCCGCGAAGCGCGCAGCATCAGCAGGGTCTGCAGGGGTTTGCTCTCCGCCGCCGGCGCCGGCGCGCCGAACATGGCGGCCAAGGCTTCCGGGTCGGTGACCTCGAACTCGTTGTTGTCGTTCCAGGTGGCCTCGAGGCCGAGGTCGAGCAGGTCGGCGGTCACGTGCTCGCGCCACCAGGCCTGGGCCTCGGGATTGGTGAAGTCGAGATAGGCGCCCAGGCCGTCCCAGAACTGAACCCAGGCGGGTTCTCCGTCGGGGCCGCGGATCAGCAGGCCCCTGGCGTGCGCTTCTTCGAACAGCGGATGGTCGTCGAGGAGGCACGGCTTGATGTTGGCGCAGAGCCGCAGGCCCGCGGCGCGGAAGCCCGCGGCGAAGGCCGCCGGGTCGGGGAACTTGTCGCGGTTCCAGTGGAAGACGTAGCGGCGCGGCCCGATCGAGGTGTAGCCGGACGACAGGTGGAAGCTGTCGCACAGGATGTCGTGGCGGCGGCAGTTGTCGATGAAGTCGGCGAGTCGCGCCTGGGCGTCCGGCGCGTCCGTGTAGCTCATGGTCGAGCCCGAATAGCCGAGGCCCCAGCGCGGCAGGAACGCCGGCCGCCCGGTGAGCCAGGTGAACCGCCGCGTGACGTCGGCCACCCGGGGCCCTGCGATCACATAGTAGTCGAGGTCGCCCGCCTCGGCGTGGAACCCGCGGAACAGGCCGTGGTAGTTGCTGCGCTCGGCGCCGAAGTCGAACTCGCAGTCGGCGTAGGTGTCGTAGAAGAGGCCGAACGCGAGGCCGGTGCTCCCGTGCTGCGTGATGTAGAACGGAATGTGCTTGTAGAGCGGGTCGGACGTGCGCGCGTCATAGCCCATGGCGTCGACGTTGCTCATCCGGAACCGGCGGCCGGCCCGGTCGAGTTCGCCCGACCTCTCACCCAGGCCGAAGTAGCGCTCGGCCGGATCACGGACGAGGTAGTGGCGCACGCCCTGACCCCACCAGCCGAAGTTGTAGGCCTGGGTCGGCCGGTCGCGGGCGATCGGCTCCCAGCCCGCGCCGCCGGCCATCTCCCACCGGCAGGAAAGGCCCTCCAGCCGGACCGTGAGCCGCAGCCGGCCGGTGGCGACGACGAGGCGGCCGTCAGCCTCGTCGAGCGTGAAGTCAGGGCCGGAAAAGCCGCTGACGTCCAGCCGGTCGCGGCCCGCGTCGGCGACGTCCTCGGCGCCGGGCGCGATCGCCCAGGTGCGTGGGCCCCGCAGCCCGCCGGGCGGCCGGTGCAACACCCGCACGATGTCCGGCTCCAGCACGAAGATGTCGACCTCGAAGCCCGTGTCGGAGACCAGGCTCACCCGCGGCCCCTCCCGCGAGGCCAGCCTGAACCGCGGCGGCCGGGCGATCGAGGCCCTCATGCGAAGGCGACCCGGCTGTCCAGCCGCACGGGCCGCAGCACGGCGAACAGGATCATCGCGCCGGCGATGTCGAACACCGCCAGCAGGCGGAACAGCGGCCCATAGCCGACGGTGTCAGCCAAGGCGCCCACCAGCAACGAGAACAGCAGGCCGCCGATCCAGCCGCACATGCCGACGAACCCGTTGGCCCGCGCCACGCTCTCGCGGGGGAAGACGTCGGTGGTCAGGGTGTTGAGCGAAACCGAGAGCATCTGGTGGGCGAAGCCGCCGACGCAGAAGAGCGCGATCGCCGTGTAGGGGCTGAGCGCCAGGCCCACGCTGGCCGGGGCGATCATCATCACCGCGCCAAGGGTGAAAGCCGTCGCGCGCGACGTGAGCAAGCCCAGCCGGAAGTGCTTCATCAGCAGCGGCGACAGGTAGCCGCCGAGGATGCCGCCGGCGTCGGAGGCCAGGAACGGCAGCCAGGCGAACAGCGCGATGGACTTCAGGTCCATGCCCCGCTCGCGCGCCAGGTAGAGCGGGATCCAGAAGCTGAAGGTCTGCCAGGCCGGCTCGATCAGGAAGCGGGGGATCGCCAGGCCCCAGAAGCTGCGCTGGACGACGAGCGAACGGAAGGTGAGCGGCGGCTGGGTCGACGCCTCCACGATGGAGGGCGCGAGCGCGCGCTCCGCGGGGCTGAGCGCCGGGTGGCGGGCTGGATTGTCATAGAGCAGGTACCAGGCGGCGGCCCAGACCAGGCCCAGCGCGCCGGTCACCACGAAGGCCGAGCGCCAGCCGTAGGCCAGCGACAGGAAGATCACGATCGGCGGGGCGATGGCGGCCCCGAGCGAGGTGCCGGCGTTGAAGAAGCCGATGGCGACCGAGCGGTCCCGGGCCGGGAACCACTCGCTGACCGCCTTCACCCCGGCCGGGATCGCCGCGGATTCGCTGACCCCGAGCAGTCCGCGGAACACGGCCAGCGACATCCAGCCCCCGGCGAAGCCGTGCGCCATGTTGGCGAGCGACCAGGCGACCGCGAAGAGGGCGAAAGCCACCTTCAGGCCAAGGGAGTCGATGATCGCCCCGCAGACCGGCTGCATGGCGGTGTAGGTGACCTGAAAGGCCGCCACGACCCAGGAATACTGCTGGGTGCTGAAACCCAGGTCACGGGTGAGCTGCGGCGCCAGCACGCCCAGCGAATTGCGGGCCAGGTAGTTGAGCACGGTCCCCATGCAGACGAGGGCGACGATCCACCAGCGCAGGCGCTTGAGCGTCGCCATCGCCCGGACGGTCACCAGTTCCACATGGTGCCGTCCTCGAGACGGGCGATCGGAAGCTGCTTGGGGTCGTAGGGATATTTGGCGGCCAGCGCCTCGTCGATGTCGACGCCGTGGCCGGGGGTGTCCCCGGGGAACAGCAGGCCGGCCTCGAAGCGGTAGGCGTGGGGGAAGACCGCGTCCGTCTCCGGCGTGTGCCGCATGTATTCCTGGATGCCGAAGTTGGGGACCCAACTGTCGAAGTGCAGGGCCGCGCCCATGGTCACCGGCGAGAGGTCGGTCGCGCCGTGGCACCCGGTGCGCACCTGCCAGACGGCCGCGAAGTCGGCGATCCGCCGCAGGTGGCTGATCCCGCCCGCGCCCACGACGGTGGTGCGGATGAAGTCGATCAACTGCTCCTGGATCAGGTCCTTGCAGTCCCAGATCGTGTTGAAGATTTCGCCGACCGCCAGCGGGGTCACGGTGTGCTGGCGGACCAGGCGGAACGCCTCCTGGTTCTCCGCCGGGGTCACGTCTTCCAGCCAGAACAGGCGGTAGGGCTCCAGCGACTTGCCGAGGCGCGCGGCCTCCAGCGGCGTCAGCCGGTGGTGGGCGTCGTGCAGCAGCTCCACCCCGAAGCCGAGCCGATCCCTGAGCGCCTCGAAGAGCTTGGGGGTGTGGTCGAGGTACTTCGATGTCGACCAGACGGTCTCGGTGGGCAGGGCGGCGTCGGCCGGCTCATAGAACATCCGCCCGCGCCCGACCCCGTAGGGCTTGTCCAGGCCGGGCACGCCGCTCTGGGCGCGCACGGCCTTGTAGCCCAGCCCGACGTAGCGCTCGACCTCGTCGCAGGTCTCTTCGATGTCGGCGCCGTTGGCGTGGCCGTAGACCATGACGCCCTCGCGGCTCTTGCCGCCCAGCAGATCGTAGAGCGGCATGCCGGCGGCCTTGGCCTTGATGTCCCAAAGCGCCACGTCGACGGCCGCGATGGCCCGCATGGTCACCGGCCCGCGCCGCCAGTAGGCGCCGCGGTAGAGAAGCTGCCACGCATCCTCGATCTTCCGCGCGTCGCGCCCGATGAGCAGAGGCGCGACGTGCTCCTCCAGATAGGCCGCGACGGCCTTCTCCCGCCCGTTGAGGGTCGCGTCGCCGATCCCGTAGACGCCTTCGTCGGTGACGATCTTCAGGGTGACGAAATTCCTGCCCGGGCAGGTGGTGATGACCCTTACATCTGCGATCCGCATGGCGCGTGAAATCTCTTCCGTTCGATCCCTGAATCTCAGCCCTGCGGCAGATCTTGCAACCTTCCGATCGAAAGGGTTCGCCAACCCCCTTAAGCGCGGCAGTCTCTCTGCTACGTCCTAATAATTGGCTTGTCCACACTGGACTGACCAATTCTGGCACACGAAGTGCGCGGCGCCGATTTTCCGGGTGGCGAAGGCAGGCGGCGCCATATGCTGCCTTGGCGGGGCGTCGTCTGCGCCGAGCTGATCGAGGGAGCTGGCCTTTGCGGACAATCTTGGCGGCCTGGTTCGCGAGCCTGCTCACCTTGTCGGCGCTTTGCACGCCGGCGCAAGCCGCCGGCGGCGCGCGGGCCCTGAGCGCCGGGGCGGTGGCGTCGCCGGACGGCTATGGAGCGGCCGCCGCGCGCGAGGTCCTGAAATCCGGCGGCAACGCGGTCGACGCCGCGGTGGCCACGGCCTTCGTTCTGGCCGTCACCTTTCCCGAGGCGGGAAACCTGGGCGGCGGGGGCTTCATGACCCTCTATGTCGACGGCAAGCCCTACTTCCTGGACTATCGGGAGACGGCGCCCGCCAAGGCCAGCGCGGGCATGTACCTGGACGCCGCGGGCAAGCCCATCGCCAGCCTCAGCCTCGTGGGCGTGCTCTCCAGCGGGACGCCGGGGACGGTGCGGGGCATGGCCGAGGCGCATCGGCGCTTCGGCAAGCTGCCCTGGGCGCGGGACCTGGCCCCGGCGGTGCGGCTGGCGCGCGACGGCTTCGTGGTCCCGCCCGGGCTGATCGCCGAGCGCGAGGCGGACCGCCACAGCTTCGCCGGCGTCACCAATTTCGACCGCTACTTCGCCGCGATGGCCGCCGGGCGCCGCTTCCGGCAACCGGAGCTGGCCGCCACCCTGTCGCGCATCGCCCGCGGCGGCGACCGCGAGTTCTACGAGGGCCGGACCGCCGACCTCCTGGTGCGCCAGATGCAAAAAGGCGCCCCTCAGGGCCTGATCGGCAAGGCGGACCTGGCCGCCTACAAGGCGGTCTGGCGCGAGCCCGTGCAGGGCGACTGGTGCGGCTACCGCCTGATCACCGCCCCGCCGCCCAGCTCCGGCGGGATCGCGCTCCTGCAGATGCTGGCCATGAAGGCCGACGCCGGGCCGCTGTTCGGCGGGGTGGGCCTGAACTCGCCGCAGTACGTCCACCTGGTGAGCGAGATCGAGAAGCGGGTCTTCGCCGACCGGGCGGAGTACCTCGGCGATCCGGACTTCGTGCAGGTTCCGGTGGGCCGCCTCACGGACCCGGCCTATCTCGCCCGCCGCGCGGCGGAGATCGACCCGAAGGCGCCGTCGCGGCTGGCCTCTGTGGCGCCCGGCCTCGAGAAGCCGCAGACCACCCACTTCTCCATCGTCGACCGCTGGGGCAATGCGGTGTCGAACACCTACACCCTGAACGGCTCCTTCGGGGCCGGAGTGGTCGTCGAGGGCGCGGGCTTCCTGCTGAACGACGAGATGGACGACTTCTCGGTCAAGCCCGGGGCGCCCAACCAGTTCGGGGTGGTCGGCGGGGACGCCAACGCCATCGCTCCGTTCAAGCGCCCGCTGTCCTCGATGACCCCGACGATCCTCACCCGCGACGGCCGGGTTGCGATGGTGCTGGGCACGCCGGGCGGCTCGCGCATCTTCACCTCGGTGTTCCAGGTCCTGGCGGACGTCTACGACTTCGACCGGCCCCTGGCCGCCGCGCTCAAGACCCTGCGGTTCCATCACCAACTGCTGCCGGAGAACACCCTCTATTCGGAGCCCTATGCGCCGTTCCCGCCGGCCCTGCGCCAGGCGATGGAGAAGCGCGGCTACCGGGTGGAGGCGCAGGACTTCAACGGCGACGTCGAGGCGATCCAGGTCGTTGGCGCGGTTCCCCATCCCGCGTCCGACCCGCGCGGCCGGGGCAGGGCCCTGACGGCGCCATAAGGCCGCCGCGTCCGCGGGGCCGCGGCCAGGGCAGGCCCCCCGCACTGGTTGTGGCCTTTATGCAAGACCAGCGGAAATAGCGCCCCGCCACGGCGCGAGGCGGTTTGACACCGCAACCGATCAGTCGTCGGATAATGTTCGTCGAACTCTGGAGTCTGCCCGAAGGGCGGACGCGCGCCGATCTCGTCGGCGTGTTCAATCAGAGGCTTAGGGGAGGCCAATCATGAGAAGCCTGTACATGGGCGCGAGCGTGCTCGTGCTTTCCGCGTTCATCGCGCCCGCCGCCTCGGCCGCGGCAGCGCCCGCGGAAGCCGCGGCCGGGGTGTCCGAAGTCATCGTCACCGGCACGCGCCAGACGGGGTTGAAGGCCGCCGACAGCGCCGCGCCGGTCGAGGTCCTGGGCTCGGACGCGCTCAAGCGGGTCGGCCAGCCGGACCTGATCCAGTCGCTGACCCAGAACCTGCCTTCGTTCAATTCCGAATCGTTCGGCACCGACACCGGGCAGCTCACGCTGTCGGCGCAACTGCGCGGCCTCAATCCCAACAACACCCTGGTGCTGGTCGACGGCAAGCGCCGCCATTCGACGGGCAACCTGCACGTGGCGCCTGGCGTCTTCCAGGGCGCGGCGACGCCCGACCTCGGCCTGATCCCGGTCGGCGCCATCGACCACGTCGAGGTGCTGCAGGACGGCGCGGCGGCCCAGTACGGTTCCGACGCCATCGCCGGCGTGGTCAACATCATCATGAAGACCGCCAATCACGGCGGGACCATCAGCGCCACCGGCGGCTCGTACTACACGAACGGCGGGGCCACGGGCGCGGCGTCGGCGAACATCGGCCTGCCGCTCGGCGACAAGGGGTTCCTCAACCTGACCGCCGAGACGCGCTACCACGACTTCAGCCACCAGGGCGGCGCGGACCGGCGCCTGTTCAACCTCGACGGTTCGCTGAAGGCGGGCCTCGACGCGGTCGACGCCGCGGGTGTTAAGGGCGCGCCGGACTACCCGAGGGTCAACCACATCTACGGGGACGCCTCGTCCAACCTCTACAACGGCTTCTACAACGCCGGCTACGAGCTGGGCGAGGGCGTGCAGCTCTACAGCTTCGGCAGCTACAGCCACCGCAAGGCCTCGGCGTTCGAGAACTACCGGCTACCCTCGCGGGTGATCGCCTCGCCGGTGCTCGGCGTCGGCGGCAGCGTCACCACGCCCGGCGAGCTGATCCCCTTCCCCAACGGCTTCAATCCGCGGGAAGCGCTCCGCGAGGACGACTATTCCGTCACCGGCGGGATCAAGGGCGTCATGGACGAGTGGAACTGGGACCTCTCGACGACCTACGGCCGGGACAAGAACGAGATCTCGACGCTCAATTCGGCCAACGCGTCGCTGTTCATCGACACCCACACGACGCCGCGCAACTTCTACGACGGCGCCTTCGTCAGCTCCGAATGGACCGGCAACCTGGACATCTCCCGGGGGTTCGACGTGGGCATGGCCTCGCCGCTCAACCTCGCCTTCGGCGCGGAAGGGCGACGCGAGACCTACGACATCTCCACCGGCGACCCGGCCTCGATCTACAAGGAGGGCGGCCAGTCCTACCCGGGCTTCCAGCCCAGCGACGCAGCGAACCATTCGCGCACCAATTACGCCGGCTACATCGACCTCGCGGTCGATCCGATCGCCGGCCTCAAGGTGGATCTGGCGGGCCGGTATGAGCACTACAGCGACTTCGGCTCGACGACGGTCGGCAAGCTGACCGGGCGCTACGACTTCAACCCGGCCTTCGCCATTCGCGGCACCGTCAGCACGGGCTTCCGCGCGCCCACCCTGGCCGAGGAGTTCTATTCGGCCACCAACGTCGCCCCGACCTTCGCGGTGGTGAACCTGCCGCCCAACTCACCGGCCGCGCACCTGGTCGGCTTCCAGAACCTGAAGCCGGAGAAGTCCACCAACTACAGCATCGGCTTCGTCGCCCATCCGATCGAGCGGTTGCAGATCACCGCCGACGCCTACCAGATCGAAATCCGCAACCGGATCGTCAACACCGGCACCCTGCTGGGCCTGCTGGGCACGACGGTGGTGTCGCAAGGGGCGCTGAACGCCATCCGCGCCCACGGCAACATCCTCGACCCGAGCGTCACCTACGTCGGCATCGCGGTGTTCACCAACGGGGCCAACACCCGCACCCGCGGCGTCGAGCTCACGGCCAACTACGCCTCCGACTTCGACGACTACGGCCACGTCGACTGGTCGGCGGCCGTCAACTACAACGAGACCACCATCACCAGCCTGCAGCCCCTGCCCGCGCTGGTGGCCAATGCGGCGTTCAGCCAGACCAGCATCCTCAGCCCCACGGCCCGCAGCACGCTCACCTCGGCGAGCCCGAAGGAAAAGGCGGTCCTCGGAGCCTACTGGACCAAGGGCAGGTGGAGCGTGAACCTGCGCGAGGAGATCTACGGCGAAGTGAGCGAGATCATCGACTTCAGCGGCGCCGGCACCGACCCGGAGGCGCGGAAATTCACCGTGCCCGCCACGGGGATCACCGACCTCGACGTGGGCTTCAACCTGACCGACTCCGTGAAGATCGACGTGGGCGCCAACAACCTGTTCAGCAAGCGTCCGCCGGGCGTGCCCAACGTGCCCGACGGCTCCGGCGGGGTCAGGCCGCTGAGCGGCAACAACGTCTATGGCGAGCCGGCGCAGTTCTCGCCCTACGGCATCAACGGCGGCTACTACTACGGCCGGCTGACCTTCACCTTCTGAACCGGGACAGGGCTAGGGGCGGACCGCGCGGAGCGGTCCGCCCATGGCGCATCGGGCGTGAGGGTTGCCAGCGCCGCGGAGGCCCCTAAGGTCGAACCCGGATTCGCTCGGGGGACGATCGCGATGTTGAGGACGCTGGCGGTTTCGGTGGCGCTTGGGGCGCTTCTTGGGAGTTCCGCCCTGGCCCAGGGAGCCGCGCCGCGGCCCGACCAGCTCGAGTACCGCGCCCTCTACAAGGAGCTGGTGGAGACCAACACCACGCTCTCGGCCGGGAGCTGCACCTTGGCCGCAGAGCGCATGGCCGCGCACCTGAAGGCCGCGGGCTTCCCCGACACCGACCTGCACCCCTTCGCCGCGCCCGACCATCCCAAGGAGGGCGGGCTGGTGGCGATCCTCCCCGGCCGCGATCCCAAGGCCAAGGCGGTGCTGATGCTGGCCCACCTGGACGTGGTGGAGGCCAAGCGCGAGGACTGGACGCGCGATCCCTTCACCCTGGTGGAGGAGAACGGCAACTTCTACGCCCGCGGCGCCGCCGACGATAAGGCCATGGCCTCGATCTGGGTGGACACCCTGGTCCGCTACAAGAAGGAAGGCTTCAAGCCGCGCCGGACGCTGAAGATGGCGCTGACCTGCGGCGAGGAGACCAACGGCGCCTTCAACGGCGCGGAGTACCTGGCGAAGAACAAGCGCGACCTGATCGACGCGGCCTTCGCGGTGAACGAGGGCGGCGGCGGGCTGGTGGACGCCAACGGCAAGCCGGTGTTCCAGGGAATCCAGGTGGGCGAGAAGCTCAGCCAGAACTTCACCCTGGAGGTGACCAATCCCGGCGGCCACTCCTCCCGGCCGCTGCCGGACAACGCGATCTATCACCTGGCCAACGCCCTGGTGAAGATCCAGGGCTACCGCTTCCCGGTGATGTTCAGCGACACGACGCGCGACTTCTATGCCCGCATGGCGAAGACGCGGACGCCGGAGGAGCAGGCGGCCATCGCGGCCCTGCTGAAAAACCCCAGGGACGAGGGCGCCCGCGCGATCCTGGAGAAGGATCCGGACAACAACGCCATCCTGCACACCAACTGCGTGGCGACCATGCTGGACGCGGGCCACGCCACCAACGCCCTGCCGCAACGGGCGCGGGCCAACATCAACTGCCGCATCTTCCCGGGGACCAGCGCGGCCGACGTGCAGGCGACGCTGGAACAGGCCATCGGCGACCCGAAGGTGAAGGTGTCCGTGCGCGAGATCCGCAACGCGGTCTCCCCGCCGCCGCCGCTGGATCCCAAGGTGCTGGGACCGGCCGAGAAGCTGGCGGCCGAGATGTGGCCGGGCGTGCCGCAGGTGCGCGAGATGTCGGCGGGCGCGACGGACGGCGCCTTCCTGACCCCGGTGGGCATCCCGACCTATGGCATCAGCGGCGACTTCGGCGATCCGGACGGCGACGGGGTGCATGGGCTGAACGAGCGCATCCGGGTCAAGGTGCTCTACGACAGCCGCGACTACCTCTATCGCCTGATGAAGATCTACGCCGACCAGGCGGACTGAGCGCCCGACCGATCGGGCGCCGCGCCGAACCGGCCGGGGCAGGGGAGACCGCATGGACCGCAGACGCCTGTTGGCCGCCGCCGGCGCCAGCGCCCTGTTGGCCGGGACCGCCGCGCGCTCGGCGGGGCCGGCGCCGAAGCGGCCGCCGAACTTCATCGTCGTGCTGTGCGACGACCTGGGCTACGGCGACGTCTCGATCTATGGCCCCGGCGGCCTGCCGACGCCGAACCTGGAGCGGATGGCGCGCGAGGGCGTGGTCGCCACCGACTACTACGCCCCGGCCAATCTCTGCAGCCCCTCCAGGGCCGGGCTCCTGACCGGGCGCTATGCGGTGCGCACGGGCCTCGGCTACGAGGTGATCATGCAGCAGGACGACCGCGGCCTGCCGCTGTCGGAAGTGACCCTCGCCAAGGCGCTGAAGCCGGCCTACGCCACCGCCCTGTTCGGCAAGTGGCACCTGGGCCATCTGGGCCCCGCCTGGCCGCCCACCAGACATGGGTTCGACGCCTTCTTCGGCATCCCCTACAGCCATGACATGGCGCCGCTGTCGCTGTTCGAGAGCCATGCGGGTTCGGACGAGGTCGCCAAACTCCCGGTCGACTATCCGCAGCTCCAGCAGCAGTTCTACGACCATGCCGAGCGGTTCATCGAGGCGAACAGGGACCGGCCGTTCTTCGTCGAGCTGGCGCTGTCGTCGCCGCACCTGCCGGAGCATCCGCACCCCGGCTTCAAGGCCGACACCTTCGCCGGGCCCTACGGCGCGGTGGTGGCGGAGATCGATTCCATCGTGGGCCGCCTGCTGGCCAAGCTTCGGGCGCTGAAGCTGGAGAACGACACCGTGGTGGTCTTCACCTCGGACAACGGGCCCTGGTTCGAGGGCTCGCCGGGCGGGATGCGTGAGCGCAAGGGCGGCGGCGGCTATGACGGCGGCTACCGCGTGCCGTTCGTGGCCTGGGCGCCGGGGCGGATCCCCGCGGGGCGGCGGGTGAAGTCGATCATCTCGGGCATCGATCTCCTGCCCACCTTCCGCGCCATGGCGGGCCTTCCGCCGCTCGAGGGCGTGACCCTGGACGGCCGCGACATCTCAGATGTGCTGATCCGGGGCGCGGCCTCGCCGCATGAGGAACTGGTGCTCTTCGACAACGAGGTCCCGGTGGCGATCCGCACCCAGGACTGGAAGTACGTGGACGCCATCTACTATCGCGGCAACCGGCTGCCGATGTCGCTGTTCCCCTACCAGGAACTCTACGACCATCGCGCCGACCGCACCGAGAACTACAGCGTCGCCGTCGGCAATCCGGAGGTCGCCAAGGCGATGAAGGCCCGGCTGGAGGCCGCCAAGGCGACCTTCGCGCCCTTCAGGCACAAGGACATCCCACAGGCCTTCAAGACCCTGAAGGCGCAGTTCGAGCATATCCAGGATTAGGTTGTGGGCCGCAGGTCCAGCGGCACAAACTTGCCGCGATGGCCGAACTCCAGCTCGGCCTCCCGGCGGCGGCGCGCGCCGTCGTCCGCCCGCAGGGCCGCCAGCAGCTCCGGCGGCGTCGTATCGTCGATCAGCGGCGCGTGGCCCATGCGGAAAGCCGAGGCGTACATCTCGCCGTTGATCTTCTCGACCAGCGGCGCGCCCCGGGCCGCCGGCGTGCGCTGCATCTCGATCAGCCAGGGATGGCCGGCGTCGTCGAGCAGCACGTCCAGGCCGAACAGCTTGGCCGGGAAACCCCGGGGCGGCGAACTCGCGGCCTGGCGCGCGAACAGCCCCTCGGCGGCCAGCAAGCGGACGTACCACTCCACCAGCGCCTTGATCTCGCCGAACACCGCCTGGCCGTCGAGCCCGTCGGCGGTCATGCGCCGCAGCAGCGCCGAGAGGCTGCGGATCGAGCCCACGTCGTCCTGCTTGGGATCCTGGCTGATCGCCAGCCCGGGGTGCCCGATGTGAAGGGCGGTGTTGGTCACGTGCATCGACGGCCCGCCGCCGCGGTCGGGGCTGGGATCGTAGGGCTCCGGCGCGATACGCACGATGCCTTCCGAATAGACATAGGCGCGCAAAGGTTCGGCCGAGGTGACCAGGCAATAGATGCGGCAGTGGCCCTTGCGGCCCTCGATCAGGTAGGGCCGGTCGATGTAGCGCTGGACCACCACGTCCTTCTGGCCGAGGGCGGCGGCGACGTCGGCGGTGACGCTGATGCCCTGGCCGCCGCTGCCGCGGATCGGCTTGACGATATAGAGGGGCGGCGCGTCCGGCCCCTTGGCGAAGGCCTCCAGCCCCGCGCGGTCGGCTGGCAGGACGAAGGTCTCGGGGAAGCGGCCCGCCGGGTCGAGCGC
>NZ_DATMNA010000056.1:0-49790 GCF_035569475.1 Phenylobacterium sp.
CCCCGCCGCCTCCGCCTCCGCCGCCGCCGCCTCCGCCGCCGCCGGCCTATGAGGCCAAGCAGTTCATCGTCTACTTCCCGTTCGATCAGTACATCCTGACGCCGGAAGCCCAGTCGGTGGTGCAGGAAGCGGCCAACTACGCTTCGGGCGGTCACGCGACCAAGGTGACTGTGGTGGGTTACACCGACACCTCCGGTTCGGCGGCCTACAACATCCGCCTGTCGGAACGCCGCGCTAAGGCCGTCGCTGACGCGCTGGTCGGAATGGGCGTCGCCCAGACCGCCCTGTCGGTCGACTGGAAGGGCAAGACCAACCTCGCCGTCCAGACCGCCGATGGCGTGAAGGAACCGCTGAACCGCCGTTCCACGGTCGACATCAGCTTCTGATCTCGACCGCCGAGCGATCGGTGAAAGTTGCGGGAGCCCGGCCGAAAGGCCGGGCTCCTTGCGTTTCATCCCTCCCCGTTTCGGGCAGGGCGGCTACACCGGCAGTTGGGTGGTGGATTTCACTTCTTCCAGTACGGCGTAGGTCCGTGTTTCCCGGACGCCCGGGATCCGCACCAGGACTTCACCGAGGAACTTCCGGTACTCCGCGAAGTCGCGCACGCGCGCCTTGATCAGATAGTCGAAGCCGCCGGCCACCATGTGGCACTCCAGAACGTCCGGAGCCCGCCTCGCCGCGGCGGCGAAGGTCTCGAACACCTCCGGCGTCGTGCGGTCGAGGACGACCTCCACGAAGATCAGCAGGGCGCGGCCCACCTTCTCGGGGTCCAGCACGGCGGAGAAGCCGGTGATGTAGCCGCTCTCCCGCAGCCGCCGCACGCGATCGGAACAGGCCGAGGCGGAGAGGCTGCATCGTTCCGCAAGCTCGCCGTTGCTGATCCGGCCGTCGGCCTGCAGCACCCGCAGGAGGCGGCGGTCCATATCGTCGAGCCGCACAATATTCGCCATTCTTGCCTCCTGCCGATGATTGTCGTGCACCCTATATGGATATCCGCAGCACATTCGAGGAATTGGATCCTATTCCGGATGAATGTCGAGCACGGAGACCGCCATGCCCTTCGATCATCTGGACGCCGCCAAGTTCCTGGACGAACGGCAGGCCGTCGCCGCGGCGCTGGCCGCCCGGCCCCTGGGCGCCGAAGATCGCGCGGCGGTCAGCCAGGAGGCCATCGCCCTGGTCCGCGCGGCGCGGCGCGGCGCCCGGCGCCAAGGCGTCGTCGAGAGCTTCCTGCAGGAGTTCAGCCTGTCGACCCGCGAAGGCCTGGCGCTGATGTGCCTGGCCGAAGCCCTGCTGCGCACGCCTGACGAGGAGACCCGCGACAAGCTGATCGCCGAGAAGATCGCCTCGGCCGACTGGGCGAGCCACGCCGGCAATTCCGACTCGATCCTGGTCAACGCCTCGACCTGGAGCCTGATGCTCACCGGCAAGCTGATCGATCCGGACGAGGAAGCCGGCGCCGACCTGCCGGGCTTCATCCGCAAGCTCGCCGGGCGGTTGGGCGAGCCGGTGATCCGCCGCGCGGTCGGCGCCGCGGTGAAAATCATGGGCGAGCAGTTCGTCCTGGGCGCCACCATCGAGAAGGCGATTCGGCGCGCGGCCCAGGACGGCTTCGTCTGCTCCTTCGACATGCTGGGCGAGGGCGCGCGCACCGAGGCCGACGCCGACCGCTACGAGGCCGCCTACGCCGCGGCGATCCGGGTGGTGGGCAAGCACGCCGGATCCCAGGGCCCGGAGGCCGGGCACGGCATCTCCGTGAAGCTCTCGGCGCTCTCGCCGCGCTACGAGGCGCGCGAGCCCGACCGCGTGTGGGGCGAACTCTATCCGCGCATCAGGCGCCTGGCCTTGCTGGCGGCCGCCGCCGACATCAACCTGACCCTCGACGCCGAGGAGGCCGACCGGCTGGTCGTCTCCCTGGAACTGCTTGCGGCGCTGGCCGGCGAAACCGAGCTCGGGGCCTGGACGGGCCTGGGCCTGGCGGTCCAGGCCTACCAGAAGCGCGGGCGCCAGGTGATAGAGGCGGTGGCCGGCATCGCGCGCGCCACGGGGCGGCGGCTGATGGTGCGGCTGGTCAAGGGCGCCTATTGGGACTCGGAGATCAAGCGCGCCCAGGTGGCGGGCCTGCCGGGCTATCCAGTCTATACGACGAAGGCCGCGACGGACCTTTCGTACCTCGCCTGCGCCCGCACGCTGCTGGGCGCGGCGCCCGCGCTCTACGCCCAGTTCGCCACCCACAACGCGCACACCTTGGCCGCCGTGCGCCTGATGGCCACGCAGGCGGGCCTCAGTCCGGAGTTCCAGCGCCTGCACGGCATGGGCGAGGCGCTCTACGCCGGCGCGCGCGAGCGCTATGGCGAGTTCCCGCTCCGGGTCTACGCCCCGGTAGGCAGCCATGAGGACCTGCTGCCCTATCTGGTCCGCCGCCTGCTGGAGAACGGCGCCAACACCTCGTTCGTGCACGCCCTGCTGGACGAGCGCACGCCGGTCGAGAAGGTGGTCTCCGACCCGATCGCCACGGTCGAGGCTTCCGGCGGCGCGCCGCACGCCAGGATCCCGCTGCCCGCCGACCTCTATGGCCCCAGCCGCAGGAACTCCCAGGGCCTGGACCTATCCATCGCCGCCAGCCGCGAGACCCTGGCCGGCGCGGTCGCCGCCCTGCCGCCGCTCACCGCAGCGCCTATCGTCCGTGGAAAGACGAACTCCGGCAAAGGCGCCCCGCGAGTCTCGCCCTCCGACCTCTCGCGCCCTGTCGGCCAGGCCTCGGACGCCACGATCGCCGATGTCGACGCCGCCTACGCGGCGGCGGCGGCGGCCCAGCCGGCCTGGAACGACCTGGGCGGCGAGGGTCGAGCGCCGGTGCTGCGCGCCATGGCCGACGCCCTGGAGGCCAACCGCGAGCGGCTGATCGCGATCTGCGCGCGTGAGGCGGGCAAGACGCTCTCGGACGGCGTCGCCGAGGTGCGCGAGGCCGCCGACTTCTGCCGCTACTACGCCATGTTGGCCGAACGCCAGTTCGCCCATCCGGAGACCCTGCGCGGGCCGGTGGGCGAGACCAACCAGCTCTCCCTGCACGGACGCGGCGTCTTCGCCTGCATCAGTCCGTGGAATTTTCCCCTCGCCATCTTCACCGGCCAGATCGCCGCGGCGTTGGCCGCCGGCAACGCGGTCCTGGCCAAGCCCGCCGAGCAGACCCCGCTGATCGCCGCCGAGGCCGTGCGCCTCTACCACGCCGCGGGCCTGGACCCGGACCTGCTGCACCTGCTGCCGGGCGATGGCGCGACCGTCGGCCAGGCCCTGGTCGCGCACCGGTCCTGCGCCGGCGTGGCCTTCACCGGCGGCACAGACACCGCCTGGGCGATCAACCGCACGCTGGCCGCCCGCAACGGCCCGATCGTGCCCTTCATCGCCGAGACCGGCGGCCTGAACGCCATGTTCGTGGATACCACCGCCCTGCGCGAACAGGTGATCGACGACGTCATCGCCTCGGCCTTCGGCTCGGCGGGCCAGCGTTGCTCGGCCCTGCGCATGCTGTTCGCCCCGCACGAGACCGCCGACGCCCTGATCGAGGGCCTGGCTGGCGCGATGGACGCCCTGGTCCTGGGCGACCCGGCCGACCCGCGCACGGACGTCGGCCCGGTGATCGACGAGGACGCGCGCGCCGCCCTGGCCGCCCACCGCCAGCGGCTGGGCGAGGAGGCCAAGGTGCTGCACGAACTGGCGGCGCCGTCCGGCGGCCACTTCTTCGGCCCGGTCCTGGCGGAGATCCCGTCCGCCGCCTTCCTGCAGAAGGAGGTCTTCGGGCCGATCCTGCATGTGGTGCGCTATGACGCCAACGACCTGGCCGCCGCCGCGGCGCCGCTTGCCGCGGCGGGCTACGGCCTGACGTTGGGCGTGCACAGCCGCATCGAGGCCTTCGCCGAGCAGGTCCGCAGCCTGGTCCCCGCCGGCAACGCCTACGTGAACCGCTCGATGATCGGGGCGGTGGTGGGCGTCCAGCCCTTCGGCGGCGAGGGGCTGTCGGGCACCGGCCCCAAGGCGGGCGGTCCCAACGCCCTGTTGCGCTATGCCGTGGAACGTGCGGTGAGCGTCAACATCGCCGCCCAGGGCGGCGACCCGGCGCTGCTGAACCTGAATTCCTGAAGGACGGCCGGCGGTTTCCTCGGACGTTTGTGTCCGCGCCCGACGCGGGGGCGCCACAACGTTGCCGTTATAATATAACATCTGCCGCTGCCTGGGAGGCGTTTCCGAGCACCGGACGGATGTCAGGCATCGTAGTGGATAGACGTGTTTCGCAAGGCCCTTCGCATCCCCTGGGGGTCGGTGGCTGATGTTCGTGGCGTTCTTTCCTCGGCCGGGGATCTTCGGCTGGTCGGCGTTGCTCTGGACGGGCCTCTCGGTGGCCCTGTGGTACGCCGGAGGGCGCGATTTCGGCGCCCACATCGGACTGCCTCCGGCAGCGCCGGGCGCGCCGCCGATCATCGGGGTCTCGATGTTCTGGTCGAAGCCGTTCCTCTGGTTCGACCTCTACTTCGCGATCAGCGTTGGCCTGTTCGCCGCGGCCTGGCGACTCGCCGCGCCCCACCGCTGGTGGCGCTGGTCGATCCTCGGGTCGGCCTTGATCCTGTTCGCCACCTACCTCCAGGTCGAGGTCAGCGTCGCCATCAACAACTGGTACGGGCCGTTCTACGACCTGGTCCAGGCCGCCCTGAGCCACAAGGGACACGTCACGCTCTCGCAATTCTACGGCCAGCTCCTGACCTTTTCGGACATCGCTCTCGCCGCGGTTGTCGTGGGCGTGCTCACCCTCTTCTTCGTGAGCCACTACGTGTTCCGCTGGCGGATGGCCATGAACGACTACTACCTGGACCACTGGCGCGAACTTCGAGCTGTCGAGGGCGCAGCGCAGCGGGTCCAGGAGGACACCATGCGCTTCGCGGCCACCACCGAGGACCTCGGGGTCAGCCTGATCAACTCGGTCATGACCCTGATCGCGTTCCTGCCGGTGCTGCTCCGCCTCTCCGCGAACGTGGACGTGCTGCCCGTGATCGGCCGCGTCCCCCATGGGCTGGTGCTTGCCGCGGTCGTCTGGTCGCTGTTCGGCACGGGCTTCCTGGCGGTGATCGGGGTTCGCCTCCCGGGGCTCAATTTCCGCAACCAGCTCGTCGAGGCCGCCTACCGCAAAGAGCTGGTCTATGGCGAGGACGACCCCGCGCGCGCCCGGCCGCCCACGGTCCGAGGGCTGTTCGAGGACGTTCGGAGGAGCTATTTCCGTCTATATTTCAATTACATGTACTTCAACATCGGCCGGATTATCTATCTGCAGATCGACACCATCTTCCCCTACATCGTTCTGGCGCCGGCCATCGTGGCGGGAGCGATCACCCTTGGGCTGCTGCAGCAGATCCTCAACGCCTTCGATCAGGTCCGGGGCTCGTTCCAGTACCTGGTCAACTCCTGGTCGACGATCGTCGAGCTGCAGTCGATCTACAAGCGCCTGCGGGGCTTCGAGGCCGTGATCCGGGAGCAGCGCGCCGCGCCGGCCTTGCGCCAAGGTTGACGCCCCTGGCGGCGTTTGTCTCCGCATCACGCGGCTCGCCCTGTCGGTCGGTCACAGTGTCGTGAGCGGGGGTGCGGCAATGCGCGCCAAGCCCTTGATCTGCCGAGGGGCAGGTGCGGCTGTTAACCCCTGGTTTACGAAAAAATCTGGGGGCCGAACCATGGCCCTCATTGACGAGTCATTAGGACGGGTGCCCCATATGTAGGTTGTTCGGGCGTCACGCCCACAACATGTGGGGCAGGGGAACAGGGCTTGATCGAGCCGGGTTCCGAGAGGGGCATGGGTCAGGAACGATGAGTGAAGCGGCGAAAGTTGGGATTGCCGAGGCTATTGAACGGGTTGCGGACGCCGCGGCGCGCCCGCAGCTCACGCTGGTCCGGAAGGTCGAGGTCGACCGCGCGCGGGACGCCTTGCTGACCGATTTCGGCAAGACCACGCTCGAGGACCGCTACCTGCTGGCGGGCGAGAGCTACCAGGACATGTTCGCACGAGTCGCCACGGCCTACGCCGACGATGCCGACCATGCGCAACGGATTTACGACTACATCTCGAAGCTGTGGTTCATGCCCTCGACGCCGGTGCTGTCGAACGGCGGCGCGAACCGCGGCCTGCCGATCTCCTGCTTCCTGAACGCCGTGCCGGACAGCCTCGAAGGCATCCAGGGCGTCTGGAACGAGAACGTCCACCTGGCCTCCAACGGCGGCGGCATCGGCACCTATTGGGGTGGCGTGCGCTCGATCGGCGAGAAGGTGAAGGGCGCGGGCCAGACCAGCGGCATCATCCCCTTCATCCGGGTGATGGACTCGCTGACGCTCGCCATCAGCCAGGGCTCGCTGCGCCGCGGCTCGGCGGCGGTCTACCTCGACATCCACCATCCCGAGATCGAGGAGTTCCTGGAGATCCGCAAACCCTCCGGCGACTTCAACCGCAAGAGCCTGAACCTCCACCACGGCATCTCGATCACCGACGAGTTCATGGAAGCCGTGCGCGACGGCGCCATGTTCGGCCTGCGCTCGCCCAAGACCAAGGAGGTCGTCCGCGAGGTCGACGCCCGCTCGCTGTGGCAGAAGATCCTCGAGATCCGCCTGCAGACCGGCGAGCCCTACCTGATCTTCGCCGACACCGTGAACCGCGCCATGCCGCAGCATCAGCGCGAGCTGGGCCTCTCGGTGCGGCAGTCCAACCTCTGTTCCGAGATCATGCTGCACACCGGCAAGGATCACCTGGGCGCCGAGCGCACGGCCGTCTGCTGCCTGTCGAGCGTCAACGCCGAAACCTTCCTGGAGTGGCGCGACCACCCGACGTTCATCGAGGACGTCATGCGCTTCCTCGATAACGTCCTGCAGGACTTCATCGACCGCGCCCCGCCGGAGATGGCCAACGCCGTCTACGCGGCCAGGCGCGAGCGCTCGGTGGGCCTGGGCCTGATGGGCTTCCACACCTTCCTGCAGCAGCAGAACGTGCCGTTCGAGAGCGCGCTCGCCAAGAGCTGGAACATGCGGCTCTTCAAGACGCTGCGCCGTCAGTGCGACGCGGCCTCGCGGACCCTGGCCGTCGAGCGCGGACCCTGCCCCGACGCCGAGGAGCGCGGCATGATGGAGCGCTTTTCCCACAAGCTCGCCATCGCGCCCACCGCCTCGATCTCGATCATCTGCGGCGGCACGTCGGCCGGCATCGAGCCGATCCCGGCGAACATCTACAGCCACAAGACCCTGTCGGGGACCTTCGCGGTGAAGAGCCCCTACCTGGAGAAGCTCCTCGAGAGCAAAGGCCACAACACCGCGGCTGTCTGGGACTCGATCCTCGAGAACGAGGGCTCGGTCCAGCACCTCGACTTCCTCAGCCAGGACGACAAGGACGTCTACAAGACGGCCTTCGAGATCGACCAGCGCTGGGTCGTCGAGCTGGCGGCCGACCGGACGCCGGAAATCTGCCAGTCCCAGTCGATCAACATCTTCCTGCCGGGCGATGTCGATAAGTGGGACCTGCACATGCTCCACTGGCAGGCGTGGGAGCGGGGGTGCAAGTCGCTCTACTACCTGCGGTCCAAGTCCGTGCAGCGGGCGAGCCACGCGGGCGGCGAGACCCATGCGGCGGTCGACATGTCCGGCGTGGCGAAGACCGACTACGAGGAATGCCTCGCCTGCCAATAGGCGGGGATTTCCCAAGCCTAACAGCCCTCCCGCCGATCGCCGGCAGGAAAACGACCTCGGGCCGGCGCGCCTGAGGTCGCGGCGTAGCGGCGGCGTCCCTGAATCCGAGGGGGAGCCAGGTGCGCGGCACGAGATTTGCATACCCCAGATTTGACTCGCGGAAGCCTGGGCCCATGCCTAGGCTGCTCGCGGGGAACCACAGTTCCGTTTGCGCTCTATCGCTATTGCGACGGACCGCACGCTCGGAATTGCGGTCTGAGGAGAGCCGATGATGCGGCCGCTGGCTATACTGGCCACCGTCCTGACCTGCGCCGCGGCGAGCGCCGCGAGCGCGCAATCGCTCACCGGCGAACTCCCGCTCTCCACCCAGATCCAGCCGCCCAAGGGCGATGACGACCCGATCGCGGCGCTTGCGCTGCTGAACGGCGCCGCCTTCGCCCCGCGCGCCGCGACCCAGTCCGTCGATCCGGTTAGCCGCCTGATCGACCGCGAGACCTACGAGCCGGGCGCGGGCCTGGTGCGCTGGATGACCGGCGCCGCCACGCTCACGCCGCCCGGCCGCGACGGGCCGGTCGACTCGATCCGCATCAGCGTCGGCGGGGTCCTGCGCACGCCGCTCGGCCTGCCGCTGAACCTGGGGCGCGCCCAGTACGATCCGCAAGCCTACGAGGTGGCGGTGACCCGCGACTGGCCGGCGGCCCTGGCCTACGACGGCAGGGGCTTCGGCCTGGACCTGACCCCGCACGCCGGCGTCGGCGTCACCAGCTTCGGCGGCTCGGCCGAGGCCGGGGCGACGCTGCGCCTGATGCAGGGCGACGCCAGCCTGAAGCAGCGGCTGACCGCCATGGGCGTGCGCGACGGCGCGGCCTTCGGCGACCGCGGCCGCTGGTACCTGTTCGCCGCCGCCACCGGCCGCGCGGTGGGCCTCAACATGCTGCACGGCGACACCGGCTGGGACCGCGCCGGCTTCTCCACCGACGCCACGGCCAGCCTGATCGGCGACGCCCAGGTCGGCGTCGGCTGGCGCCGCGGCGCGATGCAGACCTCGCTCGGCTACATCCACCGCCAGGTGAAGGGCCAGAACATGCTGTTCGGCGTCGACCCCAAAGCCGATTCGATGGTGGCCTTCTCGCTGTCGATCCGGCCGGGCAGCTAGCGCGTCCAACGCCTCGCCCCCGAGACGAAGTCCGAGGGGAGAGGGTAGGGAGAGGGGCGGCTGGGACCCGTCCGTCTCTCCCGTCGGTGACGCGAAAATCGGCGGCGGCGCCGTTCATGGTCATGGCGGGACGATTGGCGGATTACCTCCGCACGCACCGCCCCTCACCCTACCCTCTCCCCTCGCGCTTCGCGTCGGGGGAGAGGAGGTTCTACCCTTCCCAGCCCTCGGCGAACGGGAATCGTTCGGCCCAGAGCGCGGCCAGGCGCGGTTCGGCGTCCACGGCGCGGACAACTCCGGCCAGGCCGGGGGCGGCGGCGTAGAAGCTCTTCCGCCGCGGCCCCCAGCGGGACACCACGGCCAGGTAGAGGTCGAGGACCGAGACCTCGTCGCCCAGCAGGAAGCGGCCGGCCGGCGCCGCCTGCTCGCCCATGATCCGCCAGCAGTCGGTGATCCGCGCGGCCGTGCGCTCGCGGATCACGGCTTCGTGGCCCGCGTCGGCCGCCAGCCGTGTGATGTCGTCGCGCACCCAGTAGAGCGAATAGATCTGGGCGGAGATGAAGCTCATCCAGCGCAGGAACCGGGGCCGCATCGGCGACTCGAGGCCCGGCGCCAGGCCCGAGTCGGCGCAGCCGTCGGCCAGCAGCGTCAGGATCGCGGCGCTCTCGGTCATCAATTCGCCGGTGGGCAGGATCAGCGCCGGCACCTGGCGCATGGGATTGACCCGCGCCATCTCCTCGCGGACCGCCGCGTCCTTCCAGGTGGCGCGCTCCACCACCCGATAGGGCTCCCCCAGCAGCGTCAGCGCCGCCTCGACCGCCACCGACCCGGACCCCGCCGCGCCGTAAAGGACATATCCCCTGCTCATCACAACCTCGTGGATAACCCCTAGATGCGGCGTGCTGACGCTTGCCGACCACTACATCTTGCGTCACGTTAACCCGGACGAAACCATGCCGACAGGGCGACCGAGATGACTCAACGACCCGCCTCCAACGTCCGCGTCCTGCCCGGCCTGCTCACGCCCTCGGCGGCCTACAAACCCTTCCGCTACCCCTGGGCCTACGACTTCTGGAAGCGCCAGCAGCAGGTCCACTGGATGCCCGAAGAGGTGCCGCTGGGCGAGGACCTGAAGGACTGGGCCACCAAGCTCAACGACCGCGAACGCAACCTGCTGACCCAGATCTTCCGATTCTTCACCCAGTCCGACGTCGAGGTGAACGACAACTACATGGAGCGCTACGCCCGCGTCTTCAAACCGACCGAAGTGAAGATGATGCTGGCGGCCTTCTCCAACATGGAGACGATCCACATCGCCGCCTACGCCCTGCTGCTCGAGACCATCGGCATGCCGGACTCGGAGTTCACGGCCTTCCTGGAATTCCAGGCGATGCGCGACAAGCACGACTACATGCAGAAGTTCGGCGTCGAGACCAACGCCGACATCGCCCGCACCCTGGCCATGTTCGGCGGCTTCACCGAGGGGCTCCAGCTGTTCGCCAGCTTCGCCATGCTGATGAACTTCCCGCGCCACAACAAGATGAAGGGCATGGGCCAGATCGTCTCCTGGTCGGTGCGCGACGAAAGCCTGCATTGCGAAGGGATCGTCCAGCTCTACCATGCCTTCAACGCCGAGACCGGGGCGGTGACCAAGGCCGTGGCCGACGACATCGTCGACTGCTGCAAGACGGTGGTGGGCCTGGAGGACAAGTTCATCGACCTGGCCTTCGAGGCCGGCGAGGTCCAGGGCATGACGCCCGACGACATCAAGGCCTACATCCGCTTCATCGCCGACTGGCGCCTGCGCCAGCTCCAGCTCCCGGAAGTGTTCGGGGTGAAGGAAAACCCGCTGCCCTGGCTGCAGTCGATGCTGAGCGGGGTCGAGCACGCCAACTTCTTCGAGGCGCGGAGCACGGAGTATTCCAAGGCGGCTACCCGCGGGCAGTGGCACGGGAATGACGGGGTGTGGGCGGCGTTCGAGCGGATGCAGGTGAAGAAGGCGGAGGCGGGGGTGGTGGCGGGGTAGGGGGGGCGGTTAGATTGCCGATCCTAGGACGTCGCGCGCCAAGCACTAAAGCGCTTGCGCCTAATACCGAATTTGGATGCAAGCGCCGTGTCAATTCGACAGGCGACTTCTATGTTGTTCGACATAATATTGGCGAACTCATCTAGATCAACGTGGAAGCGTCGGCCTCGTACAAATTTGAATCCCATGTGTTCTTTGACTCTGCCAAGAAACAAGTCGTTGATAATACCCCTTGCGTGGGTGTGAACGTTTCGCAATTCAATTGCGACTATCATCAAAGATCTTGAATCCTCAGTGATAAATGGTTCGATCCCGAGGCGGTCCCGCATATATTCCTCCATTCGCAAGAGGCCGCCATACGAAAGCTCGTTTACCTGTCGATCTACAAGATATGCGACAAGTTCGGATCGGCGCCTGAACGTAAGCACCTCGTCAACGCGCATAGTTGCGCTCGACCTCAACATCTCCGGCCGTTTTGCCATCGCTGCCTGGATGGCTTCAGAAAAATAGCAAAGGAAGTTGTTTACTGCGGTAAGGAGGAGATTTCGAGATTGTATATCTGCAAATGCCTTAAGTTGATCAAATACCAAGCTTGGATTTTCCGTCATTTCCCGATATCGGCGCGCCTCTTGAGCCTCTTCAGGGTATACTTTCAGCAACGCCTCGGCGGCGGTGACGCGAACCTCATCCGCCCGGGACGCTAAGTTATTGACGAACATGAAGAATGAAATGTAACGCTGGTGTTCGTCAAAGTAGCGAAATAGCGGGCGAGACATTTGGATTCCGGGAAGTTTCCCCAGCACCAGCGCTAGGTCCTCGGCTAGTGGTTCGTCGTCTGATATTTGCTTCAAGATTGAGCCCTAATCTTCACGGACGCGCCGTAGGCGCCTCCTGCCCCTAAATCTCACGGTGGATGCGAGCCTGCCGGTCTCGGCAAGTCAAGGACCGGCCCCTGGCCGGCCGCGGGGCGGCGGCGCTTTGCGCCGTCCTTGAGTTGCCGAGACCGGCAGGCAAACTGGCTGCCATGAGATCTATGGCTCGGCCTGTCCGACGGACGCCTTACTGCGGGCTTGCTCCACGTCCGCTCGTCCCCGCGAACGCGGGGATGAGCGGGGTTGGGGGCGGACACCTTTGGACGAATGCTCAACCGCGCGTTGAGAACTGGCCCCCTTCGTGCAGAACTACGTCCTGACGGGTGGGGGCGACCCTGGGGGGCGCAGTGGACGGGATTATTCAGACGGCGGCGGTCATCGCGCTGTTGCTGATGGTCGGCGGCGCGATCGGCTTCACGCGCCGGGAAAGCTTCTCGTTGCGATGGCTGCTGGTCGCCGCGGGACTGGTGCTGCTCAACGACTTCCTGCTCACGCGCGGGTATGGCCTGCTGCCGCACGTCATTCCGAAGAGCGCCTGGAACTGGCAAGGCAAGGTCCTCGCCCTGGCCGCCACGCTGGCCGTGGCCGCGCTGCCGGCGTTCGGGTGGAGGCGGTCGGGCCTGACGTTCGCGCAGGCTGAGGGCAGCCTGAAGAGCTGCCTCCTGGTGGCGCTGCTCTACTGCGGGGTCTTCGTGGTGATCGCCTTGATCTCCCCGAATGAGTCGGTCTCACCGGAGACCCTCGCCTTCCAACTCACCATGCCGGGCCTGGAGGAGGAGCCCTTCTATCGCGGCGTCCTGTTGCTCGCGCTCGATCGGGCGTTCACCGCGCGCGCCCGGGTGTTGGGGGCGGACTGGGGCTGGGGCGCCGTCTTGTCCTGCGCGCTGTTCGGTCTCGCCCACGCCTTCAATTTCTCTCATGGCCACGTCGCGCTCGACCCGATGACGATGGCGGTGACCGCCTTGCCTGCCTTCATCGCCGTCTGGATGCGCCTGCGCACGGGAAGCCTGCTGCTCCCTGTCCTGCTCCACAATTTCGGCAACGCCATTCCGCTGCTGCTTTAGGGGTTCCCGAGCCGCGCCCAAGAGCCCTCCCGGCCGGCGATCCATGGCTCTGCCTGTCCGACGGACGGCCACCTGAAGATCCTCCCCCAGGGCGGAGCCCGATTGAGGGGGAGGTGGCCCGAAGGGCCGGAGGGGGTTCCGGCCCGCTCCGTCAGGTGCTTCGAGCCGCGGTCGGCGCCACGGCCGCCGGCAGGAGGTGTCAGACGCCGGGGGCTTGAACCCCCTCCGTCTCGCGGCTGCGCCGCGATCCACCTCCCCCTCAATCGCCCTTTGGGCTGGGGGGGATTTGGGGCTGGCATGAGATCCATGGCTCGGCCTGTCCGGCGGAGGGCTGGGCCACGGGCTTTGCCGCTTTCGCGGATATGAGCCGAGCACTTGTGTTCGTTAAATGTTCTCGTATCCCAGCGAGCTGCGCTACTCTCTCCCCATGCCCTTCGCCTATCCCAACCGCTCCGTCCTGAAGGCCGCCGTCGTCGCCCGTGTGGCGGGCGGGGAGACGGTGGCGGCGATCTGCGCTGGGCCGGACATGCCGTCGGCGGACACGGTGCGGGGGTGGCGGCGCGGCGATCCGCTGTTCGCGGCGGACCTGGCGGCGGCGCGGCGGCGGGGAGACTGGGCGCGGCGGTTCGCGTTCGACGAGGCGGTGGCGGCGGCGTTCCTGGCGCGGGCGGCGGCGGGGGAGCCGGTCCGGTCGCTGCTGGGGCGCGAGGGCATGCCGAGCCAGGCGACCTATCGGCACTGGCGGCGGACGCAGGGGGAATTCCAGGCGGCGCTGTGGCGGCTGCGCGAGGGGCGGTATTCGCGGCGCTCTTCGACGGGCCACGGGCGTTGGCGGGCCTGGGACGAGGCCGTGGCCGACCGGGTGCTGCTGGCGGTGATGCGCGGGGCGGGGCTGCGGCGGGTCCTGGCGTCGGATGCGTCGCTGCCGTGCCTGGCGGTCCTGGACCGTTGGCGGCGGGAGCAGCCGGAGTGGAGCCGGGCGCTGAGGGTGGCGATGGCGGTCGGAAGACGGGCGGCGGCCGCGGCGCGGGGCCGGGCGCGGATGGAGGCGCTGTGCGAGACCATCGGCGAGCGGATCGTGGCGGGCGCGTCGCTGCGCAGCCTCGGGGCCGAGGCGGACATGCCGAGCGCGCGGACGCTCTATGGCTGGTATCGGCGCTGGCCGGATTTCGCGCGGGAAGTGACGCTGGCCTGTGACGTGCGGGCCGAGTGGCTGACCGACCAGATGATCGAGATCTGGGAGCGCAACGGCCCGTTCGCCCTGGCGGCGACGAAGCGCGAGGCCGCGCCCCTGCAGCGGGCGGTGAACCGGCTGGCCAGGCGGCCGGGGTGGCGGACCGCGCGGCGCGGCTAGGGCTTTCGGCGCTCGAGTTGACGCGACGGCGTCGCCCCCTCCGTCAGCTTCGCTGACACCGCCCCCGAAGTGTACCCTTCGGGGAGGAGCGGAGCATCGCTCCTCCCTCGCGCCGCAGAGTGCGGGGGAGGTGGATCGACGCGGGACGCGGCGAGACCGAGGGGGCGCACAGCCGATTCAACCCAGCCGCCGAACGCTCCAGACCTGTCCCGGCTGACCCGATGCGGAAATCCGGCGAGCGCGGCCTGCGTGGCGCGGCGTCGACCTCGGGGCGGCTGCGCGCCGACGGCCCGCGCCGTCACTTGCAGGCGACGGCCGCCCAGTAGCCGGAGGCGTAGGTCGTCCAGACCCCCGTGGCGGCCGACCAGACGCCATGCAGGGGGCTCTGGCTGAAGATCTGCAGGCTGATCCGGTTGGCCGTCACCTCGATCGTCACGGGGTTGCCGCTGAGGTGGTTGTCCCAGCTCCACGCGACGGGAAAGACGGCCGCCGACGGGTCGCCGCCCGGACTGAAATAAACCGTCAAGGACGAGGGCGGCGAGGACCCCGCCGGATTGGGGATCGCGGTCGTATGGTTCGTGGCGTTGCTGTCGGCGATCCAGGCCGAGCCGGCGCAGCCCGGCATCGCCGCCACAATCGCCTTCGGCGGGGTCGCCCCGCCCTTGGCCCTGACCACCTTGCCGCCCGGTCCAGGACCGGACTCGGCTTTCGCCACCCCCAACGAAACGCCGACAGCGAGGGACGCGGCGCACGCAACCAGGGCCGCAACGGCCGAACGAGAATTCATGTCTTCCCCCCTTGGGACGCCGGATCGGCGTGACATGTTCCCCCTTCGGCAGAGGAATGCAACCTTAGAGTGGATATTACAAGGATGCTCGCGATAGGCGTGTGAGCTGGAGGACGGCCGTCCTTGGGCGTCGCTTGGCGCCCAGCGCGCTTCATGCGGACCAAGCCGCGGCCAAGCGGAAATCCCGGCGGGGCGGCTCCCGTGGCGCGGCGTCGACCTTGGGGCCGGCGCCGCGCCGGTCGGGGCGTCAGTTGACGGCCAGGGCCAGCGGCCGGGCGGTCTTCTCGTAGAGGGCGGTGACCAGGGGCGCGGCGATCTGGGCGACCGCCCTGCCGGTCATCTCGCTGCGGCACCTGCCCGAGACCTGGATCCGGCCGAGGTCGTGCCAGCGGGGATCGCCGCAGAAGGTCCGCGCGGCCTGGTCGACGCGCCGCAGGGCGATGGCGGCGCCGCGGGCGGAGGCCAGGTTCAGGTCGTCGACGCGGACGGTCATGGTGTCGGTCTCGGCCCGCATCTGGGCCTGGGCCAGGCCGGCGGCGGTGAATGCGCCGGCGGCCACGAGGGCTAGGACGATAGGCTTCATGGGAGGAGCTCCTTCCTTCCCGCCGCCGGGTCGGCGACGCGGCGCGGAAGCTAGGGCGCGTCCCCGACAGGCCGGTGAACCTTGCAAGGCCGTGGCGCTACGGTCCGGCGACACTTGGGTGACGGGGTTACCGGCCCGTTACGCGGGCGCCTCGCTGGGCTGTCTGGAGGCGGCGTCGGCGCCCTCCGGCGGCAGGGTCAGGTGGAAGGCGGCGCCGCGGGGCTCGTTCGCGGAGACCCACAGCCGTCCGCCGTGCGCCTCGACGATCGAGCGGCAGATGGCCAGGCCCATGCCCATGCCGTCGGCCTTGGTGGTGTAGAAGGCGTCGAACACGCGCCTGGCGCTCCGCGGGTCGAGGCCTGGGCCGGAATCGCGCACCGCGACGTGGATGCAGCCGTCCGCGTCCATCCCGGCGCCGAGGCGCAGCTCCCGCGGCCCGTCATCGGCGCCGCTCATCGCCTCGATGGCGTTCATGATCAGGTTGAGGATCACCTGTTGCACCTGGACCGGGTCGCCGTGCACGGACGGCAGGTCCGCGGCGAGTTCGGCCTGCACGGAGACGCCGTGCTTCAGCGCCTCGGCGCGGGTCAGGGCGATCACGCCGTCGAGGGCTTCGCTGAGGCTGAAGCGGCGGGTGCGCGGCGGCGCCTTGGTGACGATGGCGCGGATGCGGCCGATGACGTCGGCGGCCCGCCCGCCGTTGTCGACGACCCGGCCGAGCGCCTGGCGGGCCTCGGCCAGGTCGGGAGGCTTGCCGCGCAGCCAGCGCAGGGCCGCCTGGGCGTTGATGACCGCCGCGGTGATCGGCTGATTGACCTCGTGGGCGATGGAGGCGGTGAGCTGGCCCATGGTCGCGACGCGGTTGACGTGGGCGAGGTCCGCCTGCGCGGTGCGCAGGGCCTCCGACGCCAGCATGAGGTCCGTGAGGTCGTGGGCGATGACCAGCACGGCCTCCACCTCGTCGGCGTGCGGCCGCAGCGGCGAATAGCTCACCGCCAGGTAGGACCGGCCCTGCGGCGTGGGAATCCATGCCGAATAGGTGGAAGCCTCCCCCGCGAAGCACCGTTCAAGGGCCGGCCGGCTCACCTGCTCGTAGCGCTCCGGCTCGATCAGGTCGGCGATGTGCGTCTCGACGGCCCCCTCGGCGGCGACGCCCCAGATCCGCGCGAAGACCGGATTGGCGCGTTGAATCCGGAAATCCCGTCCGACGATGCACATCCCGTCGGGCGAGCTCTCGAACACCTGCCCGGTCAGGTACTCCGCCTGTTTGCGCCCGGTGATGTCGTTGTTGGTCTCCAGGATCGCCGCGGGCCTGCCCTCCCGATCCCGCTGCAGCGACCACCGGCTCGCCACGGTGACCCGGGTCGCGTCGCGCCGGGTGTGGACGAGCTCGCCTTCCCAGCGACCGGCGCGCAGCAGCTCGGCGTTGATCTCCTCGAGCGGGGCGGGAAGGACCGTCTGGGTGAGCCGGTGGCTGACCTGGCCGATGGCCTCCTTGGCGGACCATCCGTACAGCTCCTCGGCGCCGCGGTTCCAGTAGGTGATGACGTCGTCCATGCCGCGCACGAAGATGGTGTCGTGGGTGAGGTCGAGCAGGCTGGCCTGGTCGCGCAGCCTGACCTCCGCCGCCTGGCCCTGCAGGGCGAGAAAGGCCGTCACCCAGATGGCCGCGATACTGGTGAACAGGTTGACCACGCCCTCGGCGTCCGGGCCGCCGGAACGCGATAGTATGTCGCTGACCAGGGTGAGCGCCGCGCATCCCACGGCGACCAGCACGACGCCGCGCGGCCGCAGGAAGCGGGCCGCCATGAGCACCACGACCACATAGAGCCCCGCGACCGCGACGCCCACCGGCGTGAGGATGTCGGCGATGAAGATCGCGGCGGCGAGCGTGGCGGTCGCGACGGGCAGGAGCGCCGGGGCGACCTTCCGTTGCGAGCCCGCTGGATCTGGCATCTTCCCGTTCCCGCCGTCCCTGTCACAGGGGGCCGCCGGCATCCGGGAAGTGGCGTGGATCTCGACCGGCGATCGGCGCGGTTAGTCCCGAAGCGGCGACAAACTCGAAAGGCCCCACATGCCGTTCGGGCGGCAGCTTAGTCCGCGCAGAAATGTCCGCAACCGTCGCCCGCGTGCAATCCAGGCGGCTGTTCAGGCGCCGATCACTGACCGGCGTGCTTGGCGTACCCCATCACCACGGCGAACGCGGTCCCGCCGATCACCACCAGGGCGACGCCGATGTAGATCGCGATCTTCTCTATGAGGGCCGTGTCATCGGAGCTGTACATTGGCGTTGTTTCCCCTGGACGGGCTGGGTCCGAGCCACAAACGCGCGACCGGCGATTAGGGTCCCGGGATCGGCAAGGGCCGGACGCGGGGCGCCTTCCAGGGCAAGCTCGCGACCCTGCTCAGCCGGGCCCGCGAACAGGTGAAGGCCGGCGCGCCAAGGACGGGCTGATCGCCGCCATCAGGTGGGACGACCTGTGGACCTTCAATCCGGCGTTCTGGAACGCGCCCGGCCGGCTGGACGGCTTCTACGCCGAGGCGTCGAAATAGGCGGCGCGACCGCGTCGGGCCGGGGCTCCGCGCGCGCGTCGGCGGGGCTGGTCCAGCGGTCGAGGGCGGCCAGCATCTGGGGCAGGTTGATCGGCTTGCCCAGGTGGTCGTCCATCCCCGCCTCGTGGCAGCGGGCGATCTGTTCGGGCAGGACGTTGGCGGTCATGGCGACGATCGGCGTGCGGGCGGCGTCGGCGTCGGGCAGGGCGCGGATGCGCCGGGTGGCGGTCAGGCCGTCCATCACCGGCATCTGCATGTCCATCAGGATCACGTCGTAGCGGCCGCGGCTGACCGCCTCCACCGCCTCGGCGCCGTCGCAGGCGGTGTCGATCTCGACCCCGAAGGGGCTCAGCAGGATGGTGATCAGCTCGCGGTTGACGGCGTTGTCCTCGACGACGAGCAGGCGGATCGGACGGTCGATGACGGCGCCGGCCGCCTCGGGCTCGACAGGCGCGGCGCCGTCGGCGGCCAGCGGCAGGTCGACCTCGAACCAGAAGGTCGAGCCTTCGCCGATCACGCTGCTCGCCCCGATCCGCCCGCCCATGGCCTCGACGATCTGCTTGGAGATCGCCAGGCCCAGGCCCGTGCCGCCGAACTGGCGGGAGACCGAGGCGTCGGCCTGGGTGAAGCGGGTGAAGAGCGAGCCGATGTGGGCCTCGTCGATGCCGATGCCGGTGTCGGCCACCGCGACGCGCAGGCGGCAGCGGCCGGCCTCGAGGCCCTGGCTGAGGGTCAGGTCGACGCTGCCCTCGCGCGTGAACTTGATGGCGTTGGAGAGGAAGTTGAGCAGCACCTGGCGCAGGCGCGCCGCATCGCCGACCAGGGCCGGCGTGGCTTCGTCGACCCGGGCGGTGAGCGCCAGGCCCTTGGCGGCGGCCTGCTCGGAGATGATGCCCACGGCCGAGCGCACGGTGGCGACCGGGTCGAAGGGCTCGGGGTCGAGTTCGAAGGCGCCGGCCTCGAGCTTGGAGAAATCCAGCACGTCGCCGACCACGCCCAGCAGGGTCTGGCTGGCGTCGTGGATCAGGCCGGCATGGCGCGCGTCCTGTTCGCAGAGCGCCTCCGACTGGCGCAGCACGCCCGCGAAGCCGACGATCGCCGTCAACGGCGTGCGCAGCTCGTGGGTCATGTTGGCCAGGAAGTCGGTCTTGGCGGCCGCGGCGGCTTCGGATCGGGCGAGCGCGTCCTTCAGGTCGCTTTCGAGGGTCTTGCGCAGGGTGACGTCGCGGGAGACGCCCAGCAGCCGGCCGCTGCCGTCGTTGAGGCGCGAGAAGGTGGTCTCGGCCCAGACCACCGATCCGTCCTTGGCGAAGACCCGGTAGGTCGTGGTCTTCGGGCCGCTCTCCTCGGTGACGGAGGTGATGAAGGCCTGGATCGTCTCGGTGTCCTCGGGGTGCATGTAGGTGTAGTTCGGCGTCCGCATCAGCTCGCCCTGCTCGAAGCCCAGGACGCGCTCGATCGATGGCGAGATGTAGAGCCGCTGGTTGTCCGCCGAGGTCAGGGAGATCACGTCGATGACGTTGTCGGCCAGCAGGCGGTAGCTCCGCTCGCTCTCGCGCAGGTCCTGGGTCGCCTTTTCGTAGCGGTGGCGGGCGGCGCGGGTCTGTTGGGCGCCCGAGATCGAGAAGCCGACGCTGACCGCCAGGACCAGCCACGCCGGCAGGCCATGGGGCACGGCGGGGCTGGGCGAGGCCAGAGGGGTGATCAGCAGGGCCGCGGCGGGCAGCGCCCCGGCCAGGAGGTAGCCCGCCCGCGACTGGTAGGCGTAGACCTGGGCGAAGCCCATGACGGAGAGCCAGATGGCGACGGCGGCGATCGCGCCGGCCGCGCTTCCGGCGCGCCAGAAGAGCACACCCAGGACGACCCAGCCTATGACGCCGCCTATCAGGCAGCCCACGTGCCGCAGCCGCGCGGCCATGGTCACCGGGAGGCCGAGGTGCTGGTCGCGGGTGAGGAACCAGCTCAGCACGTCGAGCCCGCCGACCACGACGCCCCAGGCCAGGCACGCCTGCCAGGGCAGGAAGGCGAGCGCGATCGCGGCGACGCCGAGGGTCACGGTCAGGCGCGCGCCGAACGAGGCGCGGGCGCCCGCGGCCATCTCGTCGAGACCCTGATCGAACAGACGCAACACGGCGGTGTGGTCCTCTCGCACGCGCCGACCATGCCGCAGAACGATTAATCCAGGATAATCACGCGCCAGAATTGTATTCGGGGCCTCAGGCCTCGACGACCGCCTTGCCGACCGGGGTCAGGGAGGCCAGCGCCAGCTTCACGTGCTGCCAGGCGAAGGGGATGCCGATGATGGTCACCGCCAGAGCCGCGGCCAGGACCAGGTGGTGCAGGGCCAGCCACCAGCCGGCGAAGATCAGCCACAGCACGTTGAGCAGCAGGCTCGCCGGGCCGTCGTCGCGGTCGATGAGGATCTTGCCGAACGGGAAATAGCTGAAGCCCGCCAGCCGGAACGCCGCCGGGGTCCAGGGCAGGCCCACGATGGTGATCGCGAAGATCACGCCCGCCAGGATCCACAGCGACCCGGAAATCCAGCCGCCGAAGATGAACCACAGGACGTTCAGGAGCAGTCGCATGGGCACGTCGCCTCCGCCTGCGGCCAAGCTGTAGCAGCCTCGCTGCGCCGAGCAAGCGCGTGGCCTGGATGGTCATCCCCACGATCGTCATCGCCCGGCTTGTCCGGGCGACCCATGAACGCCGCCGCTGCGGAAAGGCCCACGGCCGCGCCGCGCCCCGTCTTCGACGCGGAGGTCATGGGCGGCCCGGACAAGCGGGGCCATGACGTTATTTAATAAATTCAACTAGATAGTTGAGAAACGCCCTAGGGCGCGGTTCGGGGCAGGCTGAAGAGTCCGCGGTCGGAGGGGGCGAAGACCAGGCTGTCGATCTGGCGCACGCGGGGCGGGCCGCCGGCGCCGATGACGGTTTCGCGGAAGGCGACGCGGACTGGGCCGACCTTGCGGTAGTCGGAGAGCTCGACGGTCACCGGCTCGGGCCCGGTGCGGTCGACGATGCGGGCGAGCAGATGGGTGCGGCGGTCGAACCAGAGCTGGCGCGCATCGCCGCCGTAGGGCTTGGCCTCGATGACGTCGTAGCTCCTGCCGCCGGCCTGGCGCACGCCCAGCACCTGGCCGTGGGCGTCGAATCGGGCGGCGTAGAAGAAGCCGTAGACGCCGAAGAAGGCCTCGCCGCGCGCCCGCGCCGTGGCCGCCTCGTCGCCGGTGAGAGGGGCTGCGCCGGGCGCCGGAATCGTCCAGTCGCCCTGGCCGTTGAAGCCCTCGACGCGCATGCCCGCCGGGTCGCGCACTTCGACCCGCAGGCCAAAGCGCAAGGGGTCCAGCCAGCGCTCGTAGGGGACGCCGCCCACGTGGCCGGTCTCGTGCCAGCCGCGCAGCATGTACCAGCCGGCGCCCCCGGCCGCCGCCCGCGCCTGGGCCAGCACCCGCTCGGCGTCGCGGGAGTAGCCGATGGCGGCGGGATGGCGGGCGGCCTGGGCCGGTGAGAGGGCGAGGAGCGCCCCGGCGAGGGCGAGGGCCAGGGCGGGCTTGAGCATCGGCGCTGTCATGCAGGCCCGCAAACAAGCGGGCAAGGGTGTTCGCAATGGGGCTGGCGGCGCGAACCCGGCCATGACGACAGGCGAAACGGGGCAGGCGCCCTCAGGCGCGGGCGCGGCGGCGGGTCGGTGCGGCGTCGAAGACGCGCGGCGTTTCGGCGTGGGAGACCCTGAGCTGGGCCTCCATGTCGGCGGCCGGCATGGGCCGGGCGAAGAAGTAGCCCTGCATCCGGTCGCAGCCGGCGCTGCGCAGGAAGATGGCCTGGGCCTCCTCCTCGACGCCCTCGGCGACGATGCGGACGCCCAGCGCGCGGGCGGCGTGCAGCATGGAGGCCACAAGCTTGGCGACGCGGCCGTCCTTGGCCACGTCGCAGATCAGCGAACGGTCGAGCTTCACCGTCTGGATCGGCAGGTGCATCAGGGCGCGCAGGTTGGAATAGCCGGTGCCGAAGTCGTCGAGCGCGATGCTCACGCCCTTGGCGGTCAGCCGCTCGATGTGGCGGCGCGAGAGCGCCAGGTCCTGCAGCAGGAAGGTCTCGGTGATCTCGACGGTGAGCGCGGTGGCCGGCAGGGCGGTCTTGCCCAGCCGCCCGATCAGCTTGCGCGAGAAGCCGGGGTCCAGGAGGTCGCGGGGCGAGACGTTGAAGGCGACCGTCTCGATCAGGCCGGCCTCGACCCAGGGGGCGGTCCGCGCGCAGCCGGCCTCGAAGACCGCCTCGTCGATGCGCCCGATCAGGCCCAGTTCCTCGGCCATGGGGACGAAGGCGGCGGGGGCCAGCAGGCCCTGCTCGGGATGGCGCCAGCGGGCCAGGACCTCGACGCCGACGATCCGCCCGTCGCGGGCGTCGACCACCGGCTGGAACCAGGGTTCGATCTCGCCGGCGGGGATGGCGCGGCGCAGCTCCGCTTCGAGGGTGCGGCGCCGCGTGTTCTCGGCGCGCAGTTCGGCGTCGAAGGCCGACCAGCGGCGGCCGCCCTGGGTCTTGACCCGATAGAGCGCCATGTCGGCGAAGCGTTGCAGGTCGCCGGCGTCGGGCGCGTCGTCCGGATAGACCGCGACCCCCACCGAGGCGCCGGGCGAGACCTGGCGGCCGTAGATCGCATGCGGCTGGGTGAGCAGGTCGAGCAGCCGCTGGGCCCGGCGGGCCGGCGCGGCGGGGCCTGCTTCGGCGACCGGGGAGATCACCGCGAACTCGTCGCCGCCCAGTCGGGCGACCAGCTCGCCCGGGGCCGCGTCTGCGCGCAGCCGCTCGCCCACCTCGGCCAGGAAGAGGTCTCCGGCGTGGTGGCCCAGGGTGTCGTTGAGGTGCTTGAAACGGTCGAGGTCGACGACGAACAGGGCCACGCGGGCCTGCGCCGCCCGCGCGGCCTCCAGCCGCTCGCACAGCGCCGCGGTGAAGGCGCCGCGGTTGACCAGGCCCGTGAGGCTGTCGGTCTGGGCCAGGCGAAGGGTCAGTTCGCGCTCGGATTCAAGCTCGGCGACGCGCGCTCGCAGGTCGGCCGACGTTTGGACGCTATCGGGCACGGGGAGGGGGCCTCAGGCGAGCAAGGATACTGGCCAGCGAATTAGCGCCCACGAGGCGAACGCCCCGTTAAGCGACATGCCTAATGAAAGCCTTTCCGGACAGATTGACGCATCCGCGGCCGAGGGCCCTGAATCGATCTGCCCCGGCGAAGGCGGAGAGGGGCCTCGACCGGCCCTTTAGCCCGCGGCTTCGGCGATCACGGCGTCCTCGGTCTTCGGCGCTTCGATCTGGCCTTCCCACTTCGCGACGACGGCGGCGGCCACGGAATTGCCGACCACGTTGGTGGCCGAGCGGCCCATGTCGAGCAGGTTGTCGACCGCCAGGATCAGCAACAGGCCCGCCTCCGGCAGATGGAAGTAGGTGAGCGTCGCAGAGATCACCACCAGTGACGCGCGGGGAACCCCCGCCACGCCTTTTGACGTGACCATCAGCAATAGCAGCATGGTGATCTGCTGGCCGAGGGTGAGGTGGACCCCGTAGGCCTGGGCGACGAACAGCGTCGCGAAGGTGCAGTACATCATCGTGCCGTCGAGGTTGAACGAGTAGCCCAGCGGCAGGACGAAGCTCGCCACCCGGCGCGAGACGCCCCACTGCTGCAGCGCCTCGAGCGTGCCGGGATAGGCGGCCTCCGACGAGGCGGTGGAGAAGGCCAGCAGGGCGGGCTCGCGGATCGCCAGGATCAGCTTCATCGCGCGGGGCCCGACGATCAGCAGCAGCACCGCGATCAGCAGCGCCCACAAGAGGAGCATCGAGACATAGAAGCCGCCGACGAACTTGGCGTAGGTGGCGAGCACGCCGATGCCCTGGGTGGAGACGGTGGCCGCCAGGGCCGCGAAGATCGCCAGGGGCGCGGTCTTCATCACATAGCCGGTGACCTTCAGCATGATCGCCGAGACCTGCTCGACGAGGGCGACGACGGCCGGCGCGCGGTCCTCGATGGCCGCCACGGCGGTGCCGAAGAACACCGAGAAGATGACGATCTGCAGGATCTCGTTGTTGGCCATCGCCTCGACGATGGACTTGGGGAAGATGTGGCTGACGAACTCCTTGAGGTTGAACTTGGTCATGTCGACCGCGGCGCCCGGCGCTGTCGGCTCGGCGACCAGGTGCATGCCGACGCCCGGCTGGATCAGGTGGACCATGATCAGGCCGATGGTCAGCGAGACCAGGGACGCGCAGATGAACCAGCCCAGGGTCTTGGCCCCCACGCGGCCGATGGTGGAGGCGTTCTCCATGTGGGCGATGCCGGCCACCAGGGTGGAGAACACCAGGGGCGCGATGATCATCTTGATCAGCCGCAGGAAGACATCGGTGACGATCGAGAGGTTGGAGGCTACCGCCTTGGCCGCGGCGGGCGCGGCGTATTCGTGGACCCCCCAGCCGACGGCGACGCCCAGCACCATGGCCACGACGATGAGGATCGAGAAAAGGCGGTTCATTCAGGGTCCCGGGGGTTTCTTCGGGCGCCTTTGTCGCCGGGAACCTTGGCCGCGTCCATCCCGCCGGACGCACGGCGGCCGCGGCGCGAGATGCTGCTGGAAAAAGAGACGGCTCGGCGAGCGCCTATGCCTGAGACTCCGCGGAGCGGGGGCTCAGTCTTTTTAACGCCAAGACCACCAAGGACACGAAGATCACAAAGACGCCCAGCGTGGCGCCACGCCGCGGCCTGATCAGCCCCTTCGCGGTCTTCGTGGTCTTTGGATCTTCGCGTCTCCTTGGCGATCTTGGTGTCCTTGGCGGTCAAAATCGGGAGGGCGCCGCTCCGCGGCCGTTCAAGACCTCCGGCGCGCCCGCTCGCCAAGCTTGGGCAGGGGCGCCTATAATAGGGCGATGACATCGAAGACAGCAGCAGCCGGCATCGTTGATCGGCTCGAAGACGAATACGGCAAGACGGTCGAGGCGCTCCGGGGCGCCCTGAAGGAATTCCTGGCCGGTGGGCCGCCGCCCGACCCCGCGGTGCGCGCGGCCGGCGCCTTCGTCTATCCCGAGCTTCGCCTGCACTGGCCGGCGGGCCAGCCGTTCCCGCGGATCAGCCGCGCCTATGCCCGCATCGGCGCCCCGGGCCACTATGCGATCACGGTGACCAAGCCGGCGCTGTTCCGCAGCTACCTGATCGAGCAGCTCAGCCTGCTGATGGACGACTTCAAGGTGGAGATCGAGGTCGGGCGCTCCACCCAGGAGATGCCGTTCCCCTATGTGCTGGACGGCCAGGCCGACATCGCGCTGGCCGACATCGGCTCCGCGGAGATCGCCCGGCATTTTCCGACCACGGAGCTGGCCTTCATCGGCGACGAGATCGTCGACGGGTCCTGGTCGCAGGACGCTGACGAGCCCAGGCCCATGGCCCTGTTCGACGGCCTGCGCACCGATTTCTCCCTGGCGCGGCTGGCGCACTACACCGGCACGCCGGCGACCCACGTGCAGCCGTACATCCTGTTCACCAACTACATCCGCTACGTCGACGAGTTCGTCCGCTGGGCCTGCGAGCAGATCAAGGCCGGCGGTCCGTACACGGCGCTGTCGGCGGCGGGCCATGTGCTGGTCGACGCCTCGACGCCGGACCCGGAAGCCGTGGTGCAGGCCGCGGCCTGGCGCAAACACCAGATGCCGGCCTATCACCTGATGGGCCCGGACGGCGCGGGGATCACCCTGGTCAACATCGGCGTCGGCCCCTCCAACGCCAAGACGATCTGCGACCACCTGGCGGTCCTGAGGCCCCAGGCCTGGCTGATGATCGGCCACTGCGGAGGGCTGCGCGGGTCGCAGACCATCGGCGACTATGTCCTGGCCCACGCCTATCTGCGCGACGACCATGTGCTGGACGACGCCCTGCCGACGGAGATCCCGATCCCGCCGATCGCCGAGGTGCAGGTGGCGCTGAACCACGCCGCCGAGATCGTCACCGGCGAGACCGGCGAGGTGCTGAAGCGGCGCCTGCGCACCGGCACGGTGGTGACCACGGACGACCGCAACTGGGAACTCCGCTACTCCTCCAGCGCGCTCCGGTTCAACCAGAGCCGGGCCGTGGCCATCGACATGGAGAGCGCCACCATCGCCACCCAGGGCTACCGCTTCCGGGTGCCCTACGGGACCCTGCTGTGCGTCTCGGACAAGCCGCTGCACGGCGAGATCAAGCTGCCCGGCCAGGCCAACGCCTTCTATGACCGCGCCATCGGCCAGCACCTGCAGATCGGCATCGCCACCATGGACCTGCTGCGCCAGGAAGGCCCGCGCCTGCACTCGCGCAAGCTGCGCAGCTTCGACGAACCGCCGTTCCGGTGACGCCGGTAGATTGACAGCCGACCCCGGCTTAAATTACGGCTGTATTTTGTCCAAGCGAGCCTTCATTTCGCCATCTGCGGTTGAATGACTGCGTTCTTCGGGGATGGGGGCCGCCAATGGCAGGTTCGAGGATCTGGCGGGTCGGCCTGACGACCATTGGTTGCGCGTTGCTGGGCGCAAGCTCCGCCATGGCGCAGAGCGAGGCGCCGAAGCCAGCGAATAGTCCGCCCACGGCGCCGGCCAAGCCCGGCGACAAGGCCAAGGCCGCCGCGCCGGCCCCGAAGACCCACACCGTCGAAACGGTCACGGTCACGGGCGCCGCGCCGCAGGAGGTCGAGACCTCGATCGACAAGAAGAGCTACACCCTCGGCAAGGACCTGGCCGCGACCTCCGGCTCGATCGCCGATGCGCTGAGGAATCTGCCGTCCGTGGACGTCGACGTGCAGGGCACGCTCAGCATCCGCGGCGATCAGAACGTCACCATCCTGGTGGACGGCAAGCCCTCGGCCTCGTTCAACGGCGGTGGCCGCGCCGACGCCCTGCAGCAACTGCCCGCCGACCAGATCGAGCGGGTGGAGGTGATCACCAACCCGTCGGCGGCGCTGAACCCCGAGGGCTCAGGCGGGGTCATCAACCTGATCACCAAGAAGAGCCGCGGCGCCGGGGTGACCGGCTCGGCCTATGTCACCGCGGCCAGCGCAGGCCTGAAGCGGGCGGGCGCCAACTTCGGCTACAACTCGCCCAAGCTGGCGGTGACGGGATCGCTGGCGGGCAACTACCAGCGCAACAAGCAGCACAATTCCGATTTCCGCGGCGGGCTCGATCCGACCAGCGGCCAGATCCTGACGAACAGCGACATCGGCAGCGGGCGCAATCTCACCCGCGGGCCTTCAGGCCGGCTCTCGGTCACCTACACGCCCGACCCGAAAGACCAGGTCACCGGCTCGGCGAGCTACAACGAGAACCTGGCCCAGGGCCATCCCTTCGACCGCTATGTGGACAACGGCGTCGACGGCAAGCCGGTCAGCATCCTGGACCGCCTGGGCGAGCGTCGTGGGCTTGGCCTCGAGACCAATCTCAACGCGGGCTGGAAACACACCTTCGCCGAGGGCCACGACCTTTCGGTGGACGCGATCTACAACGTCTCCAACTACCGCAACCGCATTCTCTACGCCTCGGTGCAGGAACTGCCGCTCGCCACGGTCCCGCTGGAAGCCACGCGCGACGACGAGGGCGATCACCACTCCGAACTGCGGGTCGGCTACAACCGACCCTTGGCGGGCGGGTCGCTGAAGACCGGCTACGAGCTGAAGCACGACAACAACGACCTGGACCACACCGACCGGGTCGGGCCGACCGACGCGACACTGGTTCCCGTGCCGGGGCTCGCGAACCGCTTCAATCTTCAACAGACGATCAACGCCGCCTACGCCACCTATGAGCATGCGTTCGGCGACCTGAGCCTGCTGGCGGGATTGCGGCTGGAGGAACTGAACCTTCGCCTGGACCAACTGACCTCTGGCCAGCGCACCGGGCAGGACTACGCCAAGGCCTATCCGAGCCTGCATCTGGGCTACAAGCTGGACGACGACCGCAAGCTCACCGCCAGCATCTCGACCCGCGTTCAGCGTCCGCCCGCCTTCCTGCTCAATCCGCTGCTCCAGGTGCTCGACCCGAAGGAGGTGGTGGTCGGCAATCCGGGCCTGAAGCCGGAGGAGACCCAGTCCTACGAACTGGGCTACGAGCAGCGCCACGGGCAGAGCTCGTATACCGCGACGCTTTTCTACCGGAACAAGGTCCATCAGGTGCAGCAGGTGGAACGGGACCTGGGCGACGGGGTGTTCGAGTTCAGCTTCGGCAACATCGGCAGCAGCCATCAGACCGGGATCGAACTGAGCGCCAACGGCAAGGTCACGCCGACGCTCAGCTACACGGCCTCGACCACCGCCTACTGGGCCGAGATCAACTCGGCCAATCTGGTGGCCAACGCCCCGTCGGAGTCGGGCTACGCCGTCGGCGGCCGGGTGAGCCTCAACTGGCAGGCGCGGCCGGACGACCTGCTGCAGTTCAACGCCCAGGCCAACGCCAAGCGCTACGTCGCCCAGGGCGTCCTGGAGCCGACCTACACCATCAACCTGGGCTGGCGGCACAAGGTCAACGACCGGATCAGCGCGACCGTGACGGTGCAGGACCTGCTGGCGGGCAGCAAGTTCGAGCGAAGGCTGAATACGCCCACCCTGTTCGAGCATTTGGACGTCCGCCCGGTGTCCCGCGCGGTCTTCTTCCGGCTCGACTATCGGTTCGGCGGGGCCGGCGGCAAGGCGGCCAAGGAGCCCGGGTTCGAGTACGAGACCGCTCCGGCGCCGGGGCCGGGCTAGGGCGGGGCTCGGTCAGGCGGCCTTGAGGCGGAAGGCCGGACGGCGGGCCCAGGCGAGCAGCGGCTTCTCGAACAGTTCGTGGACCCGCCAGGCCAGGGCGACGGCGGCGGCGGCGGCCGTAAGGACGATGACGTCCGGCGGCAGGCCCGGAACCCGGCAGAGCGCCGCGATCAGCAGGGTCACCACCGGCAGGTGCACGAGATAGAGCGCATAGGACGCGTCGCCGAGCCGGGTCTGCGCGCCTTCCCTGGCCTCGACCTGCAAGGTCCCCCAGACGATCAGCGCCGCCGGAACGCCGAGCGCCAGGACCCGGCGCCAGGCCATCTCGCCGTTCAGGAAGCCGGGCACGTCGAGGACCGACGGATAGACCGTCGGGCCGAGGAACCAGGTGGCCGCAAGGCCGATCGGGATGAGCCAGACGGCGCCGCGCCAACGCGGCGCCCGCGCCAGCCCAACGCCCATGAGGAACTCCAGGACGATCGGATTGCCGACAAAGCGCAGAAGCGGGCTGGACCGCAGGCAGAGCGCCGTGGCGAACAGGGCGAGCAGGACCCAGACCGCCTTGGGCCGCCAGATCACCAGGGCGGCCGCGGCGTAGAACAGGGCCTCGAAGCACAGGGTCCAGGCCACCGGCACGGCCGGCTCGGCCATGCGATCGAGGACCGGCCAGAGCGTCAGGCTGGTGACCGCCTCGCGCCAGCCCACGGCGCCGGCGATCCCGCCCGCGACCAGATAGAAGACGGTCAGCGGAAGGTAGAGCGGCAGGATGCGGCGCGCCCGCCTTGCGGCGAAGGCGCCGGCGGTCAGGCCTCCTGAGGTCAGGGTGATGATCACGCCCGAGAGCACGAAGAACACGTCGACGCCCACCCGCCCGAACAGGGCCGCATCGACCCCCAGCACCCCAAACCGGCCGGTGATGTGAAAGGTCGTGTTGCAGGCGTGGTACAGCAGGACGGCGAAGGCCGCCCAAAACCGCAGCGCCTGCAGCGACCAAATCTTCATCCCAAGACCCTATTCGAGAAACCTAACCACAACCCTGACGGCGGACGGGTTTCGGGAGACGGGATCGTTGCTGAGCCGAACGCAGAGCGGCGCGCGGGAGGGGGCGCCGGCGGGCCTGACGCTGCGCAGCGTCGCGCCGCCGGCGGCCGGGGTGCTGGCGTTTCTGGCCGCGCTTTCGGTCGGCGTGCTGAACGACGGCGACACCCTGTGGCACGTGGCCGCCGGGCGGCTGATGATCGCCCGGCGCGCGGTGATCCACAGCGACCCGTTCTCCTACACCTTCGCCGGCGCGGCCTGGCACACGCACGAATGGCTGGCGCAGATCCTTCTGGGCGGAGCGTTCGGCCTGGGGGGCTGGAGCGCGGTGGTGATCCTGACGGCGGCGGCCGCGGGCCTGACGGCCTGGCTGCTCGCCCGCGACCTCAGCCGATGGGTGACCGGCCTTCCGTGGCTCTGCCTGCTGGCGCTCGGCCTCAGCCTGGGGACGGGCAGCCTGCTGGCGCGGCCGCACATGCTGGCCCTGCCGATTCTCGAGATCTGGACCGCGGAACTGCTGCGCGCCCGGGCCGAGGACCGCGCGCCGCGCTGGGTCGTCCTGCCGCTGATGGCGCTGTGGGCGAACCTGCACGGCGGCTTCATGTTCGGCCTGGCGATGATCGCCCCCTTCGCGCTGGAGGCGCTGCTCGCGGCGCGGTCGGCGGGGGCGCGCCGCGACGTCGTGCTGCGCTGGGGCGCCTTCGGGCTCGCGGCGGCGGCCATGGCGGTCGTCAGCCCCGACGGGATCGGGACCGTACTCTTCCCGATCCAGCTCCTGGGGATGAGGAGCCTCGCCCACATCGGCGAGTGGGCGCCGGCCAGCTTCGCGACCGTCGGGCCGCTGGAGATCGCCCTGATGGCGGGCCTGTTCGTGGCGGTCACCCGGCCGATCCGCCTGCCGGTCCTGCGCGCGATGCTGCTGCTGCTGTTGCTGCACCTCGCCCTGCAGCACGCGCGCTACGAGCAGATGCTGGGCGTGATCGGCGCGCTGATCCTGGCCCGGCCCATGGCGCAGGCGTTCGGCCAGGGCGCGGCCGCGCCGGCGTCGGGCGAGCGGCCGGCCAGGGCTCCGATCCTGACCGCTGGGGCCCTGGCGCTCGCGGTCCTGCTGGCGGCGGGCCGGGTCGCCTGGCCGGTGGTCCTGGGCGACGCAGCCGGCAGGCCGGTCTCGGCGATCGCCGCGGTTCCGGCCGCGACTCTCCGGACCCACGTCCTCAACGACTACAGCTTCGGCGGCTATCTGATCGGCCGCGGCCTGCAGCCGTTCATCGACAGCCGGGCCGACCTCTACGGCGACGCCTACCTGGAGGCCTACGACCGGCTGGTGAGGCCGGACCGCGCGGCGCTGGCCGCCACGCTGGACGCACGCCAGGTCGGCTGGACCCTCTTCAGGGCCGGATCGCCCGTCGTGGAGGCGATGGACGAAATGCCGGGATGGCGACGGCTTTACGCCGACCGCTGGGCCGTGGTCCACGTCCGCCGCTGACCGGCGGCGGGCTCTCGATCCGCCGCGAAAACCCGGCTATCTGACCGGCCATGACCCGGCACATCGACTTCGACGGCATCGAGAACTTCCGCGACTTCGGCGGCTACGACACGTCCTTCGGGCGGCCGGTGAAGCGCGAGCTGCTGTACCGCTCGGCGAACCACGCCTACGCCACCGACGCCGACCTGGCGCGGATGGCCGGCCTGGGGCTGGCGGCGATCGTCGACCTGCGCCGCACCGAGGAGCGCCGGCGCGAGCCCTCCAAGCGCTGGCCGGGGTTCGGCGCGGCGGTGGTGGAGAACGACATCCTGTCCGACCACGGCGACTGGGTGGACATGATGAAGGGCGTCGAGGTCGACGCCGAGTGGTTCCTCGCCGACGGCCTCGGCTACTATCGCAGAGCCCCGTTCGAGCCGCGGCACATCGATCTCTTCACCCGCTACTTCCAAACCCTGGCGCAGGCCGAGGGGGCGATCGTGGTGCATTGCGCGGCGGGCAAGGACCGCACGGGGCTGATCTGCGCGCTCACCCACCACGTCCTGGGCGTCGGCCCGGACGACATCATGGCCGACTATCTGCTGACCAACGACGAGGCGCGGATGGCGCGCAAGATGGCCTTCCTGGGCCCCTGGCTCCGCGACACGGCGGGCAAGATCGTCGACGATGCGGCCCTGCGCGTGGCGGTGTCGGTCAATCCTGCCTATCTGGAGACCGCGTTTGCGGCGATCCGCGAGGCGCACGGCTCCCTCGACGGCTATCTGACGGACGTCCTGGGGGTCGACCCACCGCTGCGCGAGCGGCTCCAAGCCCGCCTGCTCGCCTGAAGATCCAGGGATACCTCATGCAAAGCTTCCAGCCGCCCCGGCGGATCCTGATGGGCCCCGGCCCCTCCGACGTCAGCGCGCGGGTGCTGAGCGCCCTGGCGCGGCCGACCATCGGCCACCTGGACCCGCAGTTCCAGGCGCTGATGGAGGAGATCAAGGGGGCGCTGCAGCGCCTGTTCAACGCGCCGGACCACGCCTGCGTGCCGCTGCCCGCGCCGGGCACCGCCGGCATGGAGGCGGCGATCATGAACCTGCTGGAGCCCGGCGACCGGGCGGTGATCGCGATCAACGGGGCGTTCGGCGGGCGGATGGCCGACATGGCGGGCCGCGCCGGGGCGACGGTGGTCACGGTCGACCACGACTGGGGCCTGCCGGTCGATCCGGCGCGGGTCGAGGCGGCGGTGGCCGAGGCGCCGACCAAGGTCCTGGCCTTCGTCCATGCGGAGACCTCCACCGGCGCGCGCAGCGACGCGGCCAGCCTCTGCGCCGTCGCCCGCAGGCACGGGGCGCTGGCGGTGGTGGACTGCGTGACCTCGCTGGGCGGCATCGTCGTCGACGTGGCTGCCTGGGACGCCGACGTGGTCTATTCGGGGACCCAGAAGTGCCTCTCCGCGCCGCCGGGATTGTCGCCCATCGCGCTCAGCAAGCGGGCGCAGGCGGCCATCTCGGGCCGCAAGGAAAAAGTGCGCAACTGGCTTTTGGATTTCAACCTGCTGATGAGCTACTGGGGCGGCGAGGGCGGCCGGACCTATCACCACACCGCCCCGATCAACGCCCTCTACGGCCTGCACGAGGCCCTGGTGGCGATCTTCGAGGAGGGCCAGCAGGCGGCCATCGTCCGCCACGCGCGGATGCATGAGGCCCTGGTCGCCGGCGTCGAGGCCGCGGGACTCTCCATGCTGGTGGCCGAACCGCACCGCCTGCCGCAGCTCAACACCGTGCGCGTGCCCGACGGGGTCGACGAGGCGGCCGTCCGCGCCCACGTCCTGAAGCATTGGGACCTGGAGATCGGCGCGGGGCTCGGGCCGCTGAAGGGCCAGGTCTGGCGGATCGGGCTGATGGGCGCCTCGGCCACCGCCTGGCACGTGCGCCTGTGCCTGACGGCGCTCTGCGAGGCGCTGAACGCCCAGGGCTTCGCGGCCGACGCCAAGACGGCCCTGGCGGCGGCGGATACGAAGCTGGGTTAGCGCCTCCTCTCCCCCGGCGAAGCCGAGAGGGAGAGGGTCGGGAGAGGGCGGCGCCCTGGGACGCGATCCACCGCCGGCGAGCCAAGGGCCCTTGGCCGTCCGCAGCCGAGACGGAGGAGCCGAGCCGCCCTCTCCCGACCCTCTCCCTCTCGCTGCGCGGGGGAGAGGAGCAGTCGCCTAGCTTCGGTCCCGAAAGTCCGGCAACGTCGTTCCCCGACCGCCTGTCCAAGGGCGGAGCCTGGGAGGGCGTCGCCTTGACCGAGTCCGCACCGCTGGAGGTTCACGGCGTGTCCGCCGTGATCGACGAGCCGATGATCGGCGAGGTGGGCGGGGACGGGAAGCTCAGTCTTGGGGGCGCGGCCTGGTCGATCTTCCAGGGCGGTCGCGATCCCTTCATCATCCTGGTGACGATCTACATCTTCATGCCCTACGTGGCCTCGGTGCTGGTGGGCGACCCGGTGCGCGGCCAGCAGGTGATCTCCAGTTGGGACCAGTACATCGGCTGGATCGTGGTGGTGACGGCGCCGTTTCTGGGCGCGTCCATCGACAAGCTCGGGCCGCGCAAGGGCTGGCTGGGCCTGGCGGTCGGGATGATGGTCCCGCTGATCGCGGCGCTCTGGTGGGCGAAGCCCGGCGGGGCGATCACGCTGGGCGTCCTGATGCTGCTGGTGATCGCGGCGCGGGTGCTGTTCGTCTACACCGAGGTGCTTCACAACTCGCTGCTGGTGCGGGCGGCGGGCCTGGGCGCGGCGCACAAGGCCTCGGGCCTGGCGCTGACGCTGGGCAATTCCTTTTCGGTGGTGGCGCTGGCCTTCACTGCCTGGGCCTTCGCCCTGCCGGGCAAGGTGCATTGGGCCTGGGTTCCCGCCTCGCCGCTGTTCGGCCTTAACCCGGCGACCCACGAGCCGGAGCGGGTGGTGGCCCTGATGTCGGCGGGGCTGCTCGCGGTGGGCTCGATCCCGCTCTTCCTGTTCACCCCGGACGCGCCGCGCACCGGCATCCCCGTGCTGAAGGCCTGGGCGGCGGGGGCCGGCGAACTGGCCGCCATGCTGAAGACCGTGCGGCGCTACCGCGACGCGGTGATCTACCTCGGCGCGCGGATGTTCTTCGTCGACGGCATGAACGGGGTGCTGATCTACGCGGGCGTCTACGCCGTGGGCGTCATGAAGTGGCCGCCGCTGGCGATGCTGGCCTACGGGGTCCTGCTGAGCGTGCTGGCGGCCTTCGGCGGCTTGGTCGCCCGCTGGCTGGACGCCGGCGTCGGGCCGAAGAACGCGCTGAGGATCCAGATCTTCATGACCATCGTCGGTCTCGGCGCCATGCTCGGGATCGCGCCGGACAGGATCCTGTACCTGTGGCCCTACGATCCGGCGGCGCATGCGCCGATGTGGAACGGGCCGGTGTTCCGCCAGCTTCCCGACTGGATCTTCATCCTGATCGGCTTCTCGAACGCGGTGTTCATTTCAGGCCAGTACGCCTCCAGCCGCACCCTGCTGACGCGCCTGACGCCGCCGAGCCAGGCGGGCGCCTTCTTCGGCGTCTTCGCGCTCTCGGGCGTGGCGACGGCGTGGCTGGCGCCCACCCTGGTCAACTGGGGAACCCGGGCGACCCACAGCCAGCAGGGCGGCTTCGCCACCATCATCCTGCTGCTGGCGATCGGGCTGGCGGGCCTGATGTTCGTCAAGGGGGGCGGCCCGGCCGCCCCGCCCAAGCTCTAGGGAAGCAGGGTCACCGAGGGTGAGGTGCGGGGCCTCAGGTAGAAGGTGTCGCTGTAGTTGATGGGATTGGGCAGGTTCAACTTCAGGGGCGAGGTGAAGGCGTACTGCACGTCGGCCATGATGACGCTGTCGCCAGCCGCCAGCAGGGTGGGCGGAAAGCCGGCGACGGTCGCGCCGGTCGTGAGCGCGCCCAGGCCGCTGCCCTGGCTCCAGCTCACCTTGGGCACGCCGTTGACATCGGCGGTGACGCTGGTGATCCGCAGTTTCAGCGTCGTGGTGCTGAACGGGCTCATGATGGCGTTGGCGACGGTGAAGACGTCGCTGACCTGAGCGACCGTGATCTGGTTGGTCTGGGCCACCAGGTCGGCCACCACCGAGGCGGCGTGGGCCGCTCGGCGCTCGGCCATCATGGCCAGGGTGAACTCCGCCAGCCCGGTGTAGAGCAGGATCATCATGGGCGCGATGAGCGCGAACTCCACGGCGGCCAGGCCGCGCTGGTCGGATCGCAGGCGTCTCAGCATGAGGCGCCTATGGGCGGGTTGCTGTTGTAGGGCTCGTTGCGGAACGCCGTGGTGGAGGTGATCAGCCGCTCGCCCGAGCCGCCGCCCATGTTCTCCAGGGCGTTGTTCAGGAGCGGCGTGAACAGGTTCCAGACGAAGTAGGTGCGCACCAGCACGATGTCGGTCGGCTGGCCGGCGGCGAAGCAGGTGGGCGTGGTCCCCGGAACGAAGGTCGTCGGATTGATGGGTGGCGTGGTGGCCAGGCCGGAGAAGCTCGAGAAGGTGCGCACATCGACCCATAGGCCGGAGGCGCAACTGCCACTCAGCCATGTCATGCCCCCGCAGACCAGGTTCTTGAAGTCGGTCTTGGTGTTGGCGGCGCTGATCTGGAAATTGCCGGTGCGGATCTGACGCGAGGCGGCCTCGGTCGCGATGTCCAGGGTGGTCGAGACCAGGAAGACCAGGGCCAGTTCGAGCGCGCCGAAGGTCAGGAGCAGTATCGGCGCGGCGACCAGACCGAATTCGACAGCGGTGACGCCGCGCTCGGCGCGAGCGAACCGCGCCGCGAAACGGCCAGGCCGGAAGGGTGGGCGGCTACGCACGAGTCTCTCTCAAGTGTCGGAGCCAGGATAGCGCCCCGTGGCTAACCGAGATTTAACGCCGCGCAATAAGCAAGAGCTACGGCCAAGCTGCTTTCAGCATATTGCGTGGTTAATCAAATTTAAGGATTAAACTCAATTTACCAAAGAAAATTAGATTGAATACTATTCCATTTACTACCGATTAAGCGAGACCTGCGAACTTGGAGTGGCATTAGGGCGAGCAGGCAAACCGCTTGAAGCCCGCCAACGACTGCTCGCTTAAAAGGAGATGACCATGTCCAAGCTTGTCACCCGCTTCCTGAAGGACGAATCCGGCGCCACCGCCATTGAATATGGCCTGATCGCCGCCCTCATCGCCGTCGCCATCGTGACGGCGCTGACCGCGCTCGGCGGGCAGCTCAGCACGACGTTCACCGGGATCACCACGAAGCTGAACGCCGCGTCCTAATCGGACATTTTGAGCCTGCAAGCGATTGGTCGCTTAGCAAAGGAGGTAGCGTGTCTAAATTTGTAAATTGCTTCCTGAAAGACGAGTCCGGCGCGACCGCGATCGAATACGGTCTGATCGCCGCGCTGATTGCGGTCGCCATCGTCACGGCGCTGACCGCGCTCGGCGGCCAGCTCAGCTCGACCTTCGACTCTATCAAGACGACGATCGGCAACGCCGGCGCCGCCTAGGCGTCGCACGACGCGAACCCAAGAAACCCCCCGACGGGCGACCGTCGGGGGGTTTTGCGTTCCGCGGCGTCCCGACGCCGCGATGAAACCCTCCGTTCATCGCCGTGCGCCATGCTGGCGACTTTAGGGGAGCGCGCGATGATCCACCTGTTCCAGACCCTGGCCCTGCTGGTCTTCCCCGTCATCGTGATCGCCGCGGGCCTGCGCGACGCGACCAGCTACACCATCCCCAACTGGATGCCGGCCGCGCTGGTCGTGGGCTTTGCGGTCGCCGTCGTGGCCCTGGGCCTTCCGTGGCGGCTGGTCGCGGTGGATGTGGCGGTCGGCGTCGTGGCCCTGTTCGCCGGCATGGCGATGTTCGCCCTGCGCTGGATCGGCGGCGGCGACGCCAAGCTGTTCGCGGCCGCGGGCCTGTGGCTGGGCCTCACCGGCGCGCCTACGTTCCTGCTGGTCACGGGCGTCGCCGGCGGCGGGCTGGCCCTGTGCCTGCTCGGCCTGCGCTCGGCGACCGTGCGGCCGCTGATCGGCGCGGGCCCGGCCTGGTTCCTGCGCCTGGCCGAGCGGGGCGAGGGCGTGCCCTATGGCGTCGCCATCGCCTTGGGCGCCCTGATGGCCTTCCCGCTCTCGGCGCTGGGCGCGCATCTCTGAAGCCGCCGCCTCTCCCTCTCGGCTTCGCCGGGGGAGAGGCGAAGGGCGGCAGCACCTTCCGTTGGAAGGCTATCGCAAAGTCGCCTAGGAAAAGGACGGCTTCCTCGTCCTTCCGAAAGGCGTGCTCCACATGTCCGACGTGATCCTCGACGCCGCCGACGGCTCCACGATCCCGGTGCAGGCGATGACCGAGGCCGAGACCGGGCCGGCGCTGGAGTCCATTCCGGCCGGGGCCAAGGCGTTCGCGGCGATCTCCGACTTCAAGGGCAAGGCCGGGCAGTTGCTGCTGGTCCCCGGCGCCGACGGGGCGCTGGCCCATGTGCTGTTCGGCCTGGGCGCCGGGGGCGACCCCATGGCCTTCCGAACGCTCGCGGGCAAGCTGCCGGCCGGAACCTACCGCATCGCGCGGGTTCCGAACGGGATGTCGATCGACCAGATCGCCCTGGCCTTCGCGCTCGGGAGCTACCGGTTCGACCGCTACAAGGCCCATGGGGGCGAGCGCGCCAGGCTGGTCGCCGAGGGCGCCGACGCGGGCGAAGTCCGCCAGGTGGCGCACGCCTGCGCGCTCGCCCGCGACATGGTCAACACGCCCGCCAACGACATGGGCCCCCTGCAGATCGAGACCATCGCCCGCGAGATCGCCGAGCTGCATGGCGCGACCATCGCCGTGGTCGCCGGCGACGCCCTGCTGGAGGCCAACTATCCGGCGGTCCACGCGGTCGGGCGCGCCGCCGATCCGGCGCGCAGCCCGCGGATGATCGAGATCGCCTGGGAGGGCGCCGGTAAGGACAGGCCGCTGGTCTGCCTGGTGGGCAAGGGCGTGGTGTTCGACACCGGCGGCCTGGACATCAAGCCCTCGGCCGGCATGCGGCAGATGAAGAAGGACATGGGCGGGGCGGCCCACGCCCTGGCGCTGGGGCGGATGATCATGGCCGCCAAGCTGCCGGTGCGGCTGGCGGTGCTGACGCCGGTGGTGGAGAACGCCATCTCCGGCGACGCCATGCGGCCGGGGGACGTGCTGGCCTCGCGCAAGGGGCTCTCCATCGAGGTCGGCAACACCGACGCCGAGGGCCGGCTGATCCTGGCCGACGCGCTCACCCGGGCAGGCGAGCTGGAGCCGGCGCTGACCATCGACCTGGCGACGCTTACGGGCGCGGCGCGGGTGGCGCTCGGGCCGCAACTGCCGCCCTACTACACCGACGACGAGGAGCTCGCCGGCCAGATCGAGGCCGCGGCCCGGGCGGCCTCGGACCCCGTGTGGCGGATGCCCCTGTGGAAGCCTTACGCCGAGGCCCTCGACAGCGACGTCGCCGAGATCAAGAACGACCCGGACCCCTGGGCCCAGGCGGGCTCGGTGACCGCGGCCCTGTTCCTGCAGCGGTTCGCGCCTGCGGGGCCCTGGGCGCACTTCGACATCTTCGCCTGGAACCCGCGCAGTCGGCCGGGCCACCCGGCGGGCGCCGAGGCCCAGGCGATCCGCGGCCTCTACCGGATGATCCGGGATCGGTTCGCGTGATGGACGCCTCGCCGTCCTGGGACCCGCGGACGACCCCCTTGCGCGACGGCATCGCCAGCCGGGCGCTGGAGGGCCTGGCGCGCGCCGAGGTCTATCTGGACGCCAAGGCCATGAGCTGCGCGGTCCCCGCCGCCGGCGTCCATCGCGCGCCCGATCTGGCGTCGGAGCAGATGGACCAGATCCTGTTCGGCGAGGCCTTCGAGGCCATCGAGGAGGAGGGCGGCTTCTTCTGGGGCCAGGCGCGGCGCGACGGCTATGTGGGGTTCGTGGCGGCCTCGGCGCTCAGTTCGCCGGCGCCGGAGCCGACCCACCGGGTGAGCGCGGTGCGCACCTACGCCTTCGCCGAGCCGAGCATCAAGTCGCGGGCCATGGGCCCCTATTCGATGAACGCCCTGGTGGCGGTGGAGGCGCAGGAAGGCCGGCTGGCCAAGGCCGCGGGGGGCGGCTGGATGGCGGCCGGGCACCTGACGCCGATCGGGACCTTCGAGACCGACGTGGCGGGCGTCGCCGAACGCTTCCTGGGCGCGCCCTACCTGTGGGGCGGGCGCGAGAGCCTGGGCCTGGACTGTTCGGGGCTGGTGCAGGCGGCGCTGTTCGCCTGCGGGCTCGCCTGTCCGCGGGACGCCGACCAGCAGGCCGCGCTGGGCCGCGAGATCGGGCGCGACGCGTTCGGGCGCGGCGACCTGGTGTTCTGGAAGGGCCATGTGGGCATCGGCCTCGACCCACCAGACGTCAAGGGCGGGCGCATCGTCCACGCCAACGGCTTCCACATGGCCGTGGCCATCGAGCCCCTGGAGACGGCGATCGCGCGGATAGACGCCTCGGGCGTGGGCCCGCCGACGACGTTCAGGCGGCTGGCATAGCATCCGCTCATCCCCGCTTTCGCGGGGATGAGCGGAAGGGGGCTACTTGGTCGGCGGGGTCTTGGCGTCGGCCGCCGGAGCCGCAGCCGCCGGAGCCGCCGGCTTGTCACCGGGTTTCGCGGGGGCGGCCGCGCCCGCCGCCGGAGCCGCGCCCGGCGCAGCGGGAGCCGCGGCCGGAGCCGCCGCGGCGGGGTTCGGCGCGGGGATCGGCAGGGTCGAGCCCTGGCCGTGCAGATAGGCGATGACGTTGATCCGGTCCTGCGGCTGCTTCAGGCCGACGAAGGTCATCTTGGTGCCGTTCACATAGGCCTGCGGGCCCTTGATGAACTCGTAGATGTGCTCGTAGTCCCAGATCGGCTGCTTGGCGGCGAAGGCCTTCATGCCGTCGGAATAGGCGAAGCCCGCGTGGCTGGCGGGCGCGCGGCCGACCACGCCCCAGAGGTTGGGGCCGGTGCCGTTGGGGCCGCCGTTGTCGGCGTTGTGGCAGGACTTGCACTTCTCGAACACGGCCGCGCCGGCCGCCGGGTCGGCGGTCTTCAGCACCGTGCCCCAATCGGGCGGAACCTCGGGCGCGGCTGCGCCCCCGGCGGCCTCTTCCTGGACCGCGACCTGGAAGCCCGGCTTGGCGACCTTCTCGTCGCTGAACACCCCGCCCGAGAGCTGCACGAGGCCGGCGATGACGAAGGCCGTGGCGAGCACAGCGCCGGCGTACTTGTTGAAGGTCAGGTCGCTCATCGTCCCGAAATCGGCCCTCTTTGCGTACCGGCGAACAAGCCGGCGCAAGCGCGGGAATCCCGCCCCTTGTTGCGTCCGGCTCTCTTACACGCTACCGGCGCTCGCGCAACCGCCCAAGCAAGGCTGCGAGCATCCTCGTGAACCCCATCGTCCTGATCCCCGCGCGCATGGCCGCGACGCGCCTGCCCGGCAAGCCGCTGGCGGACATCGACGGCATACCGATGATCGTCCGCGTGCTGAGGCAGGCTGAGGCCGCGGACGTCGGTCCCGTCGCCGTCGCGGCGGGCGATTCGGAGATCGTCGACGCGGTCACGGCGGCCGGCGGCCGCGCGGTGCTGACCGACCCGGACCTGCCGTCAGGGTCGGACCGGATCGTGGCCGCCCTGGCTGAGCTGGACCCCGGGCGGCGCCACGACGTGGTCATCAACCTGCAGGGCGACATCCCGTTCGTGAGGCCCGAGGCGGTGGCGGTCGTGGCGCGCCTGCTGGCTGCGGAGCCGTCGTGCGATCTTTCCACGGTGATGGTCGCCGAGGCCGATCCGTCCGAGCGGACCAACCCGGACATCCCCAAGGTCGTGGCCGCCCTGCAGGCCGATGGGCGGACGGCTCGGGCGCTCTATTTCACCCGCTCGGTGCTCTATGGGGACGGGCCGGTCTGGCTGCACCACGGCATCTACGGCTTCCGCCGCGGGGCGCTGGAACGGTTCTGCGCCGCGCCGCCCTCGCCGCTGGAGATGCGCGAGCGGCTGGAGCAACTGCGGGCGCTGGAACTGGGCATGTCGATCTGGGCGGCGGTGATCGACGAGGCGCCGATCAGCGTCGACAACCCCGCCGACCTGGAGCGGGCGCGGGCCCACGCCCGAAACCTGAAGAATGGGACGTTGGCATGAGCAAGGACCGCATCGCCTTCCAGGGGGAGCTCGGCGCCAACAGCCACGAGGCCTGCATGGCGGCCTATCCGGCCATGGAGCCCGTGCCGCACGCCACCTTCGAAGAGGCGTTCGAGGCGGTGAAGACCGGTGACTGCCAGCTCGGCATGATCCCGGTGGAGAACTCGATCGCCGGGCGCGTGGCCGACGTCCACCACCTGCTGCCGTCGTCGGGCCTGAAGATCATCGGCGAGCGGTTCAAGCCGATCCATTTCCAGCTCATGGCCAATCCGGGGACGAAGCTGGAGGACCTCAAGACGGTGGTCTCCATGCCGTTCGCCTGGGGCCAGTGCCGCCGCGTGCTGCGGTCCCTGGGCGTCACCATGCAGGCCGCCGGTGACACCGCCGCCTCGGCCCGGATCGTCTCCGAGCGCCCCGATCCGACGATGGGCGCGGTGGCGCCGGCGCTGGCCGCCAAGATCTATGGCCTGAACATCCTGGCCGGCGACATCGAGGACGAGCACCACAACACCACCCGCTTCCTGGTGATGACGGCGCAGAAGGACCCGCCGCCGCCGCCGTTCACGGCGCCCTGCATCACCAGCTTCGTGTTCCGGGTGCGGAACCTGCCGGCGGCGCTCTACAAGGCCATGGGCGGGTTCGCCACCAACGGCGTGAACATCTCCAAGCTGGAGAGCTACATGGAGAACGGCGCCTGGACGGCGACCTTCTTCTACGCCGAGGCCGACGGCCGACCCGAGGACCGGGGCCTGGCGCTGGCCTTCGAGGAACTGAGCTTCTTCGCCGAGAAGTTCGAGATCCTGGGGGTCTATCCCGCGGATCCGTTCCGGACGCGGGGGTGACCGACGCGCTCATCCCTCCCCTAAAGAGGAGGGATGATGTCTAGCCTTCTTCCGCCCAGGCCTTGATGAGCTGGTGGGCGATGGCGAGTTTGCCGGGGGCGGCGACGCCGTCGAGCTTGCCCGCGATCAGGTCGCGGGCCTCGGCGCGCGTGAACCAGCGGACTTCGGAGAGCTCGGTCTGGTCGGGGGTTCCCTCGTCGTCCTCGACCTCGGCGATCAGGCCGATCATCAGGGAGGAGGGATAGGGCCAGGGCTGGGTCGAGTGGTAGCGGACGTTGCGGGCGCGCAGGCCCGCCTCCTCGTTGAGCTCGCGGGCGCAGGCCTCCTCGATGCTCTCGCCCGGCTCCAGGAAGCCGGCCAGGGCCGAGAACATGCCCGGCGGCCAGCGCTCCTGGCGGCCCAGCATGCAGCGGTCCCCGTGGTAGGGCAGCATGATCACCACCGGGTCGGTGCGCGGGAAGTGCTCGGTCTCGCAGGACGGGCACTTGCGCTTCCAGCCGCCGTCCTGGACCTCGCTGCGCTGGCCGCAGACGGCGCAGTGCGGGTGGCGGCGGCGCCACTCGAACATCTGCTTGGCGGTGGCCACGATGCCGGCCTCGGTGGCGGGAAGCCGCAGCGCGACGCCGCGCAGGTCCTCGAACTTGCCGAAGCCCGAGAGCGGCCCGCCGTCGGCCGGGTTGGCGGCGTCCTCCAGGTCGACGGCGAAGACGGCGGTGTCCTTCCACAGGCCCATGAACAGCAGCCGTTCGGCGCCGCCGGCGAGTTCGCCCGCCAGCTTGGCCGGCAGGTAGGCGATCTGCATTCCGCCGTCCTTGGCCGGCTCCACGAAGGGCTGGCCGTTCCACATGGCCAGGCCCAGGGAGTCCGGCGAGGCCAGTTGCTCGGCGATCCACTCGGGCTTGCTTCGCCGGTCGCTGGCGCGGTCGAGCGGGTTGCCGGCGAAGGTGTTGAGGAAGCTGTCGAGGGCCATGCGGTCCTTCTAGGGCGGGGCCGGCGCGGCGCCTACCTCCCCCGCGCGGAAGGAGCTCAGCGCGCCGCCGGCTTGGCGTGGGCGTCCTGGTAGCGGGCGCCTTGGAGCATTCCGGCCAGGGAATAGTTCCCCTCATGGCAGGCGTATTCGTAGATCGGCCCCTGGCTCGCCCGGAACGGCATCTCACCGCGCCAGGGCTCGGTGTAGGACGCCGGGTCCTCGACGGTGAAGGCGTAGCGGATCTCGGTGGGTGAGACGCGGGTGAAACGCTCGGTCACCCGGGCGTCGGGGCCGATGTAGTAGATCGGCGCCCGGAACGTCTCGCCGGGGCGGATGCCCACGGTCTCGACGACCAGGGTGTCCTTCTCCCAGTGGCCGACGGAATCGCCGCCCCAGAGCCGGTGCGGCACATGCGGCCCGCCCAGGCGGACGATGCGCACCTCGTTGTCGATCTCCGAGACGATCACCACCGCCTCGCGGGTCTGGACGATCTGGTAGTTGGCCGCATAGGGCGGGTTCTGCATGGGCGGCGAGGCGGCCGAGAAGCTGGGCGTCAGGCAACGCTCGCTGGCGTTGCGGACCTCCGGACCGTCGAAATTGGTGAAGGCCTCGGCCCGCCAGGCCTCCAGCCGCTTGCGGCCCTCGGCGGTGTAGGGGATGCGCCCGTCCGCCGTGCTGACGATCCAGGAGGTGCGCATCTGCCCGTCGATCACCGCCAGGTGGGACGGCTCCCACAACTCCGACTCGCGGCTGCCCAACGGATCGGCGGGCAGGATGTGGTCGTAGACGATGCGCTCGATGGCGGCGATGTCGTCGCCCTTGGAGACCTTGGCCGGCACGCCGGGCGGACGCTCCAGGCGGGTGAGGGCGAAGTTGCTCCACAGCCCCTGCAGGTTGGGCGCGCCCCAGGGGGTGCGCGGCGCCCGGTAGCCGGCGGCCCGGGCCGAGGCGGCGAGGCCGAGGCCGACCAGGACCGCGAGGGCGCAGGCGCGCCAGGGACCAAGGGATTGCATCATGCCCCGCTCCTGATCGCCGCGAAGGAGATCGGCGTTCTTCGACCCATAAAGCCATCCGCCGTCGAGCTTGGCTACAGGACTTCGGATGACGACGACTGGTCAAACGGCCGCGCATCCCCCACATCGCAAGGGCCGGCGCCGCCCGGCGCCCTCGCCCACGCCTCAACGGAGCCGCGACCCATGTCCGAAGCCGAAGCCTACGTCCCGCCCAAGGTCTGGACCTGGAACAAGGAGAACGGGGGCCGCTTCGCCAGCATCAACCGCCCGATCGCCGGGCCGACGCACGAGAAGGACCTGCCGGTCGGCCGCCACCCGCTGCAGCTCTATTCGCTGGGCACGCCCAACGGGGTGAAGGTGACGGTGATGCTGGAGGAGCTGCTGGCGCGGGGCCATGCGGGCGCCGAGTACGACGCCTGGCTGATCAACATCGGCGCCGGCGACCAGTTCGGCTCCGGCTTCGTGGAGGTGAACCCCAACTCCAAGATCCCCGCCCTGATGGACCGCAGCGGGCCCAAGCCGATCCGGGTGTTCGAAAGCGGCGCCATCCTGATCCACCTGGCGGAGAAGTTCGGCGAGTTCCTGCCCACCGAGCCCGCGGCTCGGGCCGAGACCCTGTCGTGGCTGATGTGGCTGATGGGCTCCGCGCCCTTCCTGGGCGGCGGCTTCGGCCACTTCTACGCCTATGCCCCGTTCAAGATCGAATACGCCATCGACCGCTACGCCATGGAGGTGAAGCGCCAGCTCGACGTGCTCGACCGCCGGCTGGCGGAGAGCGAGTACCTGGGCGGCGCGGAGTACACCATCGCCGACATCGCCACCTGGCCCTGGTACGGGGCGGTGGCCAAGGGCGTGGTCTACGGCGCCGGCGAGTTCCTGGGCGTGGACGAGTACAAGCACGTCCAGCGCTGGACCGACCAGATCGCCGAGCGCCCGGCGGTGAAGCGCGGCCGCATGGTCAACCGCACCTTCGGCGAGCCCTCCAGCCAACTGCGCGAACGCCACGACGCCGGCGACTTCGAGACCCGGACGCAGGACAAGCTGGAGCCGGAAAAGGCCGGGGCGTAGGCCCGTTTTCAAAGCCGCTCATCCCGGCGAGAATATATAGGCTATTGAATTTATTTACTATTATATGAGGTTTGACCCCTAGGCGGGGCTGTAGCCGGTCGTGCACAGCGCGAGCGAGACGGCGGCGAATCCGCTGCTCAGGATCAGCAGGGCCACGGCCCAGGGTGAGGCCGGCGATTTTCGCGGGGTCTGGGTTTTCGACATGGCCGGCGCTCCTGCGGCTGAGGGTCGGCCGCCAGATTTGAATCCGCGCTTTGAACGGCGGGTGAACGGGTTCGTCAGGGTGCTTGCGGCGGCCTTAACCACCCGCGCGCCGGGGCAGCGATGGACCGTGGCCCGCGGCGGCGGGCAGGCCTAGAATGCCGCCAAAACAGGGAGGCGATACGATGAGGCGTTTGCGCGGGGCCGTGCTGGCCCTGGCCGTGTGCATGGGAGCGGCCGTCGCCGGCGGCGTCCTGGCCCAGCCCCCGAAGTTCGACATCCGCGCGCCCACCGACCCGTCGCGCGGCGACGCGCTCAACAACCCGGAGTTCAAGGGGCCGCAGGTCCTGAAGTTCATCGGCGTGAAGCCCGGCGACCGCGTGGCCGACGTGTTCAGCGGCCGCTTCACCACCGCGCTCGCCGCCGCCGTCGGGCCGAAGGGCCGCGTCTATGCGGTCGTTCCGGAGGAGGCGATCAAGATCCATCCCGAACTGCGCGGCATGGTCGAGGCCCGCGCCAAGGACCCGGCCTACGCCAATGTGGAGATCACCACGCCGGAGATCGACGCCATGGTCCTGCCGCCGCGGCTGGACGCGGTGTTCATCCGCCAGAACTACCACGACCTGCACGTGGGCTTCATGGGCCCGGCGGACGTGCCGGCCTTCAACCGCAAGGTCTTCGCGGCCCTGAAGCCGGGCGGCGTCTATGTGGTGCTGGACCACGCCGCGACGCCCGGCGCGGGCCTGGCGGTCGCCAACCGGCTGCACCGCATCGACCCGGCCGACGTGAAGGCCGAGGTGACGGCCGCGGGTTTCGTCCTCGACGCCGAGAGCCCGATCCTCGCCAACCCCGCCGACGCCCACGACCGCATGGTCCTGGAGCCCGTCATCCTGGGCAAGACCGACCAGTTCCTGTTCCGGTTCCGGAAACCGAAGTAGCCGCAGCCGGCGCTTGCCCAGCCGTCGCGGGCAGGCGATGTTATGATACAGGGAGTCTCATTGAAGCTCCGACCCTAGGGAGACCTGACGCCATGCGACGCGCCCTCATCCTCGCGCTGGGAACAGCGCTCACCACCGTCGGCCTGGCGCTGGCCGTCCACGCCGCGCCCGCCAAGGGCCCGCCCCCCGCAGCCGATCCCACCGTCTCGCCGCCGGGCTGGTCGCCGCCCAGGAACGCCATGGGCCAGCCGGACCTCTCCGGCTACTGGTCCAACGCGACCATGACGCCGCTGACCCGCAACGCGAAGCTGACGGACAAGCTGGTGATCCCCGCGGCCCAGGCCGCCTCGCTGGAGAAGGTCTTCGCCGAGGCGCTCGCCGCGGCCGACGCGCCTACGGATCAAAAGAAGGGGCCGGGCGCCGTCACCGACCCCAATTCGCCCGAGGCGCAGCTCGTCAAGATCCGGCCCGACTTCGCCGCGGCCGGCGGCGACGTGGGCGGCTACAACACCTTCTGGATCGATCCGGGCAACCACATGATGGAGGTGAACGGCGAGTACCGCTCCTCGATCCTGACGACGCCGAACGGCATGCCGCCCGCCCGCAAGGCCGGCGCCCCTCCCGGCCGCGGCTTCCCGCGGGACATCTACGACAGCTATGAGAACCGCTCGCTGGGCGAGCGCTGCATCATGGGCTTCGGCGCCAACGCCGGGCCGCCGATGCTCGCCAACGGCTATTACAACAACAATTACAACATCGTGCAGTCGCCTGACGCGGTGGTGATCCAGGTGGAGCTGATCCACGACACGCGGATCATCCGGCTGAAGGGCGGCCACCGCACCGACGGGGTGCGCCAGTGGATGGGCGACTCCATCGGCCACTTCGAGGGCGCCACCCTGGTGGTGGAGACGACGAACATCCCGCAGGGCCAGGCCTTCATGGGGTCGTGGAAGAACCTCAAGGTCACCGAGTGGTTCACCCGCGTCTCGCCCACCCGGATCAACTACCGCTTCCAGGTCGAGGACCCCGACACCTGGGACAAGCCCTGGGGCGGCGAGTACGATTTCTCCCCGCTGCACGGCATCGTCTACGAATACGCCTGCCACGAGGGCAACTACGCCCTGCCGGCGATCCTGGCGGGGGCGAGGCGGCAGGAACAGGATGGGGCCAAGGGCGGGCCGAAGCCCGGGGCGGAGTAGCGCCAGGCTCAAATTCATCCGCTCATCCCCGCGCAAGCGGGGACCCAGGTGTTTTTGTTGCTGAGCGGGGAATGCCTGGGGCCGCCCGATTGGCCCAAACACGGAAAAAGCCTGGGTCCCCGCTTGCGCGGGGATGAGCGGTGTTGGGGGAGCCTTGACCGTTCCGCGTCAACCCCTTGCCACCCCGCCCCCCATCCGCCATATCCCCGCGCGGAGATCGGCGGCGGGCGGACGCTTCGCCAACCTGGTCAGGGCCGGAAGGCAGCAGCCACAACGAATTCCGTTCCGGGTCGCCGTTCGGTCTCCACCTTTCCCCAAAACCAGTGTCGTCGCCTATCGCGGAGCCGCGCCATCCCGTAAAATGGGCTCGGCCGCTGAGGTGGCGGAGCCGGGGAACGTGCGATGAGGGGCGTTTTGGCGTGCGGGGTGGTCGCGCTGGCGGCGCTGGCCGGGGCCTTGCCTGCGGCGGCGGCTCAGGGCGCGGCCGGACTCTCGGGGACCTGGCGGCTGGTCGAGACGCGGCAGGTGATGGCGGACGGGACGGTGCGGCCGGACCCGGACCTCGGGCCAAGGCCCACCGGCTACATGATGTACGACGCCTCGGCCGGGCGGGTCTGTACGCTGTTCAACGACACCACGCGGCCCAGGTGGGCCGGGGCGCGGCCGAGCGAGGCCGAGCTGCGGACGCTGTTCGACCAGACGGTGGTCTACTGCGGCCGCTACCGGGTGGACGAAGGCCGGCAGGTGATCCTCTTCGACATTGAGACCACCATGTCGCCGAACAACGCCGGGACCACACGCGAACGCCGCTTCGATCTCTCGGGCGACCGCCTGACGCTTTACCCGAGGCCGCTGCCGGCGGGGGTGACGGACTGGTCGATCCGGCTGGAGCGGGTGCGGCGCTGAACTTGGGCGCGGCGCTGACGAGCATGGGGAAGGGATAAAGCGGGTGCGCCCCACTTTCGCATGGCGCGGGGGTCGGGCGATCTCTTACATGTAGGGCATGGCCGACGAAGATTCCACGCTGCCCAAAGATGGGGACGACGGCCCGCCCTGGGCGGCCGATGCGCCGCCCGAGCGTGACCCGAACGCCGTGGACATGTTCGGCGACGCGCCGGCGCCGACGATGAGCGGGGACGACAGCTCGGCCGCCTATACGGTCATCGCGCGCAAGTACCGGCCGAAGACCTTCGACGACCTCTATGGCCAGGAGGCCATGGTGCGGACGCTGAAGAACGCCTTCGCCTCGGGGCGGATCGCGCACGCCTTCATGCTGACCGGGGTGCGCGGGGTGGGCAAGACCACCACGGCGCGCCTGCTGGCCCGGGCGCTGAACTACGAGAGCGCCACGGTGCATGAGCCGACGCTGGACCTGACGGTGGAGGGCATCCACTGCGCCTCGATCATCGAAGGGCGCAACATGGACGTCCTGGAGCTGGACGCCGCCTCGCGGACCAAGGTCGACGAGATGCGCGAGCTGCTGGACGGAGTGCGCTATGCGCCGGTCTCGTCGCGCTACAAGGTCTACATCATCGACGAAGTGCACATGCTCTCGACCCAGTCGTTCAACGCCCTGTTGAAGACGCTGGAGGAGCCGCCGCCGCACGCCAAGTTCATCTTCGCCACCACCGAGATCCGCAAGGTGCCGGTGACCATCCTGTCGCGCTGCCAGCGCTTCGACCTGCGCCGGGTCGAGCCGGAGGTGATCGCCGCCAACCTGGAGAAGATCGCCGAGGCCGAGGGCATGCGCATCGAGACCGACGCGCTGGCGCTGATCGCCCGCGCCGCCGAAGGCTCGGTGCGCGACGCCCAGTCGCTGCTCGACCAGGCGCTGGTGCAGGCCGACGCCGGCGCGTTGGTCACCGCGGCACTGGTGCGCGACATGCTGGGCCTGGCCGACCGCATCCAGACCATCGAGCTGTTCGAAAAGTGCGTGCGCGGCGAGGCGGGGCCGGCGATCGAGGCGTTCCGCACGCTCTACGGCTTCGGCGCCGACCCGGCGACGGTGGCGGCCGACCTGC
>NZ_DATMNA010000057.1:0-29094 GCF_035569475.1 Phenylobacterium sp.
CAACCTCGGCGACTTGCGTCAGCCCGGCGATCGGGCCGGTCAGGATCGTGTGGCTGTACGTGCCCGGTACCGCCTTGACGGAGAGTTTGTCATCGGGGCCAATCGTGTAGGTGATCTGGTACGAGGAAACGCCGGTCTCCCCTCCGCCGGTGTCGACCGAGAAGTCCCCGGCATTCACCGTGCCGGTGCCATCGGCGTGAAACACCATGACCCCTTCGACGGTGTAGGAGAAGAGCTTGACCGGGCCCTTTGGCGTGAAGTTCGGGTTGAATCCGAGCGAGGCCGAATCCCGGATGCAGAACGACATGCCCGTGAAGGCATAGGTTCCGCGCAGACGGACGTGATCATCTGCAAAGGCGGCCGTGCTTGCGGTGGTGGTGGCGACGACGACCAAAATGAAAAAGCGGTGCATGAGGTACCTCTCTGACCAGAAAATGGCTCGCCCTTGCATCAGCGGTCGTCGTCGCTGATGCGGGTCACGATGAGCGATCCATTGCAGATCCGGGCGAACTGGGTGCCATTGGAACGGGTGACCGTTTGGACGCTCGGCACGGGTGGGGCGAGAATGATGGCCCGCGCGTTCTCGCCGATGAATCCGCTCGTGTCTGGAACGTCGATGTCTTGCGTCAGCCCGGCGTTCGGGCCGGTCAGGATCGTGGAGCTGAACGTGCCCGGGACCGCCTTGACCGACAGTTTGGCATCGGGGCCAATCGTGTAGGTGATCTGGTACGAGGAATCGCCGGTCGCCCCTGCGCCGGGGTCGATCGAGAAGGACCGGTTATTCACCGTGCCGGTGCCATCGGTGTGAAACACCATGACGCCTTCGACGGTTTGGGAGAAGGACGCGACCGGGCCCTTTGGCGAGAAATTCGGATTAAATCCGATCGAGGCCGAATTCTGGATGCAGTACGATGCGCCCGTCACCGCATAGGTTCCGTGCAGACGACCGGCGTGATCATCTGCTAACGCGGCCGCGCTTGCGGTTGTGCCGACGACGACCAAAATGAAAAAGCGGCGCAAAGTAGCCTCCCTGATCAGAAGATTTGCCCTCGAATCGGGCTGGAGGTATCCTGTGCCGCGCAGATGAAGATTAGATGTCGCTCATGTAAGCAAGTTGTAGAGGATTTTGACACCCGCCGAGGTTTGACGGCGGACCTTCCTGTTAGGAACACCATAGGCAACCTTCCGCGCCCCCTGAGCGTTAGTATTGGTTGTGCCAAGTGGGAGTACGACCATGGATATTGACGAGACGATTGCCGCTCACCCGGAACTCGCCGGCATCAGCGAACCGCTGATCGCCTGCATCGAGGACTGCTATGCGACTGCGCGGGCCTGCACCTCCTGCGCCGACGCCTGCCTGACCGAGGAGGGCTCCGACGCGCTCCGCCAATGCATTCGCTTCGACCTCGACTGCGCCAATGTCTGTGTGATGACCGGCACGCTCGCGTCGACGCAGTCGGGCTCGAACCCGCAGGTCCTGCGCGGCGCCATCACGCTGTGTGCGCTGGCCTGCCGGCTGTGCGCCGAGGAATGCGAGAAGCACGCTCCCGAGCACGTGCACTGCCGGACCTGTGCCGAACAGTGCCGGAGCTGCGAACAGGCCTGCGTCGGCGCGCTTGAGACGGTGCATTGAGGTGGGTGCCCGGTCGCTGCGCGCCATGGACGAACAGCGGACCGCAGGCTCAGACAAGCGCTTCGTGCAGGTCGTGCGCTACCACCACCATCGTCACTGATCGGATGTCTCCAACGCACGCTGTGTCATCGGCTTGCCGCCTTCGCTAAAGCTTCGGCCGGCCATACCGCAAAGCGCGGCCAAGCCTTGGCGCACACGGGCCGCGGGCAACGACAGTCGAAAGCGTGTCGTGGATCAGGTGAGGTGGCCGCGCGCCTCACACATGCTGGCCGCCGTTGATGTGGATCTCGGCGCCGTTCACGTAAGACGACGTCTCCGTGCACAGCACGTAGATGATCTTTGCGACCTCGTCGGGCGTCCCGAGCCGGTGCATCGGGATCTGCTGGTCGACGATCTTTTCCGTGCCGGGGGAGAGGATCGAAGTGTCGATCTCGCCTGGCGCGATCGAGTTGACGCGGACGCCGACGCGGCCGAAATCGGCGGCCATTTCCCGTGTGAGCGCCGCCAATGCCGCCTTCGAGGTCGCGTAGGCCGCGCCGGCAAAGGGATGCACGCGCGAGCCCGCGATCGAGGTGACGTTGACGACCGAACCCTTCACCTTCTTCAATTCCTGGATCAGCCCGCGGGCCAGCATGATCGGCGCGAAGAAGTTGACGCGAAAAACGTGGTTCCAGGTGTCGAGCTCGGTATCGACGCTGCCGAGCCGCGCACCGCCATGGCCCTTCGGCGAGATCGCGGCGTTGTTGACCAGCGCATGCAACTCACCGGCCTCGAGCCGCTTCCTGATCTCGGCGATCGCGCGCAGCGTGTCCTCGGGATCGGCAAGGTCGACCTGGATGTGGTCCTCCGGGCCGGCGTCCCACGGGCATTCCTCGGGGAAGGCATGCCGCGAGCAGGTGATGACGCGCCAGCCGGCCGAGGAGAAGCGGATCACCGTGGCGTGGCCGATGCCGCGGCTCGCTCCGGTCAGAAGCAGCGTGCGCCGTGGCAGGTTGGAGGTCGGCATGAACTTCTCTTTCGCTCTCTCCTCGTCGTTCCCGGACGCGTCGAAGACGCGAACCCGGAACGATGAGATCCCGGGTCCGGTCCTTCGGACCGTCCTGGAGTGACGGGTCTAGGGATAAAGCCTCATCTTGCTCCACGCAGCGCCCGAAGCGCCGCGGGAAAATTCGATGCGGTCGTGCAGACGGAACGGGCGGTCGTGCCAAAATTCGAAATGCAGCGGGGAAATGCGCCAGCCGCTCCAGCCCGGCGGCCGCGGCACCTCGGAGATCACATATTTGGCGGCGACCAGCGCGATTGCCTGCTCGAAGGCAAAGCGGCTCTCCAGGGCTTGCGACTGTTTTGACGCCCAGGCGCCGATCTGCGCCTGCTTTGGGCGCGTCGCGAAATAGGCGTCGGCCTCTTCATCCGTCACGGGCGACACATTGCCGCGGATGCGTACCTGCCGGCGCAGCGACTTCCAGTGGAACAGCAGCGCCGCCTTCGGATTGACCGCCAGTTCCCGGCCCTTGGCGCTGCCCGCGTTGGAGTAGAAGACGAAACCGCGCGCGTCGGCGTCCTTCAGGAGCACCATGCGCACGTCCGGCAGGCCGTCGGCGTCCACTGTCGCCAGCGACATGGCGTTGGCGTCGTTCGGCTCCTTGCCTACCGCCTCGCGCAGCCAGGCGTTGAACAGCGCGAACGGGTCGTCCTCGCTCAACAGCGGCAGGGGCTCGGCCACCGCCACCTGCCGGACATAGTCGTCCTCGCTGGGCGACGGCGGGATCAGGGTCTTGTCGGTCATCGCCTGCGATATAGCCCGAGGCGCCAAGGCTTCGCGAGGCCTAACCGCCGCCATCCTCTCCCCCGCGCGCAGCGCGAGAGGGAGAGGGCGGCGCAGGACTCCTGTCCGGCGCTCCCAGTCCAGCCATGACCCATAGCAGGCCCGTCGCCTGACCTCCGGCGGATCACGCCCTCACGGGCCGCCCTCTCCCTACCCTCTCCCTCTCGGCTTCGCCGGGGGAGAGGACGCACCGGGATAGACCGCCCCTTAACCCCGCATTGACCATGTCGGCGCGATCCTGGCGGGCAGATGAGCTCCGCCCCGCCGATTTCGCTGAAGACCGCGCGCGAGGTGCTGGGCGTCGGTCCCTTCTACACCTCCGGCGACCTGCGCCGGGCCTTCCGGGAGGCCGCCAAGCGCGCCCACCCCGACCGCCCGGGCGGCGACGAGGCGCGCTTCCATCGGGTGGTCGAGGCCTATCACCGGCTGCAGACCGCCCAGGCCGGTCCCGACCGCATCATCCAGCCGCCCGTCCCGCGCCCGCCGCGGCCCGCGGCGCTGACCATCGGCCCAGAGGTCGCCCTGCGCGGCGGCCACGCCGAGCACCGCGCCGCCGACGGCCGGCGGCTGCGCGTGGCCCTGCCCCCCGGCCTGCGCCAGGGCGACACGGTCCGCGTCGACGGCGTCGAGATGCCCGTCGTACTGATGGGCGCGCCGAACATGCAGGTGCGCGGCGACGACCTGTGGGTCACCGCCTCGGTGGCCCCGCGCCTGCTGGCCGAGGGCGGCCGCGTCCGCGTCGAGACCCCGCTCGGCCGGCGCACCGTCTGGCTGACCCGGAAGGCAGGCGAGCGCAAGCTGGTGCGCCTCGAGGGCCAGGGCCTGCCCGCTCGCGGCCCCCACCGCCAGGGCCACCTCTTCCTGCGCCTCGCCCCGGCCCCGGCCGGCGAGGCCGATAGCGCCGCGCGGACACTGCTGCGCCGGTTCGCCGCCGCCTGGGCGGCCTGACGGCGATTTAGGCGGCGCCGATGCCAGCTTCGCCCTAGAAGCGGCGGGAACCTTCCAGCGGAGCGAATGATGCGGCGGATCCTTGGCCTGTTGGGCGCGCTTGCGGCCTTCTGTTGCGTGGCGGCCCCGGCCGAGGCCTTCCCCGTCGGCGAGCGGCATCTGGAGGCCGCCAACCCGACCGCCGCCCTGCGCGACGCCGGCCACAGCCCCAGGCTGCGCGTCACCGTCTGGTACCCCGCCGCGGAGGGCGCCGACGAAAAATCCCTCGACCTCGGCCCGCCGGGAAAGCCGCTGTTCTACGTCGGCGAGGCCGCGCCCGACGCGCCCTTCGCGGACGCCCGGCGCCGGCCGGTGATCCTGTTCTCCCACGGCTACGGCGGCTCGGCGCGGATGATGGGCTGGTTCACCACCGTCCTGGCCCAGCAGGGCTACGTCGTCATCGCCGTCGACCACCCCGGAAACAACAGCCGCGACAAGATGACGGTCGCCGGCTCGGCGCTGTTCTGGGACCGGCCGGGAGACCTGGAGGCCGCCCTCGAAGCGGTGAAGGCCGATCCCGTCCTCGGCGCCTACATCGATGTCCGGCGCCTGGGCGTCGCCGGCTTCGCGACCGGCGGCTTCACCGCGCTCGCGGCGGGCGGCGCGCGCGTCGACCTGCAGCGCTTCCAGGCCGCCTGCGCGGCCCATCCCGACGACGGCCTCTGCAAGCCGCAGCCGGAGTTTCCCGTGACCCAGGAGCAGGCCACAGCCGCGCTCGCCGCGCCGGAGCTCGCCGCAGAGGCGGCCCACGCCGGCGACGACCACTCGATCCGCGGCGTCCGCGCGGTCTTCGCCATCGCCCCGGCCCTCGTCCAGGCCTTCGACCCCGCCAGCCTGACGGCCATGAGCACGCCGGTGGCCATCGTCCTCGGCGAGGCCGATCCGGTCGCGCCGCCGCGCCTCAACGGCGGGGCGGCCGCCCGCGCCATCCCGCGCGCCCAGTTGAAGAGCCTGCCGGGCGTCGGCCACTACGACTTCCTGTCCACCTGCACGCAGGCCGCCTTCAACACCGAGGCCCTCTGCCAGGCCCTGCAGGTTCCCCAAGGGCCCACCCACTTCGAGACCCTGCAGATGGCGCTGATGCTGTTCGGCCGCGCGATGGGCGCGCCCTGAGGTTGGTGCGCGCCGCCTAAGCCGCTACAAGCCCGGCCATGTCGCACAATACGTTCGGCCATCTGTTTCGCGTGACCACCTGGGGCGAGAGCCACGGGCCGGCGCTCGGCTGCGTGGTCGACGGCTGCCCGCCGGGGATCAGGCTCACCGAGGCCGACGTGCAGGTCTGGCTGGAAAAGCGCCGACCGGGCCAGGGCAAGTTCGTCACCCAGCGCCAGGAGCCGGACGCGGTGAAGATCCTCTCCGGGGTGTTTTCCGACGAACGTCACCCCGACCAGGTCACCACCGGCACGCCGATCTCCATGCTGATCGAGAACCTCGACCAGCGCAGCCGCGACTATTCCGAGATCGCCACCGCCTTCCGTCCCGGCCACGCCGACTACAGCTACTTCGCCAAGTACGGCGTGCGCGACTACCGCGGCGGCGGGCGCCAGTCGGCCCGCGAGACCGCCGCCCGCGTCGCCGCCGGGGCCGTGGCCAGGAAGATCGTCGAGGGCGTCACCATCCGCGGCGCCGTGGTCCAGATCGGCCCGCACGCCGTCGCGCCGGACCGCATCGACTTCAGCCTGACCGAAACCAATCCCTTCTGGTGCCCGGACCCCGACATGGTCCCGGTCTGGGAGGAGCACCTGGAAAAGATCCGCAAGGCCGGCTCCTCCACCGGCGCCATCGTCGCCGTCGAGGCCACCGGCGTCCCCGCCGGCTGGGGTGCGCCGGTCTACGGCAAGCTCGACGCCGAGCTGGCCGCCGCGCTGATGTCGATCAACGCCGCCAAGGGGGTCGAGATCGGCGCAGGCTTCGCCGCCGCGGCCCTGACCGGCGAGGAGAATGCCGACGAGATGCGCGCCGGAAACGACGGGCCCATCTTCCTGTCCAACAGCGCCGGCGGCGTCCTGGGCGGCATCTCCACCGGCCAGCCGGTGACCGCCCGCGTCGCCTTCAAGCCCACCTCCTCGATCCTCACCCCGCGCCGCTCGATCAACGAGGCCGGCGAGGAGATCGAGCTCCGGACCAAGGGCCGCCACGACCCCTGCGTCGGCATCCGCGCCGTGCCCGTGGTCGAAGCCATGGTCGCCTGCGTCCTGGCCGACGCCTTCCTGCGCCACCGGGGCCAGACCGGGGCGGCCTGACGGCCCTGCGTCGGCGCCGCCGACCTGCACACGCCCAGGTGCGCCATCGGATTTTCCATCAACCACAGCGGTTTAACCTAATCGAAGAACGTTGTGATTCCGCATTGACCGGCAGTGTTTCCGCTGCGTAATCAGCGCACCCTGTCCGCCCGAACCGCGTGTGGATCGCCCTTGCGCTACGACCTGCTGAAAATCCTCCTGGTGGACGACAACCACCACATGCGGGTCCTCCTGGCGGAGATCCTCAAGGCGATCGGCGTGCGCCACATCTACGAGGCCGGCGACGGCGCCCAGGCCCTGCAGATGATGCGCAACCACGCCATCGACATCGTCATGACCGACCTCAGCATGGAGCCGCTGGACGGGATCGACTTCGTGCGCTTGTTGCGCCGCTCGCCCGACAGCCCCAACCAGATGTGCCCGGTGATCATGATCACCGGCCATTCCACGGCCACCCGCGTGCAGGAGGCCCGCAACGCCGGCGTCAACGAGTTCCTCGCCAAGCCGCTGAACGCGCGCAGCGTGCTGGAGCGCGTCGCCCAGGTCATCGACCATCCCCGCCGGTTCGTGAGAAGCGACGACTACTTCGGGCCCGACCGCCGCCGCCGCGCCGACCCCGGCTTCACCGGCCCCTGGCGCCGCGACGGGGACGACGCGCTGCGAAAGGCCGCGATCCACCAGGTCTGACGCGCCTTAATTCTTCGCGGATCGCCGTGCAGGATGCGCCGAAGTCGGGGAATCTGGTGACATGCTGCTGAAATCCATCGCCTCGGGCGCGATCCTGGCGGTCGCCTGCGTGATGCTGTCGGGCTGCGTGATGGTCGGCGCGGCGGGCGCCGTCGGCGGGGCCGCGGTCGCCGTCACCGGAGCCGCCGTCGGCCTCGGCGCCAAGGCCGTCAGCGCCACCGCCCACGGCGTCGGCGACGCCGTCTCCGGCGGCAAGAAGGACGCCAAGCCCGGGAATTAGCCGTCCGCAGTTCCGCGAACGATGTCCGATCACACAGGCCCGCGAAGCGGGCAGTCCTGATTGAAACCACCAAGGACACCAAGACCACCAAGACCACCAAGCTCGTGAAGGCCATCAACGGATCGGGCCGGCGCGGCCTCTTGGCGATCTTGGCGGTCAAACTTGCGGAGTCTCCGCTATCGCGGAGCCTCGGATATCGAGCGCGTTCGTGGGGTTCGTGGACGAATTCCCGCCTACAGGCTCAGCGAACAGCTCTCGCCGACCGTCGGCCGGGACACGACCACCCGCGACAGCCCCGGGAACTGGCCCTTCAGGCGCTCGGCGAACCACAGGCACAGGTGCTCCAGCGTCGGGCTCTCCAGGCCCGGCTTCTCGTTCAGGAGGCCGTGGTCCAGCTCACCGGCCGCGGCCCGCAGGGCGCTGTCCAGCTCGCCCAGGTCGGCGACCCAGCCGATGGTCCCCTGCGCCTCGCCGCGCACGCTGGCCTCGACCCGGAACGAGTGGCCGTGCAGGCGCGTGTAGGGCCCTGCGGGGCCCGCCGGCAGGTGGTGCGCCGCGTCGAAGGTCGCGGCCTTGGTGATCTCGAAAATCCTGGAGCTCATCTGATCTTGTGCGGTGGGGTCGCATAGGCCTCGGGCGGGGGCCTCAGGCGATGCCGAGGTACTTGTGCGTCTGGACGCTTAAACGCCAGCGGGGATGGGCAAGGCAATAGGCGATGGCGGCCTGCGTGTTCTCCGCCCGCCGCGGCCCGTCCATCGGCTGCAGCAGGAAGCGCTCGAAATCCCACCCCTCGAACCGGGCCGGATCGACGCCCGGCTGCGGGTAGACCAGCTTCAGCTCCTGGCCGCGGGTCTGCACCACGGCGGCGTCGGCCTTGGGGCTGACGCAGATCCAGTCGACGCCGTCCGGCACGGCCAGGGTGCCGTTGGTCTCCAGCGCCAGCGAAAACCCCCGCCCGTGCAGCGCCGCGATCAGCGGCGCGTCCAGTTGCAGCACGGGCTCGCCGCCGGTCAGCACCACCAGCCGATCGTCCGCCCCGCCGGCCCAGGCCGCCTCCACCGCCGCCGCCAGCTCATCGGCCGACGCGAAGCGGCCCCCGCCGGGGCCGTCCAGGCCCACGAAATCGGTGTCGCAGAAGGTGCAGACCGCGGCTTCCCGGTCCTGCTCGCGGCCGGACCAGAGGTTGCAGCCGGCGAAGCGGCAGAACACCGCCGGCCGGCCCGCCTGGCCGCCCTCGCCCTGCAACGTCAGGAAGATCTCCTTGACCGCATAGCTCATGGGGCGCCCTCGGGACGCAGCGCCGGGCGGCCCTGCGCCACCCAGGCCTCCCAGCCGCGCCCTCGCAGCTCGCATGCCGGACAGGTCCCGCAGCCGTAGCCCCACGGGCGCAGCGTCGTGCGGTCGCCCAGGTAGCAGGTGTGGCTTTCCTCGACGATCAGCCGCACCAGCGCCTCGCCGCCCAGCCCCTTGGCCAGCGACCAGGTGTCGGCCTTGGTGAGCCGCATCAGCGGCGTCGCGATGGCGAAGTCCTGCGCCATGCCCAGGTTCAGCGCGCTCTGCATGGCGTCCAGCGTGTCGCGCCGGCAGTCGGGATAGCCGGAGAAATCGGTCTCGCACATGCCGCCCACCAGCGCCTTCAGCCCCCGCCGGTCGGCCAGGGCCGCCGCATAGACGAAGAACGCAAGGTTGCGCCCTGGCACGAAGGTCGACGGCAGGCCTTTCTCGGTCATCTCGATCGCCCGGTCGGCGGTGAGCGCCGAGGCCGCCACGGCCCCGAAGCTGGAGATGTCCAGCACATGGTCCTCGCCCAGCCGGGCGGCCCAGGCGGGGAACTCGGCCGCGAGACGGGCCCGCACGCCCAGCCGCGCCTCCAGCTCCACCGCATGGCGCTGGCCATAGTCGAAGCCCACGGTCTCGACCCGCTCATGGCGCGCCAGCGCCCAGGCCAGGCAAACGCTGGAGTCCTGCCCGCCCGAGAACAGCACGAGGGCGCCGGCCCCCCGTTGGGTGTTGGGGTCGATCATCGCCCTCATATGCGCGATCGCACCCGCCTTCGCAAAGCCGGCGCCCGCCGCTGCGCCGCCGCAGCAGGGCCGGGGCGCGTGTGACCGCCGTCACTTAACCTCTCCGCAAGCGCTTTGCGCCATGGTGGCGTTGTCGCGCGCCCGCAACCTTCGGCTGTTCATGTCCCTTCCCGATTTCTTCTTCGACCGTGTCACCGCCGAGATCATCCAGCAGATGGATGGGGCCCTGGCCCTGACGGACCAGCTCTCGCGACAACGCCTGACCCCCGACGCCCATGCCTGCGTCAGCGGCGTGGCCGAGGCGGCCGAGGGCGTGCGCCGGCTGATGGAGCGCGCCACCGACCTTCGCAAGATCACCAATCACGGCCTCAGCCTCGAACCGGCGCCGTTGCGCCTGCGCGAGCTGGTGGACGAGGTCCACAGCCGCTGGCAGCCGTCGGCGGCCAACAGCGGCGTCACCCTGCTGGTTTCCTACGACGGCGATCCCGACGCCTGCGCGCTGGGCGACCGCAAGCGCCTGCTGCAGGTGTTCGACGGCTTCGTCGGCGAGGCGGTGGCCTCCATGCGCCGCGGCGCGGTCGAGGCCAGCGTGCGCACCGCCGTCGGCCCCGAGGGCGTGCGCCTCGAAGGCCGCGTGCGCGGCGCCCGCGACCCGGCCTGGAAAGGCCAGGACCTCGAGACCCGCGTCCGCGACATCGAAGCCCGGTTCGGCCTGGAAGTCGCCATCGGCGTGGTCATGGCCCGCCAGATCGTCGACGGCCTGGGCGGAACCCTGCGCAGCGAAGGCGCCGGGGGAACCTCCGAGACCGCGGTCTTCGAGATCCTCCTGCCGATCGCCCTGGAGAGCCCGGCCGAAGAGCCGCAGGAGGCCGAGCGCTCGGCCCACGTCCTGGTGGTCGACGACAACGCCACCAACCGCATGGTCGCCCAGGCGCTCTGCGAGATGTTCGACTGCACCTGCGAAAGCGCCAACGACGGCGCCCAGGCCGTCGAGGCCGCGCGCAGCGGCCGCTTCGACCTGATCCTGATGGACATCAAGATGCCGGTGATGGACGGCGTCGCCGCCACCCGCGCCATCCGCGCGCTCGGCGGCCCGGCCTCCGTGGTGCCGATCATCGCGCTCACCGCCAACGCCGAGCCGGAGGACGCCGAGGGCTATCTCGCCGCCGGCATGAACGGCGTCGTCGAAAAGCCGATGAAGCCCGAGCACCTGCTGGCCGCCCTCCAGGCCGCCCTCGGCGAGACCGCCGCCGACCCGGCCGCCTCCGCCAAAGCCGCCGCGGCCTAGGCTGAGAACTCTCCTCACCGGGCTTAACGAAGACACAACCGCGCACCGCGCCATATCGGTGCTATGCCTCCCGGGCGCCCTGCCGAGGAGGCGGAAGGTCGCGCCCCTATGTCTTCGAGAGCGACGAGAGCGGTGGAAGCTTCCGGCCGGACGGCCATTTCGGACCTGCTGACGCAAGGCGGCGACGAGCGGATCGTCCTGGACCCTGAGACCGGCCGCAACCGCTATGGCCTGGGCGTCGACCCGCAGTCCGGCGCCGCGGAGTTCGGCTCCACGACGGCCTCAACCATCTCTGCGGCCGCCCTTGCCCATGTGGCCGACGCCTTCGCCGCCCTGCCCCGCGCCGCCTCGCCCCGCGAGGCCTACGCCCTCGCGGCGCAGGCCACGCGGGAGGATCTGGCCCGGCTCTGCGGCCTGCCCTCGGGCGCCGCGGCCAACATCGTCCTCGCCCCGTCCGGCACCGACCTGCACCTGATCGCCGCCGACCTGGCCCGCGGCCGCGCATCCGACCCGCTCGCCACCGTCATGCCGGACTCCAACGAGACCGGCCGCGGGGTTCCCCTGGCGGTGCGCAGCCTGCGGTTCGGCGTCCAGGCCGCCCACGCCGCCGCCTCGGAGATCGGCGCCCTGCTGCCCGGCGCCGTCGCCGGCGAGACCACAGCCGTCGACCTGCGGCGCCCGGACGGAAGCCCGCGCGCGCCGGGCGACGTGGACGCCGACTTCGAGCGCGCCTGCCGCCGCGCCCTCAGCGCCGGACGCCGGGTCATGCTGGTGCTGGTCGACGTCTCCAAGACCGGCCTGATCGCGCCCAGCCCCGCCTGCGCCCGTGACCTGAAGCAGCGCTACGGGGACCGGCTGACGGTGCTCGTCGACGCCTGCCAGTTCCGGCTTTCGCCGCGCAGCCTCTCGGCCTACCTCGCCGCCGACTTCCTGGTGGCGATCACCGGATCGAAGTTCGTCGCGGGGCCGCCCTTCTCCGGCGCCCTGCTGGTTCCCGACGCCTCCGCGCCGGGCCTGAAGGCCCAGCCGCTGCTTCCCGCCCTGGCGGACGTCAGCGGCCGCGAGGACTGGCCGCCCGGCTTCGCCGGCCGCGCCGTCCTGCCCGACCTGCCGAACTTCGGGATGCTGGCGCGATGGCGCGCCGCGCTCTACGAGCTCGCGGCCTTCCGGTCCTGCCCCGACGCCGGGATCGGCGATTTCCTGTCCCGGTTCGCCGCGCGGATCGAAACCGGCCTCGCCGGGATCGAGGGCCTGGAGCCGGTGGCGGCCCCGCCGCTGGCCCGCCTCGCCGACGGCGGCTGGGATGGGACCTCGACGATCTTCACCTTCCGCGTCGCCGACCGCCAGGACGCCCTGTGCCCGCGTCGACTGCAGGGGCTCTACGAGCGTCTCCGCCGGCCGCCCCCAGGCGAGGGCATGGCCGTCAGCCTGGGCCAGCCCGTCACCATCGGCCGGGACCGCGACGTTCCGAGGGTCGCGCTCAGAATCTCAGCCAGCGCGCCGCTGGTCGTCGAAGCGCTGAACGCCCCCGATCGCGGCGAGGCCGTCCTGGCCCGCGCGCTGGAGGCCCTGCAGATCGCCGCCCGTCGGGCCCGGCAGGGCTGACCTGTCAGGCCGCTGGACAGGCCTACCCGTCCTCGCCGACCACCTTGGCGGGGTTGTAGTTGGCCACCAGGTCCTCGTGTTCCGCCGAGCGCGCCGCACGGGCCACGTTCAGCCGGGTGAACAGGTGCGTCTGCCGGCGGCCGGCGCGCGCCGGGCCCGGCGGCCGCAACCGCGACAGGTCGAGCGAGACGCCCACCGTCATCACCTTGAATCCCGAGGCGCTCTCCTGGACGAGCACATAGTTGCCGGCCGTCGGCAGATGCGACGCCCCGTCCGGCCGGCGCCGGAAACGGTACGGCGCCCCGGATGCGCCCTGAAGGTCGATGAAATCCTGCATGTCCACTCTATGCTGCGCGCCGGATCGCTCCGGGCGCTGTGGCTGATCTACGCTCATTTTGAGCCACCCTTCCGCCGCAGGCCCTCAAGGGGCCTTAGCGCGACACGCCATCTTCCTCTCAGTCGTGACGACAACAAGGCAGCTTGGCCGTGGAAACAAGCGTCACAACAGTATCTCTTGGCCTGCGTGGAGACTCGCGACCATATCGTCACGGGGGCGCAGAGGTTTAATGCGATGGACGAAGCAACCTTCGTGGCGTTTGTTCCGAAAAAGAAAAGCGACGAGTTGCGCGAAACCTTGACGGCCGAGGACACCGGCCCGCTGCGCTGGCGGGAGCGGCGGACCTTCTCCGGCAGCGAGTTTTACTTCACCGGTCCCACCGAACTGGCGCGCAAGGCCCAGATCTACGTCACCCAGTGGCTGATTTCCGGCTGATCCTCAGGGCGCGACGGGCGCGTCCGCCAGGGCGGAGTCCTTACACGCCTTCGGGGCGTTCACCGGGTTGCAGCGCACCGAAGCGTGGCCGGGCAGGCTGACCGCATAGCCGGTCCAGCGCGAGGGCTCGTACCAGGGATAGTCGGTGCTCACCATCTGGGCGCCGCTCGCCAGCGCCCTGTCCCGCTGGGCGGTGTCGCCGGTGCGGGCTTCCTTGGTGTCGGCGTCGGAGCGGGTCCGCACCAGATAGCCCTGCTTGACCAGGGCCGCGATGGCCTCCGGCGTCCCTTCGTTCTGCTCGACGAACCCGGCGTCGGGGTCGCCGGCCCTGGCGTTGGTGAACAGCGCCCGGCCCTTCAGCGCCGGATGCCCCGCCACGTAGGTCGGCGTGATGTTCGTCTGGTCCAGGAGGAAGACGACCTTGCCTCGCGCGCTTTTCAGCGTCGGCCAGCCGCCGTGCGCCACCGCCTCGGGCAGGGTCGCATAGTGGCCGCGCACCTGGTCCGGCGTCACCATTTCGCGCTCCGGGAACACCGCGCGGATCTCCGCGTCCAAGGCGTCCAGCACCTGCGGCGTGAAGCGCTCGTAGTCCACCATGCCGGGCACGGCCTTGATCGGCTCCTGGGTCTTGGTCTCCACCAGGACGAAGATCGGCACATGTTGCGGGTGGGCCTGCGACCAGGCGCGGATCTCGCGCAGGCAGCCGGCGAAGGGCTGGCAGTTGGAGACGTAGTCGATGTCCTGGACGTGCATCACCTTGAAGCCGGGCTTCAGGAACACGCCCGCCTTGTCGAAGCCCGCCGCGCCGCCTTCGTTCAGAGTCGCCCCGAACGGGTGGGCGAAGCGGCCGCCCTTGGCGTCGGCGTAAATGTCGAGTTCGACCTGCCGGACCCCGTGGTCGAACTGCACGGTCAGCGGCGCGTGGCTGTAGTCCAGCCCGTCGAAGGCCTTGGGGTTGGTCGCCTGCAACAGCTTCGCCACCCCCGGCGTCAGCCCGGAATGATAGCTGTTGTGGCTGCCGATCACCTGGATCTGGTTGATGCGGACCCCGCCGTCCGGCGCGGCGGCCCCGGCCGCTCCGGCGACGGCGAGCGCGCAGGCAAGCGCGCCCGCGACGAAGCGATAGGGCCTGGACATGTGAACTCCCGAAAACGGCGGCGGCTTATGGACCGCGCTTCTTAGGAGCGAAATGTGACAGGTTGGATTGGCCCGTCAAAGCCCGGCTCGCCCGGAGCGCCCGCTGCAGGGGGCCGGCCGCGGCTCAACCTAGGGCGCAGGCACTTCGGTCTGGGCGTTGAAGGTCAGCGCCTGCTGCGGCAGCAGCGGAATGGACAGATGGGTCTGATAGACGCTCGACGCGCGCGTCATCGGGGCGTTCGGCGTCGTGTTGTCGGCCGCGAGCGAAACCGTGATGTTCTGGGTGTCGGCCACGCCGTTTAGCTGCGAGAGCATCGCCGACTTCAATTGGTCGGCCGTGGTCGCGGGGTTGAGCAGCAGGCTCCGCGCATTGGTCTCCAGGCTCCAGCGCACGCTCGCCGCGCAATGCAGCGCCCAGGCCAGTTGAAAAACGCCCAGCAGGAAGACAAGGAGCGCGGGGGAGACCAGGGCGAACTCGACCATGGTCGCGCCAGAGTCGGACCTGGCCGCGCGGACGATGCGGCGGGCCCTAGCGAACACGGACCACGTCGCTCTGGGACAGGACCCGCGACTGCATCAGGCCGCTGAACGTCCCCTGCGCGGTCAGGGTCAGGAACACCGAGGGCGGGTTCGAGCCCGCGCAGAGCGTCGCGCAGTCGGCCGGACTCGAGCCGCAGGTGCAGCTTCGCGTCACGCTCATGGAGCCGTCCGCGGGCTTGGAGGGCCACGCCTGCTGCGCCACGAGCTGGGCCGTGGGATCGTCCGACCCGCCGGTCTGATAGTAGCGCGCGCCGCTTTGGAGGGCCGTGCGCATATCCTCGTTCTGGCTGACGGTTAGCCAGGTGTCCGCGCCCACCAGGAGCAGGGTCGCGAGGAACGGGGCGATCAACGCGAACTCCAGCGCCGCGAGCCCGCGTTGGTCGCTTCGAAAATGACCAAGCCGCCGCATCATTCCACCAGGGTGACCGCTTGCCGCCCGGGGATCGCCGCCATGCCATAGCTCGAGCAGTTCACCGCCACCGTGGCGTTCCCGCTCCATTGGACCTGGTCGGCGACGATCTGGGTGCAGCCGTTCGTCCCGGAGAAGTTGCCGAGATAGCTCACCTGCTGCGTCGGGAAATAGATGTCGCCCGTAAAGCTGGAGGCGGCGTCGCCATTGAAGGTGTTGGACCCGCCCGCCGCCGCACGATCCCCGAAGAACAGGATGCCGCTGTAGGTTCCGGAGGTGGGCGCCGCCAGGCTGACGGACGCATTGCCCCTCATCGTCACCTGGGAGCCGGCGACCAGGTAGATGGTCACGCCGCTGCCGCTCACATTGGCGTTTGCGTTGACCGAGAAGTTCCCGCCCGAGACGTAGTAGGTCCCGGGAGAGAGCACGACCGTTCCGCTGAGGCTCATGCCGTTCGAGTAGGAGCCGGGTTGAAGCGTCGTCGTCCCCTTGTTGCCGTTGGGGATTGACCGGTTCTGCCCCGGACTGGGGGTCGGCAGGCCCGCGAACGGATCGGCCACCCGCGGCGCCTGGGTGATGCCGGCGAAGCATCCTGTAAGCGTCAGGCCTGACTTGTTGGTGATCCCGCCGGCCGACATCACGCAATCCGCCATCAGCTTCGCGGATCCCCAGACGTCGACGGCGTTGGAAGCCACCGAGTTCGACATCACGTCGCAGCCGGTGAGGTTCAGGGTCGAATTGCCCTGCACCTGGACCGCGGCCGGAGCCGTCTTGTCGAGCGCCAGGATGCAAGCGTTTGCGGCGGTTTGCGCAATGGCCACTGCGCGCGCGCTGACGGTGATCGGCTGACTGCTGAAGACAGCCGAGAAGAACCGCGGCGCGTTCATCGTCAGCAGCACTTCGACGGCGTTGGGCGTGAGGTTGGCTCCCGAGGCCGGCGGCGAATTGACGGTGATCGTGCCGGACGATGACGACCACCCGTTCGAGGTCGCCTGGGCGTTCGCGGCCGCCGCGATCGTCGCCGCGCTCGATCCGGCCCGATCCTCGAGCGCGCCCGCATAGGCCGCGGCGTCGGCTGCGGCCTGGAGGTGGTTCTTCTGGAAATAGTCGAAGCTGGTCTCGGCGACGAGCCCCGCGCCGCCCATCAGCAACGGCATCGACAGGGCGAAGACCATCGCCACGTTCCCGCCGTCGGGCCGGATCCATCGATGAAGGCGGCGGGCGGTTGAAATGAGACGACGGGTTCTCATGCCCGCGACCTTGCGCCTCTTGGGTTACCGCCCCGCAAAGAACCTCGGTTAATCTCGATTTGGCGGAATTTGCGCAGGCCAGGACCTCGACGCGGGGCGAGCCTTCCCGGCCCCGTGCAAGCGGAACCATTTCAGAATGGTGCGCGATTGTTGCAGGCGCGAACGGGCTGTTCTTCGACCGGCGGTATCGGCCGCTCCGACTTGGGCCAAGCCCGCTCTGCCCTAGGTCAGGGCCGCTTGGATTGGCCGGGCAGGGCGCAAACGCATCGCCGAAGGCGGCGATCCGCCAGGGCCGGTCAGAACCCGCCGAGCCGCCGCTTCTTCAGGTCCGGCGCCGGTCCGGACCCCACCCTCGGATCACGCGACCAAAGGCGCGGCCATGACCCCCATCCAGACGGCCATCGCGACCATCATCAGGTTCTCGGTGAGCGAGATGAAGCCCAGCGGCACGTTGCTCCCGCCGCCGACGCAGGCGCACTTGAGCTCCCGCCGGTCCAGGTAGACCGCCTTGAACACCGACACCGCGCCCACGCCGCCGATGAACAGCGCCACCGGCGCCGAGAGCCAGGTCAGGGCGCCGGCCACCATCAAGGCTCCGGCGCCCAACTCCGCGAAGGGGTAGATCTTGCCATAGGGGACCCAACGCCGGGCCAGCAGGTCGTAGTTCAGGAACATCGTCGAAAACGTCTCGACGTTCTGCAGCTTGAGCATGGCCAGCGCCATCATCGACAGGCCGATGAACCACTCGCCGGTCCGCACCGTGAAGGCGCTGCCGAAGCTCGCGTAGCTCAGCGCCAGCGCCATCAACGCGGTCACCGCAAAGACCGCCAGCACCGGCGTGTAGCTGGTCGCGGTCGGGTCGCCGACCTTCAGGCCGAAGTGGCGGCGCAGGTCGTCGTAGCCGCCGATGCGTACGCCGTCGATGAAGGCCTGCGGCGTCGTCCTGACGCCGCGTTCGGCCTTGAACGCATCGGTCTCCTGGCGGGTCCGAAGCCAGCGGTCCTCGATCTGGTATCCTTTGCGGCGGAGCAGCGCCCTGGCCTTGAGGCCGTAGGGACAGACGTGCTTGTCCATCACCATTCGATAGAGGATCGCCGTCTTCGCAGAGCCGCCGGGCATGGTCGCCACCGTTGTTTCCATTCTCGCCCGCCCCATGTGGGTTCCGTACCGTAGTACGGAGTCAAGGGATGAAGCCGAGGACGATCGCGGGTCTGGCCAGGGACGGCGGCGTGGGGGTGGAGACGGTGCGCTACTACCAGCGCCGCGGGCTCCTCGACACGCCGGAGCGCACCGGCGGCGACAGCTTCGGCGGCGGCGTCCGGCGCTATGGCGACGAGGACGTGCGCCGGTTGCGCTTCATCAAATCCGCCCAGGCGGCCGGCTTCACCCTGGAAGAGATCGGCGAGCTCCTGGCGCTCGACGCCGGTCAGGATCGCCGGCGGGCCCAGGCGTTGGCGGCGGCGCGCCTCATGGCCTTGGACGCCAGGATCGCGGAGCTTCAGGCCGCGCGATCGGCCCTTCAACGGCTGGCTAGCGCCTGCAGCGCCTCGTCGCAGGGCCCGTGCCCGATCATCGCCGCGTTCCAGGACTGAGCGTCGGTCCTTTGGCGGCCCATACGCCGCCGCCACGGCATTGCGCTCCCATAGCAACGGGATCTAGATAACGCCGGTTCGGGAGGAGCCCACATGAAGCTCAAGACAAGCGCCTTGCTCGTGGCCGGCGCCCTCGGCGCGGTCTCCGCCGCCCGCGCGGCCCCTGACGCCGCGGCCCAGATCGCCAGCGCCGTCTCCGCCGCGCCGGCCGCGATCGGCCGGGACGCCACCGTGATGGCCATGGGCGCCAAGGGGATGACCGTGCTGCGCAAGGGGGCCAACGGCTGGACCTGCTTCCCCGACGATCCCGCCACGCCGGGCAAGGACCCCATGTGCCTGGACGCCAACGGCATGGCCTGGATGGAGGCGCTGACCGGCCACAAGCCGCCGCCCAAGGGCAAGATCGGCATGTCCTACATGCTGCAGGGCGGCTCGGACGCCAGCAACCTGGACCCCTACCTGACCAAGCCCCCGGCGGGCGCGAAGTGGGTGACCACCGGCCCGCACGTCATGATCCTGAGCGCCGAGGCCGCGACCTCGTCGGGCTACCCGACCAAACAGGCCGCGCCGGACACCTCGCGCCCCTATGTGATGTACGGCGGCACGCCCTATCAGCACATCATGCTGCCGGTGAACTGACCGCGGGCGCGACGGCCGCTGGTTTCCCCTGCAACTTTATTGCCGCGCGCGGCCCTATTGCGCGTCCGCCCGCAATGACCTAGGTCGCCTTCCTTCTGTTTGAGGGCAAAAATGGCCGAGGGCACACCGCAGACACAGCCGCCGTCGCTGGACGAGGTGCGCGCCCGCATCGACGCCATAGACGCCGACCTCCTGCGCCTGGTCGTCGAGCGCGCCGCCCTCGCCAAGGACGTGGCCGCCGCCAAGGCCGCCGCGGGCGACAACGGCAAGTTCGGCCTGCGCCCCGGCCGCGAGACGGCGCTGCTCAAGAAGCTGCTCGCCGGCCCGCGCAACGGCGCGCGCCCCGGCCTCATCGTGCGCATCTGGCGCGAGCTGATCGGCGACAGCCTGGCCACCCAGGGGCCTTTCCACATCGCCGTCTGGGGCGGCCGCGATCCGGGCCGCGCCGTCGATGTGGCCCGCCTGCGCTTCGGCGCGGCCCCCGCGCTGCGCCAGGTCGCCAGGCCCGAGGACGCCATCGCCGAGGCCCGCCAGCTCGGCGGCGTCGCCGTCTGCGCGCTCACCCCCGACAGCGCCTGGTGGGGCCGCCTCCTGGCCGAGCCCAAGCTCCGGGTGTTCGCCGCCCTCCCGTGCCTCGCCGCCTGGGGCCCGCTCTCGGCGCTCGCGGTCGCCGAGGTCGAGGTCGAACCCACCGGCGCCGACAACACCTTCTGGGTCACCGACGCCCCGCAGGCCGCCAAGGCCATCGAAGAGGCCCTCAGCCGCGACGGCGTCGCCGCGACCCTGATGGTCGAGGCCGGCGGCCTGAAGCTCTTCCTCCTCGCCGGCTACTACCAGGCCTCCGACCCTCGCCTCGCCCGCGCCCCCGGCAAGCTCTCCGGCGTGATCGGCGCTGCGCCGGGGCCCCTGGACGTCTAGGGGCGGCGCCCGCCTCCGTTTGGCGCCGGCCCCGCAAACGGACAACCGGTCAGGCCAGAACCCCCCACACATCCACGCCCGCCCTTGGACCCATGACGGACGGCGTGTAAGAGGCGGGCCCGGCCACCATGGCCCGATGCAACGCTGCGCCTTCCCCATGTCCGACGACGCCCCCATCCCAGACGCACGCGCCAAGGCCGCCAGGCCGCTGCCCAAGCCGGGCATCCTGGACATCCACGCCTATGTGCCGGGCAAGGCCCAGGCCGAGGGCATCGCCCAGCCGATCAAGCTGTCGGCCAACGAGAACCCGCTGGGCTCCAGCCCCAAGGCCCAGGCAGCCTACGAGAGCGCCGAGCGGTCCCTGCACGTCTATCCCGACCCGCGCGCCACGATCGTCCGCGAGGCGCTGGCCGCCCGCCACCGCATCGAGCCGGAGCGGCTCGTGTTCGGCTGCGGCTCGGACGAGGTCTTCGCCATGCTCAACCAGGCCTTCCTGGAGCCGGGCGACAACATGGTGCAGGGCGAGTTCGGCTTCGCGGCCTTCGCCATCGGCGCCTACGCCTGCCAGGCCGAGGTCCGCCGCGCGAAGGAGCCCAACTTCCGCATCGACGTGGACGAGCTCCTGAAGTGCGTCGACGACCGCACGCGGATCGTCTTCCTGGCCAATCCGGGCAACCCCACCGGCACCTGGATCCCGTTCTCCGAGGTGCGCCGCCTGCACGACGCCCTGCCGCCCAGCGTGGTGCTGGTGCTGGACGGCGCCTATGGCGAGTTCGCGCTCGACGCCAGCTTCAACGACGGCATCGACCTGGCGCGCAATTCCACCAACGTCGTGGTCACCCACACCTTCTCCAAGCTGCACGGCCTGGCGGCGCTGCGCATCGGCTGGGGCTATGCGCCGCTGGAGATCGCCCAGGCGCTCGACCGCATCCGCATGCCGTTCAACACCTCCGTCGCCGCCCAGCGCGCCGCGGTCGCCGCCCTCGAGGACGAGGACTTCCAGCGGGCTTCCATCGATCTGAACGAGACCTGGCGGCCCTGGCTGACCCAGCAGCTCGGCGGCCTGGGCCTGGACGTGGTCGGCCCCTCGGCGACCAACTTCATCCTGGTGGGCTTCCCGAAGATCCCCGGCCGCACCGCCGCCGAGGCCGACGCCTACCTGACCTCCAGGGGCCTGCTGGTGCGCGGCGTCGGCAACTACGGCCTGCCCGACCACGTCCGCATCACCATCGGGCTGGAGACGCACAACCGCGCGGTGGCCGAGGCGCTTGCCGACTTCATGACCCAATGACCGGGCCGATCTACGCACGCATGGCGGTGATCGGCTGCGGCCTGATCGGCTCGTCGGTGATCCGCGCCGCGCGGGCCGCCGGCGCCGTGGGCGAGGTGGCCGTCGCCGACGCCTCCGAAGCCGCCCGCGCCCAGGTCGTCGAGCTGGGCTACGCCGACCGGGTGACCGCCGACCCGGCCGAGGCCGCGCGCGGCGCCGACCTGGTGGTCTTCGCCGTTCCGGTGATGGCCATGGGCGAAGCCGCCCGCGCCGCCGCGCCGGGCCTGGCCCCCGGCATCACCGTCACCGACGTGGGCTCGGTGAAGGGCGCGGTCGCCGAGGCCCTGGCCGCCGCCCTGCCCGCGACCGTCCACATCGTCCCTGGCCACCCCATCGCCGGCACCGAGCAGTCGGGCCCCGACGCCGGCTTCGCCGAGCTGTTCCAGAACCGCTGGACGATCCTCACCCCGCAACAGCGCACCGACGCCCCCTACCAGGAGGCCGTCGAGCGGCTGACCGACTTCTGGACCGCGCTGGGCGCCAACGTCGAGCTGATGGACGCCAGCCACCACGACCTGGTCCTGGCCGTCACCAGCCACCTGCCTCACCTGATCGCCTACAACATCGTGGGCACGGCCGCCGACCTCGAGGGCGTCACCCGCGGCGAGGTGATGAAGTACTCCGCCGGGGGCTTTCGCGACTTCACCCGCATCGCCGCCTCCGACCCGACCATGTGGCGCGACGTCTTCCTGGCCAACAAGGACGCGGTGCTGGAGACCCTCGGCCGCTTCACCGAGGACCTGCAGGCGCTCTCCCGCGCCATCCGCTGGGGCGAGGGCGACAAGCTGTTCGAGCTCTTCTCGCGCACCCGCGACATCCGCCGCGGGATCATCGCGGCGGGCCAGGAAAGCGCCGCGCCAAACTTCGGCCGCGACGCGCGCGCGGCGCCTGCGCCGGACACAAATCGGCAACAGTCCTAGCGTCCGATCGGGGCTGGCGAGGGCGGGCATGGGCGACGACACCGTTCGGACTGACAAGAGCGATCGCGCCGGCTTCGAGGCCCTGGCCCAGGCCGGCGCCGAGGACGACGCCGCCCGCGCGCTGGGCCGCCGTCTCAAGGCCCAGCCGCAGGCCGCCGACCTCCAGGCGCTTTCGGCCCTCTGGATCCACGGCGCGGCCGCCGCGCCTGAGCGCATCCCCGGCCTCTACGACGCCGTCGCCGAGGGCTATCTGGGCGAGCCGGTGGGCGTCCGCCCCGTGCCCACCGACGCCGCCGCCCGGCCCGAGCGGATCGCCGAGGCCTTCTGGCCCGCCCTCTGGGCCCTGCTGGACGAGCCGCGCTCGGGCGTCGAGGCGGTCAGCCTCACCACCCGCACCGCGGCCCTCGCGGGCCTCGTCTCGCCCGGCCTGCCGCCGCGGATCGGCCGGGCCGCACTCTGCTATCCCGACACGCCGAAGGCCGTCGCCCAGGGCTATCCCCGTCGCTTCACCCTGGAGGCCCTGGCCCGCTGCCCGCCGGGCTCGCTGGGCGCGACCTTCCATGCGCTGATCGTCGACAACGGCTTCGACCTGGAGGTGCTGGACCGGGAAGCCATCGGCGTCGACAAGCTGCCGCCGCCGCTCGACTACCTCAACGCCCGCATCCTGCAGTGCCATGACCTGTGGCATATCGTGGCCGGTTACGAGACCACCGCCCTGCACGAGGTGGCGATCTCCGCGTTCCAGCTCGCCCAGTTCGGCCACCACTATTCGGCGATGTTCCTCGGCATGGTCCTGACCCGCGTGGCTTTCGAGCGGCCGGAGGGCGGCGCCCTGATGCTGCCCGTCATCCTCACCGCCTGGACCCACGGCCGCCGCACCCCGCCGCTCCTGCCCGTCGACTGGGAAGCCATCTGGGACAGGCCCCTCGCCGACGTCCGCGCCCAGCTCGGCGTCGCCCCCTACGCTTCCCCCTTCCCCGCCGACCTCTTCGAACAGCTTTCCGCGGCGGCCTGACAACACGCCCCAAAACTTCCCCGCAAGCGGGTGAGGTTCAAAGCGGCCTTGCCTCCGCACATATTCACCCCTATGGATGAATGATGCTCGACGCGACCCTCACCGCCCTTGCCGATCCGACCCGCCGGGCGATCCTGGCGCGGCTGGCGCAGGGCGAGGCGCGGGTGACCGAGATCGCCCGGCCCTTCGCCATCTCCCTGAACTCGGTCTCCAAGCACATCCGCATGCTGGAGCGCGCCGCCCTGGTGCGCCGCCGGATCGAGGGCCGCGAGCACATCCTGGCGCTCAACCCGCGCGGCCTCGACGAGGCCGCCGCCTGGATCGACGAACAGCGCGCGCTCTGGACCTGGCGCCTCGACGAACTCGACAAGGTCCTCAAGGAGAAGACGCCATGAGCGTAACGGAAAAGACCGTGCAGGTGGTGGTGACCAAGCGCTACGCCCTGCCCCCGGAGGCGGTGTTCGACGCCTTCCTGGACGTGGAGATCGCCCGGCGCTTCCTGTTCGCCACCGCCACGGGCGAGATGATCACCGCCGAGATCGACTCGCGGGTCGGCGGCCGCTTCACCTTCACCGAGCGCCGCCCGGATATGGGCGACGTGCTGCACACCGGCGAATACCTGGAGATCGACCGGCCCAGGCGCCTGGTCTTCACCTTCGGCGTCCCGCAGTTCAACCCGGCCTACACCCGCGTGGCCATCGACATCGCGCCGGCCCCCGGCGGCTGCGACCTCACCCTCACCAACGACCAGGTCCCGGACGAATATGCCGAGCGCAACGCCGAGGGCTGGAGCCGCATCCTCGACGGCCTCCCGCCCGCCCTCACCGGCGTCCGCGCCGCCGGGTGGGCTTGAAGGAGCCGCGAACCACACAAACCGCACGAAAGCGTCAGGTCCTGCGAGGCCCGCGCAGCGGGCGCTTCCAACTTGAGCCCCGGATCGCACGGATGGGCGCCGGCTGGGCCTCCGCTCCGCGGAGTCTCAAGGTGCGATCCCGTTCGTGCGGTTCGCGGACCTACTTGCCCAAAAACCCCGCCACACCCTCGATCGCCTCCACCAGGCCCACCCGCTGCAGCTCCACGCCCTCGGGCAACCCTGAGAAGAGCCGCGTCGGCGAGGCCGGGTCGAGCATCACGAAGACGCCCTTGTCGTCCGCCCGGCGAATCAGCCGCCCGAACGCCTGCGATATCCGCCCGCGCGCCACCGCGTCGTCATAGCCCTTGCCGCCGAACCGCACGCGCCGGGCCTTGTGCAGGATGTCGGGCCGGGGCCACGGCGCCCGGTCGAACACCAGCAGCCGCAAGCTCCGCCCCGGCACGTCCACCCCGTCGCGCACCGCGTCGGTGCCCAGCAGGCAGGCGTCCTCCTCCGCCCGGAAGATGTCCACCAGGGACCCGGCCTCGCCGTCGATATGCTGGGCGTAGAGGGCGATCCCCTTGTCGGCCAGCGGCCCGGCGATGCGCTCATGCACCGCGCGCAGCCGCCGGATCGCGGTGAACAGCCCCAGGCCCCCGCCGCCGGCCGCCAGGAACAGCTCGCGCATGGCGGCGGCCACCTGCCGCGCGTCGTCCTTGGCCACGTCGGTGACCACATAGCACCGCGCCTGGCTCGCATAGTCGAAGGGCGAGGCGAGCTTCAGGGTCTTCGGCCGCTCCGGCAGCCGGGCCGCGCCGGTCCGCATCTCGGCCAGGGCGAACGGGTCGTCCAGCGTCGCGTCGGCCAGCGTCGCGCTCGTCACCAGCACCCCATGCGCCGGCGCGATCACCGCATTGGTCAGCGGCTCCGTCGGGTCCACCCAGTGCCGGCGGCAGGCCGCGTCCACCACCCGCCCGTAGAGGAACGTCGCGTCGAACCAGTCCACGAAGTCCGGATCGTCCTCGGCGTCCTCGTCGATGGCCCGCAGCATCGAGCGCCAGGCCGGCAGCGTCATCCGCGCCCGCCGGTCGAGCCCTCTTAACGCGCCTTCAATGCGAGCCCGCGACGAGGGCTCCAGGGTCGCCGCCTCGTCGTCGAGCACATTCTCCAGTTGCCGGGCCAGCGCCACCAGGGGCGCCTCCACCTTGGCCAGCGCCGCCGCCGCCGCCCGCGCCGTCTCCCGCACCAGGTCGAGCGCGGGCCTGGCCGCGCACTCCATGCCGATCTCGCTGGGCGCCGCCCGCGCCCGAAGCTGCTCCATCACCGCCACCAGGAAGTGCTCCACCGGACCCACCGGCCCGACCTCGCCGTTCGGCGGCGCGATCCGCCCCGACCAACCCTCGCCCGGCAGGGCCGCCGCCGCATGGGTCGCCGCGATCAGCGCGTCGCGTGCCTCCTCGTGGTCGCCCAGCACCTCCATCAGCCGCTGCTCAAGCCCGCGCCCGCGCCGCCCGCGCCCCTCCGGCCCGCGGATCCAGCGCCTAAGCTCCGCGGCCTCCGCCCCCGACAGCGCCGCGGCGAACGCGCTATCCGCCGCATCGAACAGGTGGTGGCCCTCGTCGAAGACGATGCGCTTGAGCTGCGTCGTCTCCCCATCGGCCTTGCTGCCCCGCGCCGCCCGCGCCCCGTCGAACGCGGCCTGGGTCAGGACCAGGGCGTGGTTGGCGATCACGATATCGGCCTTGCGCGACCCCCGGATCGCCTTCTCCACGAAGCAGGTGCGATAGTGCGAGCAGCCGGCGTGGATGCACTCCCCGCGCCGGTCCACCAGGTTGGCCGCGCTCGCCTGGTTCGCCGGCGGCACCGCAAACAGCGTCGGCAGCCAGGCGGGGAAGTCCCCGCCGGTCATGTCCCCGTCCCGCGTCGTCCGCACCCAGCGCGCCGCCAGCCCCATCCCCACCAGGTCGCCGCCGCCCAACTGGGCGGCGTTCACCGCCTCCTGGAAGTTCAGCAGGCAGAGGTAGTTCTCCCGCCCCTTGCGCACCACGGCCTTGCGCGCCCGCACCTTCGGGTCGGGATAGATCGAATGGCTCTCCCGCTCGATCTGCCGCTGCAGCGCGCGGGTATAGGTCGAGACCCACACCGCCGGCCCATTGGCCTCCGCCCACAGCGAGGCCGGCGCCAGATAGGCGAGCGTCTTGCCGATCCCCGTGCCGGCCTCGGCCAGCATCATCCGCGGCTCCCCCTCGCGCTCGCGCGGCTGGAAGGCCCAGGCGGCTTCGGCTGCGAACTCGGCCTGCGCCGGCCGCGCCTCGTCCAGCCCCGAGCGCTCCAACAGGTCGCGCAGCCGCGCCGCCGCCGCCTCGGGCAAAATGGGTTTCGACCCCGGCTCCCCCGGCGGCGCCTCGCCTTCCCATTCCGCAAGCCGCGTCCACGCATCCAGCCCCGACGTCCGGAACATGTTCCCCACCGGCGCCGAGCGCAGCGCCCCGATCGCCGCCGTCCCCCAGGGCCAGCCGCCCCGCGCCAGGGTCTCGGCCACGGCCAGCGCCTCTTCCCGCGACGGCTCCGGCGCCGCCGCCAGCTCCGCCAGCAGCACCCCGCACGCCGCCCGCAACGCCACCGCCTGAGCCTCCGCTCCCTTCGGCTCCGCCATCCCCAGCGCCTGAGCCAGCCCCGCCGCCGACGGCGCACAGAACCGCCCCGGCCGCACGAACGCATAGAGCTCCAGGGCGTCGAACACGCGGCCCGAGCGCGGCGGCACAGGAACCCCCAACCGCCGAGCCGTCATCGCCGCATGGGCGACCAACACCGGCCACTGCTCGAACAGGTCGCGGGCGTCAGGGGTGCGCAGCGGCTGCGCCCCGGTGGCGTCCGCCACGGCGGCGCGGGGGCCGGGGAGCACCACCAGCGCGGGGGCGAGATCGAGGGTGGCGGGGGTCGCGGTCACCCGGGAGTGTTAGCGGGAGTCTGGAGGGAACGGAATGGGAACCTTGTCAGCTCCCCAGCTCCAACGGATCTGCATCGGTCCCGCTGTCCGGTCCGCCTATGTGGCCTTCGTAATGTTGATTTTGAGTTCGGACCTTATTCGGGCCGCTCGCGCGCTACTGACAACGAAATACAGCATGTTGCGAAGCGCCGCCTTCTTCGTCCCTGCAAGCTCAGCTCTAAAGAGACAGACATATAAAAGCGCAATTCCTTCTAATACAGATCGCTCACGTGTCGCCCACATGCTCAAGCGTTTTGCCTCGGTACTCCAAAGAAGCACGTTAGAGACGCCGTCCGTCATCCTGAAATTCGTCGTTGAACCATGAACTGCCTTCGAAAGCGTCGCGTATTCCGCCTTGATGACATCTAACCCTTTGATATTCGCGGATATGTCTTTTAAATCCGGGTGCTTAACGCAGTACGCGTGAAGCTCGGAGAATGAAGGCTTCAAATCTCCGGAGGCCCAGAGGGCCAACTCGATCGGGTGATCTTTAAAGTAAACCGCTGCAAGCGCATTTTCGACCGTACTTCGGAGAGACTGGAGGGCTGTTCTCCAAGACCCCAGAGACGCATTCACATGAGATATTAGCCCGTCATTATGCGCCTCGAAAAAGAATGCAGCGCTCCCGGCCGAGAAATTGGGAGCGACCAAGTCAGATTTTATAGCCTGAAAGCAAGCCAAGCGCCGATAACTAAGCAGATATTGATCGTTTGGATGGAGTTTTTCCCAATTTTTTTGTGCTTGGGTAGTCCAATCTTTGAAGAATCCTTCGAAATTGGCAGAAATTTCGGCCTCAAGCGCACTCATGACTTCAACAAGATATCCAATGCGCGCCGTAGTTCTGGCGATGTCGTGGAGCGCTCACGCGGGGAGTTGGTCAACCGCTGACGCGCCGCAGGATTTTGCTCAAGGTAGCGGAGGACCTTCCCCAGGATATCTCTTGAGGCGTCTCGCGGTCGGAGCTCAATGGGGAAGCCGTTTTCCCGGATCAGATCGAGCCACTGCTGCTTGTCAATTTCGGAAAGCGCCACCAGCGTGCCGAGCGCGACGGGTATCGTGCTCGGGTCTGGCTTGGCCCGGGTCACTCGCTCTGTTCCCAAATCTTCAAGCGGAACGTTCGGACCCCGCTTCAGGGCACTTGCCAGAAGCGTAAGCATGCGCGCGACTTCATGTGTCTTCATGACAAGCCCAATGACTCCATGAGTTCTGCGCCCAGCGCCTTAAATTCGGAAATCGCCTTGCCATCCGCCGTTTCAAATACCGGCCGATGCTTCTCGGTGATTTCACTCACCGCCGATCGTTCGTTCAGCGATGAATTGAGCACGGTCCCAAACTGCTCCCTAAGGGTTTGAATGGTTTGTTCGCGATAGTACGACCGACGCCCGACCCGCGAAATGACGATCCCGGCGTTTTCGATCTTATGTTCAAGATCGCCGGTCAGTTTTTGGACGCGGCTAAGCAACAGGCCGATGCCCAGGCTCGATAGGAAATCCGGTGAGACAGGTACAACGTAATGCGTGCTCATCGCCAGAGCGTTTTGCGTTGGTATCGTCAGGTTCGGTGGGCAGTCGCAGACCACGACATCGTACTTCGGGAGCACGTCCTTAAGTGCTCGTCGAAGGAGCGTCTCTCGCGCCGATGCCCCACCGAGATCGAGGTCGATCGTGAACAGATCGAGATGGCTTGGGATCAAATCCACGTTCTTGAAGACGCCTTCAACAATGACGTCGTCGGGTGCCTTGGCTTTACCTTCGGCGCTAGTGTGCGTGCGCAGTCCCAAGAGGTTTGCCACGGTGCCATTTTCAGCGGCGTGACTTTGCCAATCCTCCACGGAGATACACGAAAAAGTCGCGTTGGTTTGGGGATCAAGATCGATGAGGAGCGTTTTGAGTCCTTGAAGTCCACAATAGGCCGCGAAGTTTACCGCTATTGTGGTCTTCCCAACGCCACCTTTGAGGTTCACGCACGATAGGATTACGGGGGCGTCGGCCATCTACCATCTCGTCCGATTGTTCGAATGATCAAATATCATCCTAGGGTTGCCCAGCCCAGGCATCAACACCTGAGATAGCCATTAGGAGTTACGATTACAGTGCATCTAACTGAGCACCCACCCCTCCCCCTAATCCACGCCAGCCCAACCTCCTGCCTGCGGAGC
>NZ_DATMNA010000058.1:0-5799 GCF_035569475.1 Phenylobacterium sp.
CACCGGACGAGGGGCCGCCGGTGTCGGTGATCAGGTTGATCGAGGTGAAGCCGCCGGTGGAGAGCGCCGCCATCACCTGCGCGACGATGGCGTAGGGCGCCTTGCCGTCGGCGCGGACATAGATCGGCTTGGTGGTGTTAGGGCCGGCCATCTGTTGCAGGCGTGGGGCCAGGGCGCCGAAGGGCACCTCGTCTTCCTTGACGAAGATCTGGCCGTCGGCGCGGATGGTCACCGTCAGCGGCTCGGCCTGGTCCTGCAGCGATCCGGCCTCGGTCTTCGGCAACTCCACCGGCACGCCGGCGGTGAGCAGGGGCGCGGAGATCATGAAGACGATCAGCAGCACCAGCATGACGTCGACCAGCGGGGTGACGTTGATCTCGGAGAGCGCGCCCCTGCGGCCACGCCCGCCGCGGCGTCGGCGGCCCCGGCCGCCGGCGGCGAAGGCGTCGTTGGCGGAGAGCGCCATGGCCTAGACCCGCTCCGCCAGCCGCCGCTGGATGGCGGTGGACAGGTCGTCTGCGAAGCCCTCCAGGCGGCCGGCGTACTTGGCCGCGTCGGTCGAGAACTTGTTGTAGGCGATGTAGGCCGGGATCGCGGCGATAAGGCCGATCGCCGTGGCGAACAGGGCCTGGGCGATGGAGGGCGCGACGATCGCCAGGGAGGTGTTCTTCTGGATGGCGATCGACTGGAAGGCGTTCATGATACCCCAGACCGTACCGAACAGCCCGATGAAAGGCGACGCGGTGGCGACGATGGCCAGCGAGCCGAGGCCGTCCTCGAGGCGCGCGTTCTCGCGGGCGATGGCGGCGTCGAGCACGCGGTCGATGCGCTGGATCAGGAAGGCGGCCTGGGTGTCGGTGCCGAGGCCCTTGTTGCGGGCGTCGCGCCATTCGCGCAGCGCCGCCTGCAGCATGCGCGGCAGGGCGTGGTTGGGCCGGTCGCCGGCCTGGGCGGCCACGTCCTCCAGGCTCTTGCCGGAGGCCACGGCGTCCTCGAAGCCGTCGGCCCTGCGGGTCAGCGAGGCGAAGCGGAAGGTCTTGTCGAGGATCACCGTCCACGACCAGAGCGAGGCTGCGCCCAGCCCCAGCATGACCAGTTTCACGACCCAGTCGGCCTTCATGAACAGGACGAAGAAGTTGAAGCTCTCCGGCGTAATGGCGGCGGCGGAATCCATGCGAGGCCAGGAGCTCCCAAGACGTGAACGGCGAACAGGCGGGGGAAGAACGGGTGGTGGCGCGTTGCGGTGGCGAACTTATGGCGGAGCCGCGAAAAGCGGGGCAAGGGCTTCGGCCATTCCGGGCGGCGGTTTGCGCGCGCGGCCCTTCAGGTCGATGCAGGCGGCCTCGACGGCGGCGGCGGCGATCAGCTCCTCGCCGCGGGTGATCCGTTGGCTGATGAACAGGCGAGGCCCCCTCACGCTGTCGTAGCTCGTCCTTACCAAGAGCGCGTCGTCGATGCGCGCGGCGCGTTTGAAGTCGACGGCGATGCGGGTGATGGTGAAGGCCGCCGGGTCGGGGCGCTCCAGCAGCGCCGAGTGGCTGACGCCCACGAGCCGGAAGAAGTCGCTCCGCCCACGCTCGAAATAGCGCAGGTAGTTGGCGTGGTAGACGACGCCGGTGAAGTCGGTGTCCTCGTAATAGATGCGCACCGGCAACTGATGCTCGCGGCCGACGAGCCAGCCCGCGGAGGGTTCCGAGACCTCGCTAACCATCCTCTCCTCCGCTCATCCCGGCGAAAGCCGCGACCCAGATGGGATGGCTCAGATGTGGGTTCGAAAGGCTCAGCGGAAGACCTGCCAGCATGGGCGCTTTGCGATCTGGGTCCCGGCCTTCGCCGGGATGAGCGGGGTTCGGGTCACTCATCGAACAAGTCCCCGGGCTGCGGCTGGCCGACGCCTTTCGGCGCCATCATCCCCAGGTGCGCGTAGGCCTTGGCGCAGGCCATGCGGCCGCGGGGCGTGCGCTGGATGAAACCCTGCTGCAGAAGGAAGGGCTCGATGACGTCCTCGACGGCGTCGCGGGCCTCGGCGATGGCGTAGGCCAGGGTCTCCACCCCGGCCGGGCCGCCGGCGTAGTTTTCGATGAGCGCGCGCAGGTAGCGGCGGTCCAGGGCGTCGAGGCCCATCTCGTCGACGTCCAGGCGGGCGAGGGCGGACGCCGCGGCCTTGCGGTCGATCAGCTCCACGCCGTCGCTCAAGGCGAAGTCGCGGACCCGGCGCAGCAGGCGGCCGGCGACGCGCGGCGTGCCGCGGGCGCGGGCGGCGATCTCGGCGGCGCCCTCGGGATGCAGGTTCAGGCCGAGCTTGCCGGCGGCCTGGGACAGCACCTTCTGCAGCTCGGCCGGGGTGTAGAACTCCAGGCGGATCGGGATGCCGAAGCGGTCGCGCAACGGCGTGGCCAGGAGGCCTGCCCGCGTAGTGGCCGCCACCAGGGTGAAGGGCGCGAGATCGATGCGGATCGAGCGCGCAGAGGGTCCCTCGCCGATCATCAGGTCGAGGACGTGGTCCTCCATGGCCGGATAGAGGATCTCCTCCACATTGGCGGCCAGGCGGTGGATCTCGTCGATGAACAGGACATCGTTGGGTTCCAGGTTGGTGAGGATGGCGGCCAGGTCGCCGGCCTTGGCCAGCACCGGGCCGGAGGTGGCGCGGAAGTTCACCCCCAGCTCGCGGGCGACGATCTGGGCGAGCGTGGTCTTGCCGAGGCCCGGCGGGCCGAACAGCAGGACGTGGTCCAGCGCCTCGCCGCGGCTGCGGGCGCCCTCGATGAACACCCGCAGATTGCCCTTGGCCTGCTCCTGGCCGACGAACTCGGCGAGCGTCTGGGGCCTGAGCGCCTTGTCCGGGGTTTCGAGCGGGGCCGGTTCGCCGGAGACGAGGCGGGTCATGGGCGTCCTCCACCCCGTGCGCTGCGGGCGATCACCGCCCCAGCTCCTGCAGCGCGGCTTTGATCAACCCGGGCGCTTCCGTCTCCTCGCCCAAGCGCAGGGCCGCCTGTTCGACCACGCGGCGGGCGGCGGGTTCGGCGACGCCGAGGCCCATGAGGGCGGCGACGGCTTCGCCGGTGGCGCTGGGCTTCGCCGGCGCGGCGGGCGTGGCGGCGGCGTGGAAGGCCGCGACGACGCCGTCGCCCAGGGGCTTGTCCTTCAGTTCGGTGACGATGCGCAGGGCGAGCTTGGGGCCGACGCCCTGGGCGCGGGCGACGGCGGCCTGGTCGCCCCGGGCCGCGGCGGCCTGCAACTCGCCGGGCGGCAGGACGTCGAGCACCGCCAGCGCCGCCTTGGGCCCCACGCCCTGGACGGTCTTCAGGGCGGTGAAGGCGCCACGCTCGGCGCGGTCGAGGAAGCCATAGAGGGTCATGCCGGTCTGCTCGCCCCACTGGGTCTCGATCGACAGCGTCACGCTCTCGCCGACCGCGGGCAGGCGTCCGAGGGTGCGCGAGCCGCAGCGCACGACGTAGCCGACGCCGGAAACGTCGATCAGCGCCTCCTCCTCGCCGACTTCGGCGACCAGGCCCCAGAGGCGGCCGATCATGTGCGATCTCCGGAGGCCGCGGGCCTCAATGGGTCCCCGGCTCGGCCTACGCGACTGCGTCGCTCCGTTGGCCGGGGATGAGCGGATCTAAGGTGAATCACGTTCGGCATCTGTTCCAAGCATGCCGTAAACCACGCCGCTTCGCTTTAGCAATCGTGAACGCCTCGGCATCACGGGCGCCTGACTCAGGAGCGCCATTAACCGCGCGTTTCAACCAACGGGGCCGACGCGATCCCGCCGCATTACTTGCCGCCAATAATGTGCGGTTATCCGGACGCCGCGCGTCGGCTAGGCTCGGCGCCGGGGAAAACGAATGACCGACACCGCCGAGCACCGTCCAGCGCATCCGGTCGTCTTCCTGGTCCTCTACCTGCCGTACGGCATCTCGGCCGGCTATGTGACGGTGACTCTGGGTTGGCTGCTGAGCCATGCCGGGGCCAGCGTGGCGCAGATCGCGGCCCTGGCCGGGATGTCGGTCCTGCCCAACACCTGGAAGGTGGCCTGGGCGCCGGTGATCGACACGACGCTCTCCGCCAAGACCTGGTACCTGATCGGCCTGGTCGGCACGGCGTCCAGCCTCCTGGGCATCGCGATCCTGCCCCTGCAGGTGAGCCTGCTCTGGGCGTTCGGCGCCCTGGTCCTCGCCGGCAGCGTGGCGGCGAGCGTCACGTCGATCGCCGTGAACCGGCTCATGGCCTTCGACACGCCCGACCGGCTGAAGGGTCAGGCCGGCGGCTGGAGCCAGGCCGGCAACCTGGGCGGCGCGGGCCTGGGCGGCGGCGCCGGCCTGTGGCTCGCCCAGCACTCGGGACATCCGTGGCTCGCCGGCGCGATGCTGGCCGTCGTCACCGTGGCCAGCGCCTGGCCGCTTCTGATCATGCGCGAGCCGGGCCGCGAGGGCCGCGGCCAGAGCTACTGGGTGACCCTGGCGGAGACCGGGCGCGACGTGCTGGTCCTGATCAAGACGCGGATCGGGCTTCTGGCGTGCTTCATCATGCTGCTGCCGATCGGCTCGGGCGGCCTGGCCCAGCTTTGGGGCGCGATCGCCAAGGACTGGAGCGCGGGCCCGGACGAGGTGGCGCTGGTGGGTGGCGTGCTCTCCGGCGCCCTGAGCATCGCAGGTTGCATCGCGGGCGGCTACATCGCCGACAAGATCGACCGCAAACAGGCCTACAGCCTGTTCGGGCTCGTACTCGCGGCGGTGGCCGTGGCCATGGCGCTGGCGCCGCGCACCCCCTTGAGCTTCCTGGCCGCCTCCAGCGCCTACAATGTCGTGGTGGGCTTCTGCTACGGGGCCTATTCGGCGGTGACCCTGGAGGCCATCGGCAAGGGCGCGGCGGGCACCAAGTTCAACCTGATCTCCTCGATCTCCAACGTACCCGTCCTGCTGGTCACCCTGGTGGACGGCTGGGCCGAGACGAGGTTCGGGGCCACGGGCATGCTCTATGTGGAGGCGGCCATGGGGGTGGCCGGCGTGGCGATCTACGGCGTCGTGGCGGTGGCCACGCGGGGGCTGAGTTGGGGGACGCTGTTCCGGCGCGGGCGGATCGCGCCGGCGCCGTAGGGGGTGTCCACGAACCGCGGACCTAGCCGTGCGGGGCCGGGATGGCGGAATCCCAGGGCGGCGGATCGAGGCCGTGGAAATCGGTCGGGCAATAGCTGCCGCAGGCGGCGAGGAGCAGGGCGACGGCGACTAGGGCCAGGGTTCGCATCCGCCAAGCTGAGCCTTGGCCTGGGGCGGAATTGGGGCGGGCGGCGGTCGGCGAAACCAACGGCGCCGCTGGGCTTTATCGAGTTCGGGCGGGGCCTTTTGGACCTGACGATCATGAAAACGATTGTGCTCTCCCTGGTCGCGGCCGCCGGCGCGCTCAGCCTCGGCGCCTGCGCGGACGGCGGTTATGGCGGCCGCCATTTCGGCGCCCGGGGCTACGACGCCTACTACGACGACTTCTACGGCCCCTACGCCGGCGGCTACTGGGGACCCGACGACGTCTTCATGTTCTCGCGCGACCGGGGCGGCCACTACGAGCGCGACGAGGCGCACCATTTCCGCCACGCCGGGGGCTCGGGCTTCCATGGCGTTCATAGCGCCCGGGCGCCGGGCGAGTCCCACGGGTCGGGCCGGCCGGGCTAGGTTCTGAACCCATAAAGGTTGCGGCTGAGGTCGACGCTTGATTCAAGGCTTCCGAAAGGAGCCTGGGATGGCGCGATACGATCTGAGCGAAGTGGAGTGGCGGCTGATCGAGCCCCTGCTGCCGAACAAGCCG
>NZ_DATMNA010000059.1:0-8401 GCF_035569475.1 Phenylobacterium sp.
GTGCCAGCGACAGCTTGTTGTCGGCCACCGTCGCCGCACCCGTCGCGGCGTTGCGCTCGACATGGATTGGCGGGTCCATGGCGGCGCGGTCGATGTCGGTGAGGAGGTAGCCGCCGTCGAGGGCGAGCCCCAAGACTTTGAGCGCGGCAAGGCTTGCGGTCGCAAGCAGCACGACCGGGATCAGCCGGAGTTCGCGCACCCACCGCGTCATGCTGCGCGATCGCCGGTCCGGGTCCGGGCGCGCTCGACCAGGGCCTGGGCCGCGGCAAGCGTGGATTGCGCACTGGCGCCGGCAGCGCCCGGCTCGCCGGGCTGGGCAGACGGGACGACGGGTGGGACGGGCCGGCTCGCCGCGGCGATCTGGGAGAGCCGCCGCAAGACCTCGTCGCCCGCGGCGAGCTGCGCCTCGATGCTTGCCGAGAATCGCTCGGCGGCGCGCAGCCGCTCGCCGAGATTCTGGTCGCATTCCCGCACCGTGACCTTGAGGCCGCCGATGGCGCGGTCGGCGATCTCGGTCGCCGTGATCAATTCGGCGATGACCGCCCGCAGCGACTCCTCGTCGGCGCGCAGTCGGCGCAACCGCCGCTCCAGCACCATGCAATAGCCGATCGTGATCACCAGCAGGATCGCGACCGTGCCCTCGATGATAAGTCCGATCATGTGGTTCATGACGGCTCCATTCTGCCCGACCGCTCGCCGGCGGTCTCGAACATGGCGAAGGTGGTCTTGGGCTTGCGCAGCGGCCTGATCACCCGGACGGCGACGCGATCGCCGACCCGGCCCATGCGGCCCTCCGTCAGCGCGACCTCGCCGCAGCGCATGGTGACAGGCGCGTCCGGCCCGATGTCGAGTTCGAGGGTGTCGCCGACGTTGAGCTCCAACATCCGCTTGAGCGGCAATTTCGCCTCGTAGAGCACGGCATCGACGGCGATTTCCGCCTGGCCGATCTCGGTCGCGAGATGGCCCTCCCAGATCGGGTCGCGGCCGAACTTCTCGCCCATGAACATCTGCAGCAGCACGTCGCGGATCGGTTCGATGGTCGCATAGGGCAACAGCAGCTCGACCGAGCCGCCGCGATCCTCCATGTCGATCCGCAGCTTGACCAGGATCGCGGCATTGGCATGCCGCGAGATGACGGCGAAGCGCGGATTGGTCTCGAGGCGATCGACCGCAAAACGCACCGAGGAGACCGGGGCGAAGGCGAGCTCGGCGTCGGCCAGGATCACCTCGACCATCCGGCGGATCATGCTGGACTCGATCGTGGTGTAGGGCCGCCCCTCGATGCGCATGGCCGCCGTGCCGCGCCGGCCGCCCAGCAGCACGTCGACGATCGAATAGATCAGGTTGGAGTCGACCGTGAGCAGGCCGTAGTTGTTCAGCTCCTCGGCGCGGAACACCGACAGGATCGCCGGCAGCGGGATCGAGTTCAGGTAGTCGCCGAAGCGGATCGAGGAGATGTTGTCGAGGCTCACTTCCACGTTGTCGGAGGTGAAATTCCGCAAGCTGGTCGTCATCAACCGGACAAGCCGGTCAAAGACGATCTCCAGCATCGGCAGGCGCTCGTAGGAGACCAGGGCGGAGTTGATGATCGCGCGGATGCCGGTCCGCTCGCCGCCTTCTTCCTCGGAGAGGTCGAAGCCCAGCAGGCTGTCGATCTCGTCCTGATTGAGGATGCGTTCGGATTGGGCGTCGGCGTCGTCGCCCCAGCCGGCCGCGCCCTCGCCGCCGGCGCCGGCGCCTTGGGTGTTTTCGGTCATCTCTTCGGGTTCGTCGGCCATGCGTCTTGAGCGATCGCGGGCGCGCCTCGTGGAGAGGGCGCTAGTTGATCAGCATCTCCTCGATCAGGACGGCGTTGGCCTTGGATGGCGCGATGACCAGATTGACCCGGCGCAGGATCTCCATGCGAAGCTGGTAGGAGCCCTGGGAGCCGGAAAGGTCCTCGGGCCGCAGTTCGCGCAGGAAGGTCTGGAACATGTCCTGGAGCCTCGGCATGTTCGGCTCCAGCTCGTCGACGGTCGCCTGGTCGGGGAGTTCGAGCGTCAGCTTCAGCTTCAGGAAGGTCGGCCGGCCGTCGGCGGTCTGCATGTTCACGACCACGTCGGGGATCGTGTAGAACAGCACGCCGTCGGGGCCCTCGCGGACCATGGCGGTCTTGTCGTCCTTCTTGCCCTTGTCGTCCTTGCCCTTCTTGGCGGAGGACTTCTTCTTGGCGTCCTTGCCGGACGCCGCCTCGGGCTTCGGCTTGAGCATGAAGAACGCGCCCGCGCCGCCGCCGCCAAGCACCACGAGGGCGCCGGCGCCGGCGATGAGCATGAGCTTCATCGAGAGCTTCTTCTTGGGCTTGGCGCCCCCGCCCTCTTCGCCCTCGGGGGCTTCCCCTTCGGGCGCCTCCTGGACCTTGTCCTCGGCCACGCGCGCGTTCCTTAGAAACCTACACGCTCCCTCTTGCGGCCAAGTTGGTTAACGCCCGGTTTTTAACGGACGTTAATGGGTGACAACCCTGCCCGGCAGTTTCCGCCGCTGGGCGCCCGTTAACTTTCTTATTTATTGATTTTGCTTGGGTTTCAAACTGGCCCGAAGCTTGCAGCCTAGTTTGACGAAAGTGTCGCGTCCAAATCGGCTGTAAGGATTCCATGGACAACGCCCTCTACGTCGGACTGTCGAACCAGATGGTGCTCAAGCGCCAGATGGACATCGTCGCCAACAATATCGCCAACTCGGACACCACCGGCTTCAAGTTCGAGTCCCTGATGACCCGTGAGGTCCCGGGCGCACCGGCCTTCACCCTGGGCGGACCGAGGCCGGTGAAGTTCGTCGGCTCCGACGGCGTGGCCCGCGACTTCGGCCAGGGCGGCCTGCGCCGCACCGACGCGGCGCTCGACGTGGGCATTGAGGGTCAAGGCTTCCTGAAGGTCACCACCAAGAACGGCGACCGTTTCACCCGCGACGGCCACCTGCGCACCGACGCCAACGGCCTCCTCACCACCCAGGCCGGCGACCCGGTCGCCGACGACGGCGGCGGCACGATCACCATCGACCCCCAGAAGCCCGGCGAGATCACCATCACCCCCGATGGCGTGGTGAGCCAGGGCAAGGAGCGGATCGGCAAGCTCGGCGTCTACAACTTCCCCAGCCTGTCGGCGCTCGAGAAGACCGGCGACAACTACTACCAGAACGCGTCGAACCAGGCCCCGGTCGTCACGACCGACGCCAAGCTCCGCCAGGGGATGCTGGAGACCTCCAACGTCAACCCGATCCTGCAGATCACCAAGCTGATCGAGGTCAGCCGGGCCTACGAACAAGTCACGCAGATGATGTCCACGGAATCCGACCTGTCGCGCACCTCGGTCGCGCGGCTGGGCAAGGCGAATTAGTGAGGATCTGAGCCCATGCAAGCTCTTAGGACCGCCGCGACCGGGATGGCCGCGCAGCAGATGAACGTCGAGGTCATCTCGAACAACATCGCCAACATGAACACCGTCGGCTTCAAGAAGCAGCGGGCCGAATTCCAGGACCTGCTCTACCAGACGCTGGAGCAGGCCGGGGCCCAGTCCTCCGACCAGGGCACCATCGTGCCGACGGGCGTGCAGATCGGCGCCGGTGTCAAGGCGGGCTCGGTCTACCGGATCAGCACCCAGGGCGCGCTGACCGCCACCGGCAACCAATTCGACCTGGCGATCAACGGCCGCGGCTACTTCCAGGTGCTGACGCCCACCGGCGACAATGCCTACACCCGGGCCGGCAACTTCGCGGTCAACGACCAGGGCCAACTGGTCACCCAGGACGGCTACCTGATCCAGCCGGCGATCTCGATCCCTCAGACCGCCACCAACGTCACCGTCTCTCAGTCGGGCCAGGTCCAGGTGACCCAGCCGGGTTCGCCCACCCCGACCGTGGTCGGCCAACTGGAGCTTGCCAGCTTCATGAACGAGGGCGGCCTCTCGGCCCAGGGCTCCAACCTCTTCAAGGAGACCGGCGCCTCCGGGCCGCCGGTCATCGGCACGCCGGGCCTGCAGGGCCTGGGCACGCTGACCCAGGGCTACACCGAGGCCTCCAACGTCGACCCGGTGACCGAGATCACTGCCCTGATCGTCGCCCAGCGCGCCTACGAGATGAACTCCAAGGTGATCTCCACGGCCGACAACATGCTGGGCGTGGCCAATCAGGCGAAGGCCTGAGCCATGCGCGTGATCCTGACCCTCGTCGCCGCCCTGGCGCTCGCCGGCCCCGCCTTCGCGGGTCGCGCCGTCAGCCTGAGGCCGGACGCCGCCAGCGGCGATTCGGTGGTGACCCTGGGCGATCTGTTCGACGGCGCGGGCGCCGCGGCGCGGGTGACCGTCGCCGAGCGGACCGGCCAGACGGTGGTGCTCGACGCCGCCGCGGTGCAGGCCGCCGCCCGCCGCGCCGGCCTCGACTGGGACAACCCCGACGGCCTGCGCAAGATCGTGGTCCGCGCGGGCCTTTCCGCCGGCTCGGCCGCGGCCCCGGCCGCCGGCGCGGGCGCGGCGCACGGCAATGTCCAGGTCCTGACCTATACCCGCAGCCTGAACGCCGGCGAGATCGTGCAGCCCACGGACCTCACCTGGGTCAAGGTCGCCGCCGCGCCCGCCGACAGCCCCACCGAGGCCGAGGCGGTGATCGGCCAGGCGGCCAAGCGGCCCTTGCGCGCCGGCGCCGTGGTGCTGGCCCGCGACGTGGGCGCCGCCATCGTGATCAAGCCGGGCGACACGGTCACCGTCACCTACGAGGCCGACGGCATTTCGCTCTCGCTGGAAGGCAAGGCCATGGGCGGCGCCGGCGTCGGCGAGTCCCTGGTGGTGCTGAACACCCAGTCCAAGAAGACCGTCCAGGCCATGGTGACCGGACCCGGCCAGGCCGTGGTCGGCCCCGCCGCCCAGGACATCAAGACCGCCCGCTCGCTCCGCTACGCCGCCCGCTAAGAGGAAGACCGTCCCATGCGCACCCGTTTCGCCGCCGCCGCGGCCTTCATCGTCCTCGCCCCGCTGGGCGCCTGCTCCACCATCAAGGAGGCCGTGCGCGGCCCCGACCTGGCGCCGGTGGGCTATCCAGCCGCCCTCGCGCCGCTGGACCAGAAGATCATCGCCCAGGCCAACGCCCCGCAGCCGGCCACCGCCAACTCGCTGTGGCGCACGGGCGCGCGAACCTTCTTCAACGACCAGCGCGCGGCCAAGGTCGGCGACATCCTGACGGTGCTGATCAACATCAACGACTCGGCCAAGACCACCAACGAGACGACCGCCGGGCGGACATCCACAATGACCGCCGGGATCCCGCACCTGCTGGGCCTGGAATCGACCTTGGGGAAAATCCTGCCGAGCGGCTACGACCCGGCCAACGCGATCTCGACCAATTCGAAGTCGACCAACGACGGCGTCGGCGCGGTGAGCCGGCAGGACCAGATCAGCCTGACGATCGCCGCGGTGGTCTCCTCGGTGCTGCCCAACGGCAACCTGGTGATCCAGGGCACGCAGGAGGTGAAGACCAACACCGAGGTGCGCCAGTTGACCATCGCCGGCATCGTGCGGCCCGAGGACATCTCGGCGGCCAACACCATCCTGCACACCCAGATCGCCGAGGCCCGCATCAACTACGGCGGCCGCGGCGACATCAGCAGCGTCCAGAAGACCCCGGCCGGCCAGTCCCTGCTCCAGCGGTTCTCGCCGTTCTAGACGGCTTCGGCCCAGGCCGCGACCAGTCGCCCGATCTCCGCGAGCGGCGCGCTGCGCTGGGCCATGTCGCCCTCCGCACCATAGGTGTAGGCAGCAATCAGGATGGGCTGGCGCCCGGGCGGCCAGAAGGCCGCGAGGTCGTTGACGCCGCCTTTGGGCAGCCACGCGCCGGTCTTGTCTCCGACGCGCCAGGCCTTGGGTGCGCCCGCCCGCAGCCGGTCGTCGCCCGTGCGGTTGGCGACCATCCAGCCGGTCAGACGCTGGCGCGAGGCTGGCGAGAGGGCGTCGCCGACCAGCAAGGCCTGCAGGTCGCCCAGCATGGCCGCCGGTGTGGTCGTGTCGTGGACTTCGCCTGGCGCGACCTTGTTGAGATCGGTCTCAGCATGATCGAGCCGCGTGACCGGGTCGCCGAGCGTGCGCGCGAAGGCCGTCACGCCGCTGGGCCCGCCCACGGACCGCAGCAACAGGTTGGCTGCCGCATTGTCACTGTAGATCATCGCCGCCTCGCATAGGCTGGCGACGTCAAGGCTTCCGCCCACGTGCGGCTCGGTCCCCGGCGACACCGGAAGCAGGTCGGCCTTGGAGATGGCGATGCGTCGGCCGAGGGTTTCCCGCCCTTGGTCCACGCGATGCAGCACCGCGGCGGCGAGCAGTAGCTTGAAGGTGCTGCACATCGCGAACCGTTCGCCTTCTCGGTAGGCGATTCGACGATTCGATCCGGTGTCGAGGACGGCAAGGCCGATCCGCCCGCCGGCCTCCAGCTCGAGAGCCTTCAGCCGCGGGTGAAGGGCGTCCGGGACCGCGAAGGCGGCGGGTGCGGCGCAGGACGCGAGCATGGCGATCGCCATGCGTCGGGTCGGCGTCGGAATCACTAGGCGCGCCAGCCCTTGGCCACGGCGTTGTCCATGCCGAGCGCATGCAGGGCGGCGCGGACGATGCCTTCGGCGTCGAGGCCGGCCTGGGCGTACATGGCCTCGGGCTTGTCGTGGTCCTGGAAGATGTCGGGCAGGACCAGCGGGCGGACCTTCAGGCCGCGGTCGAGCGCGCCGTTCTCGGCCAGGGTCTGCAGGACAAAGGCGCCGAAGCCGCCGACCGCGCCCTCTTCCACGGTGATCAACGCCTCGTGCTCGCGGGCCAGGCGCAGGATCAGGTCCACATCCAGCGGCTTGGCGAAGCGGGCGTCGGCGACGGTGGCCGACAGGCCGCGCGCGGCCAGCATGTCGGCGGCCTTGCAGGCCTCGCCGAGCCGCGTGCCGAAGGACAGGATGGCCACCGCCGTCCCCTCGCGCACGATGCGGCCCTTGCCGATCTCGTAGGGCTCGGCCAGCGCCGGGATCTCCACGCCGGTCCCCTCGCCGCGCGGATAGCGGAAGGCGGACGGGCGGTCGTCGATCTCCACCGCCGTGGCCACGGCGCGGGCCAGCTCCGCCTCGTCGGCCGGGGCCATCAGCACCATGCCGGGCAACGCGCCCATGAAGCCGATGTCGAAGGAGCCGGCGTGGGTCGGCCCGTCGGCGCCCACCAGGCCCGCGCGGTCCATCGCGAAGCGCACCGGAAGGCGCTGGATCGCCACGTCGTGCACCACCTGATCGTAGCCGCGCTGCAGGAAGGTCGAATAGATCGCCGCGAAGGGCTTCATCCCGTCGGCGGCCAGGCCCGCGGCGAAGGTGACCGCGTGCTGCTCGGCGATGCCCACGTCGAAGGTCCGCTCGGGGAAGCGCTGCTCGAAGATGTCGAGGCCGGTGCCCGAGGGCATGGCCGCGGTGATCGCCACGATCTTCGGGTCGATCTCGGCCCGCTTGACCAGCTCCTGGGCGAAGACCTTGGTATAGCTGGGCGCTGCGGCCTGCGCCTTGGCCTGCTGGCCGGTGATGACGTCGAACTTCACCACCGCGTGGTGCTTGTCGGCGGCGTTCTCGGCCGGGGCGTAGCCCTTGCCCTTCTGGGTCACGACGTGGACCAGCACGGGCTTGTCGGTGATGGCGCGGGCGTTCTGCAGGACGTGGACCAGGGCGTCCATGTCGTGGCCGTCGATCGGGCCGACGTAGTAGAAGCCCAACTCCTCGAAGAAGGTGCCGCCGGTGACCATGCCGCGGGCGTATTCCTCGGCCTTGCGGGCGGCTTCCTGCAGGGGCTTGGGGAAGGCCTTGGCCATCGACTTGCCGATGTTGCGCAGGGACTGATAGCCGCCGCCGGAGACCAGCCGGGCCATGTAGGCGCTCATCCCGCCCACCGGCGGGGCGATCGACATGTCGTTGTCGTTGAGGATGACGGTCAACTGCCGCGTGGTCTCGCAGGCGTTGTTCATCGCCTCATAGGCCATGCCCGCGCTCATCGAGCCGTCGCCGATCACGGCGACGACGCGGTTGTCCGCGCCCTTCTGGTCGCGGGCGGCGGCGAAGCCGAGGGCGGCCGAGATCGAGGTCGCCGCGTGCGCCGCGCCGAACGGGTCGTAGGGGCTCTCCGCCCGCTTGGTGAAACCCGACAGCCCGCCGCCCTGCCGCAGGGTGCGGATGCGGTCGCGCCGTCCGGTAAGGATCTTGTGCGGATAGGCCTGGTGGCCGACATCCCAGATCAGGATGTCCTTGGGCGTCTCATAGACGTGGTGCAGGGCGACGGTCAGCTCGACCACGCCCAGGCCCGCGCCCAGATGCCCACCGGTGGTGGACACCGCGTCGATGGTCTCGATGCGAACTTCCTCGGCCAGCTGC
>NZ_DATMNA010000060.1:0-4557 GCF_035569475.1 Phenylobacterium sp.
CGATGATCATCGTCGCCTCGGAGCCTTCGCCGCCGAAGGTGCTGCCGGGGATGGCGTACTGCGAGGGGATGATGGCGGTCTTGGCCGCCGCGGTCAGGGCCGCCTGGCCGGTCGAGTTGTTGTTGTCGTGCTGGTAGCCCGAGTACTGGGCGTCGAGGCGGACGCCCTCGAAGTTCTTCAGCATCACGAAGTTGACGACGCCCGAGATGGCGTCGGCGCCGTAGGTCGCCGAGGCGCCGCCGGTCAGCACGTCCACCCGTTCCACCAGGGCGGCCGGGATGAAGTTCAGGTCGGCGGGGGTCGGCTGCGAGCGGCGGCCGTCGATCAGCACCAGGGTCCGGCTCGAGCCGAGGTCGCGCAGGTTAACCGTGGCGGTGCCGTTGGCGCCGTTGGTGATCGAGGAGCCCTGGCCGGCGAAGACCTGCGGCAGGGAGTTGGTGATGTCTTCGATCCGGGTGACGCCCTGGGCCTTGATGTCGGCGCCGCCCACCGTTGTGATCGGGGCGATGGAGGTCAGGTTCGGCGACGGGATGCGCGTGCCGGTGACGACGATTTCGGCGACATCGCCGCTCGCGTCGGCGGCCGCGGCGACGGCCTGGGTCGCGGACAGGCCGAGGAAGGCCGCGCCGCAGATCATCGAGGAGGCCAGCAGGCGCTCCCGGGTGTTTTGGATCTTCAAGGTCTAAATCCTCCAGCGGCCGCCTCGAAAGGCGCGCCTGCCCCCAAACAAACTCGGTCCCAGAACCCCAGTGGGGTCCGGTTACGGCGGAGTTACGGGCGTATCCAATCTGGGGTCAACGGAGATTAGGTTTCAGCAATGTGGTGGTCGGCGACCTGTCGCATTCTGGTCACAGATTAGGCTCGCGGGCCGCAAACCGCGCACCTTTCGCCTGCGGAAGGTGCAGGCCGCCACAGTACGCGCCACAAAACGCCGCCGCGCGGCGAAGCTTTGCCGCCACAAATTCGCCCGAGCGTCCGACGACTGGATCGCACGTTGCGCCCGTCGCACGGGCGGTCTTCTATGCGTCGCAGCAAATCACTTAGGGGCGATCCGATGACAGTACCTGGGGCTCGGGCGCGCATGGGCGTGACGGCCGTGTTGATCGCGATCCTTTCGGGACCGGCCCTGGCCGCCGGCCCGGCGCCCGCGGCCAGCCCGGAGCGCGCCAAGGAGATGCAGCAGCTCGCCGAGTGCGCCAAGCTCACCGACGCCGCCGCCCGTCTCGCCTGCTACGACAAGGCCGCGCACGCCCTCGACCAGGCCGAGGCCAAGGGCGACGTGGTGGTCGTCGACCGCGAGCAGGCCCGCAAGGTCCGCCGCCAGGCCTTCGGCTTCACCCTGCCCTCGATGTCCCTGTTCGAGCGCGGCGAGAAGCCCGAGGACGTCTCCTCGACCCTGACCGCCGTCGTCTCCGCCCACAAGGCGCTCACCGGCAAATGGGTGCTGAAGCTCGCCGACGGCTCGACCTGGTCGCAGGTCGACCTGACCGACATCCCCATAGACCCCAAGGCCGGCGACAAGGTGAAGATCGTTCGCGCCTCCATGGGCAGCTACCTGGCGAGCATCGGCAACCAGCGCGAAGTCCGCGTCCACCGCGATCAGTGAAAGATTCCGTTCGTCGCGGCGAAGGCCGTCGCCGATCAAGTTGGAACGCCGGGCGTTGCGAAACGCCCGGCGGCCCCCGATGATGCCGGCGAACGGCCAGGGCCGCTCAGTGAAAGGCCGCCATGACTGACTTCCGACATGTCACCGACGACCTCTCGGTCGCCCCGCAGATCAGCGTCGCCGACGTGGTCGAGGCCGCGCGGCGCGGCTTCACCACCATCATCAACAACCGCCCCGACGGCGAGGACCCGGCCCAGCCGACCAGCGCCGAGATCGAGGCCGCCGCCCAGGCCGCGGGCCTGCGCTATGTCCACATCCCCGTGCGCGGCGCCCCCGGCCCGTCCGAGGTGGAGGCCGTGCGCCAGGTGATCGACAGCGCCGACGGCCCGGTGCTCTCCTTCTGCCGCTCCGGCACCCGCTCCATCGTCACCTGGTCGATCGGCCAGGCCATGTCGGGCGCGCGGACCCGCGGCGAGCTGGTGAGCCTCGGCCGCGAGGCCGGCTACGACCTGACCGGCGTGCTGGGCGGATGATCGCCGCATGATCCCCTACGTCCGCGAGATCGCCTTCGAGTACGGCGTCGTCCAGGACGTCTCGCCGCTGATCCGCCGGGTGATCGCCAACAACCCCGGCCCTTTCACCTACAAGGGCACCGGGACCTACATCGTGGGCCATGGCGAGGTCGCGGTGATCGACCCCGGCCCGGACGACCCGGCCCACCTGGCGGCCATCCTGAAGGCCGTCGCGGGCGAAAAGGTCATCGCCATCCCGGTCACCCACCACCATTCCGACCACTCGCCGCTCGCCGGGCCGCTGAAGGCCGCCACGGGGGCCACGATCTACGGCTGCGCCGTCGCCGGCCACGAGGCGGAAGACACCGGCGAGGTGAAGATGGAGGCCGGCCACGACCACGACTTCCGGCCCGACGTCAGCCTCTGCGGCGGCGGCGCCATCGCCGGGCCCGGCTGGACCCTGGAGGCGATCCCGACGCCCGGCCACACCTCCAACCACATCTGCTACGCCCTGAAGGAGGAGAACGCGCTGTTCTCCGGCGATCACATCATGGGCTGGTCGACCACGGTGATCACCCCGCCGGACGGCGACATGACCGCCTATCTGGAAAGCCTGCAAAAGGTCCGCGACCGGAATTTCGCGACCCTGTGGCCCACTCATGGCCCGCCGATCCGCGAGGTCGGCCCGTTCATCGACGCCTACGCCGCCCACCGCCAGGAGCGGATGGACCAGATCCTCCTGGCCCTGGCCGACGGGCCGGGACGCATCCGCGACCTGGTGCCCAGGCTCTACCGCGACGTCGACGAGCGCCTCTGGCCCGCCGCCGCCCGCTCCATGCTGGCCGCGATGATCCACCTGGAACGCGGCGGCGACGTCGAAGCCGGCGGCCCCCCGGGCCCGGACACGGTGTACCGGCTGGCGTAGAAGGGCCCTAAAGCCCGCGCTCCAGCACCACGAAGCAGAGGTCGTCGCGCAGCGGCCGCCCGAAGCGCTCGTCGCCATAAGGGAAGGGCCGCGTCTCGCCGGTCAGCCCATAGCCGCGCCGCTGATACCAGGCGATCAGGGTGTCGCGGACATTGATCACCGTCATCTGCATCCGCCGCCCGCCGCGGGCGCGGGCGTGGTCCTCCGCCGCGGCCAGCAGGGTGCGGCCGAGCTTGCGGTCCTGCCGGTCCGGCCGCACCGAGAGCAGGCCGAGATACCAGGCGCCGTCCGGGCCGGCCTCCAGCCAGCAATGCCCCTGAAGTTCGCCGGACTCGTCGCGCCAGACCAGGATCTGGGCCTCGGGATTGGCCGCCAGGTCCGCGCGCAGGGCCTCGGCGGTGGTGCGCTCGCCCTCGAGGTAGCTCTCCACCGTCCAGCTCGCGACCGCCCCGGTCCCGCGATAGGCCCAGTTCGAGAGCGCCGCGATCTCCGGAAGGTCGGCCTCGGCGGCTGGTGTTAGCTGGATCATCCCCACATACGTCCGCTCATCCCGGCGAAGGCCGGGATCCAGATCGGATGGCGCCGAGGCGGGCTGGAATCCCGCTGAGCCCTTCGAACCCGCGTCTGAGTCATTCCATCTGGGTCCCGGCCTTCGCCGGGATAAGCGGATAGGAGAATCTCAAGCCGTGGCCTTCGCCGGGGCCGCCGTCGGCAGGACGTAGCCCTTCATCCGCTCGCGGATCAGCTTCTTGTCGATCTTGCCGGTGGCGCCCAGCGGGATGTCGTCGACGAAGACCACGTCGTCGGGCGTCCACCACTTGGCGATCTTGCCTTCCAGGAAGGCCAGGAACTCTTCCTTGGAGGACTCCTGCCCCGGTTCCAGCTTGACCAGCAGCACCGGCCGCTCGTCCCACTTCGGATGCGCCGCCCCGATGACCGCGGCCAGGGCGGCCTTCGGATGCCCCACGGCGATGTTCTCGATCTCGATGGTGGAGATCCATTCCCCGCCGGACTTGATCACGTCCTTGGCCCTGTCGGTGATCTGCATGAAGCCGTGGTCGTCGATGGTCGCCACGTCGCCGGTGTCGAAATAGCCCTCGTCGTCGAGGATCACGCCGCCGTCGCCCTTGAAGTACTCGCCGACCACGAAAGGCCCGCGCACCATCAGCCGGCCAAAGGTCGTCCCGTCGTGCGGCAGGCGCTCGCCGGCGTCGTTGACCAGCTTCAGCTCGATGCCGATCGGCGGGCGGCCCTGCTTCAGGGTGAACCGCAGTTGCGCCTCGTCGTCCAGGCGCATGGTCTTGCCCGACGGGCTGGCCAGGGTGCCCAGGGGCGAGGTCTCGGTCATGCCCCAGGCGTGGGTGACGGAGACGCCGTAGTCGTCGCGGAAGGCGCGGACCAGGGCCTCGGGCACCGCCGAGCCGCCGATCACCACCCGCTTCAGGGTCGAGAGCCCGAGCCGGTTCTCGCGCATGTGGCCCAGCAGCATCTGCCAGACGGTGGGCACCGCGGCG
>NZ_DATMNA010000061.1:0-31182 GCF_035569475.1 Phenylobacterium sp.
GTCGCAGCCATGCTATCCTGACAAAAGCCGACTTAGGGGCACGGGCGGGGGGTACGGCTTTTCCGATGGACGCTAACGCCCGGAAAACCCTAGAGATTTATGGATTGAAATAAGGGGACGCGATATCGATCCTCATCCTTACGCGGCCCTAGCCGCACCCCCGCCTCGCGCGTAGGCTCACCCCCGGCCTCCGCCCCCCGCCGGAGCCGCCAGGCCGGGCGCACCGCGGTGACGGACCCTCTGACCATGCGAGCCGCGGTGACAAGGCGCTACGGGTCACCGGACGTCATAGAGATCTGCGACGCGCCAAAGCCCGCGCCCGCGGCCGGCGAGGTCCTGGTCCGGGCGCATGCCGCGACGGTCAACCGCACCGACTGCGGCGAGCTGCGGCCCCGGGGACTGGGGCGGCTGATGTTCGGCCTGCGCCGGCCGCGCCGCACGATCTTCGGCATGGACGTCGCCGGCGTGGTGGAGGCGGTGGGCGCCGGCGTCACGGCGTTCAAGCCCAGCGACCGGGTGTTCGGCATGTGCCCGTTTCGCAGCGACGGCGCCCACGCCGACTACGTCTGCCTCCCCGAGACCGCCCCCATCGCCCTGATGCCGCCGGACACGCCCTTCGGCGAGGCGGTGGTCTGCGAGGGCGCCTACTACGCCGACAGCGGGCTGAGGAAGTTCCACGTCGGTCCCGGCCACAAGGTCCTGGTCTATGGCGCGTCCGGCGCCATCGGCTCGGCGGCAGTGCAGCTCGCCAAGGCCTATGGCGCGGAGGTGACCGCGGTGGTCCCCACCCGGCGCCTGGCGCTCGCCCGGTCGCTCGGCGCGGACCGGGTCATCGACTACACGGCGGAGGATTTCAGCCGCATCGGCGAGCGCTTCGACGTGGTCTTCGAGGCGGTGGGGAAGACCAGCTACTTCCGCTACCGCAGGCTGCTGAAGCCTGCGGGCGTGTTCATGGCGACGGACGTCGGGCCCTGGGGCGAGTACCTGCCGCTGATGCTGTGGTCGGCGATCGCCCGGAACGACCGGGTCGGCGTGCCCCTGCCGCCCCGGGGCGGCGCGCGGGCCTTCGTCGAGGCCCTGAAGGCCCGGATGGCGGCCGGCCAGTTCCGCGCGGTGGTCGACCGGCGCTATCCGCTCGCGGAGATCGCCGAGGCCTACCGCTATGTCGAGACCGGGCAGAAGGCCGGCATCGTGGTGATCGACGTCGCCGCCGACCCGCCCGAGGCCGTCCGGGTCAACTGAGCTTCGGGCCTGCGCTTGACGAGAACAAATGACGAACTATTGTTCAGGCTGATCGTCCCACTGCCCGAGCCCGCCATGCCGCCGCGACCTCGATCCGCCAACTTCGCCGACCGCTATTGGCGCACTTTTCTGCGGAAGCTTGGAGAAGATCTCGACCTGGCGGGAAAGGCCATGGCCGCCACGGCTGGCGCCGCGATGTTTGCGCCTCTCGCGACCAAAGGCGTGATCGGCTTCCCGAACCCATGGATCGGGAGTATTTTCGTGGCTGGCGTTGCAACCCTCGTCGCCGGCATACATCTCCAAGCCGATGCAAGACCAGATGAATGAAGCAATCCAGGGCCTGGCTCTGATGGCGGCCTTCATAGCCTTCATCGGCATCGGGGGCGGCTTGCTGGTCAGCCGGCAGTCGCACAAATGGCGCGCGCTGGCGGAGGCGGAGCGGGAAGCCGAGCGCGAGGCTAAGCCTCAGGCCACTCCTCACGCCTCGTAGTTCAAGATCGGCCCCAGCCACCGCTCGGCCGTGGCCACGTCCCACCCCTTGCGCCGCGCATAGTCCTCGACCTGGTCCTTCTCGATCCGGCCCACGCCGAAGTAGTGGCTCTCCGGGTGTGAGAAGTAGAGGCCCGACACCGCCGCCGTCGGGTACATGGCGTAGCTCTCGGTGAGCATCAGCCCCGTGGCCGCCTCGGCGTCCAGCAGGCGGAACAGCGTGCCCTTCTCCGTGTGGTCGGGCTGGGCCGGATAGCCCGGCGCCGGGCGGATGCCGCGGTACTGCTCGGCGATCATCGCGTCCACGTCCCAGGCCTCGTCCGGCGCATAGCCCCACAGCTCGGTGCGCACGCGCCGGTGCAGGGCCTCGGCGAAGGCCTCGGCCAGGCGGTCGGCCAGCGCCGCGGCCATGATCGCCGAATAGTCGTCGCCCTTGTCCTTGAACGCCTTGGCGATCTCGGCCTCCCCGTGGCCGGCGGTGACCGCGAAGCCGCCGATCCAGTCGGGCTTGGTCCCGACGGGCGCGATGAAGTCGGCGAGCGCGACGTTGGCGCGGCCGCCGTCGGCCTGGCTCTTGTCCTTGGCCATCTGCTGGCGAAGGCTGTGCAGGCGGGCGAGCTCGGTGGTCCGCATCTCGTCCGTGTAGAGCACGATGTCGTCGCCATCGGAATTGGCCGGCCAGAAGCCGACCACGCCCTTGGCGGTGAACCACTGCTCGCCGATGATCCGCTGCAACATGGCTTGCGCGTCGGCGAACAGGCTGACGGCGGCCTCGCCGACCACGTCGTCCTCCAGGATCTGCGGGTATCGCCCGATCAGCTCCCAGCTCGCGAAGAACGGCGACCAGTCGATGTGGCGGGCGAGGTCGGCCAGGTCATAGGCCTGATAAGTCCGCGTGCCGATGAACGACGGCTTCGGCGGATCGTAGGTGGTCCAGTCCGGGGTGAAGGCGTTGTCGCGCGCCTCGTCCAGGGTGGAGCGCGCGCGCTTGTCCTGGCCCCGGGCGAAGGCGGCGCGCACCTTGACGTAGTCCGCCGCCGTCTCGGCCATCAGCCGGTCGCGCTCGGTGGCCGACAGCAGGCCGGAGACCACGCCCACGGCGCGGCTGGCGTCGAGCACATAGGTCGTCTGGCTGCCCTTGTACTTGGGCTCGATCTTCACCGCCGTGTGGGTCTTCGACGTGGTGGCGCCGCCGATCAGCAGCGGGATCTTCATCCCCCGCCGCTCCATCTCACCGGCCACATAGGCCATCTCGTCGAGGCTGGGGGTGATCAGGCCGGAGAGGCCCACCATGTCGACCTTGTGGGCCACGGCCTCGTCCAGGATGCGGTCGGCCGGGACCATGACGCCCAGGTCGATCACCTCGTAGTTGTTGCACTGCAGGACCACGCCCACGATGTTCTTGCCGATGTCGTGGACGTCGCCCTTGACGGTCGCCATCAGGATGCGCCCGGCGTGTTCGCGCGGCTTGCCGGCCTTCTCGGCCTCCATGAAGGGCATCAGGTAGGCGACCGCCTGCTTCATCACCCGGGCCGACTTGACCACCTGCGGCAGGAACATCTTGCCCGAGCCGAACAGGTCGCCGACCACGTTCATGCCGTCCATCAGCGGGCCTTCGATGACGTGCAGCGGGCGCTCGGCCTGGCTGCGGGCCTCTTCCGTGTCGGCCTCGATGAAGTCGGTCAGGCCGTGGACCAGGGCGTGGGTCAGGCGCTGCTGGACCGTGCCTTCGCGCCAGGCCAGGTCCGGCCCCTTGGCCTCCGACTTGCCGCCCTTGTACTTGGGCGCCAGCTCCACCAGCCGCTCGGTGTTGCTGAGCTTGGGGTCGCGCTGCGGGCGGTTGAGGATCACGTCCTCGACGGCGACCTTCAGCTCCTCGGGGATCTCGTCATAGACCGGCAGCTCGCCGGCGTTGACGATGCCCATGTCCATGCCGGCCGCGATCGCGTGGTAGAGGAACACCGAGTGGATCGCGCGCCGCACCGGCTCGTTGCCGCGGAAGCTGAACGAGACGTTCGAGACCCCGCCCGAGATCCGCGCGTGCGGCAGCGTCCGCTTGATCTCCCGCGTGGCCTCGATGAAGTCGACCGCGTAGTTGTTGTGCTCGTCGATCCCGGTGGCCACGGCGAAGATGTTGGGGTCGAAGATGATGTCCTCGGCCGGGAAGCCGACCTGTTCCGTCAGCAGGCGGTAGGCCCGCGTGCAGATCTCGATCTTCCGCGCCGCGGTGTCCGCCTGCCCCACCTCGTCGAAGGCCATGACCACCACGGCGGCGCCATAGCGCAGGCAGGCCCGGGCCTGCTCTACGAACTTCGCCTCGCCCTCCTTCATGGAGATCGAGTTGACGATCGCCTTGCCCTGCACGCAGCGCAGCCCCGCCTCGATCACCTCCCACTTCGACGAGTCGATCATCACCGGCACCCGGGCGATGTCCGGCTCGGCAGCCAGCAGGTTCAGGTAGGTCTTCATCGCCTCGACGGAGTCGAGCAGGCCAGCATCCATATTTATATCAATGACTTGCGCGCCGGCATCGACCTGCTGCCGCGCCACCGACAGCGCCTCTCCATAGGCCCCGTCCTCGATCAGCTTCCTGAACTTGGCGGACCCCGTGACATTGGTCCGCTCGCCGACGTTGATGAAGATCTTGGGAAGCATGGCTCTCTAAATACCGCTCATCCCCGCGAAGGCGGGGACCCAGGCTTTTTTCGTTGCCGCGCCCAGATCGGCGCCGCTGTTGGGTTTGAAGCTCAGAAACACAGAAAACACCTGGATCCCCGCTTTCGCGGGGATGAGCGGGTAAGGGTCAGACAAGCTCGAACGGCTCCAGTCCCGCCAGCCGCATGGCCGTCGGCCGCTCCGGGATGGGCCGGGGCGCGAGGCCCCGCACCGCGTCGGCCACGTGCTTGATGTGCTCCGGCGTGGTCCCGCAGCAGCCGCCCAGGATGTTGACGATCCCCTGCTCGGCCCAGTCGTGCAGCATGTGGCCGGTCTCGTCGGGGGTCTCGTCGTACTCGCCCATGGCGTTGGGCAGGCCGGCGTTGGGATAGGCCGAAACCAGCGTGTCGGCGATGCGGCTGAGCTCGGCGATGTGCGGCCGCATCAGCTCCGCGCCCAGCGCGCAGTTCAGGCCGACCGCGAAGGGCTTGGCGTGGCGCACCGAGTTCCAGAACGCCTCCACCGTCTGGCCGCTCAGCGTGCGGCCGGACCGGTCGGTGATGGTGCCCGAGATCCAGATGGGCAGGGGCTCGTAGCCCTCGTCCGCCAGGTCGAGGATCGCCTTGATCGCGGCCTTGCAGTTCAGGGTGTCGGTGATCGTCTCCACCAGGAACAGGTCGACCCCGCCGTCGTGGAGCGCCAGCACCTGCTCGCGGTAGGCCTGATAGACCTGCTCGAAGGTCACCTTGCGCGCGCCGGGATCGTTCACGTCGGAACTCATCGACAGCATCACGGGCAAAGGCCCGATGGAGCCGGCCACGAAGCGGGGCTTGTGCGGCTCCTTGGCCGTCCAGCGGTCGGCGGCGGCGCGGGCGATGCGGGCGCCTTCGAGGTTGATGTCGCGTACGGCGGCTTCCTGGGCGTACTCGCCCTGGCCGATGGAGGTGGCCGAAAACGTGTTGGTCTCGCTGATGTCGGCGCCGGCGGCGAAATAGGCGTCGTGCAGCTCGCCCACGATGTCCGGCCGGGTCAGACACAGGATATCGTTGTTCCCCTTGAGCTGGCCCTCGTAGGCCGCGAACCGCTCGCCGCGGTAGTCGGCTTCGCTCAGGCCCCGCTTCTGGAACATCACGCCCCAGGACCCGTCGAGGATCAGCACGCGCTGCTTGGCGGCGGCCTTCAGCGCCGCGATGCGTTCGGTCCGGGTCATGCGGCCGCCTCCGTGGTCGTGGGTTGTTCCGGCTCGCGCACGCCCAGCACGCGGCAGATCGCATAAGTAAGGTCGGCGCGGTTGAGCGTGTAGAAGTGGAAGTCGGCAAAGCCCTCTTCCGCCAGCCGCGCGCACATCTCGGTGGCCACCGAGCAGGCCAGCAGCCGACGCGTGTCCGGGTCCTTGTCCAGCCCGTCGAACAGGTTCGCAAGCCAGGCCGGCAACTGAATGCCGATCGGCCCGGACATCTTCTTCAGGCCCTTGAAGTTGGTCACCGGCATGATCCCGGGCGAGATCGGGATGGTCACCCCGGCCTTCCGGACGCGGTCCATGAACCGCAGGAAGCCGTCCAGGTCGAAGAAGAACTGGGTGATGGCGCGCGTGGCGCCGGCGTCCACCTTGGCCTTCAGCACGTCGATGTCGTGGTCGATGGACGGGCTCTCCGGATGCACGTGCGGATAGAGCCCGACGCTGACCTCGAAGTCGCCGATCGCGCGGATGCCGGCGGTCAGTTCCGTGGCGTTGGCGTAGCCGTCTGCGCGCGGCAAATAGGCCCCGCCGATCTGGCCCGGCGGGTCGCCGCGCAGGGCCACGATGTGGCGGATGCCGGCGTCCCAGTAGTCGCGGATCACCTCGTCGACTTCGCCGCGGCTGGCCTCGACGCAGGTGAGGTGCGCGGCGGGCCGAAGGGTCGTCTCCTTCAGCATCCGCAGCACGGTGCGGTGGGTGCGGTCGCGGGTCGAGCCGCCGGCGCCGTAGGTCACTGAGACGAAGCTGGGGCCCAGCGGCTCAAGGCGGCGGATCGCCTCCCACAGGGTCTCCTCCGCCTCCGGGGTCTTCGGCGGCGAGAACTCGAAGGAGACACGCGGCTTGGCGGTGGACCCGATGCCCGCGCGGGCAATGGGGCCAAGGACGCTGTCGGCCAGGCCTGTCTTGGAGGCGGTCATGCGGCGCTCCGTTGCGGCTCGCGGGCCCGCTCGGCGGTCCAGATCTTGACGGTCAGGCCGCCGTCCCGCGCCGGCGGCAGGGCGCTCACCCGCACCTGGCCCAGCCCCGCCTCGGCCAGCCAGCGGGCCATCTCCGGCTCGGCGAAGCCCAGGCGCCTGTGCTGGTGCTGCTCGCGCAGGAACTCCAGGCGATGCGGCGCGAAATCGGCGATGATCAGCCGCCCGCCCGGCGCCACGATCCGCGCCGCCTCCCGCACCGCCGCGGCGGGATCGGCCAGGTAGTGCAGCACCTGGTGCACGACCACCAGGTCGGCGCTCTCGTCGGGCAGGCGGGTGGCGAAGATGTCCCCGTGGCGCAGCTCGCAGCTCTGCAGCCCGGCCTCGGTCACCCGGTTGCGGGCGAGGTTCAGCATCTGCTGCGACAGGTCCAGTCCGAGCGCGACCTCGGCGTGGGGCCCCAGCAGGGTCAGCATCCGCCCGGTGCCCGATCCCAGGTCCACCAGCCGCCGGAACGGCCCCGGGCCGGCGGCCCCCAGGATCGCGGCCTCGACGTCGGCGTCGGAGACATAGAGCGAGCGGATCTCGTCCCAGCGCGCGGCGTTGCGGGCGAAGTATTCGCCGGCGTCGGCGGCGCGCTCGGCCCAGACGGCCGACAGCCGCTCGGCGTCGCGCTGCAGCGCTGCGTCGGCCGGGTCGATGGCGGCCAGCACCTGGGCCACCAGGGCGGCGCCGGCCCCCTCGCCGGTCAGGCGGTAGAACACCCAGGCGCCGTCCGGAAACCGCTCCACCAGCCCGGCCTCGGCCAGGAGCTTCAGGTGCCGCGACACGCGCGGCTGGCTCTGGTCCAGCACCCGGCAGATCTCGAGGACCGCCAGTTCCTCACGCGCCAAAAGTGCTAGGATGCGCAGGCGGGACGGCTCGCCCGCCGCGCGCAGCACGTCCACACCCTGGCTCGCCGACAAAGTCATGAGCCCATAAAGATATCTTTATGTCTTTATGTCAAGTTAAGAGCGGCTATTCCGCGGGCTGCCACAGCTCGATTTTCACCCCCGCCGGATCCATCAGCCAGCCGAACTTGCCATAGGTCTCGTCGCTCATCGTCTCCCCGACCGGTTCAGCGCCTTCCGCCCGCGCCTTGGCCAGCACGCCATCCAGATCGTCGACGATGAAATTGACCATGAAGGGCGCGGTCGAGGGCGCGAAATGGTCGCTGTCCGCGGCGAACGCGGTCCAGTTGATGTTGCCCCGCGTCGGATGCTCGAAGACCACGCCGCCCCATTTCGAAACGTCGAAGCCAAGCACCCTGGCGTACCAGTCCTGCAAGGCTTTCGGGTCCGCCGTCTTGAAGAATACCCCGCCGATACCCAGAACCTTGGCCATGTCTTCGCTCCGTCCTCGCTAACCGGCGACCGGCGCCACAGGGCTGGCCAACTCTTCGCCGCGCAGGAAACGATGCACGTTGTCGATCGCCTGCGCGACCATCAACGGCACGGCCTCGTTGCTGGAGCCTGCGGTGTGGGTCGTCAGGACGGCGTTCGGAACCTCTGCCCAGCGCTCCGCCGGCGTCGGCTCCTGGACGAAGACATCGAGCGCCGCGCGCCACAGCCGGCCATCCTTCAGCGCCGCGATCAAGGCGTCCTCGTCGATCAACTGGCCGCGGCCGACATTGACGATCATGCCCTGCGGCCCGACGGCCTCGATCACCTCGCGGGAGATCATGCCGCGGTTGGCGGCTTCGGCTCGGGCGCAGACCACCAGGATGTCGCTGTCCCGCGCCAGCGCCAGCAGGCTCTCCGCCCGCGGCCAGGGCGCATCGGGCTGAGGCCGCGGCCCCCACCATTGCACGTTCAGCCGCAGCGCCTCGGCGCGCCGCGCCACGGCCGCGCCGATGTGGCCCAGGCCTACAACGCCCAGCGTCCGCCCGCCCAGGCTGGGCTGCGCGCCGATCCGCTCCTCCTGGCGCCAGCGGCCCTCGCGCACCTTGCGGTCGAGGCTCGGGATGTTCCGCCAGGCCGCGAGCATCAGGCCGATGGCGTGGTCGGCGACGTCCTCGGCGTTGAGGCCCCGCGCATGGGTCACCTCGATGCCGTTCGCTCGGCACCAGCCCACGTCGATGCCGTCGTAGCCGACGCTGACGCAGGCGATCAGGCCCAGCGCCGGCAGGGTGGTCAGGAACTCCGGCGTCAGCACGACCTCGCCCGCGTGGACGATGGCGCGCACGTGCGGCCGCTGGTCGTCCGTCAACTCCCACGCCCGCGCCGTCGAGAGCCCCCCGCCCTGGAAAGCCGGCTCCAGCACGGTCATGAACGGCACGGCGATCAGGGTGAGCGGTTCGGACATGCGGCGCGGGCTCCTGCGGCGACGCTCGTCTATAGCGCGGAGCGGCCCACGCGCTACTGCCCGAACATCGCGCGCAGGACGTCCTTGTTCGTGAAATACCCCAGGTGGGCCGGTTGCGGGTTCTCGAAGACGCCCAGCCAGCGCGAGGCGTTCTTCGGGTAGGCGTTGTAGATCTTCGCCTGGCCGACCTGCGGCAGCTTGAACGTCAGCACGTCGCCCGGATCCGAAAAGGCCACGATCTGGCGCGGGACCAGCGCCCTGCCCGACTCCGACCAGAGCGTCAGCGCATCGAGGAACGAGGAGCCCTGCGACGGGCCCCGTGACGGCCCCGTGCGGCTCGACGTCTCGCGCGGCTCGTCGATCCCCTGGGCGCGGCCGAGCTCGATCAGCGAGAACTGGTTGGCGAGGAAGTAGAGGTCCCCGCTCGCCTCCAGCGCCAGGCAGAGCGACTGGGCCGAGCGGGCGTTGCGGCGCGCCGTCGCCTCCGGCTCCAGGGGCGCGGACAGCGGCCGCGTCGACCGGCTCGCAGCCGCCGCGCAGGAACCCGCCTCGTGATAGTAGGCTGCGTCACCGGCCGCCGCGGCGAAGGTATCGAGCAGCAGGAAGGCGCCGAGGCTGTGGGAGGCGATGATGAAGTTGTCGTTCGCCAGTCCGATGTCCGCCGGTTGAGGGGCGGCCGTCTCGCACGCGAACTCACCGAGGCCGCCCGCGCCGCGGGGAATGCGCTGGGCCGGCGTCAGGATATCATCGAAGCTGCAGCGGATCGCCTCGCGCAGCAGGGTCTTCATGGTGCCCAGCGACAGCACCGCGTCGGATAGACCCCAGTCCAGGATGTCGGTCTTGAGCCCGCGGTTCAGCCACGGCGCGCCGCCGGACATCGGATGGGCGCCCAGCAGCGCCTTGGCCCGGTCGGCGCTGTACCAGCCGAAGCGCATGTTGTCCGGATCGGCGGTGCAGTTGTTGATGTTGTCCGCGTTCGGCCCGACCAGCTCGGTGTCGTTCGGCACCATGAACTGGCACTTCATCGCAAGCACCAGCGGCCACCAGTTAAGCTCGTGCAGCAAGAGCCGGCGGCCGTCTTCCAGGGGAATGGCGTAGTGGTCGATGAACGGCCGGCTGCCTCGCCACGTCTCCTCGGACGTCCAGATCTGATCCGACAGGAAGTACGCGCCTTTTGGCCAGGGACCGAGGTCGAGCTGGTCGCTGACCCGGACCGGCGGGGCGGCGGAGACGCAGCGGTGCGGCGCCTTGAGGTGGCCGCAGATCTCGCCGCGGAAATCCCGCCAGGTGTTGCGGTCCGCGGTGCGCATGCCGTGCGTCAGGACCATGTGCACGTCGTCCTTTGGATGCCGGTCGAGGACGTCGTTGATGGTTCGCGCCGTCGCCACCGACGGCTCCGACGGCATGTCGGCCCGCGCGGAGGCCGCGCTCAAGCTTGCGGCCACGCCGGCCAGGAAGAGGAAGCAGGTCCGCCACATCGTCGATCCCCCGATCATCGTTCGCCGAACCTATCACCTCCCGGTAGGCAGGGAAACGCGATGCAGCCTATGCGCTAGTCGCGCAGACTCCGCCGTAGAGCAGCGGTCGGCGCAGTCCGGCCGGTGAGCGGCGCGGCGGCCGGCAAATGCAATCCCGCCAGCTCCCCCTCGTCGAGGCGCGGGACGGCCAGGCCGCCGTGCGGCCGACCGTGCGAAACTTTGCATCGCCCTCACAGGTTGAAGCGGCGCCGGTTGAACGGCGTTACGTCGTGAGGGAGTGACCCATGAAGACCATCCTGTTGGCCGCCGGTGCGGCCGCCGTCGCCCTGTCGTCAGGGCTGGCTATGGCCCAGGCCGCGGCCGGCCCGAAGCAGCCGATCCCCTATTCGCAGCTCAGCGCCTACATGAAGGCCTCGCCGAAGGTGCGCGCCCGAAAGGACTGGTGGTCCGGCCAGGCCATGGCCAGCGCCTCCACCGGCGCCAGCGCCAACGCCTCGGCCACCACCACCGCCGGCTCCGACGTGCGGTCCACGCCTGACGCCGCGCCGAGCGCGAGCAGTCCCTCGACCAGCGTCAATCCGCCGTCGCTGCCCGCGACGCCGCCGGTCGACGCGTCCGCGCCCGGCGCGGTCAACCCGTCGCCCGCAGCTACGCCCGGGGCGCCGCCCGCCACGACGCCGCCCAAGTAGCGTCGCCGAACCCGCCGCCGGACCTCAGCCTTCGAAGATCCAGCCCGGCGTCAGAGTCGAAAGCTGCACGCCGACCAGGATCATCTGGTTCGCGCCGCCCATGCTGATGACCGTGTCGGCGCCCACCTGGCTGACCGTGTAGGTAGTCCCCGGGTCCAGCATTACCCGGTCGCCCTCGGCTTGGTTGAAGTCCAGCACCTTGTCGATCCCGGCATCCTGGGAGCCGTGGAAGGTGTCGGCCCCCGGTCCGCCGCTCTCCGTGTCGTTGCCCCGGTCGCCGGAGATGAAGTCGTTCCCGGCCCCGCCGACGATCGAGTCGTCGCCCTGGCCGCCACGGATGATCTCCGTCCCGTCGCCGCCCCTCAGGGTGTCGTTGCCGAGGTTGCCGTAGAGGATGTCGTCGCCGTGGTGCGAGGTGATCAGGTCGTCGCCCTGGCCGCCCACCAGCCAGTCGCCGCCGCCGGACCCGCCGTCGATGGTGTCGTCGCCCTTGTTGCCGTTGATGTCGTCGAACCCCGACCCGCCCTGCAGGGAATCGTCGCCGTTGTCGCCGCGCAGGTAGCTGGAAGCGGCGCTGCCGGCCTGCACGGTGTCGTTGCCGTCGCCGCCGAAGAAGGTCGTCAGGCTGCCGCCGCCGATCATCAGGTCATTGCCGCCATAGCCGAGGCCCGTGTAGCTCGTGTCGGCGCCCGGAGACTGGGATCCCCGAACCGTGATCACGTCGTCGCCGGACATGAGGGCCGATGTCGAAATCTCGGCGTTGTTGCTGTGGTAGGCTTGGCCCAGGATCGATCCATCCGTGTGGGCGCCGCTGAGCTGGAAGTGACCGTTCGGCGAGGTGATCTCCAGTCCGGTGACTGTGCCGCCGCTCAGGACGCCGTCGGGGCCGTAGGTCAGGCCCGTGCCGGTGATCGAGAGCTGAGAGGTTCCGCCCGCGAAGCGCACGACGTCGAAGGTGGATGTGCGGGTGGCGACCCCGTCTGAGAGCTGGCTCTCCTGGAACGTACCCATGTCCGCGCCATCGAAGAGGTCGACCCTCACCCCGGACCCGGACCCGGGCGGCGGCGGTGGGGGCGGCGGCGGCGGCGACAAATGGGGCGCCGCGGAAGGATCGGGGCCCACATTCGCCGGCGAGATGTCGTCCAGGCTTCGGCCGCTGAGAACCACCGCGTTGATGACCTGCCCGCCGAACACGATGACATCGCTGCCGACCTGGGCGACGACGTAGGGGGACGGGCTGGCGCCAGACCGATCGTTGACAGCAATGCTCAGCGCCTGGTCGAAGCTCGATGCCGTGACCTCCACATAGGCATTGGCGGTCATCGCTGGACCATCGGTGAACTGCAGGAAGTCGCTGCTCGTCCAGTCGGTGATGTGATCGAGCCGTTCGGGGTGGCCGCCTGAGCCCAGGCTCGCGGCGCTGTCGCTTAGGGAGATCTGGAAGACGTTCGAGCCGCCGCCCCCGGTCATGGTGTCGTAGCCGTCGCCGCCGATCAGGTGGTTGAACCCGGACGGCGACCCTATGAGGACGTCGTTGCCGGCGTCGCCAAATAGGACCGCGCCACCCTGATTGGCCTGGATTGTGTCGTCGCCGCCGTAACCGTGGACGGTGGTGGAGGCGACGTCGCTGAGGATCGAGTCGTCGCCGCCGAAAATCGTGCCGAAGAGCTGGGTTGTCGCGCCCTGTTCGACCGAGTCAACGAAGCTCAGGATCGGCGTGGACAGGCCGGCGATATGGGCATGCAGACCGCCGACGAAATTAAAGTCGATGCCGGTCAAGGTTCCGCCGGTCAGGTTCTCGGCGGCGTCGAGGGTGAACCCGAAGCCGCTCAAGGTCATCGAGGATCCGCCCCCCTGCAGGGAAAGCGTTGTCGAGGAGAATGAGGGGACTCCGTTTTGCAGCAGGTTGGTCAGCTGCGAGACGTCGAGATTGCCGCCGATGACCGCTGTCACGCCGTGTCCCGGGATGGCCGGCGGCGGAGGCGGCGGCGGTGGTGAAATCGGAGGCGGCGGCGAGACCGGCGGCGGAGGCGGCGGAGAGATCGGCGGGGGCGGCGGCGGCGACGGCAGCCCCACCGTCGCATGCGGCGCGGTGACCCCGAAGATGATGTTCGAGGCGTCGATGTCGGCCAGCGTCCGGCCCTGCAGGACCACCGCGTCCTCCGCCACGCCGTGATCGCCGTTGGTGTCGGCGAAGACGATGACGTCGCTGCCCACCTGGACGCTGACGTATTCGACGACGCCGCCGGCGATCTGGGCGTTGGCCGTCGCGAGCGCCGCGGCGAAGCTCCCGGCCGTCGTCTCGACATAGTTGACCGCGTTCCCGGCCGGCGTGAGCAATCCCCCGTTATGGAACACGAAGCTCAGGTGGTCGGAGGACGACCAGTCGATGATCGTGTCCATCTGACCGGCGACGGTCGGCGAATCCCCGGGCGCGAACAGGAAGAGGTCCGAGCCGGCGCCGCCCTCCAGGACGTCAGCGCCGCCGCCGCCTTGCAGGACGTCATTGCCGCCCCCGCCATGCAGGGTATCGGCCCCGGTGGTGCCGAAGAGTCCGTCGCCCAAGGAGCCGCCGGAGAGCTCCGCGCCTCCGGGACCGGCAACCGCGAACACCGAACCGTCGGGCAGAATGGGGGAGTGCAGATTCTCCAGGCCCAGGCCGGATACCACCAGGTGGTTGTCGCTGACGTCCAGGAAGGTGAGACTCGCCTGACTGGTGGGCGTCGCCGCGTTGAAGGTGACACGCAGGCTTGCGCCGGTCGTTGTCGGATTGGTGAAGACCAGGGAGTCCGTCTGGCTGTTGAAGGCCAGCGACTGCGCGAAGGTGATCGTCTCGAAAAAATAGGTGCTCACGACGCCCCCCGGCAAGCTCGCAGGGCGACGCGCGAAGCCCTCCCGCGGCTCACTCTGTTCGGCGAGCCTGTTCGCCCAAAGTCACGGTAGAGCTACAACCGTGGCGCGTCCAGGAATCCTATGCTCGCGAAAAAAGCGAAGCTTTGGCGAGGTCTACCGCGTGAATTTCTGGAACTTGATCCGGTGGGGGATCAGGCTGTCGGCGCCCAGGCGGCGCTTCTTGTCTTCTTCGTAGGCTTCAAAGTTTCCCTCGAACCAGTCGACCTGGCTGTCGCCTTCGAAGGCCAGGATGTGGGTGGCCAGGCGGTCCAGGAAGAAGCGGTCGTGGCTGATCACCACCGCGCAGCCGGGGAAGTCCTCCAGCGCGCTCTCCAGAGCGCCCAGGGTCTCCACGTCCAGGTCGTTGGTCGGTTCGTCGAGCATCAGCACGTTGCCGCCGGCGGCGAGCGTCTTGGCCAGGTGCACGCGGTTGCGCTCACCGCCTGACAGCAGGCCCACCTTCTTCTGCTGGTCGCCGCCCTTGAAGTTGAACGAGCCCACATAGGCCCGGCTCGGGATTTCGCGGCCGCCTACCTTCATGACGTCGAGCCCGCCGGAGATCTCCTCCCAGACGTTCTTGTTGGGATCCAGGCTGTCGCGGTTCTGGTCGACGTAGGCCAGCTTCACCGTCTCGCCCAGCTTCACCGAGCCCTGGTCGGGCTTTTCCTGGCCGGTGATGATCTTGAACAGGGTGGTCTTGCCCGCGCCGTTGGGGCCGATCACGCCCACGATGCCGCCCGGCGGCAACTTGAAGGTCAGGCCCTTGAACAGCAGTTTGTCGCCGTATTCCTTCTCCAGGTTGTCGATCTCGATCACCTGCTGGCCGAGGCGCGGGCCGGGCGGAATCTGGATCTGGGCGAAGGTCTGCTTGGCGTTCTCGGCCTCGTTCTGCAGGTCGTGGAACGCCGCCAGGCGGGCCTTGGACTTGGTCCGCCGCGCGCTCGGCGAGGAGCGCACCCAGGCCAGCTCGCGCTCGATGGTGCGCTTCTTCCCGGCTTCCTCGCGCTCTTCCTGGGCGATCCGCTTGGTCTTGGCCTCAAGCCACGACGAGTAGTTGCCCTCGTGCGGCAGGCCCTTGCCGCGGTCGAGCTCCAGCGTCCACTTGGTCACCTGGTCCAGGAAGTAGCGGTCGTGAGTCACCAGGATGACGCAGCCCGGGAAGGTCTCCAGGTGGTGCTGCAGCCAGGCGACGCTCTCGGCGTCGAGGTGGTTGGTGGGCTCGTCGAGCAGCATCATGTCGGGCTTGGAGAGCAGCAGGCGGGCCAGCGCGACGCGGCGCCGCTCGCCGCCGGAAAGCTTGTCCACCGGCCAGTCGTTGGGCGGGCAGCGCAGGGCGCCCATGGCCATTTCGATGCGGCTGTCGATGTCCCACAGGTCGCCGGCGTCCAGCTTCTCCTGCAGCGCCGTCATCTCTTCCATCAGCTCGTCGGTGTAGTCCTCGCCCAGCTTGGCGGCGATGTCGTTGTAGGCGTCGAAGAGCTTCTTCTCCTCGCACCAGGCGATGACGTTGCCCCAGACGTCCAGGGCGTCGTCCAGTTGCGGCTCCTGCTCCAGGTAGCCGCGCTTGACGCCCTCGGCGGCGAAGGCCTCGCCTTGGAAATCCTTGTCGATGCCGGCCATGATCTTGAGCAGGCTCGACTTGCCGGAGCCGTTGACGCCGACCACGCCGATCTTCGCGTCCGGATAGAAGCTGAGCCAGATGTTCTCGAACAGCTTCTTGGGCGCGCCGGGGAAGGCCTTGGTCAGGCCCTGCATCTGGAAAATATATTGCTGCGCCATGGGGCGTCCGCACCGATCTCGCGAAGTGACTGGGAATTGAGGCGTGCAGATAGCGGCGCGAGAGCCGCGGCGCAATCGCAGTCGGAACCCAAGGCCCGGCCTCCGCGTACTCACGCCGACGGGCCACCCCGGCCCTGTGACTCGTGGAAGGAGTGTTCCCATGCACAAGGATCAGATCAAGGGCGCCACCAAGGACGCGGCCGGTTCCGTTAAGGAAGGCGTCGGCAAGGCGACCGGCAACAACCGCATGGCGGCCGAAGGCGCCTCGGAACGTATCGCCGGCAAGGTGCAGAAGGGCGTCGGCGACGTGAAGAACGCCGCGCGCAAGGCGCTGAAGAACTGACCATCGAGCTCAGCTCAGGATCGCCCTCGTTCCCCCGGACGGTGCGGAGCGGGCGTCCCCAACGGAGCGCTCTTCCGGCCGTCTACGAGGGCCGTCTTTGAGGCCAAGGGCTGCGCTGCGGAGCGCAGCCCTTGTTGCGCCTGCGGATCAGGCGGCGACGGCGGCCAGGCGGTAGCCGACCCCCGGATCGCTGGTCAGCAGCGGCGCGCCGGCGAAGGTGCCCAGCTTCTGGCGGAGCTGGCCGACATAGACCCTCAGGTACTGGATCTCGGCCCGCTCGCTGCCCCAGACGGCGGCCAGAAGTTCCTTGTGGCTGACCGTGCGCCCGAGGTTCAGCGCCAGCTCGGCCAGCAGGTCGTATTCCTTGGGCGACAGCTTCAGCGCCGCCTGCCCCTTGACCACCTGGCGCAGGCCCAGGTCGATGGTCAGGTCGCCGGTGCGCACCACCGGCGCCGAGCCGCGGGCCTGCACCCCATGCCGCAGCCCGGCGCGCAGCCGCGCCAGCAGTTCCTCGACCCCGAAGGGCTTCTGCACATAGTCGTCGGCGCCGCGGTCCAGCGCCTCGACCTTCATGGCCTCCGCCTCGCGGGCCGACAGCACCACGATCGGCGTCTGGCCCCTGGCCCGGATCTCGGAGATGACGCTCAGGCCGTCGCGATCCGGCAGGCCGAGGTCCAGCAGCACCAGGTCCGGCGCATAGTGGGCGAACCAGCGCAGGCCCTCGGCGGCGGTGCGCGCGGTGACCGGCCGGAAGCCCGCCGCCCTCAGGGTCGCTGCCAGGGCGGCGTTCAGGCTGGCGTCGTCCTCGACGACCAGGATGGTGGCAGGATCGGCCGGAGCGCTCATGCCGGCTGGGCGGCGGTCTTGGCGAGCGGCGCCGACAGGCGCACCCGCGCGCCCTTGCCGTCGGTCAGGTTCTCGGCTTCGACCCGGCCGCCCTGCGCCTCCAGGAAGCCGCGGGCGATGGACAGGCCCAGGCCGGTGCCGGGCGGGCGGCCGTCGCCGCTGACGCCGCGGGAGAACTTCTCGAACATCGGCTCGATGGCGCCCGGGAAGCCCGGCCCCTCGTCCAGCACCTCGATCCAGCCCGCGCCTTCGGCCTGGCCGTTGCGGATGCGGATGGCCGAGCCCGCGGGCGCATACTTGCCGGCGTTCTCCAGCACGTTGGCGAGCGCGGTCTCGAACAGCGAGGCGTCGACCTGCAGGGGCGCGGCCTGCGCGCTGACCTCGTTGAACACCTGGCGGCCGGCCAGGGCCACGGAGGCGCTGCGCAGGGCTTCGGCGGTGAGTTCGGCGGGTTCCACGGGGGCGGTCTTGACCACCACGGCGCCCGCGTCCAGCCGGTTCATGTCGAGCAGGTTGGCGACCATGGCCGACAGGCGCGCGGTCTCGGTCTCCGCCAGGGTCAGCAGCTCGCGGCGGGTCTTGGCGTCGTGGGTGCGGCCGAACTTCCGCAGGCTCTGCAAGGTGAAGAGCACGGTCGAGAGCGGGGTCTTGAGGTCGTGGCTGACCGCCGCCAGCAGGTCGGCCTTCAGCCGCTCGCTCGCCACCTCGACCCGGCTTTCCAGCACCTGGGCGGCATAGGCCTCGCGGTCCAGGGCGACGGCCAGGTAGCCGCTGACGATCTCCACCAGGCGCTCCGGCTCCGCCGGACGCCCGCCCTCCGCCGGCGAAATGGCCACGCCGATCACCGCCTGCTGCCGCTGCGGCGTCACCACCGGCCAGAAGTCATAGCTCGCGCCGTCGACGGGGTAGGCGCCGCCGCGCGTCGGCATGCGGGCGGCCAGCACCCAGCCGGCGGCCTCGCGGTCCTGTGGCGACAGCTCGGCGCCGCCCGCCCGGCCGGCGACCTCGAGCCCGGCCTCGCCCTGGAACAGCACCACCGCCGGGGCGTGGAACAGCCGGGCCAGAGCCGCGGCGCTGGCCTCCGCCGCGCTGGCCCCGCCGGTGGCGGCCACCAGGCTGCGGGCCAGGGCCTGGAGGGCCGTGGCCTGGTCGGCGGCCTTCCAGGCCTCCACGGCCCGCCGGCGCGACTGGGCGGCCACGGCGCTGACGATGGAGGCGGTGATCAACAGCAGGAGCAGGGCCCAGACATTGGCCGGGTCGGCCACGTTCAGGCTGTAGCGCGGGGCCACGAGGAAGAAGTTGAACGCCACCACCGCCATCACCGCCGCGCCCAGCGAGGGGCCCCAGCCGAAGCTCACCGCGGCGATCACCACCGGCAGGACGAAGATCAGCGACAGGTTGGGAACGGCCTGGACCTGGTCCACCAGGATCGCCGCCAGGGTCGCCGCCGCGACCATCAGCAGCGACAGGGCGTAGGCCGCCGCCGGGTGCAGCCGCTGGGCGTGCTGGTCGACGCTCACCTCCCGGCGCGGGCTGAGGTCGGCGGAGAGGCTCATGGCGCGCTCCTCATGGCGCTGCTCGTTCGCGGCGAAAGAAGGGCGCGTCCTTGGCCAAACGCAAGGCCTGGCGGCCGCCGGGGGCCGACAACCTCATGGGATCTTTATGCCCTTCGGCGCGACAAGCCGAACCGATTAATCGTGCAGGATCGCGCCTTGAACACCGTCGCCGCTGACGTCGAACCCACCGAGCAGGCCGCCCCCTCGGCCCCCAGCTTGCGCGGCTTCCTGGGTCTGGCCCTCGGTTCGGCGGGCGTCGTCTACGGCGACATCGGCACCAGCCCGCTCTACGCCTTCAAGGAATCCATCAGCCACGTGGGCCGCGTCGGCGGCCGCCTGGCGCAGGCCGACGTGATCGGCGTGGTGTCGCTGATGCTCTGGACGCTGATGGTGATCGTGACGCTGAAGTATGTCGCCATCCTGATGCGCTTCGACAACCGCGGCGAAGGCGGCACGCTGTCGCTCATGGCCCTGGTGCAGAAGGCCGGCGGCCGCGCGGCCGGCGCGATCCTGATCATCGGCATGATCGGCGCCGGCATGTTCTTCGGCGACGCGATCCTGACGCCGGCGGTCTCGGTCCTTTCCGCGGTCGAGGGGCTGGAGGTCGTCAAGGGCCTGAGCGGGCGGATCGACCCCTTCGTGCCCCTGATCGCCCTGGTGCTGCTGATCGCCCTGTTCACCGTGCAGAAGCGGGGCGCCGGCGGCGTCGGGCGCTGGTTCGGGCCGATCTGCGTGGTCTGGTTCGCCACCATCGCGGTGCTGGGCCTGGCCGCCCTGGCGCGCGCGCCGCAGGTGCTGGGCGCGCTGAACCCGCTTCCGGGCATGGCCCTCCTGGCGCATCACCCTCGCATCGCCCCCGCCGTGCTGGGGTCGGTGTTCCTGACGGTCACCGGCGCCGAGGCGCTCTACGCCGACATGGGCCACTTCGGCCGCAAGCCCATCCAGTGGACCTGGGTGGCGCTGGTCTTCCCCTGCCTGATCGCCAACTACCTGGGCCAGGGCGCCCTGGTGCTGGCCGACCCCAGCGCCGTCGACAACCCCTTCTTCCGCCTGGCGCCCGACTGGTTCCAGTTGCCGCTGGTGGGCCTGGCCACCGCCGCCACGGTGATCGCCAGTCAGGCGGTGATCTCCGGCGCCTTCTCCATGACCCAGCAGGCGGTGCAGCTCGGGCTGCTGCCCAGGCTGACCCTCAAGGTCACCTCCGAGGCCCACATCGGCCAGATCTACGCCCCGCAGATCAACTGGATCCTGATGCTGGGCGTGGCGGCCCTGGTGCTGGGCTTCCGCTCCTCCGACGCGCTCGCCAACGCCTATGGCGTCTCGGTGGTCGGCGCGATGATCACCTCCTCGGTCCTGGCCGTGGTGGCCATCCACCGGCTGAAGGCCCGGCCGATCTGGCAGGCGATCGTGGCGTTCTCGCCCTTCCTGCTGGTGGAGGGCGCCTTCCTCGCCGCCAACCTCGCCAAGGTGGTGCACGGCGGCTACGTGCCGCTGCTGATCGCCGCCGGCGTGATCCTCCTCATGTGGACCTGGATGCGCGGCATCCGGCGCGTCCTGAAGGCCGAGCAGAGCGACCTGCGGCTCGCCGACGTCCTGCCCATGCTGACGCAGCGCCCGCCGCTGAAGGCCCGCGGCGCTGCGGTGTTCCTGACCGCCGATCCCGGCTCGGTGCCCGCCGCCCTGATGCACAACCTCAAGCACAATCAGGTGCTGCACGAGCAGGTGGTGCTGCTGACCGTCAAGGTCGCCTCGCGCCCGCGGGTGCCCGACGCCGAGCGCGTCGAAGTCCACGACCTGGCGCCCGGCTTCAAGGCCATGACGCTGTCCTTCGGCTTCATGGAGACCCCCAACGTGGCGAAGGGCATGACGCTCGCCCGCGCCAAGGGGCTGAAGTTCGACATCATGCGCACCTCGTTCTTCCTCAGCCGCCGCACCCTGCTGCCGCGCCGCAGCGGCGGGCTGGGCCACATCCTCGACGTGCTGTTCGTCTTCCTGACCCGCAACGCGGTCCGCACCGCCGACTTCTTCCAGATCCCGCCCTCGCGGGTGGTGGAGCTGGGCGCCCAGGTGGCGTTCTAACCCCGCCGCGCGGCTGGCGTTTTGCGCCGCGGTCGGCTCCTATGGGCCGGCGGGAATCGGGGATGCACATGCTCAGAGAACTTACCTTCGCCGCGGCGCTCGCCGCTCTGGCGGCCGCGGGCCTTTCGGCGCCCGCCCGGGCCCAGGCCGCGCCACCGGCCGGGGCATTGAGCCCCTTCGCCACGGCGAGCGAGCAGGAAGCGGCGATGGCCGCCGGGACGCTCACCTCCGAGGACCTGGTGAAAAGCTACCTGGCGCGCATCGCCGAGCTCGACAAGGCCGGCCCGCGGCTGAACGCCGTGATCGCGCTCAACCCCCACGCCCTGGCCGACGCCCGCAGGCTCGACGCCGAGCGCAAGGCCGGCCGCGTGCGCGGGCCCCTGCACGGCGTCCCGGTCCTGCTGAAGGACAACATCGAGTCCGCCGACGGCACGGCGACCACCGCCGGCTCGCTGGCGCTGAAGGACAACGTCACCAACCGCGACGCGCCCCTGGTGAAGCGGCTGACAGACGCGGGCGCGGTGATCCTCGGCAAGGCCAACCTGTCGGAGTGGGCCAACTTCCGCTCGACCCATTCGATCAGCGGCTGGACCGGGATCGGCGGCCTGGTGCGCAACCCCTATTCGCTGGACCGCACCGCCTGCGGCTCCAGCGCCGGGTCCGGCGCCGCGGTGGCGGCGGGCCTCGTCACGCTCGCCGTCGGCACCGAGACCGACGGTTCGGTCACCTGCCCGGCGGCCGCCAACGGCGTGGTCGGCCTCAAGCCCACAGTGGGCCTCGTCTCGCGCACGCATGTCGTGCCGATCTCGGCCGAGCAGGACACGCCCGGGCCGATGACCCGCTCGGTGCATGACGCCGCCGCCATGCTGGCCGCCATGGCCGGGTCCGACGCCGCGGACGCGGGCACGAAGGACGCCGACGCCCACAAAGCTGACTACCTGGCGGGCCTGAAGCCGGACGCCCTGCAGGGCGCGCGGATCGGGGTGCTGCGGATGACCGTCGGCCGCTCGCCCCAGACCGACGCCATCTACGAGGACGCGCTGGCCGCCCTGCGCAAGGCCGGGGCGGTGCTGGTCGAGGTCAAGGGGCCCGACGATGCGGCGCTGGGCGCCGTCTCCGCCAACGAGAGCGAGGCCCTGCGCGTCGAGTTCAAGGCCGCGCTGAACGCCTACCTCGCCGGCCTGCCGCCCAAGGTCACCGCCCGCAGCCTCGACGCCCTGATCGCCTTCAACAACCGCGAGCCGCGCGAGACGCCGCTGTTCGCACAGGAGATCTTCGAGGCCGCCGCCAGGGCTCCGGCGATCACCGACCCCGGCTACCTCGCGCAACGCGCCAACGCCGGCAAACTGGCCCGCGCGGCGCTCGACAAGATGCTGCAGGACGCCAACGTCGAAATCCTGGTGGGCCCCTCCACGGGTCCGGCGACCATCGTCGATCCGATCAACGGCAGCCGCAGCCTGGGCTCCTATTCGACCCTGCCGGCGGTCTCCGGCTACCCGCACCTGACCGTGCCGATGGGCAATGTCTCGGGCCTGCCGGTGAACCTGTCGCTGATCGGCCCGGCCTGGTCGGAAGCGCGCCTGCTGGCCCTGGGCTACGCCTTCGAGCAGGCGACCCACGCGCGCATCAACCCGCAGTTCCTGCCGAATGTCGGCGCTCGTCCGGAATTCGCCAGGGCGTACGATCCACGTTGAAGCCCTTGTCGAGTCGGGCTTTCGCCCCAATTTGAGCGTCAAGCTTCAACGATCACGGAAAGGCGCGGGTGCGCTGGCCAGGCTTTGGAAAAATTCTCCCAAACGCGCTAGGCTGGCGAAGTTGCAGCGTGACCGGACGGCTGCGCTGTTCGTTGCCTCGTCGACGGGGGCTCCGATGGGCTTCGAGGATAGAAGGGCTGAACGCGTGGCGGACGTCTCCGCGATGACTCCGGAACGGCTGCTGCGGGCGGACTTGGCCGGCGCGCCGGGCTTCGGCGGAGCCGAGCCCAGTTTCCACCTGATCGACACCACCATGATGTATGCGCCCCGTTCCGGCGGCGTGAAGCGCTACCTGACGGCCAAGCGCACCTGGCTGGAACGCCGCCGGCCGGACATCCGCCACACCCTGGTGGTCCCCGGCAAGGCCACGCGCCGCGAGACGCCGGGCCTCTACACCGTCTCGGCCACCAAACTGCCCTTCGGCGACGGCTACCGGATGCCGGCCAGCCCCAACAAGTGGGCCGCCGTCCTGGGCATGCTGCAGCCCGACATCATCGAGGCCGGCGACGTCCTGGTGCCCGGCCACGCCGCCCTGATCGCGGGCCAGGCCCTGGGCGCCCCGGTCGTGGCCGTCTGCCACACCGACGCCCCGACGCTGGCGGCCCTGCACCTGGGCGAATGGGCCGAGCAGCCGACCTTCAACCTCTGGGCTCAGGCCTATCAGCGCTTCGACCATGTGATCGCCCCCAGCCGCCACTCCGCCAACCGCCTGGCCGAGGCTGGGGTGAAGGAGGTCAGCGTCCATCCGCTCGGCGTCGACCTGGAGCTGTTCCACCCCAGCCGCGGCGACCGCGCCGCCCTGCTGAAGCGCCTGGACTTCCCCTCCGACGCCCGCCTGCTGGTCTTCGCGGGCCGCCCGGCGCGGGAAAAGAACATCGACTCCATGGTCGCCGCCGTCCAGCGGCTGGGCGACCCTTACCGCCTGGTGCTGATCGGCGCCGGCAAGGACGCCCGCTATCCGCCTTGCGTCGCCTGCATCGACTTCGAGGGCGAGCCGGAGAAGCTGGCCGGTGTGATCGCCTCCTGCGACGCCTTCATCCACGCCAACGAGAACGAGATCTTCGGCCTGGTGGTGATCGAGGCCATGGCGGCGGGCCTGCCGGTGATCGGCCCCGACAAGGGCGGCGTCGGCGAACTGCTCGACGACACCGTGGGCCAGGTGGCCGCCGGCGTCGATCCGGCCAGCCTGGCCGAGGCGACCGAGGCCCTGTTCGCCCGCGACATCGCCGCGCTCAAGCTCGCCGCCCGCCACCGCGCCGAGAACCGCCACAGTTGGGACCACACCTTCGAGGGCCTCACCCGGCTCTATACCCGCCTGCTCAGCCGCGCGCCCCACCGCGCGCCGATGCGGATGAGCGCCTAGCTGAACCGCCGCGCGAGCTGCGCCAGCGACAGCCGCGCGCCCTCGTTGTTGTCCTCTGCCTGCAGGCCAGGCGGCAGGTTCTCGCTCGTCACCGTCACCTTCGTCCCGCCGGCCACCGGCTCGAAGGTCCAGGTCATGGTCATCTCGCCGTGGAAGGCCGGGTCGGGGCTTTCGAAGCTCACCGCCTGGACGATCCGGCGCGGCGGCGAGAGCTCGACGAACCGCACGGCGACACGATCCTCCCGCTCGGCGCTCTTCCCCTGGAACGCCCGTTCGTCCGGCGGATAGAGCAGCGACATCCGGTAGCCGCCGCCCACGCGGGCGTCGAAGTCATGGATCGTCCCAGTCATCCGCGCCGGCGGCAGCCACTCGACCAGCGCGACCGGGTCCATGAAAGCCGCCCAGACGACCTGGGGCTCCGCCGCGACAAGCTGTGAGACGCCCGCCGCCATGCCGGGCTAAAGGCGCAACAGCGCTTTGATCTTGGCCCGGACCTCCGCCAGGATTTGCGGGGACACCGCGCCCTTGCGAACCGCGCCTCGCGCACGCCAGTCCAGGCTCTTGAGCTGATCGGCCAGGACGACGCTTGGCGGAGCCTCGGCGACGACCACCTCGAAGACGTAGCCCTTGATCCCGGACATCATGGGACAGCAGATCATCATGCCGCGGAGGCCGTTGTACCGAGCCGGCGACAGGACGAGCGCCGGCCGATGTCCGGCCTGTTCATGCCCCGCTTGCGGATCGAACTGCAGCCAGACGATGTCTCCCGCGTCAGGAACGTAGTCCGCCACTACCAGGCTTCTCGGCCCACGGGCGGCCCGGAGTTCACGTCTTCAGGGAAGGTTTCGGCCGTCATCTGGTCGAGCAGCCGATCCAGGTCATAGGCCTCCGCCACGATCGGTTCGATAATGATCCGGCCGCCTTCCTCCCGGACATCGACAGCCTGATCGAGGTGGAGCGCGGCGGCCGTCATGACCGATGCCGGAATCCGCACGGAGGCGCTGTTGCCCCACTTCTTCACCTGAACCTTCATGACGACCTCGATGACATGACCGGCATGATATTTTCGTCGCTCGTTGGTGTCAACAATGTCGATACATAATGGGGACTCACCGGCCCGTCGGCATGTCCTTGAAGGCCACGTCCTTGTCGACACGGATGTCGCCGGGCAGGCCCAGCACCCGCTCGGCGATGATGTTCTTCAGGATCTCGTCGGTGCCGCCGGCGATGCGCAGGCCGGGCGCGAACATCAGGGAGCCCTGGAAGGCCGCGTGCAGCGGGGCCAGCTCCGGGTCGTTGATGATCCCGTACTGGTCCAGCATCTCCACCGCCGTATTGCCCAGGTCCTGCATCTGCAGGGCCGTGACCACCTTGCCGATCGAGCTTTCCGGCCCCGGCGTCTGGCCGCGCGAGAGCGCGGTCATGGTGCGGTTGCGGGTATGCTTCAGCCCCTCGGTGGCCACGTACCAGTCGGCCAGCTTCTCGCGGATCGCCTGATCCTTCAGCACCGGCGCGCCGTCGAGGCCGGGGATGGCCCGCGCGGCCTCCAGGAACTGCGCCCAGCCCACGCCCGAGGGGCCGCCGACCGCCAGCCGCTCGTTCATCAGGGTGACCAGGCTGACCTTCCAGCCGTCGTCGACGGCGCCCAGCCGCTGGCTGTCCTTCACGCGGACATCGGTGAAGAACACCTCGTTGAACCCCGAGCCGCCGGACATCTGGTGGATCGGCTTCACCTCGATGCCGGGATCGCGCATGTCGACCCAGAACATGGTCAGGCCCTTGTGCTTGGGCGCGTCGGGGTTGGTGCGGCAGACCACGATGCCGAAGTCCGAGAACTGGGCGCCCGTCGTCCACACCTTCTGGCCCGAGATCAGCCAGTCGCCGGAGCCGTCAGGGGCCCGCACCGCCCTGGTCCGCGCCGCCGCCACGTCGGAGCCGCCGGAGGGCTCGGAGAACAGTTGGCACCAGATCTCCTCGCCGCGCAGGGCCGGCCCCACGAAGCGCTGCTTGGTGGCCTCGTCAGCGAAGCTCATCACCGTCGGAACGCACATGCCGAGCCCGATCTGGAACGGATTGCCGGGGACCGGATAATGGGCCTCTTCCTGGTTGAAGATCACCTGCTGGATCGGCGTCCCACCGGCTCCGCCCCATTCCTTGGGCCAGGTGATCTGGGCGTAGCCGGCCGCGGCCTTCTTCGCCTGCCAGGCCTTGGAGGCGGCCATGCTGTCGCCGCCCTCGGGATCGCCGCCGGCGGACCGTTTCGGCGCATTGGCCTCCAGCCAGGCCTTGACCTGGGCGCGGTAGGCGGCTTCGTCGGCGTTGTCGTTGAAGTCCATCGGTGCGTTCCCTTCAAGCCGCGTTGCGCCGTTCGAGATGGCTCACCAGCCGCTCCTTCCAGACCCGGGGCGCGCCAGCCACCAGGCTGAGCTGGCGCGAGCGGCGGTAGTAGAGGTGGCAGTCCATCTCCCAGGTGAAGCCGATGCCGCCGTGGGTCTGGATGTTCTCCTTGGCGGCGAACCAGAACGCCTCCGACGCGGCGATCCGCGCGGCGCTGGCGGCCAGCGGCATCTCCGGCGCGTCGGTGTTGAGCGCCCAGGCGCCGTAATAGGCGTTGGAGCGGGCGAGCTCGTTCTTGACGTAGATGTCGGCCAGCTTGTGCTTGATCGCCTGGTAGGACGCGATCACCCGCCCGAAGGCGTAGCGCTCCAGCGCATAGGCCTTGGCCATCTCCAGGCACCGGTCGGCGCCGCCGCACTGCTCGAAGGCCAGCAGGATCGCCGCGCGGTCCATGACCTGCTCCAGCAGCTCCAGCCCCGCGCCGGCCGCGCCCAGCCGCCGCGCCGGGGCGTCCTTGAAGGTGAGGCGGGCGGCGTCGCGGGTCGGGTCCAGGGTCTGCAGGGGCTCGCGGGTGACGCCGGCGCCGGTCAGGTCGACCAGGAACAGGCCGGGCTTGCCGTTCTCCTTGGCCAGCACCAAGGCCACGGTGGCGATATCCCCGTCCGTGACCGGCAGCTTGACGCCGCTCAGCCGGCCATCGGCGACCGTGGCCTTGAGGCTCGCGGCGGTGACCGCGCCCGGACCCTCGGACGTGGCCATGCAGCCGATCGCCTCCCCGGCCGCGATCTTCGGCAACAGCTCGGCCTTCTGGGCCTGGTCGCCGGCCAGCATCACCGCCTCGGCCAGGAAATAGACCGTCGAGGCGAAGGGGATCGGCGCCACCGCGCGGCCCAGCTCCTCGGCGATGGCGCAGAGCTCCAGGTGGCCCAGGCCCAGGCCGCCGAATTCCTCGGGGATCGCAGCCCCCAGCCAGCCCTGTGCCGCCACGGCAGTCCAGAGGGCGTCGTCATAGGCCTTGCCGCCGTCGTCCAGCACGCCGCGCACGCGAACCGTGGGGCAGTTGGCGTCGAGGAACTTGCGCGCCTCGGCCTTCAGGAATTTCTGGTCGTCGGAGAAATCGAAGTTCATGAGCTGCCGATCCCGCCGGTTGGCCCGGCTGCTGACGTTTCCTCGCACGTCAACATACGCCCCGCGGCGGGGGTGGAAAGCATGACCTCGCGTCAGGGGAAGACCTCTAGCCTGCGCCGCTCTCGAAAACGCCGTCCGGGGAGACCCGGCCCACCAGCCGGCCGCCCTCCCAGAGCTCGCCCGCCCGGCCCTTCTGCGCGACCTCTTCGGCGCGCGCCGCGGCCGCCTTGTCGTCCGTCGCCGCAAAGGCCTCGCCGAGCTGCAGGCGGCCGTCCGGTTCGATGATGTAGATACGATAGGATTTCACGTCGCGCCCCCCGGCAGTCTTACGTTGTAAGGCGTTTGCGCGCGGTGTCTGTCGACTTCCGGACGCACCGGGAAAAAAGCTTGTGGAACAAGGACCTCGCCTTGTCCGTTCGCCGGGCCATGGACAGCCATCGACCGCTCGCCATGCAGATCATCGTCGCCTGGCGGGACAACAAATGGGTGGTGCTGCGCGAGGCGGCGGAGGTGGGCTCGTACGCCTACCGCGCACACGCCATGGACATGGCCCGCACCCTCGCCGCCGAGGCCCAGGCGCAGGGCCGCGACTGCTACATGCTGGTGCGCGAACAGGACGGCTGCTGGGAGGAGCACCCCTGCCCGAAACCGTCCCGCGACGGCCCCGCGGGCTGAGCCCGCCTTGGCGCCGCCACGCTCGCGGGCCTAGATGGCGCCATGCGCACAGACACGCCCCAAGCCATCAAGCTCGCCGACTATCGGCCTCCCGCCTTCCTCATCGACCAGGTCCAACTGACCTTCGACCTCAAGCCCGACGCCACCCGCGTGAAGGCCAGGCTCCAGGTCCGGCGCAACGGCGACCACGCCGAGGCCCTGAAGTTCAACGGCGAGCGGCTGAAGCCCATCTCCGTGGCCATCGACGGCCGGGTCCTGGCGGAGGCCGAGCGCACGATCGACGGCGAATATCTGACCATCCCCGACGTCCCGGACGCCTTCACCCTGGAGACCGAGGTCGAGATCGATCCGGACGCGAACAAGGCGCTCGACGGCCTCTACATGTCCGCCGGCCGCTTCTGCACCCAGTGCGAGGCCGAGGGCTTCCGCAAAATCACCTTCTGGCCGGACCGGCCGGATGTCCTGTCGCGCTTCACCGTGCGGATCGAGGCGGACACGGCCTTCCACCGCCTGCTGGCCAACGGCAACCTGATGGAGAACGGCCCCCTGCCGGGCGGCCGCCACTACGCGGTGTGGAACGATCCCTTCCCCAAGCCCTGCTACCTCTTCGCCCTGGTGGCCGGGGAACTGGACGTGCTGGAGGACAAGCTCGTCACCATGACGGGCCGCACCGTCGATCTGCGAATCTACGTCGATCCCGGCATGGCGCCGCGCGCCGCCTACGCCATGGACGCCCTGAAGCGCGCCATGCAGTGGGACGAGCAGACCTTCGGCCTGGAGTACGACCTCGACCTCTTCATGATCGTCGCGGTCCGCGACTTCAACTTCGGGGCCATGGAGAACAAGGGGCTGAACATCTTCAACTCCTCGCTCCTGCTGGCCGATCCGGCCACCGCCACCGACATGGACTTCGAGCGGATCGAGAGCGTCGTGGCCCACGAATATTTCCACAACTGGACCGGCGACCGGGTGACCTGCCGCGACTGGTTCCAGCTCTGCCTGAAGGAGGGCCTGACGGTCTTCCGCGACCAGAGCTTCTCGGGCGACCAGCGCGGCCACGCCGTCCAGCGGATCAAGGACGTCAAGGCGCTCCGCGCCCGCCAGTTCGCCGAGGACCAGGGCCCGCTCGCCCACCCGGTGCGTCCGTCCAGCTATCTGAAGATCGACAACTTCTACACCGCGACCATCTACGAGAAGGGCGCGGAAGTGATCCGGATGCTGAAGACCCTGATCGGGCCCGAGGCCTTCCGCAGAGGCATGGACCTCTACTTCGAACGCTGGGACGGCCACGCCACCACCGTCGAGGAGTTCATCCGCTGCTTCGCCGACGTCTCCGGCCAGGACCTGACGGCCTTCTTCGCGTGGTACGAACAGGCCGGCACGCCCCAGGTGACGCTGAAGAGCGCCTATGACGCCGAGCGCCGCGAACTGACGCTGGAAATCGTCCAGGAGACCGCCCCGACTCCCGGCCAGCCGGTCAAGGGCGCCCTGCCCATCCCGGTCACCATCGGCCTGCTGGACGGCGACGGCCGCACCCAGGCCTTCATGCGCGACGGCCAGGCGGTGGACGAGACGGTCGTGGTGCTCGACGGCGCCAGGACCAGGGTCACCCTGACCGGCGTCGACGAAAAGCCGGTGATCTCGGCGCTGCGCGGCTTCTCCGCCCCGGTGAAGCTCACCTCCAACGCCGAGGCCCGCGACCGCTACATCCTGCTGGCCGGCGACCCGGACCTGTTCAACCGCTGGGAGGCCGGCCAGGAACTGGCCCGCGCGCTGATCCTGGCCCGCGCCACAGGCCAGGCCGACGAGGTGGGCGAGGAACGCTACGCCGAGGCCGTGGGCCGCGCCCTCGCCGACCAGGCGGCCGACCCGGCCTTCAAGGCCCTGCTGCTGATCCTGCCTTCGGAGCCGGACCTGGCGCTGGCCATGGCGCCGGCCGATCCGGCCGCCATCCACGAGGCCCGCGAGGCGCTGCGCACGCGGCTTGCCCTGCACCTCGGCGATGAGCTGAAGCGGCTGCACATCGGCCTGCAGGAGATCGGCGAGTTCTCGCCGGACGCCGCCGGCGCCGGCCGCCGCGCGCTCCGCAACGCCGCCCTCGACCTGATGGCCGCCAACCCCCGCTCGGAGGTCGGCGAACTGGCGTGGAGCCACTACGAGGCCGCCGCCAACATGACCGACGCCATCGGCGGCCTGGCGGCCCTGACGCTGATCGGCGGCGAGCTCTACGAGCGCGCCCTGGTCGACTTCTACGAGCGCTGGAAGGCCGAGCCCCTGGTCATCGACAAGTGGTTCGCCGTGCAGGCCCGCGACCCCGACGAGGGCGCGCTCGGCCGGGTCCTGGCGCTCACCGCCCACCCCGCCTTCGAGGCCAAGAACCCCAACCGCCTGCGCGCGCTCGTCTCCACCTTCGCGAGCTTCAACCCGGTGCGGTTCCACGACCCGAGCGGCGCCGGCTACCGCTTCCTGGCCGACCAGATCCTGGCCACCGATGGCTTCAACCCGATGACGGCGGCCCGCCTGGTCGAGCCGCTGGGCGGCTGGCGGCGCTACAAACCGGAGCTCGGCAAGCTGATGAAGGCCGAGCTGGAACGCATCCTGGCGGCGCCCGGGTTGTCCAAGAACGTCTTCGAACTGGTCAGCCGGTCGTTGGCGGAGGGGTAGGCTCCGGACTCAATTGGATTTGCAAACAGCCCTGTCGCCGCGCCCCACGGCGCTATGGGACATGCAAAATCAGCAGTTGATCCGTCATCCCCAGGATTCGCTGCTGGGTGATCGCGACGAGGCGATGGTCGGCATCGATGTCCCAGCCTACGGACCACCCCGGGTCGAAGCCCCGGAAGCCTGAGAAGGCATAGCTGGCGACCAGCGCTCCGGTCTGGGGATTCCACACTTGCACCGGCCCCTCTTCGCCCGTGGTCTTGCTGTAGGAGATGAGATCGCCGCGCGGGGTGAGCGCGAGCGCCGCGACCCTGCCCGCCGGCATCGTCGCCGTCGGCGTCGTTTCGCCCGCGCGGTGGATGAGGATCGGGCTGTTGTTCCGCGGCAGTTCGGACGCGCCGGTGCGCGGGCCGAAGCTGCTGGACCCGTTGCCGGTCGAGGACCCGGCGATCAGCGTTGCGCCATCGCTCGATACGGCAAGCGCCGTCGCGGACTCGATAAACGGCAGCGGGATGGGCGGCTCGGCCGCGCCGGGCCCCACCTGGCCGGCATAGAAGGCCAGGGTGCGCGGCGGCGGCGCGTCGGACGGCAGCGCCTTCGCCCAAGCGACATAGATATCGCTGCTGTTCGCGATGGGGGCGACGGCGGCGGACAGGACACCCCCCGACGTGGGGTCGCGGCCGGTGGGGTAGGCGTCTGCGTTCTTTCGCCCGGTGGCG
>NZ_DATMNA010000062.1:0-4805 GCF_035569475.1 Phenylobacterium sp.
GTGCAAACGTCGGAGCCGGACCCCTGAACGATATCGTTAAACTGACGGAAGCCTTCCGTTTCGCCGCCGACCGGCACGTGGGCCAGCGCCGCAAGGGCGAGGCGGCGGAGCCGGTGGTGAACCATCTCGCGGAAGTGGCCGATCTGGTCGCGCGGGCCACCGACGGCGCCGACGTGGACCTCGTCGTCGCGGCGGTGCTGCACGACACCGTCGAGGACACCGCCACCACCTTCGAGGAACTCGCAGGCCGCTTCGGAGGCAGGGTGGCCAGCCTCGTGGCGGAGGTCACCGACGACAAGTCCCTGCCCTTGGCCGAGCGCAAGCGGCTTCAGGTCGAACACGCCGCCCACGCCTCGCACGGCGCCAAGGTGATCAAGATCGCGGACAAGACCTCGAACCTGCGCGCCATGGCCGAGAGCCCTCCCCGGGACTGGTCGGCGGCCCGCCGGGCCGACTATCTGGAATGGGGCCGGCAGGTGGTGGCTAACTGCCGCGGCGCGAATCGCTGGCTGGAAGACCAGTTCGACGAAGCCGCCGAAACTCTCGAGGCGCGTATCGGCGTCCCGGCCTAACTAGTCGACGGCCTCAGGCGCCAAGGCGTAGACGCGCGAGCAGTATTCGCAGGTCACGTGGATGCGGCCGTCGGGCTCGACCATCTCGGCGCGTTCCTCCGGTGGAAAGGCGCGCAGCATGCCGACGATCTTTTCGTGCGAGCAGCGGCAGAAGCCGGTGAGGGCCTTGGGCGGGAAGACGCGCACCCCGTCCTCGTGAAAAAGCCGCCACAGCAGGGTCTCGCTCGGGAGGGTGGGGTCGATCAGCTCGTCCTCGCCCACGGTCTCGAAGAACGCCTGGGCGCGGTCCCAGGCCTCCTCTGTGGGTCCCCGCGCCAGGTCCTCGGCGACGTTCTGGATGAGCAGCCCGCCCGCCCGCCAATGCGGCCCCTCGCCGGAGTCCGCCGTGCCGACCGCCAGCCGCACCCGCGTCGGCGTCTGCTCGGACTGGGCGAAATAGGTCTCGGCGCAGAGGGCCAGCGTCTCGCCGTCGATGGGCGTGACGCCCTGGTAGCGGTCCATGTCGGGACCTTGGTCCACCGTCATGATGAACACGCCCTCGCCGAGCAGGGTGCCGGCGCCCGGGCGCGCGAAGCCGCCGCTCGCCTCGGCGACACGCTCCGCATCGAAGCGGCAGTAGCCGCGCAGGGCGCCGGCGGTGTCGTAGTCGGCCACCACATAGGCGACCGGCCCGGTCCCCTGGGCCTGGACGATCAGGCGGCCCTCGAACTTCAGGCTCGCGCCGACCAGGGCGGCCAGCGCGCAGGCCTCGCCGAGCAAGTTGGCCACGGCGTCAGGATAGGCGTGACGGGTGAGGACCTCGTCCACGGCAGGTCCGAGGCGCACGACGCGGCCACGCACGGGCTGGGCTTCGATCTGGAAGGGAGCGACGAGATCGTCGGCGAAGGACTGGGGCACGGTGCGGATATAGGTCCCCGATCCCGCCGCGCCTAGAGCGGCCCCCGATCTGATGGAATCAGATAGCCTGTCGCTCTAGTTATTTGTTTTTACGCGTGTTTTATTCCGAAAGCCGGTTCCCACTTTTTCGGAACGCGTTTTAGATCGCCCCGAAACACCAGGCCAGGATCGACTTCTGGGCGTGGATGCGGTTTTCGGCCGCCTCCCACACCAGCGACCGCGGCCCGTCCAGCACCGCGTCGCTGACCTCCTCGCCGCGATGGGCGGGCAGGCAGTGGAGGAATACCGCGTCCGGGCCGGCCAGGTCCATCAGCGCCTCGTCGACCTGATACGGCCGGAACGCCCGAACCCGCGCGTCGTGGTCGCTGTCGCCCATGGAGACCCAGGTGTCGGTCACCACGCAATCCGCACCGGCGACGGCGGCGCGGGGATCGTCGGTGAGCATCACCCGGCCACCCGCCTCGACAGCCCTGGCCAGGTCGTCGGGAGAGGGGCGGTAGGCCTCCGGGCCGGCGATATTGAGCGCGAAGCCCAGCTTGCCGGCCACGTGCAGATAGCTGGCGCAGACATTGTTGCCGTCGCCCACCCAGGCGATGGTCTTGCCGGCCACCGGCCCGCGGCGCGCCTCCACGGTCATCAGGTCGGCCATGATCTGGCAGGGATGGCTGCGCGGCGTCAGGCCGTTGATCACCGGCACGCTGGCGGCGCCCGCCAGGGCTTCCATGGTCTCATGGCGCTCCGCCCTCAGCATGATGGCGTCAACCATGGAGGAGAGCACGCGGGCGGTGTCCTCGATCGTCTCGCCCCGGCCGAGCTGCAGGTCGGCGCTGGTCGAGATCAGGCTGGCGCCCCCCAGTTGGCGCATGGCGGCGTCGAACGAGAACCGCGTGCGGGTGGAGTTGCGCTCGAAGATCATCGCCAGGGTGCGCCCGGCCGCCGGCGCATCGGCGTCGACCCGGCCCTTGGTCCAGCCGGCGCGGGCGGCCTTGCGGCGATGGGCGTCGCCCAGGATGGTCAGGAGCGTGGCGGCGTCCAGTCTCCAGAGGTCGACGAAATGGCGAGGCTCGCTCACGCCGCCGCTTTCCGCCGCGCCGCCTCGCAGGCCCGCTCCAGCTTCTCGATCGCCTCGCGGGCTTCCTCGGCGGTGAGCAGCAGGGACGGCAGAAGGCGCACGCAGTTGTCGCCGCCGCCGGCGATCAGCAGGTGTTCGTCGCGGGCCAGGGCCATGAAGGCGCGGTTGTTGGGGATCAGCCTGACCCCGACCAGCAGGCCCTTGCCGCGGATGTCGGCGATGATGTCCGGATAGCGGTCCTGCAGGCCCTTGAGCGCCTGGGTGAAGTAGCCGGCGATCTCGCGCACGTTTTCCAGGGTCTCGGGCCGGCAGATCTCGTTGAAAGCCGCGAGGCCCACGGCCATGGCCAGGGGATTGCCGCCATAGGTCGAGCCGTGCGAGCCGACCGTCATCCCCTTGGCGGCGCGGGCGGTCGCGAGGCACGCGCCGACCGGGAAGCCGTCGCCCAGGGCCTTGGCCACGCACATGATGTCCGGGACGGCGTTCTCGGCCCATTCATAGGCGAACAGCTTGCCCGTGCGACCCAGGCCGCACTGGATCTCGTCATAGATCAGCAGCGCGCCGTGCTCGTCGCACAGCGCGCGCAACCGCGTGAGGTCGGCCTCCGGCAGGGCGCGCGCGCCACCCTCGCCCTGCACCGGCTCGATGATCACCGCCGCCGTGGTCGGGCCCATCGCCGCCGCCAGGGCGTCCATGTCGCCGAACGGCAGGTGGACATAGCCCGGCAGGGGTGGGCCGAAGCCCTCGACATAGGACGGATTGCCGGCCGCGTAGACGGCGGCGTAGCTGCGCCCGTGGAAGGCGCCCTCGAAGCCGATGATATCGATCTTCTCGGGATGGCCATCGGCCCAGTGGTATTTGCGGGCGGTCTTGAGGGCGCACTCGATCGCCTCGGTCCCGGAGTTGGTGAAGAACACCACGTCGGCGAAGGTCTCCTCGCAGAGGCGCGCGGCCAACGCCTCCTGGCCGGGGATCCGGAAGATGTTGGAGACGTGCCAGAGCTTGTCGGCCTGGTCCTTGAGCGCCCCCAGAACCTTGGGGTGGCAGTGGCCGAGGCCGGTGGTGGCGATGCCGGCCAGGCAGTCGAGATAGCCCTCGCCCTCGGCGGTGTAGAGGCGCGCGCCGACGCCGCGCTCGAACGCCAGCGGCGCGCGGTTGTAGACCGCCAGGATGTGGTCTTCGGGAACGGTGGGCGAGCTCTGAAGCGACATCGTCGCGCCTCCCTCTTGAAAAGAAGAGCGCCCCGAGACGCCTGACACCTGGTGACGGCGGCGCGCGGGGGCGGGAAGCGCGGCGTTCTCGCGCCCGCGCCCAGCGATGTCAACATTCGTTCGGTGAAGCTCTTGCGACGCCTCAGGTCTTGAGCCGGTAACCCGTGGCGAACATCCACACGCACACCGCCGCCAAGACCACGCTGAGGACCGCGGTGGTCACGACCCCGGTCAGCAGCGAGCCGTCGCTCTGGCCGATGAAGCCGTAGCGGAAACCGGAGATCAGATAGAAGAACGGGTTGTACCGCGAGGCGGTGCGGAAGGGCTCGGGCAGGCGGTCGACCACGTAGAAGGTGCCCGAGAGAAAGGTCATGGGCATGATGATGAAGTTGCCCACCGCGGCGATGTGGTCGAACTTGACCGACCAGATGGCGGCCATCATCCCCAGCAGCCCCATGATCAGCGACGCGCCGACCCCGAAATAGACCACCGCCCACAGATGGGCGACCCACAGGTGGGCGAACGGCAGAACCGCGAGGCCCGCCACCGCGCCCACGGCGACGCCGCGGGTCGCCGCGCCGAGGGCGAATCCGGCGACCTGTTCGGTCGGTGACAGGGGCGGGGTGAGGAAGTCGCCGATCAGGCCGTTCATCTTGGCCTGCAGCAGGCTGGATGAGGAATTCGAGAAGGCGTTGTTCAGGATCTGCATCATGATCAGGCCGGGGGCGACGAAGGTGGCGAAGGCGACTCCCTCCATCGGCGGCCGGGCGCCCTTCACGGCGACCACGAACACCAGCATGTAGAGCAGGGCTGTCACCACCGGCGCGGCCAGCGTCTGCATCCCGACCTTGAAGAAGCGCCGCACCTCGCGGACGTATAGGGTCCGCAGGCCCACCCAGTTCACGCCCGGATAGTCGCGCGGCTGCGGCGGCAGGACGGTTTCGGCGAGCGCCATATCCTTCATGGCCCTTCATGTGCGCCCGCGCGCGGCCTGCCGCAAGGCCGCGGCGGGGCGCGGCAAATTGAATCAATATCTAGTTCCTGTGGACGAAA
>NZ_DATMNA010000063.1:0-6312 GCF_035569475.1 Phenylobacterium sp.
GCCGGCGGCGCGCGGGGTCGGTTGCGGGGAGGGTGGGGCGGCTGCGGGGCGGGGGAGCACAACCGTGCGGTCGACCGGCGTGTCGGCAAGGAGGGTATCCACCCCGCACGCCGTCCAGAAGGCGAGCAGGCTTTCGAGAGCGCGCGGTTCGGGGGACATTCCGTACACCCTACACCCGAGCCGGGCCGGCGGGGAGTGAGCTTTCTCCTTGACCGCCTCCGCTGGCGCTTCGATTAAGGCGCAGCGAGGAAGACCAAAGGGAGCCCTGCCGTGAGCGAAGCCGTCGAGCGCGAGACGATGGACTACGACGTGGTCATCGTCGGGGCCGGCCCGGCGGGCCTGTCGGCGGCCATCCGCCTCAAGCAGTTGGCGGAGGAGGCCGGTTCGGAGATTTCGGTCGCGGTGCTGGAGAAGGGCTCGGAGGTCGGCGCCCACATCCTCTCCGGCGCGGTGATCGACCCCAAGGCGCTCAACGAGCTGATCCCGGACTGGCAGGCCAAGGGCGCGCCGCTGGAGACGCCGGTTTCCAAGGACCGCTATGTGGCGCTTGGACCCCACGGATCGCTGTCGATCCCGATGTGGCCGATGCCGGCCCTGATGCACAACCACGGCTTCTACATCGCCTCCCTGGCCAACGTCTGCCGCTGGCTGGCCGGTGAGGCGGAGGCCGCGGGGGTCGAGATCTATCCGGGGATGGCGGCCTCGGAGGTGGTCTACGCCGAGGACGGCGCGGTCGCCGGGGTGGTGGCGGGGGTGTTCGGGGTCGGCAAGGACGGCGAGAAGAAGCCCGACTACCAGCCCGGGCTCGAGCTGCGCGCCAAATACACCTTCATCGCCGAGGGGGCCCGCGGCTCCCTGGCCAAGCAGATCCAGGCGAAGTTCGACCTCACCGCCGGCAGGGACCCGCAGAAGTACGGCATCGGCCTCAAGGAGATCTGGCAGGTTCCGGACGCGGTGTTCGAGCCAGGACTGGTGCAGCACACCGTCGGCTGGCCGCTCTCAGGCGACACAGGCGGCGGCAGTTTCATGTACCACTTCGGGGACAACTACGTATCCATCGGCTTCGTCGTGCACCTCAACTACAGGAACCCGTGGCTCTCGCCGTTCGACGAGTTTCAGCGGCTGAAGACCCATCCGGCCGTCCGGCGATATCTGGAGGGCGGCAAGCGCGTCGCTTATGGCGCGCGGGCGGTCACCGAGGGCGGCTACCAGTCGGTGCCGGCGCTGGCCTTCCCGGGCGGGGTGCTCGCGGGGTGTTCGGCCGGCTTCGTCAACCTGCCGCGCATCAAAGGCAGTCACAACGCCATGAAGACCGGCATGCTGGCCGCCGAAAGTGCATTCGCCGCCATCCAGGCCGGACGCGCCGGAGACGTCCTTGGCGAATACCAGTCGGCCTATGAATCGTCCTGGGTTAACAAGGAGCTGCGACTCGTGCGCAACGCCAAGCCGCTGTGGTCGCGGTACGGCAGCTGGATCGGCAGCGCCCTGGCCGTGGCCGATATGCACATCAACAGCTGGACCGGCGGGTGGTCGCCGCTGGGAACCCTCAAACACGGCAAGACGGACGCCGCCGCCACGGGCCTGGCCAAGGACTTCAAGCCGATCGCCTATCCGAAGCCCGACGGGGTCTTCAGCTTCGACAAGCTCTCCAGCGTCTTCCTGTCGGCGACCAACCATGACGAGGATCAGCCGTCCCACCTGAAGCTCGTCGACCCGACCGTGCCGATCGCGGTCAACCTGCCGCTCTATGGCGAGCCGGCGCGGCTCTATTGCCCGGCGGCGGTCTATGAGGTGCTGTACGACGACGCGGGGGCCAATCCGCGGTTCCAGATCAACGCCCAGAACTGCGTTCACTGCAAAACCTGCGATATCAAGGATCCGTCACAGAACATCGTCTGGACGACTCCCGAAGGCGGTGGCGGCCCCAACTACCCGAACATGTGAGGGCGCGCGTTCGCCGCGCCTTGCGGCGGATCGGTTTGCGCGCCATGTGTCGGCTATGCGCGCTCCCGGTTTCCTGATCGTCGGCCTCGCCTCGGTTCTGCTGTGCGGCTGCGCCAGCGTGGCCATGGGCCCATCGAAGTCGGTTCAGACCACCCTGGAGAGTGACGGCGAGGCCTCATCCTACGGCCAGTACCTGGCCGGCCAGGCCGCGGTGAACCACGCTGACAGCGCCTCGGCCGAGACCTATTTCGCCAAGGCCGCCGGAATGGACCCGGAGGACCGGCCGCTGCTGGCTACGCGGGCCTTCACCTCGGCCCTGCTGGCCGGCGACATCACCCAGGCCGCGGCGCTGGCGCCGACCGGCCCCGACGCTGACAGCGGCCTGCGCCACCTCGGCGCTCTGGTGCGCGCCGTGGAGGCCCTGTCGACTGGCAAGGCCAAGCTGGCGCAGGCGATCCTCACCGGCCCCGACGCCGGCGCTCCCAACGAGCCGGCCGCGGCGCTGCTGACCCCGTTCGCCGCCGCCGCCGCCGGCGAGGCCGACGCCTCGATCGTCCATCCGGTGATCAACGGCGAGCCGGTGGCGCAGTTCTTCGCCAACCTCGACCAGGGCAAGCTCTTTGAACGGTCGCGGCGCTACGACGAGGCGGAGACGGCGTTCCGCGCCCTGATCGCCAAGGGCGACCCCGGCGGCATCGCCAGCCTCAGCCTGGGCGAGATGCTCGAGCGACGGGGCCGGGGCGCCGACGCCGTCGCCATCTACGACACCGCCCTGGCGGCCAAGAAGGATGGGCCGGAGCTTGCGGCGGCCCGGGCTCGCGCCGCCGGACGCAAGCCGGCGCCGCCCATGGCCTCGCTGCGGACAATCGCGGCCGAGGCGCTGATCGCGCCGGCCACCGCCCTTCTGTCGGAAAAGCAGGAGGAGATCGCGCTGGCCTATCTGCGCCTGGCCCTCCGGCTCGACCCGACGCGAGACGAGGCCTGGCTGCTGGTGGGTGATGTGCTCGATACCAACGGCGACGCGCTCGGCGCCCGCGCGGCCTACGCCAGGGTGAAGGCCGGCGCGAGCCAGTATACCGCGGCCCGCATCAAGCTCGCGTGGAGCTACCAGTCGGCCGGAGACAAGGACGCGGCCCTCGCCGCCGCGCGCGAGACCGTCAACCAGAGCCCAAAGGATGAGGACGCCCAGGTCACCCTGGCCGATCTGCTTCGGGCCGACGAGCGGTACGACGAGTCGGCCAAGGTGCTCGATGGCCTGATCGCGGCCAAGGGCGCTGCGGTGGACTGGAAGCTGCTCTACATGCGCGCGGTCGACTACGAGGAGAGCAACCGCTGGGCCGAGGCCGAGCGCGACCTGCAGATCGCCCTCAAGATGCGTCCGGACGAGCCGGAACTGCTGAACTTCCTCGGCTATTCCTGGATCGACCGGGGCGTGAGACTGCCCGAGGCGATGACCATGGTCGAGAAGGCGGTTGACCTGCAGCCGCAGTCCGGGGCGATGATCGATTCCCTGGGCTGGGGCTATTACCGGATGGGAAACTATCCCGCCGCCGTCGATCAGCTCGAGAAGGCCGTCGTCCTCGAACCCGGCGATCCGGACGTGAACAACCATCTGGGCGACGCGTACTGGAAGGTGGGCCGCAAGACGGAGGCGGACTTCCAGTGGCGCCGGGTCCTCACCCTCGACCCGACGCCCAAGCTCAAGGCGGAAGTGGAGGCCAAGCTGGCGTCGGGGCTGGATCGTCCCGTCGCGCCGGTCGTCGCCGCCAAATAGCGAGCGCGGCGGGGTGGAGGAGCGATTCGCGCCGGCGAAGGTGAACCTGTTCCTGCACGTCGGGGCGCCGGCCGCGGACGGCTACCATCCTGTCTCCAGCCTGATGGTGTTCGCCGACGTCGGCGACGTGGTGCGCCTGGCGCCCGCCGGGGCGATGGACTTCGCCCTGGAGGGGCCGTTCGCCGAGACCCTGGGCCTGGATGGCGACAATCTGGTTGTTCGCGCCCGCGACCAGTTGCTGAGGGGCCTGGCGGCTCCGGGGTTTCGCCTGACCCTCGACAAGCAGCTTCCGATCGCCGCCGGGCTGGGGGGCGGATCGGCCGACGCCGCCGCCACCCTGGCGCTCGTCCGCCGGCGCCTCGAGGCTGCCGGTCTGCCGGTTCCCACCGACGCGGTGCTGATGGACCTGGCGCGCGGGCTGGGGGCGGACGTCGCGGCCTGCCTGGAGTCTGTCCCAGTGATCGCCACCGGGCGCGGCGACGTCCTGCGCCCCGCGCCGCCGTTGCCGGCGCTGGACGCGGTGCTGGTCAACCCCCTGGCGCCCTCGCCCACCGCGGCGGTGTACCGCGCCTACGACGCCGCCGGCGCGCCGGGCGGCGCCGGACCTCCCGTCCTGCCGGCGCGGTTCACGACAGTCGAGGCGGTCGCCGCGTTCCTGGCCGCGACCCGCAACGACCTGGAGGCGCCGGCGGTGGCGCTGCAGCCCCTGATCGGCGAGGTCCTGGAGATCCTCGCCGCTGCGCCCGAAGCCCGGCTGGCGCGGATGTCCGGTTCGGGCGCGACCTGTTTCGCCCTCTGCGCCGACGCGGTCGACGCGTGGCGGCTGGCGATCCGCCTGGAGCAGGCGCGGCCGGACTGGTGGGTGAAGCCCTGCCGCCTGGGCGACGGAAGCTAGCCCCCCTTCAGGCGCTCCAGCTGCGCGTCCCAGGCGGCCATGCGCGTGTTGATGAACCCCGTGACCTCGGCGCTGGTGTGCAGCGGGGGTAGGGGAGAGGCTTCCTCGTACATGCCGTGAACGTTCCTGATCGGCAGGGCGGCGACCCGCTCGGCATGGATCAGCTCCAACGGCGAGGGCGCCGTATCGCCGGGCGAAATGACCTTGGCCGCCGGCGGCGCGACGCCCTGCAAGGGATCGTCGGTGCGGGGCTGGGTCAGGGTGAGGACGTCGGCCAGCGAGGCGGCGGCTGCGTCGCGGGCCGTCAGGGTCGCGGTTCCCCACCGCTCCTGGATGGTCTTCAGCACCGAGGTGTGGTCGATCGGGCCGGCGGCGCGGTAGACCGCGCCCGCCGCGATCAGAGGCGACACCAGCACGGCGGGAATGCGCACGCCGAAGCGTGTGAAGTCGAAGCCCAGCTCGCCCACCGTTCCGTCCCCCGGCGGCGTGGCGTTGGCGGGCGGTGGCACGTGGTCGTAGGTTCCGCCGGCCTCGTCATAGGTGATGATCAGCAGGGTCGAGGCCCAGGCCGGCCCGTTTCTCAAGGCCGTATAAACGTCGTGGATCAGGACCTCGCCGGCCGCCACGTCATAGTTGGGGTGCTGGCTATTGCCGGCCGCGGACCAGCTGGGCTCCAGGAACGTGTAGGGCGGGAGGGTCCCGGCCGCGGCCCGCTTCTGGAAGTCCGTGAACAGGCCGAAGTGGCTCGCATTGGCGCTCTTGGTATCCGGGAAGTCGGTGCGGGTGAGCGGCGCGGCGCTGTAACCGTAGATGGCCCAGTCCACCCCCTTGTCCGACAGCCTGCCGTAGATGCTCGGGCAGGTGAAGGATTTGACGGAGTTCGAGACGTGCCCCTGGGAGGTGCCGGCCGCCGCGAAGGCCCGGTTGGGGATCGTCTCCGATGGCACGGACGAGTGCCAGACGTCGCAGACGGCGAACCCCTTGGCCAGGCCCGAGAGGATGGGCAGCAGCGCCGGGGTGTAGGAGCCCATGATGTCGGGAGGCGTGACGTCGGGCGACGTGTCCTTGTAGCCCTTGGCGCGATCCGACGCGATGGCGCCCTTGAAGCTGACCACGAAGCCCTGGTTGGTCGGCGTCGCGCCCGCGGGCGGGGGGTTGGCGGAAAAGAGCTGAAGGTTCATGTTCTGAAAACCTTCGGCTGGATCGGCCCCCGGCATCTCGTAGGGGTGCGGAGCGGTGGGCTGAATCTGGAAGACCGTGACCGGCTGGCCCGTGTCGTCGGGGTTGGTCTCCTTGCCGGTGAGGCCCGCGAACGGCGACCCCTGGGGAGAGACGTTGCCGCTGTCGGCGTACAGGAAGCCCAGCATCTGATCCAGCGAGCGGTTTTCCAGCATCAGCTGCACGATGTGCTGGATCTGGTTCAGTTGGTTCGCCACGCGCGTGTCCTCCCGATCCCTAGCGACCTACCATGACGGAACGGCGAAGGGGGGTCGCAAAAAGCCGGCCCGCAACCGACCAAGCGGCGCCGCGTTATGGACTTGCCGTTGGCGGCGGAGAGGAAATCAAACTAGAGAAGGCTGATCCCGACATGAATGTCACGCGTCGAACCCTGGCGGCCGCGGCCCTGTCCGTGGCGAGCGCCCTCGGGCCCCTGGCGGCCCTTCCTGCTCACGCCGCCTCGGGCGAGCAGCTCGCCGCC
>NZ_DATMNA010000064.1:0-28028 GCF_035569475.1 Phenylobacterium sp.
CCGTCGGGAGACACCGATACGGCCGTGAGGGTCGCGGTCTCGCGGACCTTGCCGCGGGCCAGGGTCTTGCGGCTCTGGGCGCGGGCCTGGGCGAGCGTGCTGACGCCGTAGGGGGCGATCCGGTTGTCGTTGCCGAGCGCCTGGTCGGTGAACCGCGCGGCGGGGGCGAAGGTGGCGAAATAGGCCGCCAGGTCGCCGGCGTTCCAGGCGTGCGACTGGCGCGCGGCCAGGGCGCGGACCTGGGGCTCGGTGAGGCGGGGACCGGCGGCCAGGGCCGGGCCTGCGAGCAGCGCCAGGAAGGCGAGGGTCAGCGGCCCGCGCATCGGCCTATCGCCGCCAGAAGTGGAAGGCCGCCCAGCCGCCCTGAAGGGCGTCGAGGTCCAGGCCGAGGGTGAAGCTGAGCGTCGCCGCGGCGCGGAACAGGACGGCGCTCGCGCCTGGAACCCAGAAGATCACCAGAAGCAGGCCGATCATGACCAGGCCCTCCGCTTTGTTGATGTGCGGCGCCAGGCGGGCCGGCAGGAACGGGCGGATCGCGCCGAACCCGTCGAGACCGGGGATCGGCAGCAGGTTGAGGATCAGCCCCATGGCCTGCAGGAAGCCCAGCACCGTCAGGGCCTCGAAGAGGGCCAGCGGCCCCGCGCCCGAGACGCCGGCCTTGGCCCAGGCGATCAGGCCGAAGGCGATCGCCAGCAGCATAGCCAGCGTCGCCGCCGGCCCCGCCAGCGAGGCCGCGGCGCGCCACAGCCGGCTGCGGATCAGGTCGTTGCGGATGTAGACCGCCCCGCCGGGAAAGCCGACGCCGCCCATGGCCAGCGCCAGCAGCGGGATCACCAGGCTGACGCCCAGGTCGCCGTAGCGGCGCGGATCGAAGGACAGGTAGCCCTTCTCGGCCACCGTGCGGTCGCCGCCCAGCCAGGCCGTCGCGGCGTGGCTGAACTCGTGGGCCATCACCGACAGGATCCAGCCCACCATCACGAAGGCGAAGACCGCGAGCCCGCTGGGCCGGGCGACGACCAGCGCGCCCAGCGCCAGCCAGACAACCAGGATCGCCGGCCCGACGAACGGGTTGGGCTTGGCGAGGGCGGGCGGGGAGGCGGCGGTGTCGGTCACAGGGACCGCATAGCACGGCTCAGGCGCCTACCCTTTTGGTCGTAAGAAATTCAACGCCGCGGCTGGGTTGGAATCCAGAACTACATCGGCGGCTTGGCGCCGTTTTCCCCGATCGAGACCGAACCGGCGACCAGGCCGGTCGAGGTCTTGTCGACCTTCATGAAGACCGGCGCGCCGACCTTCAGTATCTCACGCGTCCCCGGGCTGATCTGCACCACGGGCACGTTCGCCGGGACCGTGATGTGGCGCTTGCCGTAGGAGTAGTTCACGTCCAATTCCCGCGAGCCCTTCTTGCCGGCGACGACCGTGCCGACCGTGCCGTTGGTCATCATCGAGCCGGGCTTCAGGTCCCAGCCGTAGTGGCCCTCGCCCATCTTCACGCCGGGCGGGAAGACGTGGACTTCCAGGCTCACCCCCGTGCCGTCGGCCTTGGGCATTTCGGCGGTGCCGATGAAGCTGCCGGCCTGGATGGCGTCGATGGCCACCGGCTTCATCACCGCGACGCTCCAGGTGGGGGTCAGGGCCACGACCTGCGGCCCCTTGTCGGTCTTCACCGTCAGCGAGGCGGGGCTCATGGCCGTCACCGTGCCGCGCACCACTGTGGGCGTCGGCGGGGTCTGGGCGGCGGCGGGCGGGGCCGTGGCGGAAAGGGCGAGCGCGGCCAGCGCCACGGCGCCGAACATCTGGGCGGCGGACTTGTTCATGGGCGTTTCCCTTTGCCGGCGGTTCAAAACCGATCCCCGTTCCGGGCAGATAGGACCCATGACCATGGGCGTCAACGTGGCGTGGCGACAGAAACCTCCCCGCGTGCGGGGGAGGTTTTTCGAGCGGCCGCCTACTTCCGCATCGCTGCGGTCGCGGCCCGCGCGGCCTTGAACTCGGAGTCGGGGTTCCAGGTCGGCCAGCGGCTGGAGTTGGCGAGGGACCGGCCGACCTCGTAGAGCAGGTCGACGTCCTGGGCCGCGCCGCGCAGGTCCCAGGCGGCGCTCCAGTCGTCGCAGACCTGGTGGTAGCACTTGGCGGTGTAGTCGTTGACCCAGCGCTCACCGGCCTCGCGGCCGCCCTCGACCAGGTCGGGGCCGCCGGCCATGCCCATGATCAGCACCGTCGGCACCCCGCGCTTGGCGACGCTGAAGTGGTCGGCGCGGTAGAACAGCGCCTTCTCCGGGTGCGGGTCCGGGGTGATGGTGCGGTGCTGGCGCTGGGCGGCCTTGGCCATGTCGCCCTCGAGGCTGTCCTTGCCCGAGCCCACCAGCACGAGGTCATGGCTGGGCCCGGCGGTCTCGACCACGTCCATGGTGAAGTCGCCGGCGGTGGTGGCCAGCGGGAGCTTCGGGTGCGCGGCGTAGTATTCGCTGCCCAAAAGGCCGCGCTCCTCAGCGGTCCAGACGCCGAAGAGCACAGTGCGCTCGGGCTTCGGGCCCTTGGCGAAGGCGCGCGCGATCTCCAGCACCCCGGCCACGCCGATGCCGTCGTCGGCCGCGCCATGGCGCACGGTGTCGCCGGAGGCGTCGGGAGGACCTTGCCCGAAGGCGTCCCAGTGGGCGCCGAACATGACGCTTTCCTGGGGCCGGACCGCGCCGGGGATCTGAGCCAGGACGTTGTGGCTGGTCAGGCGGGCGGTCTTGACGGGGAAGTCGGCGGAAAAGCCGGCGCCCTTCAGCTCCACCGGCTTGAAACCGTAGGTGCGGGCGCGGACCTTCTCGGCCTCGAAGTCGAGGCCGGCCTGTTTGAAGAGCTCCACGGCCAGGTCGCGCTGGATCCAGCCCTGCATCAGGGGGTGGACCCTGGCCGGGTCGGCGCGGACCACGTCGTAGCTGTCGCCGTTGGAAGCCACGACGGTGGACCAGGGATAGGCGGCCCCGGCGGTCTCGTGGACGATCAGGCAGCCGAGCGCGCCCCGGCGGGCGGCCTCCTCGAACTTGTAGATCCAGCGGCCGTAGTAGGTCGCCGCCTTGCCGCCGAACTTGCCGGCCACCGGTTCGGTGGCGGCCGCCTCGAAGTCGGGGTCGTTGATCAGGACGACGGCGATCTTGCCCTTCAGGTCGACGCCCTTGAAGTCGTCCCACTTGCGCTCCGGCGCGGTGACGCCGTAGCCGACGAAGACCAGGGGCGCGTCCTTGAGCTGCACGCGGGCGACCGGGCGCTGGGTCCAGACCATGACGTCCCTGGTCTCGGCGAGGTCGCGGGTCCTGCCGCCGGCGGTGAGCGCAAAGTGGGTGGCCGCAGGGTCGACCTCGAAGCGGATCAGCGGCACGGCCTGGGTCCAGCCGCCCTTGTCGCCGGCGGGTGTGAGGCCCGCGGCTTTGAACTGGCTCTCGATGTAGGCGAGGGTTCCGGCCTCGCCGGGACCGCCCGGCGCGCGGCCGGCGAGCTTGCTATCGGCGAGGACTTTGACGTCGGCGGAGAGGCGGGCCGGGGAGATTGGGCCGGAGTCGACTTTGGTCTGGGCGGAAGCCGAAAAAGCCGTCAGGGCGGCGGCTAAGGCGAGTGAAGGGATGCGCATGGCGCAACCCTAGCCATAAATCTCATGGCTGCCAGTCTGCTTGGCGGTTTGGGCAACTCAAGGAGCGGCCATAGGCCGCCCGCGTGGCGGCGCGCCAGGGGCGCGTCCTTGACTTGCCCAAACCGCCAAGCTCGCATCTGACCATGAGATAGAAGGGCCGGCGGCATCCTGAAGGATGCCCGTCTCGGATCTCCCAAAGCTGCCATCCCGGACAGCCGCTGCGCGACTTCCGGGATGACACGGGTTGTGGGGCGCCCATAAAAGAAAAGGGCCGGCGCTTCGCAGCGCCGGCCCAATTCGTTTCCGCGGCCCCCGAGGGAGCCGGCGTCGGTCCTTAGGCGCTTTGCAGCTGGCCCGCGGACGTCTTGCCGTTGCGGGGGTCCTTTTCCAGCTCGTAGCTGATCTTTTGACCCTCGTTCAGCGAGGACATGTTCGCCCGCTCGACGGCGGAGATGTGCACGAACACGTCTTGACCGCCGTCATCCGGCTGAATGAAACCAAAGCCTTTTTGGCCGTTGAACCACTTCACGACACCAGTCGCCATATCAGTATCCCCTTCCGGGTCTTAAGTATTCACGCGCCCACGATAGGCGGCGAGATCAAATTTTCGGAGAGGGTCGAGGGCGGTTCCGGCGCCCGATTGGAAAATCGGGGGTGGAGAGCGGGCGAGCCAAAACGATATTCGATGCCGCCATGTCCCATTGTTTTGCGTCAAATGCAAGGAAATTCGCCCGGATCTGGCGGATAAGACGAGACGTGGCGGGCGTTTACATGTATAAAACTTGTTTCCTGCCCTCCCACAACCGTCCCGGGCTCGCGGCGCGCGCGCCGTGCTTAGAAGGATCTTCCCACCATGGCCATTCGTGGCGCGGCTGAACGCGAAACCCTTACCGTGGCGCGACATGAAGGCCGCTGGGCGGTCGAGCACCTGGGGATCTTCTCCGACCACACCGGTGAGAAGGAAGAAGCCAAGGCCGCCGCCAACAAGCGCGCCCGCGCGCTGCAGGACGCCGGGCGTCCCTGCCAGGTGCGGGTGAGCGGCGAACACGGCTTCTTTGCGGACGCCTGAGAATGAACAGCTCACACGAAAAACCCGCCCGCCGCCGCGGCTCCGCCGCTGAAGAAGCCCGCCTGGCGATCGAGACCGCCGAGGCCGACGGCGTCGCGCGCAAGGACATGACGCTGCGCATGACCCTGCGCGACGTCTCCGAGCTGAAGCGCGACCCGAAGGTCGCCACGGCCGATATCAGCTTCGGCGCCGACGGCATGCACTACCTGGGCGTGGCGGTGGAAGCCGGCGGGGTCGTGCAGTCGAACCTGGACCGCGGCGACACCAGCTTCGTCCGCGGCGCAGCCGCCGCCGGCCCGCCCGCCAAGGTCAAGGCGACGCGCAAGAAGGCGGTCAAGAAGGTCGCCGTTCCCGCCACGGCGGAGTAGGGCGCGCGAATGCCTCTCCCCGAGCCGCGCGAGAGAGGGAGAGGGCGGCGCAGGACATGCAGCCTCGCTCCTTCCATCGTCTACGGAGGTCGGGTCCTTGCCGATCCGCGGCGGCTCACATCGTGACGAGCCGCCCTCTCCCTACCCTCTCCCTCTCGGCTTCGCCGGGGGAGAGGCGAGTAGCGTTAAGCCCTACTTCTTCAGGGACGCCTGGATGGCGGTGATCTTGTCGAGGTGCGCCTGCACCGTCGGCGCGAGTTTGGCCGCGGCGTCCTTCAGGCCGGGGTCGGGGCCGTCCTTGGCGTAGCCGTTGAGGAGGTCGAGCGCCTCCTTGTGGGCGGCGACCTGCTGGTCGGCGTAGACCTTGTCGAAGTCGGCGTCGGGGGCGGCGTTCAGGTGGTCGATGAAGCCGTGGCGGCGGTTGTCGAGGTCGGCGGCCGGCGTCTGGCCGGCGGCCTGGGCCAGGGGCGCCATCGCCTTGGAGCTGGCCGTGTGGTCCTTCACCATCATCCTGGCGAAGGCCTTGATGTCGGGGTTCTTCGACTTCTTCTCGGCGATCTGGGCCGCCTGGATCTCGTACATGTCCGACTGGCTGGCGTTGGACACGAAGGCGGCCGTGTCGTGCGGGCCCAGGGTGTTGGCCGAGGTCGCGCCGACCGCGGCGCCGGTGGCGTCCTCGGCCTTGTTCACCGCCTGGCCGGCGGCGACCGTGGTGTCGGAGGCCGTCGTGCTCGCGGGCTTGTTGCAGGCCGCCAGCGAAAGGGCGGCCACCGCCGCGGCGCTTAAGAGCAGGGCGTGTTTCATGGCGTTGCGTCTCCCGGTAGATTGTGTGGGAGACAAAAGTCGCGCTGCGGGGCTTGGTTCCGAACCGCGTTAGGCGCCACCCGAAGTGGGTCGAGGCCCGCCGCGCTTGACGCGGCGCGCGCGGCGAGGCTGATCGCCGGGCATGAACGACATCCCCGACGATCCGTCCGCCGACCGAGAGGCCGCACGGCGCAAGCTGGTGGGCCGCGCCATGGTGATCGGCCTGCTGGTCCTGGTGGCGATCTACGCCGCCGCCACGTTCCTGGGGCGGCGCTAGACCCTATTTGGTCTCGGCCACCGTCTTCATGGTGGCCACCAGCCCGGTGAACTGCTTGGTCCGGCGATCCTTGTCGGCGGCCTTGTCCGCAGCCTCGTGCTTGGGCAGGGCGTCGGCGTCGTAGACCAGGGTGTAGAGCAGCCTGGAATGGCCCTTGTCGATCGGCTGGATCTCCACCGTGCCGTGGTAGTCGATCGGCGATTTCGGCTGGGAGTAGGTGTAGGACCAGGCGGTCTTGGCGACGAGCAGCTCCTCGACGCGGCCGGCGATGGTGCGCACCGAGCCCACTTGGCCATCGACGCCCGCGGTGATCGTGCAGGTGGTCTTGAACCAGGTCCCGATCAGGCAGTAGCCGCTGATCTTCTTCCAGGCCGCATCGGCCGGGGCGTTGATGGTGGTCTCCAGCGGAATGGTCACGAAGTCGGTGGCGCGGGCGGCGCCGGCGCAGAGCGTGAGGCCGGCGAGCGCGGCGGCGGCGATCTTCAGGTGCATCTTGAGTTTCCCCCTCGTTTGTTGGTCGTTCGCGACTGTGCCCATGCGACGTGGCGGAAGCCAAGGGGCCTGGGCGCGGGTTTTCAGGCCGCCGGCAGGCGGAGCGAGGCGCGCACGCCGGAATGGGCCGGGTCGTAGAGCACCTCGGAATTGAGGCTGGCGGCCATGGCCTTGATCAGCCGGCCGCCCAGGCCCGTGCCCCGGACCGCGCCGCCGCTGGAAAGGCCCCCGCCGTCGTCCTCCACGGTCAGCGTCAGCCCCTCGCCGGCGTCGACCAGATGGATGCGGACCTCGCCGGCCTCGTCACGCCCGTAGGCGTATTTGCAGGCGTTGGTGACCAGCTCGTTGACGATCACCCCCACCGACACGGCCTGGTCGGTGGCCAGCCGCACCGGGTCGGCCACCAGGCTGAGCCCGCGCGGCGAGGCGGCGGAGGAAAGCGTGTCCTGCAGCTCGCGCACCAGGGCGGCCAGGTATTCGCGCATGTCCACCGACTCCACGTCGCCCGACGAATAGAGCCGGCGGTGGACCTGGATGATCGCCTCGATGCGCCGCTGGGTGTCCTTCAGCGCCGCGCGGGCGTCGCCGTCGGTGGCCGAGGCCTGCATCTGCACGAAGGCCGAGACCAACTGCAGGCTGTTGGCGACGCGGTGGTTGACCTCGCGCAGCAGGGTCTCCAGGCGGGCGTTGGTGGTGGACAGGTCCGCGGTGCGGGTGGCGACCTGGGCCTCGAGGTCGCGGTTGAGCGCGCTGAGTTCGGCGCGCGAGGCGGTGAGGTCGCGGGTGTAGCGCAGGATCACCAGCACCGAGCCGGCGCCGACGGCGAGGAGCAGGAATCCCGCGGCGGTGGCGATCTCGACCAGGCGGTCGATCGAGGCCCGGCGGGCCCGGTCGCGCACGGCCAGCTTCTGGCGTTCCTCGGCCAGCATGCGGTCGGTCTCGGCGCGGATCGCCCGGGTGCTGGCCACGGCGGTGTCTTCGTAGAAGGCCGAGCTGTCGTTGGCGCCGCCGCGGGCGAAGGCGATGGAGACGTCGATGGCCTGGATCTGCTGGTTCAGAAGCTTGTGCAGCGCCGCGACGTTGGCCTGCTGGACGGGGTTGTCGACCGTCAGCCCCTGGATGCGGCCGACCGCGGCCTCGATCTGGCCCCGCACCGTCTGCACGCCCGCGACGAAGCGCTCGTCGCGGGAGAGCAGGTAGCCGCGGCGGGCCGTCTCGATCCGCTCGTCGAGGATGCGGAAGTCGGAGATGGCGGATTCGACCTGGTAGGTGTGCGCCACCAGGCCGGTGAAGTTGAAGTTCTTCGCCAGCACCGAGGCCGCCAGCGCGCCCACCGCCACGAGGGTGAGGAATCCCACCGCCACCGCGCCGACGACGAGCCTGTTGAAGGACCGCTCGGAGCGGAGGCGCTGACGGTCGTTTGCGCTGAGGTCAGCCGGCGAGGGTTTCAAGTTCGGCCGCGTCGATGTCTTCGTTGGAATAGACGTTCTGGACGTCGTCGTCGTCGTCCAGGGTCTCCAGGAGCTTCATCAGCGTGGCCGCGGAGTCGCCGCTGACCGGCGTGCGCGCCTTGGGCCGCCAGGCGATGGCTGTGGCCTTGGCGGGACCCAGCGCCGCCTCCAGCGCCGCGGCCACGTCGGAGAGGTCGGCGAAGGCGGTGTAGACGGTGTGGCCGTCCTCGTCGGATTCCACGTCCTCGGCGCCGGCCTCGATGGCGGCTTCCATGACCTTGTCCTCCGACCCGGCCTCGGGCCCGTAGCTGATCTGGCCGACCCGGTCCCACATGAAGGAGACCGAGCCGGTCTCCCCGAGGTTGCCGCCGTATTTCGAGAAGGTGGAGCGCACCGAGGCGGCCGAACGGTTCCGGTTGTCGGTCAGCACCTCGACGATGACGCCGACCCCGCCGGGGCCGAAGCCCTCGTAGCGGATCTCCTCATAGGCCTCGGCCTCGCCGCCGCTGGCCTTCTTGATGGCGCGGTCGATGACGTCCTTGGGCAGGGACTCGGCCTTGGCGTTGTTCACCGCCAGCCGCAGCCGCGCGTTCATCGCCGGGTCGGGCAGGCCGGCCTTGGCGGCCACGGTGATCTCGCGGGAGAGCTTGGAGAACAGCTTGGAGCGTGCGGAGTCCGCGCGGCCCTTGCGGTGCATGATGTTCTTGAACTTGGAATGTCCGGCCATGGTCCGCTTGCGGTCGATCGGGAGTGGAAAGAACAGCGGTTCTATCCTTCACGCCCGCGCTTCGGAACCCCTGCCATGTGCGCGGGTTTGCCTCAGTGGACCGCCAGCGGGAGGCTTGGCCATGAGCGAACAGGTCGTCGCGGACTTGGAAGACCTCGAGCAACCGGCTCCTGACGGGGAACTGGTGCATTGGATGGAGCCAAGGCCCCTGACCGCCGGCCCGGCGGGCGTCTCCATCGCCGTGGCGAGCGGTTTCGTCCTGGGCGTGGCGGGGACCCTGGCTGTCCTGGCGCTGGTTGGCTGGCTGGGACCCGAGCGCGAGATCGCGGCGCCGGGCCGGCGCCGGTAGACACCGCTACGCCATCGGTTCGCAATCGATGCGGCCGACGCCGCCGTGCTGAAGCAGGAAGACCGCGTCCTGGGGCACGTCCTGCTGGCCGGCGAGGTCGCGGGGCAGGTCGGCGTATAGCCCGCGCAGGACGCGCCCGGAGATGCCGTGGCTGACGGCGATGACCTTGCGTTCCGGCTCCGGCGGCAGGCCGGCCAGCCAGTCGCCGACCCGGGCCGCGACGTCCTCGTAGCTCTCCCCCGTGGCCGCGTCGAAGGCCCAGCCGGTCCTGCCGAAGGTCTCCGGGTGCTCGGCCTCGAGCTCGGCGCGCAGGCGGCCGTCGTGGGCGCCCCAGCTCATCTCCTTGAGCCGCTCGTCGAGCTCCACCGGCAGGCCGCCCAGCGCCTGCGAGACGATCTCGGCGGTGGAGCGGGCGCGGCCCAGCGGGCTGGAGACGATCCGCCAGCCTTCGGGCTCGCGGATCAGGTCGGCCAGCAGCCGGCCCACCGCCCTGGCCTGGCGCACGCCAAGCTCGGTGAGCGGCGAGTCGACATGGCCCTGGATGCGGCGCTCGTGGTTGAACTCGGTCTGGCCATGCCGAACCAGGTAGATCATCGCTTGCGGCGCACCACGGGGTGCGAGGTCGACAGGCCTCCGTCGACGGCGAGGGTCTGGCCGTTGATATAGGACGCCTCGTCGCTGGCCAGGAACAGGCCGGCATGGGCGATCTCGTCGGGGACGCCGTAGCGGGTCAGCGGGTTGAGCTGGCCGATCTTGTCCTCGTTGCCGCGCGCCCGGGCGCCGTCGAAGATCGGCTTGGTCATGCCGGTCTCGATCAGGCCGGGCGCGATGGCGTTGACCCTCACGCCTGTCCCGTAGAACTCGTTGGCCGAGGTCTGGGCGAGGCTGATGACGCCGGCCTTCGACGCCGAATAGGCCGGGCCGCCGGCGCCGGAGCGGATGCCGGCCACCGAGGCGGTGCAGATGATCGAGCCCTTGCCGGCGGCGATCATCGGGATCGAGGCGTACTTCACGGCCAGGAAGGCGCCGATCAGGTTCACCCGCAGGATCTCGGCCCAGTAGTCGGCGGTCTGCTCGTGCAGCGGCGTCCAGCCGCCGGACACGCCCGCGTTGGCCCACACCACATCCAGCGTTCCGAACTCGGCCTGGGCGCGGTCGATGTAGGATTTCACGAAGGCGTCGTCGCCGGCGTCGCCTTGCAGGGCGACCGCCTTGCCGCCGGCCTGGCCGACCATGGCCGCGGTCTCGGCGACGCTGTCGGCGCGGTCGACGCAGACCAGGCGCGCGCCCTCGCGGGCGAACAGCAGGCTGGCGGCGCGGCCGATGCCGCTGCCCGCGCCGGTGATGACGGCCGTGCGGCCCTGGAGGCGTCCCATGGGTGTTCCTTCGATCTCTTAGGCGGGGGTTTTGGCGCGGCGGGCCGCGGCGGCGATGGCGTCGACGAAGATGTCGTAGAGGCCGGGCGGCAAGTCGTGGCCCATCCCCGGAACGATCCGCAGCTCCGCGCCGGGAATGGCCGCGGCGGTGGCCTCGCCGCCCACCTTCATCAGCAGGGGGTCGTCCTCGCCGTGCAGGACGACGACCGGCAGCTTCAGGCCCTTCAGGGCGGCGGTGCGGTCGCCGTCGGCGCGGACGGCGGCCATCTGGCGGGCGACGCCGGGGGGATTGTAGGCGCGGCTGTGCTCGGCGATCACCCGGGCGCGGTTCTCTTCGTCGGTCCAGGGATATTTCGGGCTGCCGATGGTGCGGGCGTTGGCCATGCGGTCGGCGACATAGGCCTCGAAGTCGGCCTTCGGGTCCGGCGGCGGGACGTTGAGCACCGCGGCCGCCTCGGGCGTCGACCTGAAGGCCTCGGGCGCCCCGGTGGTGGACATGATCGAGGTCATGGACAGGATCCGATGCGGATGGTCGAGCGCCATGCGCTGGACGATCATCCCGCCCATGGAGACCCCGGCGACATGGGCCTGGCGCACGCCCGCCGCGTCGAGCACGGCGATGCCGTCGTTGGCCATGTCCTTCAGCGTGTAGGCCTCGCCCGGCCACGCAGAGAGGCCGGTGTCGCGGTTGTCGAAGCGGATGGCGCGGTAGCCCTTGGCGACCAGCTTCGCGCAAAAGGCCTCGGGCCAGCGGGTCATCTGCGAGCCCAGGCCATTGACCAGCAGGATCGTCTCCGGCCGGTCATCGCCGAAGCTCTGATACTCGATCTCGACAGGGCCGTTGTGGGCGCGGGGCATATCCAACCTCCTTCGCCTCTCCAGTGTCATCCCGGCCGCAGCGAAGCGGAGAGCCGGGACCCATAGACTCCGATGGGCGGCGGATCGCTGGAGAGCTTCGTGTTTATGGGTCCCGGATAGGCGCTGAGCACTTTCCGGGATGACAGCGCGAACTACGGAATCAAGAGCACTCTGCCGACCGCCTGGCGGCTTTCGATGTAGCGGTGGGCCTCGGCGGCGTCCTTCAGGGAGAAGGTGCGGTCGATCAGCACTTTCAGGGTCCCGTCGGCGACGTCCTGGATCAACTGCTGGATGGTGTCGTGCACGCGGTCGGTGGCGATCTCGGCGCCCAGGAATACCCCGGAAAGGCTGCGGTTGCCGCCCATCATCGTGCCCACGTCGACCTTCATCGGCTCGCGCCCCGCCTGGCCGACCATGGAGACCCGGCCGCGGTAGGCCAGCGACAGGATCGAGGTCTGCAGGGTGGGGCCGCCGACGGGATCGACGATCACGTCGGCCATGTGCTTGTCGGTCAGGCGGGCGACCTCGTTCACCACGTCGTCGCGCTGATAGTTGATGCCGTGGGTGAGGCCGTAGGGCTTGAGCTTTTCCAGGCGCTCGTCGGAGGAGGCGGTGGCGAGCACCATCGCGGCCCCGGCCCGCGCGGCGAGCTGGATCGCGGCCACGCCGACGCCCGAGGCGCCCGCCTGCACCAGGACGATCTCGCCCTTCTTCATGCGGCCGAATTCGAACAGGCAGTCGTGCGCGGTGCCGAAGGGCACGGGGATGGCGGCGGCCAGGCGCACGTCCATGCCGGGCGGGATGACCCAGGCGGTCCGGGCGGCCACCGCGCGCAGCTCGGCGTGGCTGCCGAAGGCGCCGGTGGTGACCACCTTGTCGCCGAGCTTGATGTTGTCGACCTCGTCGCCGACCGCGACGACCTCGCCGGCGGCCTGATAGCCCACGATGTGCGGCTTGGCAGCGAGGGCGCCGCGGAAGCGGTTGAGCGTGTCGCCGCCCTCAATGGACACCGCCTCGACGCGGATGACGATGCCCTTGCGATGGCATTCCGGGTCCGGGACGTCTTCGTAGCGGAAGACCTCGGGACCGCCGTTCTCGTAGTAGACCGCAGCCTTCATCGTGGCGTTTCCCATCCAAACAGATGTTTGACGGAAGGCATCCCACGAGGGCGCGAGGCGCGCAAGGCAAGGGTTCGCAGGATGCCGTCCCGGCCGCCTGGCAGTGTCGCGTCAGGGTTGAGATTCTCGCAATCTTTATGCTCTCATTATGCCTCGAATCGGTCGGGGCTCCTCGTACGTGAACGTCTTCTTTGTCTGTGGGGCTCCGAAGTCGGGGACCACCTGGCTGCAGCGTGTCCTGGACGCGCACCCGGAGGTCTGCTGCTCCGGCGAGGGCCATTTCATCAGCCGTTTCAGCATTCCCGCGGCCAAGGTGGTCAACGACTACAACGTGGCGCTGTCGGTGGAGGCGAGGCAGGTCTACGAGGGCCGGCCCTACTACGACGGCGTGGACCAAGCCGAGTTCGACGAGATCGTGCGCGCCTTCGTGCTGCGCAGGCTCGGCGCCCGGGCCGACGGCCAGACCCGATGGATCGGCGACAAGACCCCCAGCTACACCCGATACCTGGGCGTGCTGCACCGGCTGTTCCCGGCGGCCAAGATCATCCACATCGTCCGCGACCCCCGCGACGTCGCCGTGTCCAGCATGGGCCACAACCGGCGCGCCGGGTTTGCCGAGGCGTTCGAACCGGGCGCGGACCAGAACCGGCAGGTCATCGCCCAGGCGGTGAAGCTGTGGCTGGAGGCCGTGACCGCGGTCGACGCCTTCGCGCGGTCGCATCCGTCGCTGGTGCACGAAGTGATCTATCGCGACCTGCATGCCAACCCGATCGGCGAGGCCGAGCGGCTGTTCGGCTTCCTGGGCGCGCCGACCGACCGGGTGTTGATGGCGCAGATCGCCGCGGCGACCAGCTTCGAGGCCCTGTCCGGCCGGCCGCCGGGCGACGAGGACCCCTCCTCCTTCCTGCGCAAGGGCGTCGTCGGCGACTGGAAGGCGCGCCTCGATGCGGAGGCGGCGGCCCACATCTCCGAAAGCTGCGGCGAGTGGATGGAACGAAAGCGGTTCGCGGCCTGACGGCCTCCATCACGCCCGTGGACAGATGGCGGCGGCGCGCCGATGCTCCCGCCGAAAGCCGGGGCGAGGAGAAGCCATGACGCGGGCGCTGGTGCTTGGGGGCGGCGGGCCCGTGGGGATCGCCTGGGAGAGCGGGCTGATCGCGGGCCTGGCGCAAGGGGGCGTCGACCTCGGCCAGGCGGACTTCACCCTGGGCACCTCGGCCGGCTCCTTCGTGGGCGCGCGGCTGGCGCTGGGGGCGGAGGCCGCGACCCTGGCCGATCCGATCATCGCCGACGAAATTCCGGCCGAGCGTCCGGGCGGGTCCGAGCGGGCGGCGCCGGCGGACCTGTCGAAGCTGATGGAGCTGATGGCCGAGGCCCAGGGCGGCACGCGCAATCCGGCGGAAGTCCGCGCGGAAATCGGCGCCTGGGCCCTGGCGGCGCAGACCCCGAGCGAGGAGGCCTTCATCGAGAGCTTCGGCCGCTCGTTCGCGACCCTGCCGGCCGACGCCTGGCCGGAGCGCGGCTTCGCCTGCACGGCGGTGGACGCCGAGAGCGGCGCCTTCAAGATGTGGACCAAGGCCTCCGGAGTGGGCGTGGTGCGCGCGGTGGCCTCGAGCTGCAGCGTGCCGGGGGTCTATCCGCCGGTGACGCTGAAGGGGCGGCGCTACATCGACGGCGGCATGCGCTCGGCCACCAACGCCGACATGGCGGCCGGCCACCAGCTGGTGGTGGTGATTGCGCTCAGGCTCGGCGCCGGGGGCGGCGTGGTCGGCGAGCGGATCGCCGCGCGCTTCGAGGAAGAGATCGAGACCCTCAAGGGCGGCGGCGCGACGGTGCTGACCATCACCCCGGACGAGGCCAGCGTGGAGGCCTTCGGCCTGAACCTGATGGATTTCCGCAAGCGGCCCGGCGCGGCCAGGGCCGGCGTCGCCCAGGGTCTGGCCTATGCGAAGGACGTCGGCGCCTATTGGAGCTGACGCCGAACCCCAAGGCGCCGCCGGCGGGCGACCCTTTCCGTCAGCCTTGCGCGCCGCGACCAGGACCCGCGCCCCTCAGGTCGGATCAACCTGAGGGGAGGGAAGGGCTGCAGATATAGTCTAGGCGGCCGCCATGGCCCCGCGGCGGCGGCGCAGGAGCGCGCCGGCGCCGAAGAAGCCCGAGAGCAGCAGGGCCCAGGTGGCCGGTTCCGGAACGCCGCCGCGGACGGCCGCGGTGACGCTGATGTCATCGATGCCCTGTTCGGACGGGTCGTTCCGGGATTCGATCGTCAGCGTGTCCGAACCCGTGCCGGTCACCTGAAGGTTGTACTGGGTCCAGACCTGCGGTGTGGGCGGGCTCTGGCTGGGCACCGGGCCGAAGACGGCCACGTTGTTCCAAAGGACGGCGAAATTCCCGATCGGCCCGGCGTTCGGCGCGTAGATGTGCCAGAAGCTCAGGTTGTAGACTTGGCCCGCGGTGGTCGTCAGGACCTGGGACATGAAGTCGTCGCTGCCGACGGCGCCCAGTTCGGCCGCCCAGGCGCCCGAGTGCGGCGCGTTGGGACTTGTGCCCACGTAGGTCGCGCCGGTGTTCCCGGTCAGGGTCCAGTCCGTGAAGTCGCCGGTCTCAAAGCCGCCGTTCTGCACCAGTTCGACTGCGCCGGCCGCGCCGGCGAGAAAGCTGGTCATCAGCACCATCGCTGCGCCAGCCAGAAGAGTTTGAGTCTTCATGTCAGCCCCACATATGGTCGATCTGGCGACGACAATGATGGTTGATGAATTATCAACAAGCAGATTCCCCTGGCGCGGGAATCCTGAACAAGCGTGGCCGTAATGCGCCGCGATTGCTGTTGAACGACTAAAGGTTGCGCTTCACGAAGGCGCGTATGGCGGCGACGATCTGGTCCTGGTCGTCTTCCGAAAGGTACGGGTGCATGGGCAGACTGATGACCCGGCCCGCCTTGGCCTCGGTGACCGGCAGGCCGCCGGGCGCGGTCGGATAGACCGAATAGACCCCCTGCTTGTGGATCGGGATCGGATAGTAGACCGCGGTCGGCACGCCCTGCTCGCGCAGGTAGGGTCCGAGGCTGTCGCGGCCCCCCTCCGGCGTATCGCGCAGTTCGATGGTGTACTGGGCCCAGACGCTGACGCCGCCCTCGAGCACGGTCGGCGTCTTCACCAGGTCCGAGAGCCCCGCGGCGTAGCGGTCGGCGACCCGGTTCCGGGCGGCGATCTCGTCCTCGAAGATCTTCAGCTTTTCCAGCAGGACGGCGGCCTGGATGGTGTCCATGCGGGAATTCATCCCGATACGGACGTTCAGGTATTTCGGGTCGTGCTCGAAGGTCTTGCCCTCGATGTCCGACTTCACCGCCTGGCCGTGGACCCGCAGGGAGACCAGCAGGTCGTGGAACCGCGCGTCCTTGGAGAGCACCGCTCCGCCGTCGCCGTAGCAGCCCAGCGGCTTGGCCGGGAAGAAGGAGGTGGTGGCGACGTCCGCCCAGTGGATCGGGTGACGGCCGGCGAGCGTGCAGCCGAAGCCCTGGGCGCTGTCGGCGATCAGCTTCAGGCCATGCTTGGCGCAGACCCGGGCGATCGCCGGATAGTCGGCCGGGCCGCCGAACAGGTCGACCGCGATCACCGCGCGGGGGACGAGCTTGCCCTCGCGCTTCACGGCCTCGATGGCGGCCTGCAGGCTCTCGGGGTCGAGGTTGTAGGTCTCCGGGTCGATGTCCACGAACACCGGCGAGGCGCCCACCAGCGGCATGGCCTCGGCCGTGGCTGCGAAGGTGAAGGACGGGCAGAAGACCGCGTCGCCCGGCCCGATTCCCCAGGCCATCAGCGGCAGGACCAGGGCCTCGGTGCCCGAGCCGCAGGAGAGCGCGTGGGGCGCCTGGCCGAAGGCGGCGAGTTGGCCTTCGAACTCGGCGATCTCGGGGCCCATGATGTAGGCGCCCGAACGCACCACCTTGAGGATCGCATCCTCGAGCGGCTGGCCGAGGCGCTTGCGCTGCGCCTGCAGGTCGATGAACGGGATCATGGCTTAAGGTCTCTCGCGAACGTGCGGGGCGCCTATGCCATGCGTCGGGCGGCCAAGCCAAAACACGCTTGGTGTCGCGGTGTTTCGCGATCCCTCCCCATGACGGGGAGGGGAGGTCAGATCTGCCTGGCCCTGCCTTCCCAGTAGGGGGCGCGGACCTTGTTGCGCTGGATCTTGCCGGCTTCGGAGCGGGGCAGGTCGGCCACGAAGTCGACGCTCCGCGGGACCTTGAAGGCCGGCAGGTTCATGCGCGCGAAAGCCAGGATCTCCTGGGCCAGCTCTTCGGAGGGCTGATAGCCGTCCTTGAGCATGATCACCGCCTTGACCTGCTCGCCCCACTCGTCGTGGGGCACGCCGACGGTGGAGCTATCGGCCACCGCGTCGTGCTTGATCAGCTCGTTGTCGACCTCCTGCGGGTAGATGTTCACCCCGCCGGAGATGATGGTCTCGGCGTTGCGGCCGGTGAGGAACAGGTAGCCGTCCTCGTCGAAGTAGCCCACGTCGCCCATGGTGAAGTAGTCGCCGACCCGGTTGGCCAGCGTCTTGGCCTCGTCCTTGTAGTAGGTGAAGCCGCCGCCCGGAGGCAGTTGGTGGTAGATGCCGCCGGGCACGCCCGTGGGGCATTCCTCGCCGTTCTCGTCGAGGATCTTGGAGCCGAGCAGGGCCGGGCGCTTGCCGACGCTGCCGGGCTTCTGCAGCCATTCCTCGGAGGAGATGACGAAGCCCGCGCCGCCCTCGGAGCCTGCGTAGTATTCGCTGAGCACCGGGCCGAACCATTCGATCATCGCGGCCTTGACCTCCGGCGGGCAGGGCGCGGCGCCGTGGACGATGTACTTCACGTGGCCGACGTCGTGGGCCGCCTTCACCGCGTCCGGCAGGGCCAGCAGCCGCTGGAACATGATCGGGACCATGTGCATGTGGGTTACGCGCTTGGCGACGATGGCGGCGAGGATGGCCTCGGAATCCCACTTGTCGAAGAACACCAGCTCGCAGCCCGCGCCCATGGCGCCGCGGACGTCGAAGGCCAAGGGCGCGGCGTGGTAGGCCGGGCCCGCGCAGAGCTGCACCGAGGTCGCGTGGTCGTAGCCGCGCATGGCGTAGAGCCCCTGCATCGGGATCACCGGCTGGGCGCGGTAGACGCCCTTGGGCCGCCCGGTGGTGCCCGAGGTGTACATCATGGCGTTGCCGAGCAGCGGGTCGGGGATGTCGGCCCCGTCGAGGCCGGCGAGAATCTGGTCGTAGGGCTCGAAGCCCGGGATCGGGCCGCCGATAGCCACCTTGGCCAGAAGGCCCGGGCACTGGGCGACCGCCGCCTCGGATGAGGCGACGCGAGCCTCGCAGAACACCGCCTTGGCCTCGCAGTCCTTGACGATGTAGGCGATCTCGTCGGCGGTCAGGTGCCAGTTGACCGGGGTGATCCGCCAGCCGGCGCGCTGGGTCGCGGCCAGGACCTCAACGAACTCCGCGCGGTTGGAGCAGACCAGGGCCACCGCGTCGCCGGCCTTCAGGCCCTTGGCGCGCAGCAGGCGCACGATGCGGTTGGCCTGGGTGTTGACCTTGCCCCAGGCGTGGGTCCGGCCGTCGGGATCATGGATGAAGACCGCATCGGGCTTGAGGTCCGCCCAGACGGCGAGGGTCATGCCCACGGTCGCCGCCTCGGCCAGCCGGTCGTCAAGGCTCACCCCGGCCAGGTCCTGGCGGTCCTTCACGTCTTCCATCAAATCCTCCCGGCGCCTCATGAAGCGGCGCGCTGAATGCTCTTGGAGGGCCTCGGGGGACGGGACGAAATAATCCGCGTCCCTTTCGATCCGGGGACCTCGCCGCCACCAAATCACGGGAGAAGGCGGGCGACAATTGGGCGGCTTCGACTCAACCCCCGTCGCGGCTCAGCTCGCAGATCCAGTTCACTTCCCAGGTCTTGCCGCCGTCACCGGAGAAGGCCTGCTCCATGAGAGCCTTGGCCTGGCCGGTGTGGGACCACTCGTAGCGGATCAGGACCGAGCGGCCCTTCCAGTCCGCGTAGGCGTAGAAGCGCCCCACGCCGCCCTCGAACGCGCCGACCTGCGGTGGCGTGTCCAAGACGCCTGAGTCCATGTCGACGCCGTAGATGCTCCACTGGTGGGACGTCGGATTGTAGATCCGCAGGGTCTGCGCCTTGATGTGCAGATGGTCCTTCGGGTCGTCGACTTCGAAGTCCTCGAGGTTGGCGCTCGTGCCGAACATCTTGCGATGGTTCGAGCGGCCGTCGTACTCGACCCACCTCGTGGAGCCGACCAGCCGGTCCGGCAGCCGCTTCACGTGGGCCTTCCAGTCGCCGATCAGGAAGTCGAAGTCGTGGGCGCCGTCATGCTGGGCCGGCGGCGGGACCCGCGCCGGCTGGGCGCTCGCCGGGATCGGCGCCAGGAGGACTGCGGCGGCGAGGGCCGCGGCGGGACGGTTGTGGCGGGACATCTCGAGCCTCGTTTCGGAACCAGGCGGGACCCTAGAGACAGGCTGCTGACACCTTCTGTCAGCTACCTGCGCTGTCAGCCGAAGGTCTTCGCCGCCCAGCGCCAGGCGAGGTAGCCGGCGCTGGCCCCCACGAAGGTCAGGAACGTGCCCCAGCAGATGTCGATGACCGTGATCCGCGTCGCCCAGACCTTCAGCGTCGCCTGGTTGGTGAGGTCGTAGGTGGCGTAGGCGAAGGCGCCCAGGATCGCGCCGGTCAGGGCGGTCTTGCCGAGGCCCGCGTCCCTGTTGGGCAGGATCGCCAGTAGCACCACGCCCAGGACGTAGACCAGGTAGAAGACGATGGCCGCGGGCAGGGCCGGCTTGTCGGCCAGCGCATAGTCGAGGGTCGGGCGATAGACCTTCTGGCCGGCCAGCGTGAGGTAGGCCGCGTCGAGTGTGGCGATGCTGACGCCGGTCCCCAGGTAGGCGATCAGGTATTTCAGCATCGTCCTACTCCGCTCATCCCCGCGAAGGCGGGGACCCAGGCTTTTTTCCGTTGCGGCGCTAGGAATGGGCCGCGCCTCGCTAACTCGAACTCTGAAACACAAAACACCTGGGCCCCGCCTTAGCGGGAAGGGGCGGAGACATTGAGATCCCTACGCAGGCCTCAGCCGGTAGTGGCTGACGCCCCATTCGTCGCCCCCACGGTGGCCGAAGAGGCCGGCGGTGGCCAGGAAGAACAGCCGCCAGCGCCTGTGCCAGAGCGGGGCCTTGTCGCCGTAGACCGCCTTCAGCACCGGGCGGATGGCGGCGATGTTGCGGTCGTAGTTCTCGAGCCAGTGGAGTGCGGTCTTCTCGTAGTGGGTCCCGCTCCAGCGCCAGTCCTGCTCGACGGCGAAGAGGTCGGGGAACTGGCGCATCAGGTTGTGGCTGGGCATGACGCCGCCGGCGAAGAAATGCTGGGCGATCCAGTCGGCCTCGTCCTCCACATCGAACCGGTAGGGGCCGGTGCGGTGGGTGAAGATGTGGATGAACAGCCGCCCGTCGGGCTTGAGCCAGGTCTTCACGCGGCCCAGCAGGGCGCGCCAGTTGGCCATGTGCTCGAACATCTCGACGCTGACGACGCGGTCGTAGGTTCCCGCGTCCGGCGGGCTGAAATCGTTCATGTCGGCGGTGACGACCGCCAGGTTGGTCAGGCCCTCGGCGGCGGCGCGGCCGCGGATGTAGTCGCCCTGGCTGGCCGAGTTGGAGACCGACCTGATTTTCGAATTTGGGTAGGCCCGCGCCATCCACAGCGACAGCGAGCCCCAGCCGCAACCGAGTTCGAGGATCGCCTGGCCGTCGTGCAGGTCGGCGTGCGCGCAGGTCTCGGCGAGCGCGCGGTCCTCTGCCTGGGCCAGGGTGTCGCCGGGTTCGTAGAGGCAGGAGGAGTACTTCAGCCGGGGGCCGAGGCAGGCCAGGAAGAAGTCGGCGGGGACCTCGTAGTGCTGTTCGTTGGCCGCGTCGGTGTGCTCGGCGATCGGCCGCTCGGCCATCTGGCGGGCGAAAACGGCGTCGGCGTCGGGGCCCGCGGCGGCGGCCTGGCGGCGGGCGCCGGAGACCAGGAACTCGATGGCGGCCCGGCGCACGGCGTCGGGCAGGGGCGCGCCCTCGAAAGCCTGGAGGGCGGTCGATACGAAACTCATTGAAGGTCCTCTAGGCGGATTTGGGCGGGAGCGGGAAGAAGGCGCTGACGCGGGCCTGGTAGGCCCGGTAGGCCTCGCCCTTCGACCTGAGCTGGGCCTCCTCCAGCGGCGGGATGCCGCTGACCCGGGTGAGCAGCAGGAACATGACGACCGGGGCCGAGAGGCTGAGCCAGGTGAGCGGGCGCGCCGGGTCGAGCGCGATCACCGGATAGGCCAGCCAGGCCAGCCATTCGAAGAAGTAGTTGGGATGCCGTGACCAGCCCCACAGGCCCACGTCGGCCACTTTGCCGGCATTGCCCGGGTCGGCCTTGAAGAGCTTCATCTGGGCGTCGGCCAGGCCCTCGCCGCCGAGCGCGACCAGGAAAACCGCCACGCCCAGGACGTCGCGGAAGGCGAGCGCCGCGCCGGGCGTCCGGGCGGCCGCCAATACCGAGAGCGCCAGGAGGGCCGAGGCCGGCGCCTGCGGCAGGGTCACGAACAGCATCCTTCGGGCGTAGTCCCGGCCCCAGTCGGCGCGGAACCTGGCGTAGCGTGGGTCCTCCGGGTGGGCGGCCACGCGCGGGGCGAGGTAGCCGCCGAGCCGCAACGCCCAGAGCGCCACGAGGCCCGCGACCAGCCATTGCCGCATCTGCGGCGCGGCGCCCGGTTCCAGAGGGAACAGGGCGGCGGCGGCGAGCGCTATGCCCGTGCCGAAAGTCCAGAAGACGTCGGTCCACCCGCCGTTGCTGCGAGCCAGGCCATACCCCCACGCGCAGATCATCACGACCGTCATCCCCGCGAGCACCGCAAGGCTTAGAACCCAGATCATGCCGGACCCACTTTCCACGCTTCCCATACGCGGTCATACCTTGGCTCGGATGCATCCGCTGGGGGAAGCCTTCCGTAGCTCAATGAGGCCGCGCCGCCCCGGCGCCGCGGCCCAGTTTGCGCAAGAGGTCACGTGTGTTCGACTCGGATGAACGTCGTCTACGGGTCGCGGTCGTAGGGGGCGGGATCGGCGGCCTTTCGGCGGCCTGGCTGCTGTCGAGCCGCCACGAGGTCGTGCTGTTCGAGGCCGACGGCCGGCTGGGGGGCCACGCCAACACCGTCGAGGCGCCGAATCAGGATGGCGGGGCGACGCCGGTCGACACCGGCTTCATCGTTTACAACGAGCCGAACTACCCCAATTTCACCGCCCTGCTCGACCACCTGGACGTGGCCTCGATCCCGGCGGACATGGCGCTCAGCGTCAGCCTGGACGACGGAGAGTTCGAATACTCCAGCTTCGGCATGAGCGGCATGTTCGCCCAGAAGCGGAACATCTTCTCCGCCCGGTTCTGGTCGATGCTGCGCGACGTGACCCGCTTCTACCGCCATGGGCCCAAGGACCTTGCGTCGCTGGAGGCGCCCTTGACCTCGCTGGACGACTACCTGGCGCAGAAGGGCTATTGCCGGGCGTTCCGCGACGACCACCTGCTGCCGCAGGCCGCGGCCATCTGGTCGACGCCGCTGGCGGCGATCGGGGCCTATCCGGCCGCCGCCCTGATCCGCTTCTTCCAGAACCACGGGATGATGAGCGTCTTCGGCCGCGGCCTGTGGCGCACCGTCCAGGGCGGCAGCAAATCCTATGTCCGCAAACTGACGGACGCCTTCCGGGGCGAGGTGCGGGCCGGGGTGCGGGTGACCGGCGTCAGGCGCGTCCCCGGCGGCGCGGAGGTGCGCGACGTCACCGGCCATGTGGAGCGCTTCGACGAGGTGGTGATCGCCACCCACGGCGACACCGCCCTGGCGCTGCTGGACGACCCGACGCCGGAGGAGCGCCGCATCCTGGGCTGCTTCCGCTATAGCCGGAACCTGACGGTGCTGCACACCGACCCGAGCCTGATGCCCCAGCGCAAGGCGGCCTGGACGAGCTGGAACCACATCGGCCGCCGCGACAATCCGGAGAACGGCTGCGTCACCTACTGGATGAACCGGCTGCAGAGCCTGAAGAACGCCCAGGACCTGTTCGTAACGCTGAAGCCGACCCGGCCGATCGCGCCGGAGGCGGTGATCAAGACCGAGGTCTACGAGCACCCGTTGTTCGACGCCGGCGCCATCGCCGCCCAGCGGGAGATCTGGAGCCTGCAAGGGGCGCGGAACACCTGGTTCTGCGGCTCCTATTTCGGCCACGGCTTTCACGAGGACGCGCTGCAGGCCGGCCTGGCGGTCGCCGAACAGCTAGGCGGGGTGCGCCGGCCCTGGACCGTCGAGGGCGAGTCCTCGCGCATCCACGTCGCCACGCCGCGGGAGCCGGTGGAGGCCGCGGCGTGACCGCCTCGGGGCTCTATTGCGGCCTCGTCAGCCACGCACGGGTCAAGCCGCGCAAACACAAGCTCGCCTACAGGGTCTTCATGCTGCTCGTCGACCTGGATGAGCTTGCCGACCTGAAGCTGAAGACCCTGGGGATCGGCCGCTTCAACCTGTTCGGCTTCGACACCCGGCGGTTCGGCGACGGCTCGGGCCGGCCGTTGAAGGCCCAGGTCGAGGCGACTCTGGCGGAGGCCGGCCTTCCTACCGGCGGGCCGGTCCGCATGCTGGCCATGCCGCAGATCCTGGGCCGTGGGTTCAACCCGCTGACCGTCTATTTCTGCCATGCGCCCAACCGCACCCTGTCGGCCATCCTCTACGAGGTGAACAACACCTTCGGCGAGCGGCACAGCTACCTGATCCCGGCGCCCAATGCGGCGCTGATCAAGCAGGGCTGCGGCAAGGCCTTCTACGTCTCGCCGTTCATGGACATGGACCTGACCTACGCCTTCCGGATCCTGCGGCCGGAGGAGCGGGTGCTGGTGGCGGTGGATGCGTCCGACGCCGACGGCCTGGTGCTGGCGGCGAGCTTCGCCGGCGAGCGGCGCGAGCTGACCGACCGCGAGCTGGTCCGCGCCTGGCTGACCCATCCGTGGATGACCCTGGGCGTGGTGGCCGCGATACACCTCGAGGCGCTGCAGATCTGGCTCAAGGGCGAGAAGGTGCGGGTGCGGCCGAAGAGGCCCGCGCGGGCGGTGACCGTAGCGCCGGCGGCCAAGCTGGCGGCTTAGATTTCCCTCCTTGGAATGGCGAGGGAAGAATCCCTTGACTGACCGTTCAACTTACGACTTGATGGATCGATCAACCAAGGCCGATCCCAAGGTCAGTCTATGCCCATCGACACCCGCCTGCGCATCCTCATCGCCGCGATGGAGCTGTTCTCGGAGAAGGGCTACGGCTCGACCTCGATCTCGGACATCCTGAGCCGGTCGCAGGCCAATTCGGGCAGCCTCTACCACTTTTTCCCGGGCAAGCAGGATGTGCTGGTGGGGGTGCTGGAGCTCTACCGCGACGGCATCTACCAGATGCTGCTGGAGCCGGCCTGGCAGGGGGTCGAGGACCCGATCGAGCGGATTTTCGCGCTGCTGGCGCGCTACCGTGCGGCGCTCCTGGAAAGCGAATGCCTCTACGGCTGCCCGATCGGCAGCCTGGCGCTGGAGCTGCACGAGCCGGATCCGCCGGTGCGCGAGCTGCTGGCGCAGAACTTCACCGGCTGGACCACCGCCATCGGCAAGTGCCTGGCCGCCGGCGCCGGGCGCCTGCCGCGCGGGGCCGACGTCACCGCCCTGGCGGAGTTCATCCTGACCACCATGGAGGGCGGGGTCATGCAGGCGCGCACGCACCGCGATATCGCCTATTTCGACCGCAACATCGACCAGCTACGCCGGCACATGGCGCTGCTGGAACAGAGCGCCCGGCAGGGGGCCGCGGCGTGAGCTGACGGGGTTCAACCAAGGGGGAAAGATCCGATGCCGCACGTGAACTGGCTGGCCGTCCTGGCCGCGGCGCTTTCGAGCTTCGTGCTGGGCGGGATCTGGTACTCGGCGCTGTTCGCCAAAGCCTGGCAGGCGGCGGCGGGCTTGAGCGACGCGGATGTGGCGGGCGGCAACAAGCCGTTGATGTTCGCCGGAGCCTTTGCCCTCTCGCTGGTGCAGTCGGCGGTGTTCGCCCTGTTCCTGGGCCCCAATCCGGCGCCGATGCTTGGGGTCGGCGCGGGCTTCGCGGCGGGCCTCTGCTGGGTCGCCGCGGCGTTCGGGATCACCTACCTGTTCGAGCGGCGCAGCCTGAAGCTGTTCGCGATCAACGGCGGTTACGCGACCCTGCAGTTCACCGCCATCGGCGCGATCCTGGGGCTCTGGCACTGATGCGCCGGCTCCTTCTCCTGGCGGGCCTGGCGGCGCTGACCCTGGCCGGCGCGGCGCGGGCCGAGGGCTCGAAGGTAGACCTGGCCGCGGTGCGCGACACCTCCAGCGTCGACCAGACGGGCGCCAGGCTGTTGCAGGACACCGTGCGGATCCATGCCCCCGCGGCCGTGATCTGGACGGCGCTGACCGACCAGGCCGCCTACCGGGCCTGGGCCGCGCCGGTCAGCTTCATCGACTTCCGGGTCGGCGGCGCGATCGAGGTGGCCTTCGATCCCAGGGGCAAGCCGGGCGACGCGGCCAACCTGAAGCAGCAGATCACGGCCTATGTGCCCGGGCGGCTGATCGCCTTCCGCAACCTGCCGTCGACGGTGGGGCCGCCAGGGTTCGCGGCCTATCCGAAGCTGGCCATCGTCATGGAGCTGAGGCCCGTGAGCGACGGCGAGACCGAGGTCGTGCTGTCGCAGGTGGGCTATGGCCAGGGCCCGGATTTCGACGCCCTCTACGGCTTCTTCAAAGGCCACAATCCGCAATACCTGGCGGACTTGAAGGCCTTCTGCGAACACGGCGTGAAATAGCCTCCGCCTCTCTCCTCTCGGCTCCGCCGGAGGGATAGGCTCAGGCCTTGATGAAGACGTGGATCTCGCCGACCCCGCCGATCGGGACCGGTTCGCGGTCGGGGGTCAGGCCCGCGGGGGCGGCCAGGGGCGCCGGGTCGGCGTGGTAGTAGGTCAGTCGCTCGGAGGATTGCCGCAGCGCCTGGCCGCGGGCGTCGAGCTCGACATATTCGATCACCTGGTCCAGGCGGCAAACGTCTTCGCGGAAGGACCGCTCGCGCACGAACAGCAGCAGCCGACCGCCGGTGGGGATCGGCTCGTCGAGCACCGGCTGGCTGGATTCGGGCGGGCCGGGCAGGCGCATGATGTCGACCAGCGGCAGGTGGAAGGCCGCCAGGCCGCCGGCTTTCAGATGGCGCGAGGCGGTGGCGAAGGTGTTCTTCCAGGCCATGCCGCGCGGCATGTGGGCCAGGGTGAAATAGGGGCAGATGACCAGGTCGAAGGTCCGCTTCAGGTCCAGCGCCGTCATGTCGCCGCGCCTCAGCTCGACGCGGGCGGCGAGCGCCGGGCTGAGCTCCGCCTGCTTGGCGGCGGCCTGGGCCAGCATGGCCGGGGCGATGTCGACGCCCACGACGGAGAAGCCGCGTTCGGCCAGGCCGAAGGCGAGGCGCCCGGTGCCGACCCCCAGCTCCAGGATCGTCCCGCCGGCCGGGGCCAGGCGGGCGTAGGCGTCGAGGTCGCCCTCCAGGCGCGTATCCGCCGCCGTCACCGTGTCGTAGAAGGCCGCGCTCAGGCCCTTTTCGGCATAATAGGGGCGCGTGGTCATCGAGGGTCCGGAAGGGCGTGACGGCCGAGGTTACGCAACTGTCATGCCCGATGTCGTTGCGCCGGATCAACGGCAGGGCCAAATATCGGCGTATGACGGGCTCGATCACGAGCCCATGGGGAGCTGAGACATCAACGTGAACCGTTTCCGGACCCGCCCGCTCGCGAAGCTCTGGGCGCGCGTCGCCCTCATCGTGCTCGCGCCGCTGTTGCTCGCCGCCTGCGGCTACAACGCCATCCCGACGAAGAACCTCGCCGCCCAGGAGAAATGGTCGGAGGTTCAGAACCAATACCAGCGCCGCGCCGACCTGATCCCCAACTTGGTGAACACGGTGAAGGGCTATGCGGCCCAGGAGAAGAGCACGCTGGTCGAGGTGACGGAGGCCCGCGCCTCGGCCACCCAGGTGAAGGTCGACGCCTCGACGATCACCAATCCGGCGGCCTTCCAGCAGTACCAGCAGGCGCAGGACAAGCTGAGCGGCGTGCTGGGCCGGCTGATGATGATCCAGGAGCGCTATCCGGACCTGAAGTCGAACGAGAACTTCATGGCCCTGCAGAGCCAGCTCGAGGGCACCGAGAACCGGATCGCCATCGCCCGGCGCGACTACAACCAGGCGGTCCAGGACTACAACACCACCCTGGTGACCTTCCCGCAGGTCATCTGGGCCAAGACCCTGCACTCCGACGCCAAGCCCATGCAGCTCTTCTCCGCCAGCGCCTCGGCCCAGGCCGCGCCGACGGTGAGCTTCGACACCACCCCGCCGCCGCCGCCGTCGGGCGCGGCGCCCGGCAGCCCGCCGCCGCCCGCTCCGGCGCCCAAGTGACGGCGGCGGCGCCTTCAACCTCCCCCGAAACACGGAGGAGGGGGACCACGAAGCGGTGGAGGGGGCGCTGGTTCAAGCGCCGCGCGATGGCAACGCCCCCTCCGTCGGCTTCGCTGCCGCCTCCCCCGCACGCTGCCGCTACGGGGGAGGAGCTTGGTCGCAAGGCCTCGGGCAACCGCATTCGAAACGTCTGCGCCGCGGTCCTCGCCTTCTTCGCCATCGCCGGCGTGGCTTTCGCGGCGACCCCGAAGTTTCCGGCGCTGAGCGGGCGGGTCGTAGACGAGGCGCACGTGCTGTCGCCGGCTGCGACGCAGAAGCTCGACGGCGAGCTCGCGAGCCTTGAGCAGCAGACCGGCCACCAGTTGGTGGTGGCCACCGTGCCGGACCTGCAGGGCTTTCCGATCGAGGACTACGGCTACCAGCTCGGCCGCGCCTGGCAGCTCGGCCGCAAGGGCGTCAACGACGGGGCGATCCTGCTGGTCGCGCCCAAGGACCACAAGGTCCGCATCGAGGTCGGCTACGGCCTGGAGCCGGTGCTGACCGACGCGCTGAGCAGCGTGATCCTGCAGGAAAAGGTGCTGCCGCAGTTCAAGCAGGGCCACATGGAGCAGGGCGTGGTCGCCGGCGCCGAGGCGCTGATCGCGCAACTGTCCCTGCCCGACGAGCAGGCCAAGGCGAACGTCGCCCAGGCGCAGGCGCAGCCCCGGCCGCAGGCCGATCGCGGCGCGGCTCCGCATATCCCGGTTTTCCTGATCCTGCTGATCGTCTTCTGGGTGATCGCGGGCCTGCTGCGGGCCGGCGGGCGCGGCTTCGGCGGCGCTTGGTGGCTGCTGCCGTTCTTCCTGGGCGGCGGCGGACGCGGCGGCGGCTGGGGCGGCGGCGGTGGAGGCGGCGGCTTCTCCGGCGGCGGCGGATCGTTCGGCGGCGGCGGATCGTCGGGGAGCTGGTGATGAAGCATCTGTCTCCATCCGAACTCAGCGCCATCGAGGCGGCGG
>NZ_DATMNA010000065.1:0-35867 GCF_035569475.1 Phenylobacterium sp.
GTCCGCCATAAGCTGCTGGGAGGTCCGCATGAGCCGTGAAACGGACGACCTCGCTCAGCTGAAGAAGACCCCCAAGGCGGAAGAAGACCTTGAAGACCTCGCCCTTGGCGAGGACTATTCCCTAAATCCGGCCTACGTCCCGATGGTGGTCGACGCGCTCGACCGCGGGGACACCGAGCGCCTGCGCGAGCTGCTGGGCGCTCTGCACCCGGCCGACGTGGCCGACCTGATGGGATTCCTCTCGGCCGACGACCGCGAGGAGCTGGTCCCGCACCTGGACCCCGAGATCCTCGGCGAGGTGCTCTCCGAGCTCGACACCGAGATCCGCGAGGAGATTCTCGAACACGTCCCCTCGGCGATTCTCGCCAAGGCCCTGGGCGAGATGGAGAGCGACGACGCCGCCGACGTCGTCGACGACCTGGAGGCCGACAAGCGCGCCCAGGTGCTGGCCGCCCTGCCCGACGTCGAGCGGGCCGCCATCGAGACCACGCTCGCCTACGAGGACGAGACCGCCGGGCGGCTGATGCAGCGCGAGGTGGTGGCCGCGCCGCAGTTCTGGACCGTCGGCCAGACCATCGACCACCTGCGCCGCGAGAGCGAGGAGCTGCCGGAGCTGTTCTTCGACGTCTATGTCGTCGACCCCGCCTACAAGCCCGTCGGCGCCTGCCCGGTCAGCCACCTGCTGCGCAGTCAGCGCGACATCCCGCTCGCTCAGATCATGGAGCAGGTCACGGAAATCCCGGTCGACATGGACCAGGAGGAGGTGGCCTACATCTTCGACAAGTACCGGCTGATCTCCGCCCCCGTGATTGAGCCCGGCGGGCGGCTGGTGGGCCAGATCACCGTCGACGACATCGTCGGCGTCATTCAGGAAGAGACCGAGGAGGACATCCTGGCCCTGGCCGGCGTGTCCGACGCGGGCCGCGACGCCGGCTTCCTGGGGATCGTCCAGTCGCGCCTGCCGTGGCTGCTGATCAACCTGGTCACCGAGGCCATCGCCGTGATCGTCATCGGCCCCTTCCAGCCGATGATCGCCAAGATCGTGGTGCTGGTGATGCTGCTGCCGATCGTCTCCTCGCTGGGCGGCAACGCCGGCACCCAGGCGCTGACGGTCGCCGTGCGGGCCATCGCCAGCAAGGAGCTGAACGCCGCGAACGCCGCGCGGATCATCATGCGCGAACTGGTGGTCGGCCTGTTGAATGGCGCGGCGGTGGGCTTCATGCTCGGCGCCGGCCTGTTCATCTGGCAGCGCGACTGGAAGCTGTCGCTGGTGGTCTTCCTGGCGATCATCGCCAATCTGTTCGTCGCCGCGGTCGGCGGGATTCTGGCGCCCATCGTCCTGGACCGGTTCGGGCGCGACCCGGCGGTGTCCTCCTCGGTGGTGGTCACCTTCATGACCGACTTCTTCGGATTCTTAGCCCTCCTGGGAATATCGGCGCTTATCCTGTTGTAAGGATTGACCCAAGTAAGGCTACCGGCCCAGGACTTGCCGGTAAGCCTGGGCGCTGTCGCGCCTGTTTCAAACTGGGTCAGAGGGCATGGAGCCTCGCCACCGTGTCTCCCGCGCCGCGATCGAGCTGATCAAGCGGTTCGAGGGGTATCGCCAAGCGGCCGCCCAGTTGCCCGATGGGCGCTGGACGATCGGCCATGGCCACACGCTGACCGCCCGCCAGGGCGCGGAGGTGTCGCGCGACGACGCCGAGGCCCTGCTGCTCTACGACCTGATCGCGGTGGCCCATGCGCTGAACGAGGCGGTGTTCGCCCCGCTCACCCAGAACCAGTTCGACGCCCTGGCCTCCTTCGTCTTCAACATCGGCCTCGACAGCTTCCACCAGTCCGGGGTGTTGAAGCGGCTCAACGAGGGCGCCCCGGTGCAGGCCGCCTGCGCCATGGAGATGTGGCGCAAGGCCAATGTCGGCGGCGAGCGGATCGTCGTCGACGCCCTGGTGCGCCGCCGCTCGGTGGAGAAGACCCTGTTCCTGACGCCACCCGGCGAGGCCTGGGTGGCGGCGCCGTCGCCGATCCTGAAGCCCCTGCTGGACACCGACGCCCAGGACCTCGTGCCGCTGCAGGTCCCGGTGGAGGTGGTCGCCGAGCTCGAGGGCGACCGGCTGGTCGTGCGCCGCGAGGGCGAGCCCACGCCGGCCCCAGTCCCGCCGGACGATGAGGACGCCGCCGGCCCGGCCAAGGCGGCCGCGGAGGCGGTCAGCGCGCGCCTGTCGACCATCTTCCAGGAGCCCGGCGACGACCCGGCGGCCGAGGACCAGGCTCGGACCCATCCCGAGCACATCCCTGACGCGCCGCACCCTCAGGCGGATTTCGCGCCGCCGCTCGACGAGCCGCCGCATGAGGCCGAAGCGTCGGCCCCGGCCGCGCCGTTCGACGACCCGGTGCCGTTCTTCCTGCGCGCGCCGGAGGTCGAGCCCGAGCCGCAGCAGCCGTCGCCCCTGGAGCCCTGGCGCGCGCGCGTCGAGACCGAGGACGACGAGCCGCGCGGCGGCAGCCTGTTCGACGATCCGGCGGCGGACGTCATCGAGGAAGAGCCGCCCGAGGACGAGGCGTTCGACGAAGACGACCCCTTCCTGTCGGACCGCCTGGTGATCGACGACGCCGCGCCGGCGGACTTCGACGCCCCGATTGTCCAGCCCCTGCCGGAGCGGCCGCAGGGCGGCCTCCTGACGTTGGCGGCGCTTGCGGTGCTGGGCCTCACCTTCTTCGGCGGCGGCATCTTCTGGGCGACCTATGCCCGGGCCGGCGGAGGCCTGCTGGGGCCGCGGCTGGTGGGCGGCCTGGCCGGGATCGCCGGCGTCGGCTTCTTCGTCGTGGCGGTCTATCTGCTGCTCGACCGCCTGGGCCGCGCCGCCGAGCGCCAGGCGCGCGGCCACAGCTAGACCCTTCCCGGTTCAGGTGGAATCACCTGAACCGGGCAAGAAGGGTCTATCTTCAAAAGCTTGGAGCGCGTCAGACGGGTGAACCGGCTTCCACTTCACCCTGACGCGCTCTAGAGCCGCTCCCCTCGCGAGCGCGGGCGGCTCATGCTAAGCCCCCGCGCATGATCCCCAACCACGGACCCAACCTCGAATTCGGCCTCGGCGAGACCGCGGACGCCATCCGCGAGACCACCGCCCGCTTCGCCGCCGACAAGATCTCGCCGCTCGCCGCCGAGATCGACGAGACCAACGTGTTCCCCCGCGCGCTCTGGCCCCAGATGGGCGCGCTGGGACTGCATGGCGTGACGGTCGAGGAAGCCTACGGCGGCCTGGGCCTGGGCTATCTCGAGCACGTGGTGGCGATGGAGGAGGTTTCCCGCGCCTCGGCGTCGGTGGGCCTCAGCTATGGCGCCCACTCCAACCTCTGCGTGAACCAGATCCGCCGCTGGGGGACCGACGACCAGAAACGGCGCTACCTGCCGGGCCTGATCAGCGGCGAGCACGTGGGCTCGCTGGCCATGAGCGAGGCCGGCTCCGGCTCCGACGTGGTCTCCATGCGGCTCGTGGCCCGCAAGCAGGGCGACCGCTATGTGCTGAACGGGACCAAGTTCTGGATCACCAACGCCCCGCACGCCGACACCCTGGTGGTCTACGCCAAGACCGATCCCGAGGCGTCGGGGAAGGGGATCACCGCCTTCCTGATCGAGAAGGGTTTCAAGGGCTTCAGCGTGTCCAAGAAGCTCGACAAGATGGGCATGCGCGGCTCCGACACCGCCGAACTGGTGTTCGAGGACTGCGAGGTCCCCGAAGAGAACGTCATGGGCCCCGAGAACGGGGGCGTCGGCGTCCTGATGAGCGGGCTGGACTACGAGCGCGCCGTGCTGGCCGCCGGGCCGCTGGGCATCATGCAGGCCTGCCTGGACGTGGTCCTGCCCTACGTCCGCGAGCGCAAGCAGTTCGGAAAGCCGATCGGGTCGTTTCAGCTCATGCAGGGCAAGATCGCCGACATGTATGTGGCGCTGAATTCCGCGCGGGCCTACGTCTACGCCGTGGCCAAGGCCTGCGACGCGGGGATGACCACCCGGTTCGACGCGGCGGGCGCGATCCTGATGGCCAGCGAAAACGCCGTGCGGGTGTCGCTGGAGGCCGTGCAGGCCCTTGGCGGCGCGGGCTACACCAAGGAATATCCGGTGGAACGACTCGTTCGGGACGCCAAGCTCTATGACATAGGCGCGGGCACCAACGAGATCCGGCGCTTCCTGATCGGACGGGAGTTGATCGGCGGATGAGGGTTCTGGGGGTCATGGTCGTCGCCGTGGGGCTGGCCGGCCTCGCAGGCTGCGCGACCGCGCCGCCGCCCAAGGCGGAGACCGCCGCGGCCTGCCCGGCGGGGCAGGAAGCCCGCCGCACGGCCCAGCTCTTCTTCGGCCGGAATATCGGCGGCAAGGCCGGGGTCAGCGAGGCCGACTTCCAGCTGTTCGTCGACAAGGACCTCACGCCGCGGTTCCCCGATGGCCTGACCGTGCTGGATGGCGGCGGGCAGTGGCGAGGCGACGAGAACAGGCTGATCCGCGAGGCCTCGAAGGTGGTGCTGATCGTCCTGCCCAAGGGGCGCGACGTGTCGGGCCGGCTCGAGGCGGCGCGCAGCGCCTACAAGGGCCGCTTCCACCAGGATTCCGTCCTGCTGATCACCCAGGGCTCCTGCGTCTCGTTCTGAACGCGGGAAAGGTCGAAGGGCCGCCGGGATCTCCCGACGACCCTTCTGCTGCGCGCCCGGCAAGCTCGATGAGCCTCTCCAGAGCCGGGCGCACGCGCCTCCGCGGCCGGCTGCGGGGCCGGTTAGCGGGGGACTGACGCCGAGCCGCTCGCCGAGCCGCCGGCCGAACCGTTGGCCGAGGGCGCGAGGGAGCCGCCGAGGGCGCCCGAGCCGGAGCCGCTGGCCGAGCCGCTCGCCTTGCCCTTGCGGGGTGAGGCGCTGGCGCTGCCGGCGCCCGAAGCCTGGCCGGACGCCGAGGCGGCCTGGCCGGCCGAGGCGAGCGCGCCCTGCGCCTGCTGCTGGGCGTTGGCCGAAGCGTTCTGCGCCACGCCCGAGGCGGTCATTGTTGCGCCCTGGGCCGAGCCCTGAGCGGTCATGGCGGCGCCTTGGCCGGTCATCTGAGCCTGCTGGACGGCGCCCGCGGCAGTGGCCTGGCCTGCCGCGGCCGTGTCGGCGGCCTTGGTCTTTGCCCTGGAGGCGGTGGAGCGGGCGACGCCCACCCCGCGGCCGGCGGTGTCGGTGATCTGCGAGCCCGACAGGCCCGGATTGGCGCCGAAGCCGCCGCCGGCCGAGCCGGTCAGTCCGCCGGTGACGCCGCCGAGGCCGCCCATGAGGCCGCCGCCCAGGCCGCCCCGCGCGCCGCCGCCCAGCAATTGAGCGTCGGCCGCGCTGGCGAAGGCGAGGCCGGCGCACAGGGCCGAGGCGATGAGGACTGCGGTCTTGCGCATGAAGAATCTCCTGTCGTTTGGTTGCATCCCGCAGGACCAACGACGGCAGGCGCGGATTTCATCCCGCCGGCTTGCGTTTTTCCGTCCGCCCGGCCGCCGGGGCGGGCACGTCCATGCCAACCAGGCCATGCCCGAGCGCCGCCCCGCGGGCCGTCGCCTCGCGGGTCAGGGCGGCTACGGCTTCTTCGGCCTGGCCGCGGTCCGGCGCGGTCATCCGCCGCGCCAGCTCGCCGGCCACGATGGGCGCGGCGAAGGAGGAACCGCGCACGGCGGTGACCCCGCCGCCCGGCGAGGCCGCCACGATGCCTGCGCCCGGCGCGGCAAAGTCCACATGGGTCCCGCGGCCGGCCTCCGGCAGCGGCCGCCCGTCCGGGCCCACGCCGGTCACCGCGATCACGCCGGGATAGGCGGCCGGATAGAGGGGCGGCGCGGCCGGGCCGTCGTTGCCCACCGGAGCCACCACCAGATGGCCCTTGGCGATCAGCGCCTGGACGGCGGCCTGCAGCAGCAGGTTCGGCGGCCCCACCAGGCTGATGTTGATCACGGGGGTGCGCATCTGGGCCAGCCAGCCCATGGCGCGGGCCACCGCCTCGGCGGAGCCGCCTGCCGGCGTCGGTCCATAGACGTCGGCGACATAGAGCTTCGCGCCGGGGGCCGCGCCGCGGAAGCCGCGGCCTTCGCCGGCGATCAGCGAGGCCACCGCGGTCGCGTGCGCCGTCACCCGGGTCCCGCCGGGCGCGAACCCCTGCTGGACGAGGCGGGCGTTGGCGAGCGTCGGCGGGCTGGCGGCCGCGGCGCCGTCGATGACGCCCACTGAGCGGTCACGTGCGTCGGGCGCGTCGCCCGCGGCGTTGGCGGCGGCTGCGCCCGCAACGCCGGCCGGCTGATAGAGGTGGTTGAACTCGTACTGGCCGGCGGGATCGAGGCCTCTGAGGCGCTGCAGGGCCTCGACCGCGGAGAGCCCGCGCGGGACGCCGAGCACCACGGTGCGCAGGCTGAGCCCGGGGATTTCGTCCGCCGAGCGCACGGTGAAGCCCGCCTCCCGCAGACGACCCAGGGCGACGTCCGACACCCCGAGGCCCAGGGCCTCGCCGCGGACCACCGGCTGGCCGCGATCGTCGGCCTCCACCAGATCGCGGTGCTCGCGGATCAACCGTTGCGCCGTCAACCCGCGCGCGCGGGTGACCGTCGAGAGGGCGGCGTCGGAGAGCGTCGTGGTCGTTGCGGTGACGTCCGGCAGCGGCGCAGCGGGCAGGGCCGGCGTGCGCGGGAGGCTCGGCAAACTCGGCAAGCCCACGGGGCCGCCCGGCAGGCCCAGCCCCCCTCCGCCCCGCAGGATCTGCGCCGGGGCGGGAGAGCCGACGGCCAGGGCCGCGCAGGCCAGCGCTGCGCGGACGATGCGGAAGCGTCGTGAACGGGGCCGAAGGACGGGCATGGTGTCTGTCAGAACTCTCAAGGCAGCGCTTGGCGCCATTGTGTATTTCGCTTTTTCGCAGGACCTGGGATGAAACGCCGCCGCGCGGTCGTTTCATCCCTCGACACGAAGGTCGTCCTTGAACGGTTTGGACCATGAGATCGTCGAGCTTCTCCCGCGCCTGCGGCGGCTGGCGCGCGCGCTCACGCGCAACCCGGCTGACGCCGACGACCTGGCGCAGGCGACGGTCGAGCGGGCCCTGGTCCACCGCGGCCAGTGGCGTCCGGGGACACGCTTCGATAGCTGGATGTTCCGCATCATGAAGAACGCCTGGATCGACGAAGCCCGCGCCCGCAGCCGGCGCGGCGCCGTGCTGGCCCCGGAGGCGGAGGGCGAGCGCGTCGGTGACGCCGGCGCCGCGGCGGTGGAGCACCGGCTGGCCGTGGGCGAGGTCGAGCGCGCCATGGCGCGGCTGCCCGACGAGCAGCGCCTGGCCGTGGCTCTCGTCCTCGTGGACGGGCTCTCCTATCGGGAGGCCGCCTCGGTCCTGCAGGTGCCCGAGGGCACGCTGACCAGCCGCCTGGTGCGCGGTCGCGCGGCCCTGCTGGCCGATCTCGGGGAGGCGGCGCCATGATCCCGTCTCCGGAAACCATGGCGGCCTATGTGGACGGCGAACTGTCGCCGCAGGCCGTGGCCGATTTCGAGGCCCGGATGGCCGCAGACCCGATCCTCGCCGCCGAGGTCGCCCGGCAGCGCGCGCTCAGAGCCCGGCTGGCGGCGGCCTACGACCCCGTGCTCTCCGAAGAGGTCCCCCTGGCGCTCAGGATGGCCGCCACGGCCGCCAACGACCCCCAGCGGCCCCGCCTCGGCCTGCCGCAGTGGGCGGCCCTGGCGGCCTGCCTGGTGGTGGGCGTCGCCATCGGCCAGTCGCTCTCGCCGCCGGGCGGCAGCCTGGTCTCGGAGCATGGGACGCTGGTGGCGCGGGCCGGGTTGGCGCGGGCGCTGACGACGCAACTGGCGGCCGACGGCGGGGCGGTGAAGGTGGGCCTGACCTTCCGCGATGCGGGCGGCGGCTACTGCCGGACCTTCCTGAGCCGGGCGGACCGCCTCGCGGGCCTGGCCTGCCGCCGTGACGGCCGCTGGATCGTGCAGACGGCCAGCGCCTGGGCGCCGCAGGCCGCGCCGCAGTACCGCACCGCCGCCAGCGAGACCCCGCCGGCGGTGCTGGCGGCGGTGGACGGCCTGATCGCCGGCCCACCCCTGGACGCCGCCGCCGAACGCGCCGCCCGCGACACAGGCTGGGCGGCCCGCTAAGCCTGTTCAGCCGCCGGGGTGATAGGTCCGCTCGGTGTGCCCCACGAGCTGGTCGGGATAGAAATAGACCTCCCGCAGGTCGCCCGAGGCATAGCGGCTCGCCTCATCGTTGAAGTGCTTCGACTTCGGGTCGCCGCTCTCGCCGCCGGCGGTCACCGCGCGGGCGTGGACGCGCGGGCCGAACTCGATCACCGCCACGAAGCTGTTGCCGCTGGAGCCGTAGTATTTCTTGGTGTCCGGGTAGCGCTTGGCGCCGAAGGACGCCAGCGACCCCCACTGGGAGGAGGCGAAGGGCACGGGGATCGAGGGCGCCGCGTCGTCGAAGTGCGGGACAATGGCGTCGTCGACCCGCTGGAAGCGGTTGATCTGCCCCCAGGGCGTCTTCCAGGTTCCGAAGTCCTGCGTCAGCCGATCGGCGCTCTCGGCCAGGGCGTCGAGCTTCTGGGCGGGCGTCGCGTGCTCGGCCATGTAGTCGTCGACGTGCATCCCGGCCTTTTTGGCGGCCCCGGCGGTCTTGGCCCACAGCGCCTCGCCCCAGCCCACTGCGAGCGAGGTGGGAACCGACTCGGCGCTCCAGCGGAAGTCCCAGGCGCGCAGGGCCTCCACGGGACCCGCCAGCTTGGCCTTCATCGGATCGGCCCCGGGCAGGCCGTCATAGGCGCTCATCAGGCCCGGAAGCAGGCGCGCGAAGGCCGGAAGGTAGGAGTCGAAATCGGTGGCGATCAGCTTGGCGAGCGTGAAGTCGCCCTGGCCCGTGAGGACGCGCACCGCGTGCGCCGTGCGCGGATTGTCGCCCGCCTGGTCCATGTAGCGCGGAAAGTCGGCCTTCTTCGGGCTGTTCGGCCCCGCGGCATGCCAGGGGCTGTCGTTGGAATTGTAGACCCAGCCGTTGGGCGGATCGATCACCTTCGGCATGTCGGCGAAGGGCGTAATGCCCTTCCAGTCGGTGGCGGGATCCGCGCCGTCCACGGGCCTGGTGTAGTCGAAGCGGTTGTCGCGCCGGGGCATGAACTGCGGCAGCAGCAGCGCCGTCTCGCCCTTGTCGTCGGCGAAGAGGGTGTTGTTGGACGAGTTGGCGTCCAGCTCGGCGACCTTCAGGAACGAGGCGAGGTCGTGGGTCTTGGTGCGGCCGAACGACTGCTCCAGCGCCTCGATCGGCTTGAACATCAGGGCTTCGGCGATCCACTTGTCGCCCTCGGCGCGCACGATCGGCCCGTGGTGGCTGCGGTAGACCGTGAAGGTCTTCGACGCCATGGCGCCTTCCAGCGTGCGGTAGGCCACGGTGATGGTCGAGACCGTCAGCGGCCGCTGCTCGGCGCCGTAGCGGTAGAGGATCTTGCCGTCCCTGCGCACGAGGCTCTCGGCGAACTCGTCGACGGTATCCGCGCCGGTGGAGGTGTGCATCCAGCCGGCGTGCGGGTTGAACCCCTGGTAGACGAAGAACTGGCCCCAGGTCGCCGCCCCGTAGGCGTCCAGCCCCTCGTCGCTGGTCATCTGCAGCTCGGAGCGGAAATAGAACGAGGTGTGCGGATTGATCAGCAGGAGCGCGTGGCCGTCCTTGGTGATCTGCGGGCCGATCGCCATGCCGTTGGAGCCCGCGGGCTCCTTGAACTTCAGGCTGTCGGCCTCGGCGAGCTTGAGCTTGCCGGCGGCCGCCGCCGGGTCGCCGTAGAAGGCCTCCAGCGCAGGCAGGGAGACCTTCTCGATGTCGCCGCCGATGCTGCCCTCGGTGAACGAAAGCGCCATCCAGGGCTCGAAGCGCCGGATCACCTTCGGGTGCGTGCCCGGATGGGTCGCCAGATAGTAGTTCAGGCCGTCGGCCCAGCCGTTCATCAGGGCCTTCAGCCACACCGGGCTCGCGGCGTATTTGGCTTTCAGGTCAACCGGATCGACGAACAATCTCTGACGCAGGTCCTGCCAGATCGCCCCCTGGCCGTCGGCCTCGGCGGTGCGGCCGAGCGCGGTCAGGTAGTTGGCCTCCACGCGGTTGAAGTCGTCTTCCGCCTGGGCGTAGATCATCCCGAACGCGGCCTCGGCGTCGGTCCTGCCGTGCACGTGGGCGATGCCCCAGTCGTCCCGCACGATGGTGACCTCGGCCGCCTCGGCCTTCAGCCGGGCGAGGTCCTTGGCCGGGGCGGCCGCGGCCGGCAGCGCCAGGGCGCTCGCGATCGCCGCAAGGGTGAGAAAACGCATCTTCGACATGCCTGGAACGTCCCCGATTTATGGCCCGGACCTTCGCGAGGGGCGTCGCGCAATGCAAGCCGCCAGACATGCGAAAGGCCGCCTCCTTGCGGAAGCGGCCTTTCCATAGTCGGACCGCAGAGCGGCGCGCGACCTTTGCCGAAGCTTGGCCTAGGCGCGGACCTCTTTCGCGGAGGTCCAGGTCACGTTCGCCGATCCACGGCTTTCACTATGAGACACTGGATCACCTCCTTTCAGTTGCTGAGCAAGGACCCCCAATATGGGTCGCTTCGGGCGCGGGCGCAAACGGCGCCTTCAGGTCATTTCAGCGCGCCGCGGCGGCGGCCTTGTCGAGTTTCTGATCCGCGAGGCTGCGGCGCCGGCGCAGGGCCTGGACCGGGCGGTCGAGCTTGTCCAGCGCCTCGATCGTGGCGCGGTAGCCCTCGGCGACCGCAGGGTCATAGGCGCCGAAATCGCGGATTTCCACCTTCGACACGTCGGGCATCACCAGCACGTCGGTGGCGTCGCGCGCCGCCGACAGGTCGCGGGAGGTCGAGACCGTAGCCGCCCGCATCAGCAGCGAGACGATCGGCGGCCCCCGGCGCCACTGCCCCGACCAGATCCAGCGCCAGACCGAGGCGGGCCGCGCCACGTCGTCGGCGGTGATGCTGCGGCCGCTGGTGACGTCGACGCCGACGATGGGCCCCAACTGGCTGGTGCGCATCACGTCCGCCGGGAAGTTCTTCATCACCGCCCCGTCGACCAGCACGTTCTGCTCGTCGGTGGCCGGCGGCAGGATGCCGGGCAGCGAGATCGAGGCCCGTAGCGCCCGGCGCAGCAGGCCGCGGCGGTGCATCTGATAGGCGCCGGTGGTCAGGTTCGACGACAGGCAGAAGAACGGCAGCCACAGGTCGGCGATCTGGGTCTCCCCGAAGTGGTGCGCCAGCCGGTCGTTGACCTTCAGGCCGTGGGTCATGGCCAGCAGGGGAAGCGCGATGTCGGCCAGCGGGCTGGTGTCGACGAAGGCCTCCTTGATGCGCCGGCCCATTTCCTGGTCGTCCCAGCCCATGGCCACGCCCGCGGCGATCACCGCGCCCATCGAGACCCCGCCCACGAAATCGATGGGGACGCCGCGCTCGCGCAACGCCCGAACCGCGCCCACGTGGGCATAGGCCCGCGCGCCGCCGCCGGAGAGCACCAGGCCCACCGACTGGCCGGTCAGGATGCGGGCGATGCGCTGAAGGTCGCCCTCGTGGTCGCGGCGCATGTGGAACAGCCGGGCGGGGTTGGCGGCGTCCAGCCAGGCTTCCGAGCCTTGCGGGCGGTCGATGTCGGCCGGCTGCAGCAGGATCAGGTCCACCAGTTGCTGGGCCTGCAGCGGGGAGGGCACGTCCATCGCCCCCTGGGCCTTGGGCGGGGGACGGTCGCCGCGGCCGACGCGGAACAGCCGGTCCACCTGGCGGGCCACCACCAGCCGCCAGCCGGCGTCGGCCGCCTCGGCGACATAGAGGACGAAGTCGTGGGTCTTCTCGACGTCGGAGAACCACTCGGTGGGTGCGGCCTGGGCCTCGGGCCCGATGGTGGTCGCCGAATAGCCGAGGCGTCCGATCTCGACCGCCAGCCGTTCGACCAGGGGCCGCAGGGCGCCGCTCGACCCCAGGGAGACGAAGCCGAACACCGAGGGCTCGCCGACCCCGCCGCGGGTCACCGCCTGGCGGCTGCGCAGCATCATCAGCTTTGCGAGCTCGATCATCACCGCGGTGTCGGCTTCGCAGGCCTCCAGGAAGACATCGCGCGGGACGGCGATGATCTCGCTGTCCCGCAGCGCCACCACGTCGGCCGAGTGCGGCGACCCGGCGATCAGCGACATCTCGCCCGCCGGCTCCCCCGGCCGGATCACCCCCAGGAACTGCGCCTCATGACCCTGCTCCCGGCGGAACGCGCCGAGCCTTCCGGCGCGCACGAAGTAGAGCTGGTCGGAGGTGTCGCCCGCGGCGAACAGGGTGGCGCCGCCCGGCAGGGAGAACCACACGGCCTCCGTCTGCACGTGCTCCTGGTGGAAGAGCCGCGCCAGCGCCGACTCGTCGGGAATGTCTGGCAGTTGGGACACTGGGGGCGGAGCCTAGCGTGGCCGCAGAGTCGGGGATACCGGCCTTGCTTGGTCCCGCTCGGTCGCCTGGCGCATTCTAGGAGGGCGCATCTGGAAGGAGCTCTCCCCGTGTCCGACCCTCTGTCGAACCCCATCGCCGATCCCCTGGTCGAGCTGCCGGACGTCAGCCCCACCGCCGACCTTGTAAGGATCGAGGCCACGCCCACCGGCGCCGTCACCCTGACGATGAACCGCCCGTCGAAGAGGAACGCCCTCGACGCCGACCTGGTCTCGGCCCTGGCCGACGCCTTCGAGACCCTGCGCGGGGCCGAGGGCGTGCGGGTGGTGTTCCTGCGCGGCGCGGGCGCGATGTTCAGCGCCGGCGCCGACCTCGGCTGGATCCGCCAGGTGGCCGAGTGGCCCGAGAGCGACAATCGGGAAGACGCCTACGCCATGGCCAAGATGCTGAAGGCTCTGTGGGACTTGCCGCACCTGACCGTGGCCCTGGTCGAGGGCGCGGCGTTCGGCGGCGGCGCGGGACTGGTCGCCGCCTGCGATACGGCAATCGCCACCGCCGACGCGAGGTTCGGCTTCCCGGAGGTCCGGCTGGGCCTGATCCCGGCGACAGTCAGTCCCTATGTGGCCGCCGCCATCGGCCCCCGCGCGGCGCGCGGTCTGTTCGCCAGCGCCCGGGTGTTCGACGCCGAACACGCCCTGCGGCTCGGCCTGATCGGCGAGATCGTCCGCGACGGCGCCGCCCTCGACGCGGCCCAGGCGCGGATGGGCGCCGAGATCGCCGCCTGCGCCCCCGGCGCGGTGGCCGACGCCAAGGCGCTGGTGAACGACATCCAGGGCCACGCCATCGACGAGCCCCTGATGCGCGAGACCGCCCGGCGCATCGCCGTCGCCCGGGTCGGCCCCGAGGGCCAGGAGGGCGTCGGCGCCTTCCTGGAGCGCCGCAAGCCGAGCTGGGCGACCTGACGCACTGGTCAAATCCCGGGGTCCGCCCTAATCCAGGGCCATGGCCTTGCACATGATCAAGCTCTGCGTCGGCGCGGCGACGGTCGAGGAACTGATCGACTGGCACGCCACGCACAACGATCCCGACGGCTGCTGGATCATGCGCACCCGCCAGACGCCCAAGCGGGCCGCGGAGATGATCGACGGCGGCTCGCTCTACCGGGTGTTCAAGGGCGTCATCCTCTGCCGCCAGGCCATCCTGGACGTGACCACGGTGGGCGAGGGGATCGCCGCCCGCTGCGAGGTGAAGCTGGACCCGACGCCGGTCCGCGTGGCGCCCACCCCGCGCCGCGCCTTCCAGGGCTGGCGCTACCTCGAGCCCAAGGACGCCCCGCCGGACCTCTCCATCGAGGCCTTCGGCGACGTGCCGACCGAGCTCGCCCGGCAGTTGCGCGAGGCCGGCGCCTGGTAGTCATCCACAGGGCGCGGCGACCGGCGGCGTTGACGCGACTCCGGCGCGGGCGCTCCTCTAGGCGCAAGTGAGTCGGCCCCTGATTCGGCCAAGGCTGACCCTTAAGGAGTTCTGAACATGCCGCAGGCCAGCGTCATCGTGGTCGGCAACGAGAAGGGCGGGGCTGGAAAGTCCACGATCGCCATCCACACGGCGGCCGCCCTGCTGCACGCCGGCGCCAGCGTCGCGGTGCTGGACCTCGACCTTCGCCAGCAGTCGACCTCGCACTTCTTCGCCAACCGCCGCGCCTGGCTCGACGCCAACGGCGTGGTCGCGCCCATGCCGATCGAGCATCCGCTCAGCAGCGACGGCGCGGCCCTGGCGCGGGCCACCGACGAGGAGGCCCTGGGCCGCTTCGAGGAGGCCTTCGCCGACGTCGGCGCCCGCGCCGACTTCGTGCTGGTCGACACCCCCGGCAGCGACACCGCGATCAGCCGCGCCGCCCACGGCCAGGCCGACCTGATCGTTACGCCGATGAACGACAGCTTCGTCGACTTCGACATGCTGGGGGTGGTCGATCCCGTCACCCTCGAGCTGAAGCGCCACAGCCTCTATTCCGAGACGGTCTGGAACAGCCGCAAGGCCCGCGCCGTGAAGGACCGCAAGCAGATCGACTGGGTGGTCCTGCGCAACCGCCTCGCGCCCACCGAGGCGCGCAACCGCAAGCGCCTGGAGGAGCGGATCGAGACCCTGTCGCGCAAGGTCGGATTCCGCATCGGGCCGGGGCTGCGCGACCGGGTGATCTATCGCGAACTCTTCCCGTTCGGCCTGACGGTGGCGGACCTGTCGCCCGCCATCCGCCCGGTGGTCATGTCCCTGCAGCACGTGGCCGCGCGCCAGGAGCTGCGCGCCCTGATGACGGCGCTGGGTCTCTCGGGCTTCTCCGACGCCGAGCAGATCGCCGCGGAATAGCCATGCTCTATCTCGCCCTCGGGGCCGCGGTGCTGTGGTTCCTGGTGGGGCTGGGCCGCGGCAGCACGGTGCTGAAGCGGCGGGAGTGGCGGTTCCTGTCGGGCGCCTTTTCCATCGCCGCCTTCGCCGCGGCGGCCTATGCGGGCCTGCGCGGCGGCTGGGCGATCGCCATCGTCCTGGTGGTCCTGGGCCTGTGGCTGGTGACCACCGCACGGATCAACGCCCCGCGCGCGACGCCGCCGCCCGCCTCGAGCGAGATGAGCCTGAAGGAGGCGCGCTCGATATTGGGCGTGGGGCCGGACGCCACGGAGGACGAAATCCAGGCCGCCTACAGCCGCCTGATCCGCATGGCCCACCCCGACAAGGGTGGGACCACCGGCCTCGCAAGTCAGCTCAACGCCGCGCGGGACCGGTTGCTGAGGGCGTAGAGCCGCGGCGCGCCAATCCCCAACAATGTCATCCCGGAAAGCGGGCGGCGCTTGTCCGGACCCATAGACGCGATGGGTTCAAAGGAGTCCTGGATAGGACGGAGTGTATGGGTCCCGGCCTTCCGCTGCGCGGAAACCGGGATGACAGCTCACGCCGGCTGGATGACCATGCAGGCCAGCCGCTTGGCCTTCATGGCGCTGCAGGCGCCCTTGGCGTCGGCTTCGGTCAGGCCGGTGAACACCGCCTTGTACCTGCGGCCCTGCTTCTCGGCGGCGGCGCGGGCGCCGTCGACGTGGTCGGAGAACTTCTTCTCGACCAGGGCGAGTTGCCGGTGGGCGTCGGTCTTGGAGCGGAACTCGCCCACCTGCACGGCCCATTGAGCCTTGGTCAGGGCCGCCTGCTCGCCGTGGCGGCGACCGCTTGCGACCTCGATCCGGCCGGCCTTGGCCGCGGGCGCGCCGGTGAGCTGGATCTTCAGTTGGTCCTGTTCGCCGTCGCCCTGCTCGACCGGCGGGCGGACGACCGGGCCGTTGAGCTCGGTGGGCTCGAACTGGTTCTGGGCGACCACGATCTTCTCGCCAAGGCCGCGGCGGCGCATGACGTCGAAGCCCGTAAGCAGCAGGTCCTCGGCGTTCTGGTCGCGCTGGGCGGTGGTGGGGCCGCCCATGACCACGGCGATCAGGCGGCGGTTGTCGCGCACGGCAGAGACCGCCAGGTTGAAGCCCGAGGCGTTGGTGAAGCCGGTCTTCAGCCCGTCAACGCCTGGCATGCGGCCCAGCAGGTGGTTGTGGTTGGCGATGGTCTGGCCGCGGAAGCGGAATTCCTGCAGGCTGAACAGCTTGTAGTACTGCGGGTAGTCGCGCATCACCGCGCGCGACAGGATGGCGATGTCGCGGGCCGTGGTGAGCTGGCGGCTGTCGGGCAGGCCCGAGGCGTTGACGAAATGAGTGTTCTGCATGCCCAGCTCCTGGGCGCGCAGGGTCATCAGGGCGGCGAAGCGGCTTTCCGTGCCGCCCAGCTTCTCGGACATGGCCACGGCCATGTCGTTGGCCGACTTGGTCGCCATGCCGTCCATGGCGTCCTCGACGCTGACCGAATCGCCGGCGCGCACGCCCAGCTTGGTCGGCGCCTGGGCCGCGGCGTGCGGCGAGACCATCACCCGGTCGTCCAGGTGCAGCTTGCCCGAGGCCAACGCCTCGAACGTCAGGTAGAGCGTCATGATCTTGGTGATCGACGCCGGATAGCGCGGGCTGTCGGCGTGCTTGGCGTAGAGGATCTCGCCCGACTTCGCGTCCACTACGATCGCCGCATATTTGGTCTGCGAGGCGGCGAGCAGGTTCTGGAAGTAGGGGATCTGGGCGCTCGCCGGAGTGGCGATGGAGCCCAGGGCAGTCGTGGCGGCCAGACCTAACGCTAGGAACAGGCGGCGGGCGTGCTGGATCATGCTTCGTCCGTCGAATCAAAGGTTTGCGAACGGCCGCTGGACCGCCCTTGAATCTTAGTAGCATGACAGCCCGATGCTGAAGTTAGAGTAAACAGGTGTTGAACGGGCTGTTTTGTCGCGGTGCGGCGAAAACCGGCGGTATGCGACGGCGGGCGTCTCGTTTTCACGTCATTGTGCACTGCACAAAAAGCCGTTGACTGCTGCACTGCAACATGAGATAAATTTCCTGCGTTCAATGGGCTCTGGCCCTCAAATCGTCCTTGCACCGCGGCGCCCGCCGCACCTCTCGAACCAGGAGTAGACCGATGGCCGCCGCCGAAGCCGTGAAGTCCACCGTCGACCAATTCACCGCCGCCTCCAACGTCGCCTTCAAGGATGGCGTGGAAAAGACCCTCGCCGCCCTGAACGACGCCAACGCCCATTCCAAGAAGAACCTGGAAGCCGTCGTCGCCTCGGTGACCGCCGCCACCAAGGGCGCCGAAGCCCTGGGCGCGCAAGCCATGGCCTTCTCGAAGACCTCCTTCGAGAATCAGGTCGCCGCCGCCAAGTCGCTGTCGGCCGCCAAGAGCGTGCAGGAAGTCGTCGAACTGCAGACCTCCTACGCCAAGTCGGCGCTGGAAGCCTACATGGCCGAGATGACCCGCATGACCGAGACCGTGTCGGCCTCGGTGAAGGACAGCATGAAGCCGCTGAACGAGCGCATGACCGCCATGGTCGAGCGCGTCCAAGCGGCCCGCTAAGAGAAGTCGCCCGCGTACGGCGGTCGACCCCCTTGGGTCCCGCCGATGGGTTTGAAGGCCCGGAGCCCCCCGCTCCGGGCCTTTTCTCATGGGGCCTATCTTTTCGTGGGGGTCTGGCTTTTCCTGACAAGGGGAGGGCGCTAGACCTGCGCCCATGTCCCAGATCGAAGAAAGACTGGCCGCCGCGGGCGTCGTCCTGCCGCAGCCCAACGCCCCCGTCGCCAACTACGTGCCCTTCGTAAGGGTCGGCGAATTCATTCACATCTCCGGCCAGGTGTCGCTCGACGCAAACGGCGGCATCAAGGGCGTGGTGGGCGAGGACGTCGACCTCGCGACCGCCCGCGCCGCCGCCCGGCTGTGCGGCCTTTCCCTGCTGGCCCAGATGCGCGCCGCCTGCGAGGGCGACCTCGACCGGGTGGTCCGCGTCGTGAAGCTAGGCGGCTTCGTCCAGGCCGGGCCGGGGTTCTTCGAGATCCCCCAGGTGATCAACGGCTGCTCCGACCTGATGGTCGAGGCGTTCGGCGACGCCGGCCGCCACGCCCGCTCGGCGGTCGGCGTCTATCGCTTGCCGATGAACTTCGCCGTGGAGGTGGACGCGGTGGTGGCCGTCTCGTGAGAGCCCCCTCGTGAAGGAAAGATTCGGCGAGGCCTGGGAGCGGCTCTTCGAGCCGGCCATAGCCCATCGGGGCCTATGGAGCCCCGACGGCCCGCCGGAGAATTCCCTGGGCGCCTTCCAGGCCGCCTGCGCGGCCGGCTACGGCATCGAACTCGATGTGCAGCTCTCCGCCGACGGCGAGGCCATGGTGTTCCACGACGACGACCTGGAGCGGATGACCGGCGTCCCCGGCCGCCTCGGCGACCGCACCACGGTCGAGCTGTCCGAACTGCGCCTGAAGGGCACGGACGAGCGCATCCCGACCCTGCTGGAAACCCTGGCCCTGGTCGGCCGCCGGGCCATGGTCCACATCGAGCTGAAGACCCCCTATGGCCACGTGGGGCCCCTGGAGCAGCGCACCCACGAGGTGATCATCGATCACGCCGGCCCGGTCTGCGTGATCGGCTTCAACCCCTATTCGCACGCCTGGTTCGCCGAGCGGTTCCCGGGCGTGATGCGCGGCCTGGACTCCTATTCCTACAAGCGCGCGCCGCAGCTCTCCGAGGACCAGCGCCGGAGCTTCGCGCGGCTGGAGCACGTGGCCATCGCCAAGCCGCACTTCCTGGCGCTCGGGCTCGACATGCTGCCCAGCCACGTCGCCACCGGCTTCCGCGTGGAAGGCCTACCGATCGTCGCCTGGACGATCCGCGACCCCGCCCAATGGGAGGCGGTTCGCGACGGCTGCGACAACCTGATCTTCGAAGGGTTCTCCCCTTGCTGAGGACCTGGGCGTGAGCCTGAAGCCGGCGGTTCGCGTCTGCCGGCGCATCGCCGAGGTCGGGCGCGAGGCCTGGGACGCCTGCGCCGGAAACCCCGCCTACGCCGGCAACCCCTTCATCCGCTACGACTTCCTGGACGCCCTGGAGGAGTCGAACTGCGCGGTCGAGCGCACCGGTTGGGGGCCGCAGCACCTGGCAGTCGAGGACGGGGAGGGGAGCGTGGCCGCGGTCATGCCGCTCTACCGCAAGTCCCACAGCCAGGGGGAATACATCTTCGACCACGCCTGGGCCGACGCCTATGAGCGCGCCGGCGGCCAGTACTATCCGAAGCTGCTCTCGGCCGCGCCGTTCACCCCGGCCACCGGCCCGCGCCTGCTGGTGCGGCCCGACGTCGACGTGGAGGAGGCCCGCGGCTTCCTGCTGGGCGGGGCGTTGACGCTCTGCGAGCGCTTTGGCTCGTCGTCCTTCCACGTGAACTTCCCCACCGAGGACGAGTGGCGCTGGATGGGCGAGCAGGGGCTGGCGCTGCGCGAGGGCCAGCAATACCACTGGCACAATCGGGACTACGCGACCTTCGACGACTTCCTGGCCGCTCTGTCCTCAGGCCGGCGCAAGACCATCAAGCGCGAGCGGCGCGAGGCGGTCGAGGGCCTTGAGATCCTCTGCCTGACCGGCGCGGATATCGGCGAGGCGCACTGGGACGCCTTCTTCGGCTTCTACATGGACACCGGCTCGCGCAAGTGGGGCCGGCCCTACCTGACGCGCCAGTTCTTCTCCCTGCTGGGCGAGCGAATGGCGGACCGGGTGCTGCTGATCATGGCTCGGCGGGAGGGGCGCTGGATCGCCGGCGCGCTGAACCTGATCGGCGACGACTGCCTCTACGGCCGCAACTGGGGCTGCGTCGAGGACGTGCCCTTCCTGCATTTCGAGCTGTGCTACTATCAGGCCATCGAGTGGGCCATCGGCCGGGGCCTGGCGCGCGTCGAAGCCGGCGCCCAGGGCCAGCACAAGATCGCCCGCGGCTATCTGCCCAGCCCCGTCTACTCCGCCCACTACATCGCTGACCCGGCCCTCCGCGGCCCGGTCGAGCGTTTCGTCATGCAGGAGCGCCAGGGCGTCGAGCAGGAGATGGAGTGGCTGACCGAGGAATATTCGCCGTTCCGGCAGGAGAGCTGACCCGTCGTTTCCCGCGTAGCGGGAAGGAAGATCACGAACGCTCCCACGCCTGCTTCAACAGCGCCTCGATCGAGGCGTCGACCTCGGTCGGCGACGTCAGCAGCATCTGACCCTTCAACCGGTCGCCCCAGCTTTCGCTCTTGCCGCGGGGCGCAAGGCGCGGGTCGGCGCCGGGGTCGACGGCGAAACCCACCATGGCGTGGCCGCCCTTGACGGGCCGGGCGGCGGCCATCTGCACCTTGCGGGACCAGGCGGTGAAGGATTTGCGCTGGCCGGTGGTGATGTCCGGCAGCTTGCCCGCCGCCGTCTCCAGCGCCTGCAGGATGGCCTCCGACGCCGGGTCCGCCCAGAGCGCGGCTCGCAGCGGCCCGGCGTCGTCCCAGCGCATCTCCGAGGGAAACGCCTGCGACAGGATGTGCGCCGCGCGGTTGACCCCCAGGCCATGGTGCTCGCGCAGCCAGTCGGCGCGGGCCTTCGGCTTGCCGTGTGGGCAAGTGCGGGCGATCTTCACCCACTCGTCCAGCGTCTTCCCGGTGTCGCGCTCCAGGCTCGCCTGCACCGAGGCGAACCACTTCTGCTGGCGTTCGGTCAGCCCGCTGGGCGCGTCCTTGGAGCCCTTCTCGCTGACGGCCATCGTTCCACCCTCCGGGGCGATTTGCTACGACAGCTCCGACTAGGGAGCGATGCGCATGAGCTTGGACGGGACCTACGACGGCGGCAACATCTTCGCCAAGATCCTGCGCGGCGAGGCCCCGGCCGCCCGCGTCTTCGAGGACGACCACATCCTGGCCTTCATGGATGTGTTCCCGCAGGGCCGGGGCCACACCCTGGTGATCCCCAAGCACTCACAGGCCCGCAACCTGCTCGACGAGGACCCGGCGGTGCTGAGCCAGGTGATCCTGGGCGTGCAGAGGGTGACCCGCGCGGTCCGCGCGGCGCTCAATCCCGACGGCATCGTGGTGACGCAGTTCAACGGCGCCCCGGCCGGGCAGACGGTCTATCACCTGCATTTCCATATCATCCCGCGCTGGGAGGGCGTGCCGCTGGGACGCCACGCCGCCGGCGGCATGGCCGATCCCGCGGAGTTGAAGGTGCTGGCCGAGCAGATCGCGGCGAAGATCAGCTAGCGATCTACCTCCCCCGCGAAGCGGCGGGAAGGGGACCGTCGGCCGAAGAGCCGATGGTGGAGGGGGCAAACCTCAAGCTCGGCCAATCGTTGATTTCGGAGGAAGGAGCTTGCCCCCTCCACTACGCCCTCTGCGGGGCGCGGTCCCCCTCCCGCCATCGCTGCCGCGATGGAGGAGGTAGGGGTTACTCGACCGGGAGGGCCTCTTCCGCCTCGGCGGGCGCCTCGATCACCGGCGCGCCGGGTTCGCGGTCGTCGCCCTCGATCTCGAAGGCCAGCTTGCCGTCCTTGAGCACCACCTTGACGTGGCCGCCCTTGACCAGCTTGCCGAACAGGATCTCGTCGGCCAGCGGCTTCTTGATGTTCTCCTGGATGACCCGGCCGAGCGGACGGGCGCCGTAGAGTTCGTCGAAGCCGTTCTTCGCCAGCCAGTCGGCCGCGTCGTCGGTCGTTTCGATGGTCACGTGACGGTCGGCGAGCTGGGCCTCCAGTTGCATGATGAACTTCTGGACGACCTGCTTGATGATCTCCGGCGTCAGCGAGCGGAAGGCCACCACCGCGTCGAGGCGGTTGCGGAACTCCGGCGTGAACACCCGCTTGATCGCCTCCTCGGCCTCGTCGTCCTGCTTCCCCCGGCCGAAGCCGATGGAGTTGCGCTGGGCGTCGGCGGCGCCGGCGTTGGTGGTCATGATCAGGACCACGTTGCGGAAGTCGATCTTCTTGCCGTTGGAGTCGGTGAGCGCCCCGTGGTCCATGACCTGCAGCAGGATGTTGTAGACGTCCGGGTGGGCCTTCTCGATCTCGTCGAGCAGGACGACCGCGTGCGGGTGCTGGTCGACCGCGTCGGTCAGCAGGCCGCCCTGGTCGAAGCCCACATAGCCGGGAGGCGCCCCGATCAGCCGGCTCACCGTATGGCGCTCCATGTACTCGCTCATGTCGAAGCGCAGGAGCTCGATGCCCAGCGTCGAGGCGAGCTGGCGGGCGGTTTCCGTCTTGCCGGTGCCGGTGGGGCCCGAGAAGAGGTAGCAGCCGATCGGCTTGTTGGCGTCGCGCAGGCCGGCCCGGGCCATCTTCATGGCCGAGGAGAGCTGGTCGATGGCGTCGTCCTGGCCGTAGACCGCACGCTTCAGGTCGGCCTCGAGCTGCTTCAGCGCCTCGGTGTCGGTCTTGGAAACCGACTTTGGCGGGATGCGGGCGATCTTGGCGACGACGGCCTCGACCTCCTTCAGGCCGATGATCTTCTTCCGCTTGCCCTCCGGCAGCAGCATCTGGCTGGCGCCGGCCTCGTCGATGATGTCGATGGCCTTGTCCGGCAGCTTGCGGTCGTTGATGTACTTGGCCGACAGCTCCACCGCCGCCTTGATGGCGTCGTTGGTGTAGCGGAGCTTGTGGAACTCCTCGTAATAGATCTTCAGGCCCTTCAGGATCTTGATCGTGTCGTCGATGGTGGGCTCGTTGACGTCGATCTTCTGGAACCGGCGGACGAGCGCGCGGTCCTTCTCGAAGTGCTGGCGGAACTCCTTGTAGGTGGTCGAGCCCATGCACCGCAGGGTGCCTGAGGCCAGCGCCGGCTTCAGCAGGTTGGAAGCGTCCATCGCCCCGCCGGAGGTGGCGCCCGCGCCGATCACCGTGTGGATCTCGTCGATGAACAGCACCGCGTCGGGGTGGTTCTCCAGTTCCTTGACCACCTGCTTCACGCGCTCTTCGAAGTCGCCGCGGTAGCGGGTTCCCGCCAGCAGCGAGCCCATGTCCAGCGAGAAGATGGTCGAGCCGGCCAGGACCTCGGGCACCTGGTTGTTGACGATCTTGCGCGCCAGGCCCTCGGCGATGGCGGTCTTGCCGACCCCGGGGTCGCCCACCAGCAAGGGATTGTTCTTGGTGCGCCGGCAGAGGATCTGGATGCAGCGCTCGACCTCGGCCGAGCGGCCGATCAGCGGATCGACCTTGCCCTGCTTGGCCTTCTCGTTGAGGTTGACGCAATAGGCCTCGAGCGCCTCGCCGCCGGTCTTGACGGTGGGCTTGTCCTCGTCCTCCGAGGCGCCCTTCACGGGCTTGGACTCCGCGGCGCCGGCCTTTTTGGCGATGCCGTGGGCGATGTAGTTGACCGCGTCGTAGCGGGTCATGTCCTGCTCTTGCAGGAAGTAGGCGGCGTGGCTCTCCCGCTCGGAGAAGATCGCCACCAGCACGTTGGCGCCGGTGACCTCCTCGCGGCCGGATGACTGCACGTGGATGACCGCGCGCTGGATCACGCGCTGGAAGCCCGCCGTGGGCTTGGCGTCCTCGCCGTCGTCGACGACCAGCGAGCGCAGTTCGGTGTCCACGTAGTTGGTGAGCGTGGTGCGAAGCGCGCCGAGGTCCACGTCGCACGCCCGCATGACGCCGGCGGCGTCCTCGTCGTCGACGAGGGAGAGAAGCAGGTGTTCGAGGGTCGCGTATTCATGTTTGCGCTGGTTGGCGTAAGCCACTGCGCGATGAAGCGACTCTTCGAGGGGGCGCGAAAATGAAGGCAAGTGCCTCTAGTCCTTTTCCATGGTGCACTGCAGCGGGTGTTGATGCCGCCGCGCCGTATCAACGACCTGGGCTACTTTTGTTTCCGCCACCTCGTAGGTGAACACCCCGCACACCCCCACGCCGTGTTGATGGACGTGAAGCATTATGCGAGTCGCATCTTCGCGCGACTTATTGAAGAACTGCTCAAGCACATAGACGACGAATTCCATTGGCGTGTAGTCGTCGTTTAAGATCAGCACCCGATACATCGAGGGCTTCTGTGTCTTGGGCTTCGTCTGGGTGACGACCGCCGAGCGAATGCCGGTATCCTGATCACCCATTTTACGTTCGGCCATTCAATCGATCTCCTGTCGGCGCTGCCGGCACGCCGCCAATCGATTAGATATGCAAACCTGTTCCATTTGGAAGGGTCGAATCGTCCCGGCGCCCAGCGAAACCGTCAAGCTGCGACGTTCCGGCGCTGCCTCTCGCCCGCTTTCCGAGCCTCAATCTCGCTTTGGGACGGACTTTGCCCGAAAAATGCGCCCGGACGTGACCGCGCCCGCGCCGAAGCGGGCGCGGATGGCGTCGAGAGTCTTCTCTCCGGCCAGGGCGCGCCGCTCGTCGCCGGCGAAGAAGTCGTCCTCCACCGCCTCGGCCTCGATCAGCTCGGCCAGGCCGATGCCGATCAGGCGGTAGGGCCGGCCGGTGGCCTCCCGGGCCAGCAGTTCGCGGCCCACCGCGAACAGGGTCTTCGCCGTCTGGGTCGGCACCGGGATGGTGCGGCGGCGTGTGTGGATGCGGAAATCGGTGGTGCGCAGCTTCAGGGTGACGACCCGGCCGGCCAGGCCGTCGGCGCGGGCGTGGCGGGCGACCTTCTCCGACAGCTCCGCCAGCACGTCCTCCAGGTCGCCCAGGGCTGAGAGGTCCTCGTTGAAGGTGGTCTCGGCGCTGATTCCCTTGCGCTCCTCGTGCGGATTGACCGCGCGGCTGTCCTGGCCGTGCGCCAGGCGCGACAGGCCAAGCCCGTGGCTGCCGAACCGCTCGACCAGCAGCTTGAGGTCGGCCTGGGCGAGGTCGCCGACCGTGCGGAAGCCCGCCTTCTCCAGGCCGGCGGCCATGGCTGGGCCGACGCCCGGCAGGATACGGACCGGCCTGGGCGCCAGGAAGGCCTCCGCCTCCGCCCCGCCGATCACCGAGAAACCACGCGGCTTGTCGAGTTCCGAGGCGATCTTGGCCAGGAATTTGTTGGCCGACAGGCCGATGGAGACGGTCAGGCCCGTCTCGGCCTCGATCCGCGCCTGCAGTTTCGCCAGCGTGACGGCGGGCGCGGCCTTGTGCAGCCGCTCGGTGCCCGACAGGTCCATCCAGGCCTCGTCCAGCGACAGGTTCTGGATCAGCGGGGTGAGTTCGCCGGCCATGCCCAGGATGCGCTTGCTCTCGGCGCGGTACTTGGTGAAATCGGGCTTCAGGACCACGGCCTCGGGGCAGAGCTTCAGCGCCTTGAACATCGGCATGGCCGAGCGCACGCCCTTGATGCGGGCGATGTAGCAGCAGGTGGTGACCACGCCGCGCTTCCCGCCGCCGACGATGACCGGCCGGTCGCGCAACTCCGGCCGGTCGCGCTTCTCGACGCTGGCGTAGAAGGCGTCGCAGTCCATGTGGGCGATGGCGAGTTCGCCCAGCGCCGCGTGCGCCACGATCCTCGGCGAGGCGCAGTCCGGGCACCGCCGCACGGCCTGCTCGCCCTGCCAGAAGCAGTCGCGGCAGAAGGCCTTCATGGCCCTGGGTCCAGCGGCCAGAGCCAGGCCGCGCCGCGCACGCCGGAGGAGTCGCCGTGGGCCGCCTTCCGGACCGGCGTCGCGAACATGTCGCTGAACGTATAGCCGCCGATCGCGCTGGGCAGGCGCGGGTAGAGCGCTTCGACGTTGGACATGCCGCCGCCGAGCACGATCACGTCCGGGTCCAGGATGTCGGCGATCACCGCCAGGCCGCGCGCCAGGCGGTCGACATAGTCGTCCAGCGAGGCCACAGCGGCCGCCTCACCGCCCGCTGCGGCCTCGACGATCTGATGGGCGCTCTGGCCGGTCCCGTGCGCGCGGGCGAAGCCGGGGCCGCTGATCCAGTTCTCCAGGCAGTTCAACCGCCCGCAGAAGCAGCCCGGGCCGGGCAGCTCGTCCGGCCGCGGCCAGGGCAGGGGCGTGTGGCCCCACTCGCCGGCGATGCCGTTGCGCCCGGCCAGCACCTGGCGCCCGACCGTCACGCCCGCGCCGCAGCCGGTTCCGACGATGACCCCGAAGACCACCTGGCTGTCGGCCCCCGCGCCGTCCGTGGCCTCCGACAGGGCGAAGCAGTTGGCGTCGTTGGCCAGGCGAACCGGGCGGCCCAGCACCCGCTCCAGGTCGGCCTGCAGGGGCTTGTCGTTCAGGTGGGTGGTGTTGGCGTTGCGGATCAGGCCGGTGGCCGGCGACGGCGAGCCGGGGATGCCTGCGCCGATGCTGGCGCCCGCAACGCCCGCCTGCCGCTCCGCCTCGGCGATCAGGTCGCGCACGGTCTCCAGGCTGGCTTCATAGCTCCCCGGCGAGGGCGCCCGTACGCGCGCCTGGAAGCGCCCCTCGGCGTCCAGCGCCGCCGCCTCGATCTTGGTCCCCCCGAAGTCCACGCCGATCCGGATCATGCCGCCTTGATAGCCGATCTGTTCCCCGGACGCTCGCCGTCGCACAGCCGTTCCGCCCGCTATCGCTGGGGGATGGTCCGAGAACATCGATCCGTGGACACCGGCGCCACACGGGCTAGGTTGCGCGCCATGAAAACCCGGAAAAACCTGCTGGCGCTCAGCGCCGCGCTCGCCGTCGCCGCTTCGGCCGCCACGGCGCAGACCCCCGCCGCCCAGGACCTCGCCAACAGCCATGCCGCCGGCCTCGACCTGGCGGGCATGGACCCGTCGGTGAAGCCCGGCGACGACTTCTTCCGCTATGCCAACGGCCATTGGCTCGCCACGACCGAGATCCCGCCCGACCGCTCGAGCTGGGGCGTCGGCGCGGAGCTGACCGAACTCACCAACCGGCGCGTGCAGGCCCTGATCCAGACCGCCGCCAAGGCCGCGCCGGGGACCGAGGCCCGCAAGATCGGCGACTACTATTCAAGCTACCTGGACGAGGCCAGGATCGAAGCCCTGGGCCTGAAACCCCTGCAGCCGACCCTGGCCCGGATCGGCGCCATCAAGGACAAGAAGGGCCTCGCCGCCGAGTTCGGGCGCGAGCTGCGCGCCGACGTCGATGCACTCAATTCCACCAACTTCTACACCGACCACCTGTTCGGCCTCTGGGTTGAGCAGGACCTGAACGATCCCAAGCGCTACGCGCCCTACCTGCTGCAGGGCGGCCTCGGCATGCCCGACCGCGACTACTACCTCTCCGCCAGCCCGCGGATGGAGAAGATCCGCGCCGCCTACAAGGGCCACATCGCCAAGGTCCTCGAGCTCGCCGGCCGCAAGAACGCGCAGGCCGAGGCGCAGGCGATCTTCGAGCTGGAGACCAAGATCGCCCAGGCCCATGCGCCGCGGGCGGAGTCCGAGGACGTGCTGAAGGCCAACAACGCCTGGGCGCGAGCCGACTTCGCGAAGAAGGCGCCGGGCCTCGACTGGACGGCCTTCTTCACCGCCGCGGGCCTCACCCAGCGCCCGCGGTTCATCGTCTGGCACCCGAAAGCGACCGCGGGCGAGAGCGCGCTCGTCGCCAGCCAGCCCCTGGGCGTCTGGAAGGCCTATCTGACCTATCTCCAGATCAACCACTACTCCGGCGTCCTGCCCAAGGCCTTCGCCGACGAGCGGTTCGCCTTCTACGGCACCACCCTCTCGGGCACGCCGCAGCAGCAGGCGCGCTGGAAGCGGGCGGTGAACTCGACCAACAACGCGCTCGGCATGGCGGTCGGCAAACTCTACGCCGCCGAGTATTTCCCACCCGACTCCAAGGCGAAGGTCCAGGCCATGGTGGCCGACCTGATCGCGGCCTTCCGCGTGCGGATCGAAAAGCTCGACTGGATGGCCCCGGCCACAAAGCAGGAGGCTGAGCGCAAGCTCGCGACGCTCAAGGTGGGCGTGGGCTATCCCGACCACTGGGTCGACTATTCGTCGCTGAAGGTCACCCCCGGCGACGCGCTTGGCAACGCCGCGCGGGCCGAGCTCTTCGAGTACCGCCGCAACCTCGCCAAGTTCGGCAAGCCCGTCGACCGCGGCGAATGGGCGATGACGCCCCAGCTCGTCAACGCCGTGAACCTGCCGGTCCGCAACGCGCTGAACTTCCCCGCTGCGATCCTCCAGGCGCCCTATTTCGACCCGCGCAACCCGATCGCCATGAACCTGGGCGCCACCGGCGCCACCATCGGCCACGAGATCAGCCACAGCTTCGACGACCAGGGCGCGATGTTCAACGCCGACGGGGCCCTGAAGAACTGGTGGACGCCCTCGGACCTCGCCCACTTCCAGGCCTCGGGCAAGGCGCTGGCCGAGCAGTACTCGAAGTACCGTCCGTTCCCGGACGTGGCGCTGAACGGCGAGCAGATCCTGTCGGAGAACATCGCCGACATCGCCGGCCTGAACGCCGCCTACGACGCCTATCGCCTGGCCAACGGCGGCAAGGAGGGCGCGCCGCAGCAGGGCTTCGCCGGCGACCAGCAGTTCTTCCTCGCCTTCGCCCAGAGCTGGCGCGAGACGCGGCGCGAGGCCGCCCTGCGCCAGGCGATCGTCACCGACGGCCATGCCCCGGACGAATACCGCGCCGACACCGTGCGCAACATGGACGCCTGGTACGCCGCCTACGGCGTCAAGCCGGGCGACAAGCTCTACCTCGCGCCCGCAGAGCGCGTGCGCATCTGGTGAGGGCCTAAGCCGGCGCCCCGGCCTTGGCCAGGTTGGCCTTGGGGATGACCGCCTTGAACGGCGCGGTCTTGCCCTTGTCGCGGGCGAGTTCGGCCCAGGCGAGGGCGAAGGCGCTGGGCGAGCGGGGCGCATTGACGGCCGGGGCGAAGCCTACCTTGCGGGCCGCCAGCGCCGCGGCGAGCGGGGCCCAGAGCTCCAGGTCCTGGTCGGGCGGCTCTGCGCCGGGGTTCAGCCGCCGGGCGGCCGCCAGCACGGCGGGGCTGGCGCTGCGCACCTCGACGTCGGCCCCGGCCGGCGCCGCGGTCACGGCCGCGAGCAGGGCCGAGAGCGCGATCCGTTCGGCTGTGACGCTGCGGTCCCCGCCGGCGGCGCCCAGCCGCGAACTGCCTTCGCTGAGCACATAGGCCCAGCCGCCGGCGCGAAACGACGCCTGGTGAGAGATTTCGACCCAGATCTGGATGTTGATGGACATGGCCGTGCCCTAGCACCCAATGACGTGTGAAGAATAGGCGCAGGCCCCGCGCATCTCAGAGCAAGGATGTTGCGTTGATCTCAGGTGGGGTAGTGATGGGCCCTTCGCACGGAGTCGGCTGATCCATGATTCCCGCCGCCAAGACCTCTGTTCCCGATACGCACGCGCCCGCCCCGGTGACCTCGGCGCTGGACCTGATCGGCCGCACCCCGGTGCTGGAGCTGACCGGCATGTTCGACTGCGGCCCCTGCCGCCTGTTCACCAAGCTGGAGAGCGCCAACCCCGGCGGCTCTATCAAGGACCGCATCGCGCGGACCATGATCGAGGCGGCGGAGGCCGACGGGCGGCTGAAGCCCGGCGGCGTGATCATCGAGGCCACCGCCGGCAACACCGGCCTGGGCCTCGCCCAGGTGGGCATCCTGAAGGGCTACCGCCTGGTGCTGGTGGTGCCCGACAAGATGGCGCGCGAGAAGATCCAGCACCTGCGCGGCCTGGGCGTCGACGTGCGCATCACCCGCTCGGACGTCGGCAAGGGCCATCCCGACTACTACCAGGACATCGCCCACCGCCTGGCCGCGGCGATGCCGGGCGCGGTCTACATGAACCAGTTCTCCAACCCGGCGAACCCCAAGGCGCACGAGACCACCACCGGCCCGGAGCTGTTCGAGCAACTCGACGGCGATGTGGACGCCGTCGTGGTCGGCGTCGGCTCCGGCGGCACGCTCACCGGCCTCGGCGACTACTTCAGGCGGGTCAGCCCCAAGACCGAGATGGTGCTGGCCGACCCTGCGGGCTCGGTGCTGGAGCCCCTGGTCAACCGCGGCGAAAAGGTCGAGGCCGGCTCCTGGATCGTCGAGGGCATCGGCGAGGACTTCGTGCCCGACAACTGCGACCTGTCGCTGATCAAGAAGGGCAACGCCTTCGCCGTCACCGACCGCGAAAGCGTCCAGGCCGCCCGCGACCTGCTGTCCAAGGCCGGTGTGCTCGGCGGCTCGTCCAGCGGCACGCTGCTGGCCGCGGCGCTCCGCTATTGCCAGGCCCAGACCACGCCCAAGCGGGTGGCGACCTTCGTCTGCGACAGCGGCAACAAGTACCTGTCCAAGGTCTTCAACGACCACTGGCTGGCCGACCAGGGCCTGACCGACCGGCCGATCACCGGCGCCCTGCGCGACCTGGTGGCCCGCAGCGCCATCGAGGGCGGCGCGGAGACCGTGGGGCCGGACGACACCCTGGACACCGCCTACAAGCGCATGCGCACCGCCGACGTCAGCCAGCTCCCCGTGCTGGACGACGGGCGGCTGATCGGCCTCCTGGACGAGAGCGACCTGCTGGCCGCGGTCGAGGGCGGGCAGGACCGGTTCAGCGACCGGGTGGCCACCGCCATGGTCGCCAAGCTCAACACCCTGCAGGCCAACGAGCCGCTGGACGCGCTGATCCCCATCTTCGAGCGGGACGAGGTGGCCATCGTGCTCGACGGGCGCGAATTCCTGGGCCTGATCACCCGCGTCGACCTGATCAACCACCTGCGCCGCACCTGACGTCGGCCACGAGAGAGACCGGAGACCCCATGACCGACGGTTCAAATCGGCTGGCGTTCGACACGCGCGCCATCCACGCCGGCCAGCATCCGGACCCGACCACCGGGGCGGTGATGGTCCCGATCTACGCCAGCTCGACCTACGCCCAGGAAAGCCCAGGCGTGCACAAGGGCTTCGAATACTCGCGCAGCCAGAACCCGACCCGCTTCGCCTTCGAGCGCTGCGTCGCAGACCTGGAGAGCGGGGTGAAGGGCTACGCCTTCTCCTCGGGCCTGGCGGCGATCGCCACCATCCTCGACATGCTGGACGCCGGCGACCACGTGATCGCCTCGTCCGACCTCTACGGCGGCAGTTTCCGGCTGTTCGACAAGGTGCGGCGCAAGTCCGCCGGCCTGACCTTCAGCTTCGTGGACCTGGCCGACATAGCCGCCGTGGAAGCCGCCGTCGGGCCGAGGACCCGGCTGATCTGGGTGGAGACGCCCACCAACCCCATGCTGCGCCTGGCCGACCTCGATGCGCTGGCGGCGCTGGCCAAAGCCCGGGGCCTGCTGATCGCGGCCGACAACACCTTCGCCAGCCCCTACTGCCAGCGCCCGCTGGAGCACGGCTTCGACCTCGTCATGCATTCCACCACCAAGTACCTGAACGGCCACTCCGACGTGGTCGGCGGGATCGTGGTGACGGGCTCCGAGGGCGAGGTCGCCGACCGGATGACCTTCCTGCAGAACGCGGTCGGCTCGATCGCCAGCCCGTTCGACAGCTTCCTGGCCCTGCGCGGGGTCAAGACCCTGGCGCTCCGCATGGAGCGCCACTGCGCCAACGCCGCGGCCATCGCCGAGCGGCTGGAGGGCCACCCGGCGGTCGCCCAGGTGATCTATCCGGGCCTGGCCAGCCACCCGCAGCACGAGTTGGCCAAACGCCAGATGCACGGCTTCGGCGGCATGATCAGCCTGGTGCTGAAGGGCGACCTCTCGGCCGCCAAGCGGATGCTGGAGCGCACCGAACTCTTCACCCTGGCCGAGAGCCTGGGCGGCGTCGAAAGCCTGATCGAGCACCCGGCGATCATGACCCACGCCTCGATCCCGCCCGGCGCGCGGGCGGAACTCGGCATCTCCGACTCCCTGGTGCGCCTCTCCGTCGGCGTCGAGAACGTCGACGACCTGATCGCCGACCTGGAGCGGGCGCTCAGCTAATCGCCGCCTCGATCGCCGCGCCGAGTTCGGCCCAGTCGTCGATCCGCGGATGACGCGCCGAGCGCGGCGCCAGCGGGCGCAGGCGCAGGTCGGCCACATGCTGGAAAGTCGCCGTCGCCGGCGAATGCTCGGCCACCGAATCCAGGTTGGGCAGCAGGTCGTCGACGAAGGCCGTGCGCCCGGCGGTCTGGGCGACCAGGCCCGCGGTGATCGGCCCCTTCGGCCCGCTCGACAGGATCAGGGCCTGCGGCAGGCCGTGGCGCTTCAGCCATTCGCCCCGCAGCCGTTCGGCGTCGGCGGGGGCGTTGGACAGGATCAGCAACTCCGCCCGGGCCCTCAGCCTGCGCAGCGCTTTCACCGCGCCCGGCGCCGGTTCGATCTCGCCGCAGCCGGTGCGGAAGAAATCCTCGAACAGCCTGTGGCCCTCGGCCAGGTCCAGATGCTCGGTCGCGCCGGGCCGGAAGATGTTTTGGAAGAGGGCGAATCGCTCGAACCGCAGCTCATAGCCCCGCTCGGCCACGAAGGCGCCGAAGCCCTTCATGAACAGGCCCAGCACCTCGTCCACATCGACGATCACCAGGGGCCGGTCCCGGGCCAGGCCCAGGCTTTCCAGCGTCGGAACGCTCCGTTGGACGGGGGCCTCGGCCACCGGATCTCCTTGGGCTAACGAAGTTTAAGGATATCCATGGGATGAACGAATGAGGGTGGGGAATTCCGCGTTTCGCGGCAGCCACGAGAACAAAGCCGGGTCCTAAATGGCCAAAAAGGTCCTCATCGTCGAGGATAACGAGCTGAACATGAAGCTGTTTCATGATCTGCTCGACGCCCAGGGCTACGAGACGCTGCAGACCCGCGAGGGCCTCCAGGCGTTGGCGCTGGCCCGTGAGCACCGCCCGGACCTGATCCTGATGGACATCCAGCTTCCCGAGATCTCGGGCCTGGAGGTCACCAAGTGGCTGAAGGAAGACGCGGACCTGGCCGCGATCCCGGTGGTCGCCGTCACCGCCTTCGCCATGAAAGGCGACGAGGAGCGGATCCGCGAGGGGGGCTGCGAGGCCTATATCTCCAAGCCCATCTCGGTGGTCCATTTCCTCGAAACCATCCGCCGCCTGATGGGCTGAGCCATGTCCGCGCGTATCCTGGTCGTTGACGACATCGAGGCCAATGTCCGCCTGCTGCAGGCGAAGCTCGAGGCCGAGTACTACGAGGTGCTGACCGCGCCGGACGGCCCGACCGCCCTGGCGCTCGCCGCCGCCGAGAAGCCCGACATCGTGCTGCTCGACGTGATGATGCCCGGCATGGACGGCTTCGCAGTCTGCCGCCGGCTGAAGGACGACATCGAGACCCGCCACATCCCGGTGGTCCTGCTGACCGCGCTCGACGGCCGCGCCGACCGCGTGGCGGGGCTGGAGGCCGGGGCCGACGAATTCCTGACCAAGCCGATCGACGACGTCATGCTGTTCGCCCGGGTGCGCAGCCTGACCCGTCTGAAGTCGGTGATCGACGAGCTGCGCCAGCGCGAGGCCTCGGGCCGGCGCATGGGCGTCATCGCCGGCGTCGCCTCGCGCCTGGGCGGGACCGGCGGCCGCATCCTGATCGTCGACGACCACGCCCGCCAGGCCGAACGGGTCTGCGCCGAGCTCGCCATCGAGCACCGCCCGGTGATCGAGACGGGCCCCGAGACCGCCATGCTGGCCGCCCGCGGCCCGGTGGACCTGATCATCGTCAACGCCGCGGCCAAGAGCTTCGACGGCCTGCGCTTCGCCGCCCAGATCCGCAGTGACGAGGCGACCCGCAACCTGCCGATCCTGGCCATCGTCGACTTCGACGAGCGCCCGCGGCTGGTGAAGGCGCTGGAGATCGGCGTCAACGACGTCCTGCCGCGCCCCATCGACCCGCAGGAGATGGCCGCGCGGGTGAAGACCCAGATCCGCCGCAAGCGCTACACCGACTATCTGCGCGAGAACCTCGACCTGTCGCTGGAGCTGGCGGTCACCGACCAGCTCACCGGCCTGCACAACCGCCGTTACATGGAGGGCCAGCTCGACGCCCTGGTGCGCCGCGCGGTGGCGGGCGGCGGTGAGCCGGTGGCCCTGCTGGTCATCGACATCGACCACTTCAAGAAGATCAACGACAGCTTCGGCCATGGGGTCGGCGACGAGGTGCTGCGCGAGTTCGCCGTGCGCCTGGCCTCAAACGTCCGCGCCATGGACCTGCCGGTGCGTTTCGGCGGCGAGGAATTCGTGGTGGTGATGCCGGAGACCCAGCTTGTCGACGCCCAGCGCATCGCCGAACGCATCCGCCTGCACGTGGCGGGCTCGCCGTTCCGGGTGCTGGACGGCGAGGAACTGCTTACCGTCACCATCTCCATCGGCGTGGCGGCCAGCCTGCCTACCGACGACCAGGCCAGGCTGATCAAGCGCGCCGACGAGGCCATGTACGAAGCCAAGGCCCACGGCCGCAACCAGGTGGTCGCCAAGGCGGCCTAGTCGCGGCCATAGACGAACTGCGTCAGCATCATCCTGGGCGTCGCCAGTACGTTCGGGGTGGGCGCATGCAGCAGCAGGGGGTGCATCAGGATCACGTCGCCCGGCTCGCCCAGCATCTCGCCGACGCGCACCTCGACGCCATCGACCTCGCTGCCGGTATCCATGAAGCGCCGAATGCGTTCGCCTTTGTCATGGCGCGAGCTCAAGGCGGCGAACCACGGCGATCGCGCCTCCAGCCGCTGCCGCGCCTGCGCCGAGGGCAGGGCGCCGCCGGTCTCCTCGAACATCGCCTCGAACAGCCGGTGAGAGCCCGCCACATAGCCCGTCCCGCCGCCGCCTGGCCGCGACGGCGCCAGGAATGCAAAGATCCGCGCCAGCCGAAGGTTGCCGGGCCTTGCGCCCAGATCGATGTGCCAATGCCGCCACGGCACATTCCAGGCCTTCTCGCCGGTGTGGAAGCTCACCAGCGGCAACCCCCAATGCGCGGGCTCCTCCCATTGACCCAGCACAACGTCCAGGACAGCCCGCACGGCCGGGCTCGCCATGGCGTCGAACGCGCCGGTCCTCGACGAGAGTTTGGACGCACGCGCGGTTCGTTGTGGTCGGGCGTCCAGCTTGCGCCTCAACGCGGCGGCCATCGCCTCGACGTCTCTGACAGGAATCGCGCCCGGCAGCCGCACGACGCCGTCGCGGGCGTAGGTTTCGGCGTGGTCGGCGGTGAAGACGTCGCGGGGGTTCCTCATGGGAGGCTCCTGAAAAGGAAACGCCCTGCGGAGAGCCTTCGGACAGCCGCAGCCATCCAAACACTCGCCGCAGGGCGGTACCCCGCGAACACCCGCAAGGCGCGGGTTGTTGAGGTGGTCAGGGTCGCGCCGCTGGCGGCGCTAGTCAAGCCCAACGCAAAACGCCCGGCCGAAGCCGGGCGTTTCATGAAGCGTAATCAGAAGCTTGCGAAGGCTACTTGATCTTGCCTTCCTTGAACTCGACGTGCTTGCGCACGACGGGGTCGTACTTCTTCATGACCAGCTTGTCGGTCTTGGTGCGGGCGTTCTTCTTGGTGACGTAGAAGAAGCCGGTGTCCGCCGAGGAGTTCAGGCGGATCTTGATGGAGGCGGGCTTCGCCATGGGAGGTCCTTAAGCGCGGGGCCGGTCGGCCATTCTTGAGTAAGGGGGCCGACGGCGGATGTTCGAAGAGCCGCGGAAAATACGAATCCGCGGCGCAAAGTCAATGGCGAGCCGGGCGATAGCCACGGCGGCATGTCAGCCGCCGTTCCTAAAGCCGGTCCGGCCGCATCGCGCCCTGCCGGAAGCGCATGAAGGGCTTGGGCCGCTCGGGATCGTCCATCCGCAGCACCGCCTCCTTCAGCATCATCCGCGTGACGGTGGGCAGCGGCAGGGTCTGGGCCTCGTCGAAATCGACCCAGGCGATCTCCTCCAGCTCGCCGCAGTCGGGCTGCCGGTCGAGGCTCATCAGCCGCTCGGCGTCGGCCAGCAGGAACCAGGTGTCGAAGCGCTTGCCGACGCTGGGCGGGGTGATGGCGCGGGCGACGATGTCCACGGCCGCGAGGTCGGCGAGCGCCCCCTGGCTCACGAAGTCGCGCCAGGGGCCCGCCGCGGCGCGCGCCGGGGCAGGGCGCGCCAGGAGCAGGCCGGTCTCTTCCCAGGTCTCGCGCACGGCCGCCGCCGCCAGGGCGCGGCCGCGGCCGGCCGGCAGGTAGGCGT
>NZ_DATMNA010000066.1:0-40454 GCF_035569475.1 Phenylobacterium sp.
AGAGCAATATCCGCAAGGGCCAGCTCGCCGAGCCGATCCTGCTGGCCGAGCAGTTCGCCCGCGACGTGGGCTTCGAGGAGTTGGGCGGCGTGCGCTACCTGGCCGACCTGGTCGACCGCGCCCCGCCGGCGGCCAATGCGCCGGACTATGCGCGCGCGATCTACGACCTGGCCCTGCGCCGCGACCTGATCCGCATCGGCGGCGACATTGCGACCCTCGCCGGCCAGGGCGACGCCGAGCTTTCGGCCCGCGACCAGATCGAGGCCGCCGAGCAGCAGCTCTACAGCCTCGCCGAGACCGGCGGCGTCTCCTCCGGCTTCGTCACCTTCGCCGACGCCCTGCACGGCGCGGTGACCATGGCCGCCGAGGCGCACAGCCGCGACGGGGGCCTGGCGGGCCTGTCGACCGGCCTTATCGACCTGGATTCCAAGATCGGCGGCCTGCACCCCTCCGACCTGGTGATCCTGGCGGCGCGCCCCTCGATGGGGAAGTCGTCGCTCGCCTGCAACATCGCCTTCGACGTGGCCCGCAACTACGCCTGGGAGCCGCAGCCGGACGGGTCGAAGAAGACCGTGCGCGGCGGGGTCGTGGCCTTCTTCTCCCTGGAAATGGCCGCCGAGCAGTTGGCCATGCGCCTGTTGGCCGAAGCCTCCGGCGTCTCCGGCGACCGGCTGCGCAAGGGCGAGATCGACGCCAGCGAGTTCGGGCGGGTGCGCGACGCGGCGCTGGAGATCCAGGAGGCGCCCCTCTACATCGACGCCACCGGCGGCATCTCCATGGCCAAGCTCGCCGCCCGCGCGCGGCGGCTGAAGCGGATGGTGGGCCTCGACCTCCTGATCGTCGACTACCTGCAGCTCATCACCGGCGGCGACGGCATGGGGCGCAACGACAACCGGGTGCAGGAAGTCTCGATGATCACCCAGAGCCTGAAGTCCCTGGCCAAGGAGCTCTCCATCCCGGTCATCGCGCTCGCGCAGCTCTCCCGCCAGGTGGAGAACCGCGAGGACAAGAAGCCCCAGCTCTCCGACCTGCGGGAATCCGGCTCCATCGAGCAGGACGCCGACATGGTGATGTTCATCTACCGCGAGGCCTACTACCTCAGCCGCCTGGAACCGCGGGAAGGCACCGAAGAGCACTTCAAGTGGCAGGAGAACATGGACCAGGTCCGCGGCCTGGCGGAGATCATCATCGGCAAGCAGCGTCACGGCCCGATCGGCAACGTGAAGCTCTCCTACAACGAAGACCTGACCAAGTTCGGCAACCTGGCGCGCGACCACAGCCGCTACGACTCCCACTGACTTGGCGATGTCCGGCCCGCTAATAGCGCCTTCCGGGGCGCGGCTGACGATCGACCTCGACGCCCTGGCCCACAACCACGCCCTGCTGCGCAGCGAGGCGGCGGGCGCCGAGGTGGCCCCGGTCCTGAAGTCCGACGCCTACGGCCTGGGCGCCGGACCCGTGGGGCGGCGCCTCTGGGCCGAGGGCGCGCGCAGCTTCTTCGTCGCCCGGCTGACCGAGGGCGAGGCGCTTCGCGCCGCCCTGACGCCCGGCCGGCCGGCGGCGATCTATGTCCTCGACGGCCTGACCGAGGGCGCGGAAGACCGCCTCGCCGCCGCCGCCCTCACGCCGGTGATCTCCAGCCTGTCGCAGATGGCCCTGGCCGCCGCCCGGGGCGCCCGCGACGGCCGGCCCCTGCCCGTCGCGCTCAACATCGACACCGGCATGAGCCGCCAGGGCCTGACGGCGGAGGAGACCCGCGCGGTCGTGCAATCCCTCGACCGCCTGCGCGGCCTGGACGTGGGCCTGGTGATGAGCCACCTGGGTTCGGCGGGCGAGCCCGGAAACCCTCGCAATGCCGCACAGTTGGCAAGGTTTCTTGAAGCGAGGGCCCTGTTCCCGCAGGCCTGCGCCAGCCTGTCGGCGTCGGCGGGCGTGTTCCTGGGCGCGGACTATCGCTTCGACCTCGTGCGGCCGGGCGTCAGCCTGTTCGGCGGCGGCCCGCGCGAACGGCCCGATCCTCGCCTGAAGGCGGTCGCGACCCTCACCGCCCCGATCCTCGACGTGCGAAACCTGCGGCCCGGCGACGTGGTCGGCTACGGCGAGAGCGTGCGGATCGAAACGCCCACGCGGGTCGCCGTGGTCGGGGCGGGCTACACCGACGGCGTCATCCGCGCGGCCCGGGGCGGCGCCAACGCCTGGTTCGCCGGTGCGCCGCGCCGGATCCTGATCATCAACATGGACATCCTGGTGATGGAGCTCGGCGACGCGCCGGCCGAGATGGGCGAGCCCGTCGAGCTGATCGGCCCCAATGCGCCGGTCGACGACCTGGCCGCGGCCGGCGGCACCGTGGCGCACGAGATCCTGGTCCGCCTCAGCCGCCGCGCCGAACGGCTGTATCTGGGCGAGGTTTAGGCCGGATCGACTTCCATTCCGAGGCCGAGCGCACGGCCGCAGGGTCGCCGATTGGCGGCCGCAGGGTGGAACATGTTCCGGTAGATTCGGCTCGCTTGAGGACGTCCCCTGGCAGGCGCCGGCGCCTCGCACCCGCCGCGAGTTTTTCAAGGCTCAGGCGAGGAGTTCTCGTCTTCGGTGCGAGCGCTTGTGCCGGAGCGGGCGGCGCACCTAGCGTCCCGCCCGTAATCCGCCGATCCCTTCGCGCGGCCTGACCGGAGGACCACCAGATGATCCGCAAAACCCCGCGTCTGCGCGCCGCAGCGCTCGCCGCCGCCACCCTCGCCGTGACGGCCCTCGGTGCAGGCGCCGCCCAGGCCACCCAGGTGTTCAGCGACAATTTCAACGGCGAGAACGGCGGCGTCGCCGCGGACCCCTACACCGGCTTCGCCAACTTCACCGTCCTCAGCGGCGCCGTCACCCTTAACGAGGGCGCGCGCTGCGACGGCGGCGCGGGCGGCTGCGTAGGCCTCGACGGGCGAGGCGGCGGCGGCGGGACCGAGTTCGAGATGAGCAACGGCCTCAACTACGGCGTCGGCAGCGTGGTCACGCTCACCTATGACATCGCCGGCAATAACCACGATTGCCCGGCGTGCGCCACGGACGACGAATACGAAGCCGGCTTCGTATTCTCCAACATCGGCGAGACGATCAACGACGTGACGCTCGACGGCATCGACGTCGGGCCTACCGTCGTTTCAACGGGCATCGACCTGTTCGGAACCGGCTTCCCACTCCCGTTCAACGACCCGTGGACAACCCACACCATCAGCTTCACCGCCACGGATGTCGGGACGATCAAGGCCCATTTCCGCAGCTTCAGCACCGATGGCGTCGGCCCTCTGCTCGACAATGTCAGCGTCGACGTGACCGGCGGCGGCGTCCCAGAACCCGCCGGCTGGGCGCTGATGATCCTGGGCTTCGGGGCGACCGGCGCGGCCCTGCGCCGCCGCCGCACGGTCGTTGCGGCCTGAACGACACAGATCACTTCGACGCCCCGCCGTTGGACCCGATCGCTCCTGGGTCGGTGACTCCATCACCGGCTGAGGGCGCGCGGCGGCGCGCCAAGTCTTTCGACCACCAAGGGCGCCAAGAACGCCGTGTCGACCTAGTCGATGTGGATCGGGCCGCCGTAGCCGATCACCCGGCTGGTGACCGAGCCGATCACCACCGCCATGATCACCGCCATCAGCACCGTCAGGCCGAAGTAGTTGAGGTTGAAGATCGGATCCGAGCGCATCAGCTTCGGCAGGCCCAGGTAGAGCAGGTAGAGGCTGTAGAGCGCGCCCAGCAGGGCGAAGAGGCCGCCCACATTGGGCAGCAGCATGAAGACCCCGGCGATCCAGAAGGCGGTCCCCGAATAGGCCGCCACCTTGAAGGCCTGGGTGCGGCTGCGCTCGCCGCCGAACTGCGGCGCGAACTGGTCGATCAGCAAAGCCAGCAGGTAGACCGAGATCAGGGTCAGGGCGTAGCTCGCCACCGCGTCGCCCAGGATCGAGACGAACCCCGGCGGCCCCAGGCGGATGCCGAACAGCTCCACCCCGCGGAACGAGAACAGGCCGATGGCCCGGCCCACGGCGGGGATCGCGGCCAGCGGCAGAACCCAGCCGCGGTAGAGGCCCTCGATCGTCGCGTCCTCCGCGTCGATCACGTCCCAGGTCTCGATGGGGTGCAGCAACAGGTTCAGGATGCGCCCGATCAGCCCATCCGCCGGCGCTTTCGGTTCGACGTCGCTCATTGCAACCCTCTCCCAGCCTGCCCATCTGCAGCCTAGCCCAATGGCGCGCGGCGGCAACCGCCCCGAATGTGCGCAGGCGGAAGGCGGCGGCAGGTCGGATAGACTGGCCGCCAAATCGAATCAGGAGCTTGCGACAAGTCCATGGCCCGTGACGGCGCCGTCTATGCCTGTCAGTCCTGCGGGGCCGTCCAGACCAAGTGGGCGGGCCAGTGCCCCGCGTGCGGCGCGTGGAACACCCTGGTGGAGGAGCTGCAGGCCCGCCCGCCGGGGGCCATGGCGCCCTCCAAGGCCAGCAAGGTCCGGGGCCTCGCCTTCGAGGGCCTGACCGACCGCACCCCGGCTCCGCCGCGCATCGCCACTGGGGTCGACGAGTTCGACCGGGTCTGCGGCGGCGGCGTGGTGCCGGGCTCGGCGATCCTGCTGGGCGGCGACCCGGGGGTCGGCAAGTCGACCCTGCTGCTGCAGGTGGCGGCCCAGGCCGCCCTGCGCGGGGCGCGCTGCGCCTACATTTCCGGCGAGGAGGCCGTCGAGCAGGTCCGCGCGCGGGCCCAGCGCATGGGCCTGGCCGACGCGCCGGTGAAACTGGCCGCCGAGACCGCCCTGCGCGCCATCTCCGACGGGCTGAAGCGCGAGGCCTTCGACCTGGTGGTGATCGACTCGATCCAGACCCTGTGGAGCGACGCCCACGAGGCGGGGCCCGGCTCGGTGACCCAGGTCCGCGCCGCGGCCGGAGAGCTGGTGCGCCTGGCCAAGAGCCGCGGCGTGGCGATCATCCTGGTGGGCCACGTCACCAAGGAAGGGACCATCGCGGGGCCCCGGGTGATCGAGCACATGGTCGACGCGGTGCTCTCCTTCGAAGGCGAGCGGGGCTATCCGTTCCGCATCCTGCGCGGCGCCAAGAACCGCTTCGGCGCCACCGACGAGATCGGCGTCTTCGAGATGGGCGACGCGGGCCTCGCCGAGGTGAAGAACCCCTCGGCCCTGTTCCTCAACACCTCCGGCGAGCGGGCGGCGGGCGCGGCGGTGTTCGCCGGGATCGAGGGCTCGCGCCCGGTGCTGGTGGAGTTCCAGGCCCTCGTGGCGCCCAGCGCCTACGGCACGCCGCGCCGCGCGGTGGTGGGCTGGGATTCCGGCCGGCTGGCCATGGTGCTGGCGGTGCTGGAGGCGCGCTGCGGCCTCAGCCTCGGCGACCGGGACGTCTATCTGAACGTGGCCGGGGGCCTGCGCATCACCGAGCCGGCGGCGGACCTGGCGGCGGCGGCGGCGCTCGCCTCCTCGGCCCTCGACCAGGCCCTGCCGCAGGACTGCGTGGTGTTCGGCGAGATCAGCCTCTCCGGCGAGGTGCGCTCGGTGAGCCGCATGGAAAGCCGCCTGAAGGAGGCCGCCAAGCTCGGCTTCCGCCGCGCGCTCGGGCCCGCCGAAATGGACGGCGGCGCGGCGATGGCGGCGACCGGGACAGCGCGTCTCAGTGACGCAGTGCGCCGCATCGGGGAGGCCTCGTGGGACTGAACCTCACCCAGTTCGACATGATCGTCCTGGTGCTGCTGGGAATCTCCGCGGCCATCGGCTTCGCGCGCGGCGCCATGCTGGAGATCGTCTCGCTGTTCGCCCTGGTCGCGGCCGCGGCCGTCGCGGTGTTCGGCCTGCACGCCTCCGCGCCCGTGGTCCGCAGGATCATCCATCCGGACTGGCTGGGAACGGCCGCCGCCCTCGTGGGCGTGTTCGTGATCGTCTACCTGCTGCTGCGCATGGTGGGCGCGATGATCGTGCGCCAGCTCCAGGAGGCCGAGTTCATGGGCGTCCTGGACCGCAGCCTGGGCCTGGCGCTCGGCCTCGCCCGCGGCCTCATCGTGCTGGGCGCGCTCAACCTGATGTTCAACGCCGCCACGCCCAAGGACATGCAGCCGCACTGGATCGTCGGCTCGACCACCTGGCCGCTGGCCCAGAACATGGGCCGCTTCCTCACGGCGACGGCGCCGAAAGGCATGGACATCGCCGGGCGATTGAAACCCGCGTTCGACCGGGCCTGGCACGACGCCAAGCACGACGCCATAGATGACAGATTGAAGTCAGAAGGCTACGACGCGCGGCAACGCAGCGAGATCGAAGACTTGGTGGAGAAATCCCGATGAAATCGGACGAGCGCTGGTCGCCACCCTACAGGGACCCGCTCGACGACACGCCGCGTCTCGAGTGCGGCGTGTTCGGGGTCTTCGACACCCATGAGGCCGCCGGGCTGACCGCAATCGGCCTGCACGCCCTGCAGCACCGCGGCCAGGAGGCCTGCGGCATCGCCTGCTTCGACGGCCAGCGGTTCCACACCGAGCGGCACATGGGCCACGTGGGCGAGGCCTTCGGCGGCGCGGACCTGACCGAGCGCCTGCCCGGCCGCTTCGCCATCGGCCACACCCGCTATTCGACGGCCGGCGGCTCGGTGATCCGCAACGTCCAGCCGATGTTCGCCGACATGGAAGCCGGCGGCGTCGCACTCGCCCACAACGGCAACCTGACCAACTTCCTGACGCTCCGCGAGCAGCTCGTCGCCAACGGGGTGATTTTCCAGTCGACCTCGGACAGCGAGGTGATCCTCCACCTGATCGCCCGCTCGCGGAAATCGCGCTTCGTCGACCGCTTCATCGACGCCCTGTCGCAGATCGAGGGCGGCTACGCCCTGGTGGCGCTGACCAACAAGAAGCTGATCGGGGTGCGCGACCCGCTGGGCATCCGCCCCCTGGTGCTCGGCGAGCTGGACGGCAAGGCGATCCTAGCCTCGGAGACCTGCGCGCTGGACATCATCGGCGCCAAGTTCGTCCGCGACGTCGAGCACGGCGAGATGGTGGTGATCGACGCCGACGGCGTCACCAGCCTCAAGCCCTTCCCGGCCAAACAGGCGCGGCCCTGCATCTTCGAGTACGTCTACTTCGCCCGGCCCGACTCCGTGGTGAACGGCCGCTCCGTCTACGACGTCCGCAAGCGCATGGGCCGCAGGCTGGCCCAGGAGAGCCTGGTCCCCGCCGACGTGGTGGTGCCGGTGCCGGATTCCGGCGTCCCCGCGGCCCTCGGCTTCGCCCAGGAGGCGGGCCTGCCCTTCGAGATGGGCATCATCCGCAACCACTATGTGGGCCGCTCCTTCATCCAGCCGACTCAGGCGACGCGGGAGTCGAGCGTGCGCATGAAGCTGTCGCCCAACCGCTCGGTCCTGGCCGGCAAACGGGTGATCCTGGTGGACGATTCGATCGTGCGCGGGACCAACTCGGTGCGCGTGGTGCAGATGGTGCGCGAGGCCGGCGCCGCGGAGGTGCACCTGCGCTCGGCCTCGCCGCCGATCATGTGGCCGGACTACTACGGCATCGACATGCCGGACCGCGAGAAGCTGCTGGCCGCCAATCACTCGGTCGAGGAGATCGCCAAGATCCTGGGCGTCGACTCCATGGGCTATCTATCGGTGGACGGGCTCTACTGGTCGATGGACGCCGCGCCGCGCGACCCGGCCTGCCCGCAGTTCACCGACCACTACTTCACCGGCGACTATCCCACGCGCCTGCTGGACCGCGAGATCGCCGAGGGCCGCAACGAACTCTCGGAACGGCAGCTCTCCTTCCTGGTCGACGCGTGATTCGACCTCCCCCGTTGCGGCAGCAATGGCGGGAGGGGGACCGCCCGCCGCAGAGCGGGTGGCGGAGGGGGCAAGCTGCAAGCTCGGCGGTTCGATTGCCGGGCGAAGCACTGCGCCTGACGCTCGCCCCCTCCATCATCGGCTCTCTGGCCGATGGTCCCCCTCCCGCCGCTTCGCGGGGGAGGTAGTCCAAGGCATGCCCGCCATTCTCGGCCGCCTGAAGGTCGACAAGTACCTCCTGCTGATCATCTCCATGGTGGTCGCCGCCTCGTTCCTGCCGGCGCGGGGCGAGGCCTCCGTGGCCTTCGGCTGGGCCACCAAGGTCGCCATCGGCCTCGTCTTCTTCCTCCACGGGGCGCGCCTCAGCCGCGAGGCGGTGATCGGCGGCCTGACGCACTGGCGGCTGCACCTGGTGGTCATGGGCGCGACCTTCGCGCTTTTCCCCCTGCTCTGCCTGGGCCTCGCCGCCCTGCCCGCCTGGATCATGCCCTCGGCGCTGGCCGGCGGCGTGGTCTTCCTGGGCTGCCTGCCCTCGACGATCCAGTCCTCGATCGGCTTCACGGTGATCGCCAGGGGCAATGTTCCGGCGGCCATCGCGGCGGCCTCGGCGTCGAACCTGCTGGGCATCCTGCTCACCCCGATCCTGGTCGGCCTGCTGCTGCACGCCAAGAGCGCCATCTCGCCGAGTTCGGCCTGGGCCATCGTCCTGCAACTCCTCGCCCCTTTCGTGGCCGGCCAGGTGCTGAGGCGCTGGGTCGGCGGCTGGGCCACCCGCCACGCCCGGCTGGTGCAGGTCGTCGACCGCGGCTCGATCCTGCTGGTGGTCTACACGGCCTTCTCCGGCGCCGTGGTCGAAGGCGTCTGGTCGCAGATCAGCGCGCTCGACCTGGTGCGGCTGCTGGTCGTCTGCGCGGCCTTGCTCGCCGCCGTCCTGGCCGCCACCTATTTCACGGCCCGCGCTCTCGGCTTCTCCAAGCCCGACGAGATCGCCATCGTCTTCTGCGGCTCGAAGAAGAGCCTGGCGAGCGGGGTGCCCATGGCCGGCGTGCTGTTCCCGGCCGCCACGGCGGGCCTGGCGCTGCTGCCGCTGATGTTGTTCCACCAGATCCAGCTCATGGCCTGCGCGGTGATCGCCCAGCAGTACGCAAAGCGGGCAGACTTGGAGCCCGTCAATCTAGCCTAGCCGAAGTTGGCCTCGACCTGGTTGAATACGCAGACCACCCGCGGCTTGAGGTCCGCCCCCACCCCGACCAGCTGCGCGGGTGGCGTCTCCAACTTATTGGTCGGGTGTGCCAGGAAATAGAGGCGGCCATCAATGCGCAACGGGGTCAGGTGGACGTAGCGCGAGGAGACCTTGGGATAGAGGCCCGGTTGCCCGCCTGAGATGACGATCCAGCCGGCGGGCCAGGGCGCCAAGGCCTTGTCTTCGTCGTGCGCGCTCAGCGCCGTGAGTTCGGGGTCGGTCGCTGCTGCGGGTGCGATCACTGCGATATCCCCGTCGAAGTAGTGGGTCTCGGCGCTGAACATCGCCAACCGATAGGTCCGCCCGCCCCGCTCGATCGACGCCAAGGCCACCCGGGGCGCGAAGGGGTTTGGTCCGGCCGGGATGGCCTTGAAGTCGAGCTTGGCGTCGAAAATGGCCTCGTCGTCCCAGCCGGCCATGATCTTGTCGAGCTTCGGCCGCGCGCCGTCCAGGAAATGGCGGCAGAGCTTCGGGTCCGGCGCACTGGCCGCGAGGAGCCAGGTCCCTGCCGGCAGCGGCTTGCGGCCATCGGCCGGATATTCCACGAGATCGCGACGCTTGGCGGCGAGATCGAACTTCGTCGCGCGGCAGCGAAGCGGCCCCTCGTCGTCGGTGGCGGTGCAGAACGTCAGGCTGCTGTCGCGGATCACGACAGCGGCGGTCCAGGGATCGAAGTCTTTCTCGTAGCCTGGCTTCCACTGCTTCCGCGAAAGCACGACGCGCCCGTCGATCCAGAGGCTGAAGAAAGCCGGCGAATCTGCCCCGCCCATGCCATAGGCGAACGATTGCCCTACGCCCATCCGGATCCGCACCGCGTGGCCGTTGGGAAGCCGGCAATCCGTGCGTTCCCCGGCCCTTCGCGCGGACAGCCCATCATCAATGGCGGCGGGCAGCCTGCGGATCGGCAGCGTGTCGCCCTCGTCCGCCATGCCGAAGCGGACGAGCGCGGTGTTAGACCTCGCGCTGCAGACCAGATCGGCCTTGGGCAACGACTGATCGGCCCGCGCCGCGGCAAGGCCGGTGACGGACATGAGCAGGGCCAGCAGAGCTATTCGGACACGACTCGTCACGCCCCAGGCTCACACCTGCGCCGTCATCAACGCAAGGGCCCGAAGGAGCTGTCTCGGGCCTGACACGGCCACCGCGACAGTCTAGGACACCGCCCATGTCCGATACGAACCTTCCCCTCGCCGACAAGATCGCCCTCGTCACCGGCGCCAGCCGCGGCATCGGCCGCGCCTCGGCCCTCGCCCTCGCCAAGGCCGGCGCCCATGTGGTGGCTGTCGCCCGCACCGAAGGCGGCCTGACCGAACTCGACGACGAGATCCGGCAAGCCACCGGCCAGCCGGCCACCCTGGTCCCGCTGGACATCGCCGAGGGCAACGGCCTCGACCAACTGGGCCTGGCCCTGCATCAGCGGTTCGGGCGGCTGGACGTCCTGGTCCACGCCGCCGCCATCCTCGGGCCCATGACGCCTGTCGCGCACCTTGAGCCGAACCACTGGGACAAGGTGGTGGCCGTAAACCTGACCGCCTCCTACCGGCTGATCCGCAGCATGGATCCGCTGCTGCGCGCTTCCGAGGCCGGGCGGGCGATCTTCCTGACCACCGGCCGCGCGGCCCGTCCCAAGGCCTTCTGGGGCCCCTACGGGATCACCAAGGCCGGCCTCGAGCACATGGTGCGCACCTGGGCCGACGAGCTGGAGCAGACCTCCGTCCGCGCGGTCCTGCTCGACCCCAACACCATGCGCACCAAGATGCGCGCCGAGGCCATGCCGGGCGAGGACCCGGAGACGGTGACGCCGCCGGAGGAGATCGGGCCGTTGATCGTGGAGCTGGCGCAGGCCGACCTGGGCCTGCCGCACGCTAACGTGGTCTTCGCCCGCTGGAAGGCGGACGGGACGCTCGTTTCGGCTTAGTCCCGGGCCGGGCGAGCTTGGCGGCCCGGCCGCGCGGAGCGCCGGCCTTCGGCTTCGGCTTGGCGTGCGACTTGGGCTTCGGCTTGCCGCTCGCCCCGGCCTTGGACCTGGCGGAGGCGGCGATCCGGGTCTTGGCCTTCAGCCCCGTGGTCGGCAGCGACTCGCCGAACGGCGCCCGCGCCGAGCCCTGGCCGGACTTCTCCTCGCCCTCGGCGTAGGGGTTCTTGTTCGACTTCACGGTCACCCGGATCGGCACGCCCGGCAGGTCGAAGCTCTCGCGGATCGAATTGATCAGGTAGCGGCGATAGCTTTCCGGCAGCTGGTCGGCGCGGCTGGCGAACAGCACGAAGGTCGGCGGCCGCGACTTGGTCTGGGCCATGTACTTGGGCTTGATCCGCCGGCCGTTCACCGCCGGGGGCGGGTGGCGCTCCGTGGCCATGCGCAGCCAGTCGTTGAGGTCGCGGGTCTTGACCTTGGTCGACCAGTCGTTGTGCACCTTGAAGACCGCCGGCATCAGCTTTTCGAGGCCGCGGCCGGTCTCGGCCGACAACGCCACGACCGGCGTGCCGCGCACCTGGGGCAGTTGCCGCTGCGCCTCCTCGATGAAGGCGGCGAGCTTGGCCTGGGGGTCCTCGACCAGGTCCCACTTGGCCAGCACGAAGACCAGGCCCCGGCCCTCGCGCTCGACGAGGTCGGCGATCTGCAGATCCTGAATCTCGAAGGGATGGGTGGCGTCCATCACCAGGATGACCACCTCGGCGAAGGTGATGGCGCGGATGGAATCGTGGGTGGAAAGCTTCTCCAGCTTCTCCTGCACGCGGGCCTTGCGGCGCAGGCCCGCGGTGTCCACCAGCCGGATCGAGCGGTCGCCCCAGGTCCAGTCCACAGGAATGGCGTCGCGGGTGATGCCGGCCTCGGGACCCACCAGCATCCGGTCCTCGCCGATCAGCTTGTTGACCAGGGTCGACTTGCCGGCGTTGGGGCGACCGACGATGGCGATCTTCACCGCCTTGTCGCCGTCCTCGTCCTCGTGATCGCTCTGGTCCGGGGCCACGGCGATCAGGGCCGCATAGAGGTCGGCCATGCCCTCGCCGTGCTCGGCGGAGATCGGCACCGGCTCGCCGAGCCCCAGGCCGAAGGCCTCCAGGATGCCCTGGTCGCCGGCCTTGCCCTCGGCCTTGTTGGCGGCCAGCACGACGGGCATGTCGCGGCGGCGCAGAATCTCGGCGAACACCTCGTCGATGGGGGTGACGCCGTCGCGGCTGTCGATGACGAACAGCGCCACGTCGGCCTCGTCGATGGCGAGCTCGGTCTGGATGCGCATCCGCGCTTCCAGGCTGTCGTCGGTCAGGTCCTCGAACCCGGCGGTGTCGATCAGCTCGAGGTCCAGGTCGCCGATCCGACCTGTGCCGAAGCGGCGGTCGCGGGTCACCCCCGGCTGGTCGTCGACGATGGCGAGCTTGCGCCCCGCCAGCCGGTTGAACAGCGTGGATTTGCCGACGTTGGGACGCCCGACGATCGCGAGTTTCAGCGCCATGGCGTCAGCATAGACCTATTGGTCAGCGCAGCGCGACGAGCTGGCCGTTGTCGGTGACCACATAGACCAGATTGCCCGCCGTGATCGGCCCGATCAGCACCGGCGACCCGACGGCGACCTTGCGCTCGACCTCGCCGGTCTTGGCGTTCACCGCCGCGACCACCCCGTCGGAAGAGCCCATGATCAGCCGGTTGTTGACCAGGATCGGGTTGGTCCAGAGCGCCTTGGGGATGACGTGCGCCCCGATGCCCCAGAGGCCGCCCGTCTTCTTGACCACATAGCCGGCGTTCATGTCGTGGACCCAGTAGATCTGGCCGCTCTCGCGGGCCGCGCAGATCAGCTTGCCGTCCACGCCCACCACATAGACCACGTCGCCCGCCGGCAGCGGTGAGGTGATTCCCACCACCGGCAGGCTCCAGCGCGCCTGGCCGGTGCGCAGGTCGGTGGCCGCGAACACGCCGGAATGGCTCACCGCGAAGACGTCGCCGCCGTAGATCACCGGGCGGCCCGGAATGTCCCGGATCTCCGACAGCGCGCTGGTGCGGCTCGCCCGCGAAAGCGCGTTGTTCCACAGGTCGTTGCCGTTGGCCGTGCGAAGGGCGATCAGCTCGCCCGAACCGAACGACGCCACCACCGTGTCGCCGGCCACCGCCGGGCTCGAGGCGGCGAGGATGCGGGCCGATTCCGAGAGGGCCTGGTAGGTCCAGCCCGGCGCGCCGGTGGCCGCGTCGAAGGTCAGGAGGGTGTTGTCCAGCGCCACGGTCATCACCCGGCCGCCGAACACGGTCGGCGCGCCGTGGATCGGCTGCTCGGTGCGGGTGCGCCAGCCGACCCGGCCCGTGGCGGCGTCGAGCTGCGCCACCAGGCGGAAGCCGGAGGTCACATAGAGCTTGCCGTCGGCGAAGGCGACGCCGCCGCCGAACCCTTCGCGGTCACGCTTGTTGTCGTTGGGCCGCATGTTGATGCGCCAGACCTCGGCGCCGGTCAGGGCGTCGTGGGCGCTGACGCCGGCCTCGGCGTCCATGGTGAACACCTTGCCGGCGGCTTCCACCGGCGGGGCGATGATCAGCTCCCCGTCTTTGGAGCCCCGGCCAATGCCCTTGCGCCAGGCGATGGCCAGGTTCGGAGCGGCGTTGGCGTTGCCCATCGACTGCTCGGGCGTGCCGCCCGGCAGCGGCCAGGCGGCCACGGCCTCGACCGGCGGCAGGGCGAAGTCGACGCCCTTCAGGGCCTCGGCCGGCTCCAGCTTCTGGTCGGCCGCGACGATCGAGATGCGATCGCCCTCGGTGGCCGTTTCCTTCGGCGTCGAGCCGTGGAAGGGGTTCAGGCGGCTGACCGTCGAACAGCCGGCCACGCCCAGCGCGGCCACCAGCAGGACGGCGGGCAAAGTCTTATGGCGGAAGGTCATTGCGGGGCGGTCGCCTGGTCTTGTTCCGGCGGCGCCAGGCCCATCGGCACGCCGCCCGGGCCGACAAGCATCGGCGGCGGCATGGCCAGCGCGGCCTTCACCGCGGCCGGCACGACCTTGGCCGAGCCGGTGTCGATCAGGTCCATGGCGGCCTTGGCCCGTTGGCGCGCGCCTTCGGGGGCGTCGAGGGACTGCGAGATGACGACGAAGTCGCCCTTCGCGCCGGCGGTGTCGCCCTTCAGCAGCTTGGCGAAGGCCAGGGCCTCGCGCGCCTGCACCCGATAGGGATGCCCGTCCTTCATCAGCCCCGCCAAACGCCCCTCCACTTCCGAGAAAGGAGCGGTGTCGAGTATGGCGAAGGCGGATTTGAGGCGCGCGGCGTCGCCCAGTATGTCGTCCGGCGCGCCGCTGGCGGCCTGATCGAACAGCGCCACCGCGGCCTTGACGTCCTCCGGCTTGCCGCCGGCGAGCTTGACGCCGCCAAGCTGCATCAGCGCCAGCGTCCGATAGGCCTTGGCCGGAGACTTGGCGAGGTCGCCCCAGATCTTCTGGGCCTTGGCCCCGTCGCCCTGCGCGGCGGCGCCGAGCGCGGCGGCGTACTGCTCCGAAGCCTTGTCGGTGACCTGCTGGTTGTATTGGTTCCAACCCCACACGGCCAGCCAGGCCACGAGGGCGGCCGCGGCGACGGCGATCACCCACGGGGCGGCCTTGCGCGCAAGCGTCCGGTAGCGGTCGGAGCGTAGCTGCTCCTCGACCTCTTCAAACAGATCGGTCAATGGGGACTCCGGACAGAATTTCAGCGCGGCGTTTCAGAGGCCGGGAACCTATAGCGCGCGGCCCCGCGCCGCAACCGATCCGCCCGCGCGCTCGGCGGACGGCTCCAAACTGTCGAGCTGGGCTTCAGATCTCGCCGATCACCCGGGTCAGGACGAAGCCCATCATGATCACCGCCAGGCCCGCGGCCACCCACACCACCGCCCCGCCGCTGGAGATGGCGGTGATCCAGTCGGTGCTGGTCGAGAGGTGATTGAGGCTGGTGGACAGCAGGCGCGCGGAATCGCCGGCGGTCTCCACCCGCTGGAAGAGGCCGGAGACCATCAGTTGGCTGGCGCCGATCACCCCGCCCACCACGCCCGCCGCGCCGATCAGCCAGCGCCGCGCGGTCCAGCCGGCGTCGAGGCGGCGCTCCACGCGCTCGGCGAAGGCGCCCGCGTCGGCCAGTTCCGGGGCTTCGGCGAAGAGGCGCTCGAGGCGCCGCTCGAATTCGAGTTCAGCCATTGCCACGCCTCCCTTCAAGAACGACGCCGTCTTCCGGCGCCAGTCGCGTTCTGAGTTTTTCCAGACCACGTTTGACATGGGATTTGACCGTTCCGAGTGGCAGGTTCAAGGCCTCCGCCGCCTCCGTATGAGAAAGTCCGGCCCCGAAGCACATGCTGACGCAGAGGCGTTCGGCCTCGCCCAGCGCCTTCAGGGCCTCTTCGAGGTCGATGTTCGCGTCGGCGTCGCCGCGCGGAGGATCGGCCTCGTCCTCGATCGCCTCGGCGGTCATCAGGGTGAGCCGCCGGTCACGCTGCAGGCGGCGCAGGTAGATCCTGGCCGCGATCTTCTTCACCCAGGCCGCGAAGGTCCCCTCGCCGCGGAATTCCGCGATCCGCTCGAAGGCGGTCAGGAAGGCGTCCTGGGCCACGTCGTCGGCCTCGGCCGTTTGCGCGCCCATCCGGCGCAGCACGCCGCGCACCGCCGATCCGTGGCGCCGCACCAGCTCCCCGAAGGCGCGCCGCTCTCCCGTCGCCGCGAAGCCGCAAAGCTCCACGTCATGGGCGCTGGCGAACCTGGAATGTCTTGAGCCCGGCATGGGCTGCTCCCCCGGCTAAGTCAGCGCCTAGCTCTTGGTGCGGTTGATCAGGGCGAGCGCGATGAACGCCAGGCCGATGAACACGGGGAACGCCGCAACGGCGATCATGGGGATGGTGGATTCCGGCTCCTCGTAGCCGAGCGCTATGCCCATGGCCACGAAGCCCAGGCCGACGCCCAGCCAGATGATGCCGGTGCGCAGGTCGCGGCTCGCGGAGGGAACCGGGCGGATGTTGATGTTGCGCGCGGCGTTTTCCATGACCTCGGTGGGCATGGGCTGACCGCTCTCGATGGCGGCCCGCAGGGTTTCCTGAACCCGCATCCGCTCCTGCGAACGCAGCCAGAAGGGCACGATAATGACGGCAGAGATCGATCCGAAGATGATCCCGATGATGAAGATCGCTTCCATTTTAGGTCTCTCTATTGTCCCTCATGACGGACCGATCCGGCCTGTCTCTGCTGGGAAAGAGACCTAGGCCGCGGCCATCGGATGCAATCTGTAACGTGAAACCTTGGTCATGATCCAAGGCCCAGTGTCGCCGCGGGGCGTCCGCCGAGGATCACGGCGGCGCAGAACGCCAGCGCGATGGCGCCCAGCGCCGGCGCCAGCCCCTGAGAAAGCGTCACCAGCGCGGCCTGCAGCGTCGGCCACACCAGCCACAGCGCGCCCGCGCCGACGACGCTGACCCCCGACAGCATCGCCACGTCCTCGCGGAAGCGCTGGCGCATGACCTGCTCCATCACCGCGGTGGAGAAGGCCGCGTCGCGGGCCGCCGGTTCGTCCAGCGCGAACAAGGCCTTCAGACGATCGTCAGCTTGCGTCATCGCATACTCCCAACGCTTGCAAGAGCCGCGCGCGGCCTCGCGATACATGGCTTTTCACGGTTCCCAGCGGCATGTCGAGCGCTTCCGCCGCCTCGGCGTGGCTGAAATCGGCCGCCAGGCAAAGCGCCACGCAGGCCCGTTGTTCCGCCGGCAACTCCGCCATCGCCCGCTCCAGGGCCAGCTTGTCTTCCGGCAGGGCGTCGACGGTCGCGTCCCGGTCGCCCTCATAGGCCTGCGCCCGCGCCCGCTCGCGGCTGGCGGAACGGACCGCCGTAAGGTGCTTGTTGTAGCCGATGCCGCACAGCCAGGCCCTGACGCTGGCGCCGGCCTTCAGCCGCCCGATCCGCGACCAGGCGGCCAGGAAGGTTTCCTGCGCCAGGTCGTCGGCGGCCGCCCAGTCGCCGCAGGCGCGGCGCAGGAAGGCGCGCACGGCCTGCTGGTGGCGCTCGACCAGCCGCGAGAAGGCTTCGGCCGATCCGCCCTGGGCGGCGGCGACCAGCGCTTCGTCGAGGCTCGCCGGGCTCATCAGGGCGAACTCATTTGTTCCGGAAGTTGGAGCCGAGAAGCGCGAAGACCAGGTTGCCGCAGGCCACGATGGTCAGGATGATCGCCACGAGCCGGAACGGCCCGTAGGTCCCCGGCCAGTCGGACCACTCCGAGGCGAACCAGAAGCCCGCCGCCACCGCGCCGGTCACGAACACGCTGCGCCACTGCCAATAGGGGCCCCAGCGGTAGTAGTTGCGGTACATGCGCCGCATGTGGCGGGGTCCGCCCCAATAGCCGCCGTAGCCGTAGGGCCCGTAGGGGCCGCCGGGCGGATAGGCCCCCGGCGCCTCGCCGCTCATGTCGTCCCCGACCCCGCGCACCAGTTCGGGCGGCGGCTCCTTGCCCTGCGCGGCGTAGTGCTTCAGCAGGTCCAGGTGGTCGCGGCTGCGCTTGTAGGCCAACCAACGGTCCCAGGCGCCGAACACGAAGGCGCCGATCGGAAAGAGCAGCCACCAATAGCTGCGGAAGAAGTCTTCCATGAGCTTGCGCTCCTTGATCCATGCGGCGGCCCAAACCCTATGCGGACCACCCTTTGCCCCCTAGTCGCCGCCGATTCCCCGATCGGATGCAGGGCCGAGCCTAGCCCCTTACCCGCGCGTCAGCCACGGCCCCGGCGGCTGCCGGGCCGCACGGGCCTGGGCGTGAACTGGCCGCCGCCTGGACGGCCGGCGCCGCCGTTGTGGCCGCCGGGCCGGACGGGCCGGAATCCTCCGGGCGCGGACCGTTTCTCGGCGAGCTTGCGCTCCAGGATCTCCCGCGCCCGGTCGGCCTTGTCGGCGTGGTCGCGGGCGTAGAGGGCGAAGGCGCGGGTGGCCTCGACCTCGGCCGGATAGGCCGGTTGTCCCGCCTGGGCGGCGTCGCCCTTGCGCACCGTCGCGGCCCGCTCGATGAGCCCTCGCCAGCCCGGGTCGAGCGCGCCCGCCGCCCAGGCCATGCTGGCCGTCTTCGACCACACCGCGCCGGTCGCAAGCGTGTGCAGCATCCGGCAGAACAGCCCCACCCAGAAAGCCTGCCAGGCGACCAGCCCCATCGGCTCCAGGTTCAGCTTCAGCGCCAGGTCCAGGGTGTGGCGGATCTCCGCCCGAAGCGCCGCCGGCGGCACGGGCGCGACCAGTTCGCGCGGTGGCGGCCCGGCCAAGGTCACGCCCCTCTCCCGCAAGGACCAGCGCACCACCTGGCTGTTGTCGTGCTCGGAACGGACCAGGGCCTTGGCGCCGTGATCCAGGTACCAGAAGGGATAGGCGCGGGGCGGCGCGCCGGACAGGCCGGGGTCGCGCCAATCGAGGCCCCTCGCCTCGCCCGGCGGGTCGCGCGGCTCCGTCGCCCAGCGCCGCAGGATCGGCGCCGGGACGTAGGAGCCCTCCAGCCCGGTCCGCCAATAGGCGTAGGGCAGCTCGTGGATCGCCGCGTGCAGGGCCTGCAGGGGCGGCAGTTCGTCCGGCGTCAGGTCGCGAGCGGTCACGACGATGAAGTCGCAGTCGCTGAACTCGGTGGCGTCGCCGACGGCGAACGAACCCTGCAGGTAGGCGCCGACGAAGTTGTCGCCCAGCAGGCGCTGCGCGCCCTCCACCAGGCAGGCGAGGACGGCGTTCAGGTCCGAATAGGGCGTGGGTTGGCGCGCAGCCGCGCGCGGGTCTTGCGATTTGGGCATCAGAAATCCGTGCGGAAGAGTGTGCGCCGCCTCGCGCCCAACATCTCGGTAGGAGGGCGTAGGCGGACGGTCAGCAGGCGCTGGCGGGCGATGCGCCCGGCCGGCCTACTTCCTCAAACGACGGATTGTAATCACGGCTCTCAGGCCCCCAGGTGAGGACGGCTAGGTAGCGCCACGTCGCGCCGCGCGCAACTCGCCCAGACGCGCGGCGTAGATCTCCGGCTTGAACCCGACGATCAGGTCGCCGCCGCCGGTCTCCAGCACCGGCCGCCTGATCATCGACGGCTGGGCCAGCATCAGGCCGATGGCCTTGGCCTCGTGCAGGTCGACCTTGTCGGCCTCCGGCAGCTTGCGGAAGGTCGTGCCCGAGCGGTTGAGCAGCACCTCCCAGCCCACCGCCTTGGCCCAGCCTTCCAGCCGGGCGCGCTCGACGCCCGCGGTCTTGTAGTCGTGAAACCCATGGTCGACGCCGTGATCGGCCAGCCAGGCCCGGGCCTTCTGCATCGTGTCGCAGGCCTTGATGCCGTAGATCGTCGTCGTCATGCGCTCCCCGGGGATCAGCTCGTTGGGCGGTACTTCCGCACGGCCAGATACCCCAGGATCACAAACACCACCAAGGTCAGCCCTTGAGCCGCGGCGAACGGCGGCTCCTTGCCGGTGGGCGCCAGCGCGTGCAGCGCCGCGACCTTGTCGAAGGCCTGCACCACCAGGACGAAGAAGTTCAGGTAGAGCGCGACGGTCGCGGTGACCACATAGACCGGCCGCCAGACGCCCGCGAGCCTGCCCTGGTAGAGCGCCCAGAGCGCGATCGCCAGGTCGACCAGCGAGATCACGCCGACGATATGCGGCGGCCCGATCATCTTCGAATGGAAGAAGAAGCCGCCCAGGCTGGTGAGCACCGTGGTGACCAGGAAGAGCGCCGTCAGCGCCGGCAGGCGCCGGTTGGCGTCCATGGCCAGAAGCACGACCACGCCCGACAGGATGGCGATGATGCTGATGATGACATGGAGCGTGGTGAACGCCCCGACCGACAGTCCGAGGATCATGTTTCGCCCCTAGACATTGCCCCGCCCTCTATGAAGCGGTGGCAGAGGCTAGCAGCGGGGCGGCATGGTTTACAGTCACGCTTGCTTCAACAGCGGCCAGCGCCCCAGGACCTCATGCCGGCCCTCGCCCTGGACGCTGTCCAGCAGGACGAACTCCCGCACCATCCAGCTCACCGGCTCGACGAATTGCCGCGGCGCCTCGGCCTTGTCCCGGAGCAGGCTGACATGCGGCCAGAACTCCGGCTGGCGGCGCGGGGCCATGGTTCCGGCCGCCAGCGCCCTGTGGAGCGCCCCGTGCAGCAGCTCGACGCCGATCACGCCTTCGTCGCCCAGCAAGACCAGCGGGTGCGGGTCGCCCTTCCAGCTCTGCACCTGGTTCAGCGTCACCCGGAACGGCGCCGCCGAGACCTTGTCAGCGAGCGTGGCGGCCTTCTCCATCACCGCCCGGGTCGGCGGCCCACGGAAGGTCCCGACGAAGTTTAGCGACAGATGCAGGCGCGGCGCCGGCGTCGGGCGCCCTTTCAGCCCATGCCGGCGGCGCAGATCCTCGGCCAGGCCGGCGATTCGCGCGGCCGCCTCGGCGTCCGGCTGAAGTGCAAAGAAGACCCGGTGTTCCGGCGAGGCGGCGCACTCCCAATTCGGCCCGCGACGGGCGAGCGTGACCTCTACATGAAGGCGGCCGCGGACTCGACCCGCTCCGCACAGGCGGTAGGCGCCGGCGCCCACGGACTTGACGCGCGCGCCTGGGCGGCCTCCCCTGGCCGGAACGCACGCCGTCGCGAGAACGGCGGCTTCGGGAGGATGGAACGAGATGGACAGCCGGCTTCTGGTGATCGCCCTGGCGACGGTGGCGCTCGCGGGTTCCGCGGCGCTCCCCGCCGCCGCCCAGACCGATCCCGCCGTCGTCGCCAAGGGCTACAAGGCCCCGCGCAACGCCTTCGGCCAACCCGACCTTTCCGGCGTCTGGAGCAACGCCACCATCACCCGCCTGGAGCGCGACCCGAAATATGGCGAGCGGCTGGCGCTGACGCCGGCGGAAGCCGACGCCATCGAGGGCGCCAGCGACAAACGCAACGCCCGCCTGCGCGCCAACACCGACACCTCGATCAAAAAGGTCGACGACCTGCCGGAATGCCAGAGCGGGGCGCAGGGACCGGCCTGCGGCTACAACGCCTTCTGGACCGACCCGGGGACGCGGCTGATCCGCATCGGCGGCGAGGCGCGGACCTCGATCCTCACCGCGCCGGCCAACGGCCGCCTGCCCACCGCGCCGGCCGCCGCCGCGGGCCGCGCCCGCACCCAGCTCGGCGGCAATTTCGACGGCCCGGAGCGCCGCGCGCTCGGCGAGCGATGCATCGTGGGCTTCGGCGGCACCTCCGGCCCGCCCATGCTGCCGGTGCTCTACAACAACCACTATCAGATCCAGCAGACCAGGGACGCGGTCGTGGTCCTGGTCGAGATGGTCCACGACGCCCGCATCATCCGCATCGGCGGCGCCCACCCGCCGGCGGAGGTCCGCACCTGGATGGGCGATTCCATCGGCCGCTGGGAGGGCGACACCCTGGTGGTGGAGACCACCAACCTGCGGCGTGAACAGGGGCTGCGCGGGCCGCAGGAGAACATGAAGGTGGTCGAACGCTTCACCCGCGTCTCGCCCCAGCAGATCCTCTACCAGTTCGAGGTGGTCGATCCCCTCGCCTTCGCGGCGCCTGTGAAGGGCGAAGAGGCGCTGAACTTCACCAAGGACAAGATCTACGAATACGCCTGCCATGAGGGCAATTACGCCATGACCGGCATCCTCGCCGGGGCCCGCCAGGCCGAAAAGGAAGGCAAGGCGGTCGAGGGCGCGCGCGGGCAGGTGAAGGAAGAAGGCGGGAACTGAGGCGCGGCCGCCGCGCCGGCCCCTATGTTTCGCCAGCGTGTCTGAGCCGTTCGGCTGCCGTAGTCCGGTGGACAAAAATGCGAAAAAATGGGTGAATACTGAAAGTACATCGGGAGCGAAGACCATGAGGTAGCGCGTGCGCGAGCTCCTGTCCGCTGTCGTGTCCGTCGGAAATTCGCCCTGCGCGCCGCCGCCAAGGCCGCCAGCGCTCCGAGGACGCCTCGCGGCCGGGACGGCCGGGCGCGCCTAGGATGACCCGCACCGAGCCTGCCCACCGTCGGCGACGCAACTTCGTGCTGGCGGGCCTCGGCGCCCTGGCGATCGCCCTCGCCGCCTGGGCGATCCTGCGCAAGCCGCCGCAGAAGCCGCCGCCGCCGCATCCGATCCCGGTGAGCGCCGTCAGGGCGCAGGCTCAGGATTTCCAGCTCGCCGTCACCGCCCTGGGCGCCGCCCAGGCCTGGACCAGCGACATGATCTTCGCCCAGGTCAGCGGCAAGCTGATCCGCGTCAACTTCAAGGAGGGCAGCGAGGTCAAGGCCGGACAGGTTCTGGCCGAGGTCGACCCGCGCCCCTACCAGGCCGTGCTGGCGCAGGCCGAGGGTACGCTCAAGCGCGACGAAGCCGCCCTGGCCGGCGCGCGCCGGGACCTGGTCCGCTACCAGAATCTGCAGGCCGAAGGCGGCGCCTCGCGCCAGCAGCTCGAAGACGAGGAGGCGATCGTCGGCCAGGACGAGGGCGCCGTGGAATTCGACCGCGGCGCCGTTGCGGCGGCCAAGCTCAACCTCGAGTTCTGCCGCATCCTGTCGCCGATCAACGGGCGGGCCGGCGTGCGCCTCGTCGACCCCGGCAACCTCGTCAGCGCAAACGGGTCCGTCAGCAGCGTCGCCAACACCTCCTCGGCCGCCAGCTCCGCCGCGCCGACGGGATCCTCGGCCGGATCGAGCTCCTCGGCGTCCACAGGCCCGTCCTCGAACACCGGTTCCAGCGGCGGCGCGGGCATCGTCGTCGTCAACCAGGTGCAGCCTATCGCCGTCACCTTCTCCGTGCCCGAGGGCGAATTCCGGCGGCTGATTGACGCCTCGGGCGGGTTCAGCCGGCCGCTCCCCGTGCGGGCGTCAAGCCAGGAGACGGGCGAGGTCCTGGACACCGGCGTGCTCAGCGCCGCCGACAACCGCGTCGACCAGGGCACCGGCACGGTGGAGCTGAAGGCCCGCTTCGCGAATCCCGGCAAGCGGCTTTGGCCGGGCCAGTTCGTCAATGTGAGCCTGGGCGTTCAGGACCTGCCCAGCGCCATCGTCATCCCGCTCTCGGCGGTCAACCGCGGGCCGAACGGCCAGTTCGTCTTCCTGGTCGGCGCTGACAACAAGGCGACCATGCGCCCGATCGCCCTCGTCGCCGTCCAGGGCGCGGTGGCGGTGGTCAAGTCCGGCGTCAAGGCCGGAGACGTCATCGTCACCGACGGGCAGATGGTGCTGAGCAACGGCTCCCTGGTGCGCGTGGCGCACCTTGCCCCGGCCGGGAGTCCTGGCCCTTGAACCTCTCCGCGCCCTTTATCAGACGGCCCGTGGCCACCACCCTGATGGCCGCGGCGGTGCTGCTGGTGGGCATCGTGGCCTTCTTCATCCTGCCGGTGTCCGCCCTGCCGAACGTGGACTTCCCGACGCTGCAGGTCAGCGCCAGCCTGCCCGGCGCCAGCCCCGAGACGATGGCGTCCAACGTCGCCACGCCGCTCGAGCGCCAGTTCTCGCTGATCCCCGGGATCAGCCAGATGACCTCGGCCAGCTCGCTCGGGTCAACCAACGTCACCATCCAGTTCCAGCTCGGCCAGAGCCTCACGTCCGAGTTCCAGCAGGTCCAGGCGGCGATCAACGCGGCCAGCGCCCAGCTCCCGACCAACCTGCCGGCGCAGCCCACCATCCGTCAGGTCAACCCGGCCGACGCGCCGATCATGATCCTGGCGCTGACCTCCGACACCCTGCCGCTCGATCAGGTCGACAACTACGCCGACGTGATCTTTTCCCAGCAGATTTCCTCGATCAACGGCGTCGGCCTCGTCAACATCGGCGGGCAGCAGAAGCCGGCGGTGCGCATCCAGCTCGATCCGCGCAAGGTCGCCGCACGCGGCCTGCAGATGGACGCGGTCCGGGCCAAGATCACCTCGGCCACCACCAATGCGCCCAAGGGCGCGATCACCGGCGCCAATCAGAACCTCACGGTCTACGCCAACGACCAGATCCTGGACGCCACGCCGTGGAACGACATCGTCGTCGGCTACAGCAACGGCGCGCCCGTCCAGCTCAGGGACGTCGGTACGATCTCGCAGAGCGTGGAGAACAACCAGGTCGGCGCCTTCGTCTTCCCCGGCAAGGCGAACACCGATCGGTCCCTCCCCGCCGGCCAGGCGATCATGCTGGTGATCTTCAAGGCGCCCGGCGCGAACGTGATCACCACGGTCGACGACATCCGCAAACAGCTCCCCAAGCTGGAGGCCAACATTCCGCCGGGGATCAAGGTGCATGTCCTCATGGACCGCACCCAGACCATCCGCGCCGCGGTCAAGGACGTCGAGACCACCCTGGTGATCACCGTCGCGCTGGTGGTGATCGTCATCTACCTGTTCCTGCTGAACGTCCGCGCCACCCTGATCCCAAGCGCGATCATCCCCCTGGCCCTGCTGGGCGCCGCGGCCTTCATGCTGCCGGCCAAGTACAGCCTCGACAACCTGTCGCTGATGGCCCTGAGCATCGCCGTCGGCTTCGTCGTCGACGACGCCATCGTCATGGTGGAGGTGATCTGGCAGCACCTGGAAAAGGGCGAAGGGCCGCTAGAGGCGGCCATGAAGGGCTCCGCCGAAGTCAGCTTCACCATCCTGTCGATCTCCATTTCGCTGGTCGCGGTCTTCACGCCCCTGATGTTCATGGGCGGCGTGGTGGGCCTCCTGATGCGCGAGTTCGCCGTCACACTCAGCGCCGCCGTGGTGATCTCGATGGTGCTGACGCTGACCGTGACGCCGATGTTTTGCAGCCAGTTCCTCAAGCGGCCGAAGGAGTCGGAGAACCCCGTCATCCGCGGCCTTGAGCACGGGTTCAGATGGCTGGAGGCGCGCTACAGCCGGGCGCTCGACGGGGTTCTCGAGCACAAGCTCCTCACCCTGCTGGTCTTCGCCGGCACGATGGCCCTCGCCGGCTATTTCTACGCCACCGCCAAGACCGGCTTCTTCCCGCAGCAGGACACCGGCTTCCTGACCGGCGTCATGCTGACGTCGCAGGATTCCTCCTTCACCAAGGCCAAGGACAAGATCCAGGCGGTGGGCAGCACGGTGGCGGCGGATCCCGCGGTGACCGGCGTGGGCATGTTCGTCGGCAACGGCGGGGTGAACCAGGCGAACCTGTTCATCGCGCTCCAGCCCAAGACCAGCGGGCGCACGGTCAATGCGGACCAGATCATCGCCCGCCTGCGCCCCAAGCTCGCCGACCTGATCGGCGTCCAGGCCTTCCTGCAGGCGGCGCAGGACATCAACATCGGAGGCCGCGCCGGCCAGGCGCAGTACCAGTACACCCTTTCGGATTCCAACCTCGCCGAACTCAACGCCTGGGCGCCCAGGATGCTGGCCCAGTTGAAGACCCTGCCGGTGCTGAAGGACGTGAGTTCCGACCAGCAATCCAACGGCCGGGCCGTCAACCTCACCATCGACCGGCAGGCCGCCGCCCGCTTCGGACTGGCGCCCACCGATGTGGACACGGCCATCTACGAACTGATCGGCCAGGCCGAGGTCACGCAGTATTTCACCCAGCAGAACAGCTACCACGTCGTCGTCGAAGGGCCGCCCGACCTGCAGGCGACGCCGGACCTGTTCAACACCGTCTATGTGCTCTCGCCGACCACCGGAAAGACGGTGCCGCTGTCGCAGTTCGTGAAGGTCGATCCGCTCGGAACCAACAGCCTCACCGTCAACCACCAGAGCGAGTTCCCTTCGGCCACACTGAGTTTCAACCTGTCGCCCGGCGCCTCGCTCAGCCAGGCGACCCAGGCGATCGCGGCCGCCCGTGACAAGCTTGGCGCGCCGGCGACCCTGAACGGGGCGTTCCAGGGCACCGCCCAGGCCTTCCAGCAATCCCTCTCCAGCGAGCCGATCCTGATCCTCGCGGCGCTGATCGCCGTCTATGTGATCCTGGGGGTGCTCTACGAGAGCTTTGTCCACCCCCTGACCATTCTCTCCACCCTGCCCTCCGCGGGGCTCGGCGCGTTGCTGGCGCTCAAGCTGGCCGGCCAGGACCTCAATGTGATCGGCATCATCGCCATCATCCTGCTGATCGGCATCGTGAAGAAGAACGGCATCATGATCGTCGACGTCGCCCTGCGGCTCGAGCGCGACAGGGACCTCACCGCCGAGGAGGCCGCGCGCGAGGCGTCCCGCCAACGCTTCCGGCCGATCCTGATGACCACCGCCTGCGCCGCCCTCAGCGGCGTCCCGATGATCCTGATGAAGGGGACGGGGTCGGAGTTCCGCCAGCCGCTCGGCTACGCCATCGTCGGCGGCCTCCTGGTCTCCCAGGTGCTCACCCTGTTCACGACCCCGGTGATCTACATCTACCTCGACAAGCTCCGGAACTGGCGGCGGACCCCGGATCGGAAGACCACGGAGCCGGAAGCCCAATCCGGCTCGCCCGGCGGTCCGGAGCCGGAGGCCGGCCGGCCATGACCCGCGGCGTCACCAGCCCCTGGAGGGCCGCCGTCCTGGCGGTGGCGCTCGGCGGTTGCGCGGTCGGGCCGAACTACCACCGGCCGTCCGCCCCCGTCTCGGCCGCCTTCAAGGAGGCCGAGGGCTGGACCCCCAGCCATCCGGTCGACGCGCTCGACAAGGGCGCGTGGTGGTCGATGTTCAACGACCCGGAGCTGGACGCGCTGGAGCGGCGGGTCGCGGTCTCCAACCAGACCGTCAAGCAGTTCGAGGCCGCCTACCGCCAGGCCCACGAAATCGTCGCCGAGGCGCGGGCGTCCTACTTCCCGACCATCGGCGCCGTCGCCCAGGCGGGCCAGTCCAAGGGCGCGGCCGCGACCACCGCGACCACGGCCGGCGGCGTCGCCAGCGGCGGAACACGCGCCACGAGGAGCTACGAGGCGGCGCTGGACGCCACCTGGGTCCCCGATCTGTGGGGCCGCATCCGGCGGACGGTGGAGAGCAACAAGGCCCTCGCCCAGGCCAGCGCCGCCGATCTGGCCAACGCCAGGCTTTCCGCCCAGGCCGCCCTCGCCCAGGACTACTTCCTGCTCCGCGTGCTGGACGAGGAGACGCGGCTCTATGGCGACACCGTCGCCGGCTATCAGCGGCTCCTGAAGCTCACCCAGGACCAGGTGCGCGAGGGCACCCAGCCGCAATCGGCGGTGCTGACGGCGGAGGCCCAGCTCTATGGCGCCCAGGCCGCGCAGACCGCGGTCGGCGTGACGCGCGCCCAGATGGAGCACGCCATCGCGATCCTGGTCGGCGTCGCGCCCGCGGACCTGACGATCGCGCCGACCCCCTTCCGCCGCGAGGTGCCGACGCCGCCGCTCGCGGTCCCTTCGACCCTGCTCGAACGGCGCCCCGATATCGCCGCGGCGGAACGCCGGATGGCGTCGGGCAACGCGCTGATCGGCGTGGCGGTGGCGTCCTACTTCCCGAACGTGACGCTGTCGGGCGACTACGGGTCGGCGGCCAGCAGCCTTGGCCAACTGTTCAAGGCGTCCAGCACCCTGTGGTCCTTCGGCGCCGACGGGGCCGAGACCCTCCTGGACTTCGGGCTTCGCCGGGCCCAGGTCCGCGCGGCCAGGGCCGCCTACGACCAGAACGTCGCCGCCTACAGGCAGACGGTGCTTACGGCCTTCCAGGGCGTCGAGGACGAACTGGCGGCCCTGCGCATCTACCAGCAGGAGCAGGCGACGCTGCTGCTCACCGAGCAGGCGGCCCAGCAGACGGTCAAGCTTGACCTCGATGAATACCGCGAAGGGACCGTCGACTACACCACCGTGATCGCCGCCCAGGCCAGCCTGCTGGCCACTTCCCTCAATGTTCTGATCGTGATCGAGAACCGCCTGAACGCCAGCGTGCTGCTGGTCGAGAACCTGGGCGGCGGATGGACGACGGCGGACCTGCCGCGCAGTTGAGCGCCGCCAAGCGGTCCTTCACCGAGAGCCTCCGGGCTCGCCCCAGCCGCCCCATCGCGGAGCGAACGCGAGGGTCGCCGCCTCACATGTCGGCGTCATAGGTCGGGAACACCGCGCGGAGCGAACGGACCTCCGGCAGGATGTAGACGATCCCGTTGGCGCCGGTGAAACTCGGCTCGACCACGGTGTCATAGAAGGCCGTCGGGACATTGATGCAGCCATAGGAAATGCGGTTGTCTCGCGTAGAGGCCGTCGCCAGACGCTGCAGGCGCCGCTCCTTGGGCTTGCTGGTCACCACCCGATGCAGGGAAATGGCGGCGTCATAGTCCACCCACAGGACGTTCTTCTGGCCGAGGTCGTTGCCCAGCGAGGCGACAAAGCGGCCCGCCGGGGTGGTGCGCTCCTCGGGGCGTATGCTCGCAAGTTTGCGTTGGCCGATGCCGGGCACGGACTCGTCGCCTCGGGCCAGCCCCAGGAGCGCCGGCGTCACGCCTCGAAGCCGCCCATCCGGGTAGAAGACCGAGACCTCGGCGTTCCGCTTGTCGATGACGACAAAGGGCAAACCACCGCTGTCGCCCGACGCGATCACCCAGGCCGCGAATTGCCGGGTGTCCGTCGAAGGCGTCCTCGCGTGGACCGCCGCGCGGTGGCCTGGCGACGGCGTGGCGTCCGCCCGGCCCGCGCCCATCACCGCGAGGCAAAGCGCCACGGCCTTCAGCCTCGCTATCGCGGAACGACGCATTTCGAACTCCGAACTTCGCCGGCCTAGTTCCGGTCCTGTTTGCGGGGGTGGACGGGGGCCACGTAGGCAACTGGCGCGGGCGCTCGGACCTCGGCCACCGGCGCGGGCGCCGCCGGCGTCACGACCATCGGCGCGGGCTGCGTCTCGGCCACGCGGATGAGCGGCATCCGCACACCGCCGCCCAGCACCGCCAGGGTGAAGACCGCCGGCGTCCCGGCGACCACGACCGGCAAGGACGAGACCTGCGGCGGCGCGATCGGCGCGACGCTGGGGGTCGGAGCTGGCGCCGGAACCGGAACGGGAACGGGTGTCGGAACGGGAACGGGTGTCGGAACCGGAATGGGTGTCGGAACCGGAGTCGGGGTGGGAACCGGAGTCGGGACGGGAACGGGAACGGGAACGGGAACGGGAGTCGGGGTGGGAATGGGAGTGGGCGTCGGCACCGGCGTGGGGGTCGGCGTGGGTGTCGGCGCTGGCGTGGGCGTGGGCGTCGGCGGGGGCGTCGGCGGGGTCGGAAGCGCCGAAATCGTGCCTGTGGTCCTGAGCACCGGAGTGCAGCACGCGACCGCCAGGGCGTATTGCGCCGCATTGGGTCCGCCCAGGCTGTAGCCGCTGTAGGTGACGCCAATGTTCGATCCGGGGCCGGCCGTATCGAAGACCGCGGTGGCGCCCGGTCCGGAAATCAGGGTTACGCCGACTGGCAGGCCGCTGCCCGCCGTCGTGTTGAAGCCCGCGAGCGTGGCCGTGTCGCCGCCGTCGAAGCTCTTGTTGGCTGCGGGGAACAGCAGCATGTGCTGGGTAAGCGCGGCGCCGAGGGTCAAGGTGAACTTGGGCAGATAGTCCGCCGGGGCGGAATAGGACGGCGGATTGTAGTTGATGGTGACCGGCGCGTTCGGTCCGGTGACGGTGACCGGCGGGGCCCCTGCCCCGAAGACCAGCGTGCCGCCGCCAACCCCCGGACCGGTTCCGTCATAGCCGGCGACGAGCAACATGCCGAGCGTCAGCCCGAGGCTCTGGGCAGGAATGCTGCTGCCGCGGGTCAGGGTCACGGCGCCGAGGATGCCGATGTCGTGGCCGGCGCAGATGGTGACGTTGCCGTCGGTCACCGTGATCGCCGCGACGGCCGCCAGGGTGACGTTGTGTCCGGCGCTCACCAGGAAGCTGCCGTTGGTCGTGGTGACGGCCGCATTGAGGTTGGCATCGCGTCCGCAACAGATCACGAAATTGCCGTTGGTGGCCGTGACCGCCTTGTTCACGTTCACGTCCCGGTTCGCGATCAGCCTCAGGGTGGTGGTGCTGGGCGTGGCCGTCCAACTGACGGCCTCGTTCACGTTGATGTCGCCGTTACCGGGACTTGCGGTGTGCAGGGTGGTCACCGGCGGCGTCCCCGCCACGGTGGCGTCCGGGCCGGTCGAGGTGCTGATGGTGACGCTGTTGGTCACAAGCTGGGCCGAGAGGGTCGCGCCGGAGATGTTGCCGCCCGCGCCGATGGTGAAGTCCTGGGGATCGATCAGCCATGTGCCCGTGACCCCGGCGGAGGCCGCGGTGGTGATGTTCGCCCCATCGGCGATGTTCACGCTGGCGGCGGAGGTTTCGATGAAGCCCCCATTGCCTCCCTGCGGCGCGCTGGCGTCGAGGGTCCCGCTGACGTTCACCGCGCCGCTTTGCGGGTCGCCCAGAAGGCTGATCACGCCATTGCGGCTCTCCAGCGTGCGGGCCTCGATCACGCCGGTGTTGTTGACCGCCGTCCGCAGAAGCGCGCCGGCCGAGCGCGCGGTCAGCATGACCCTGCCCCCGTCCGCGCGGATCAGTCCGCCGTTCTCGGCCAGGGCGCCTACCGCGCCTGTATCGACGGTCACGTTCAGCAGGCCGTCGCCCGCCACGTCCAGCGTCATGGCGGCGCCGGCGGCCAGTGACACCGCGCCCAGCCGGGCCGAAATGACGCCCTGGTTGCTGACTTTGCCGCCCAGAAGGACCACCGAGCCGCCGTCGGCGGTGATCGCGCCCTGGTTGACCACGGAGCCCGGACCCGCGTCGGAAAACCGGTACCGACCGGACATGAAGTCCGCGTCCTGGATCTGCAGCGTCGAGGCGACAAGGCCGCCGACGTTCACCTGGGCGCCCGTTCCAAACAGCACGCCGTTGGGATTGACGAGGAATACCTGTCCGTTGGCCGACAGCTTGCCGAGGATGGCGGAGGGATCGGAGCCCAGCACCCGATTGAGCGCCACCGAACTGGCGTCGGGTTGCACGAAGCGAACCGTCTCGCCCTGTCCGATACTGAAGCTCTGCCAGTTGAGCACCGCGTTCTGGCTCGACTGGTTGATCGTCAAGGCGCCGGGGCCCGCGGTGATGGTCGCCTGCCCGGCGGCCACCACGCCCGCTGACGGCAGGGCGTGGGCGCTGGAAACCAGCATGAGGGCCAGCGAGCCGGCTAGGGCAGACGACGCGGCAAGCCGCGAGCGGGCCGCTCCGCGGGGGCGAGAGCCGCAGGCGCGGATGGAGATGTCCATGGGACGGATCCTTGTAACTGAAGGCGAGACTGCGGTGCGTGCTGACGCCGCCATCAGAAGAATTTCGAGATCTGGACCCAGACGCGCCCGGAGCGATCGGGGGCCGAAGTGGCCCGTTCATTGCCGAGCTTCGTGGCGTAGGAGGCTTTCACGACCAGGTTGTGGGCGTCCGACCAGGTGAGGCCCACGCCCACCGCGCTCAAGGTGCGGTCATTGGGACCGGCCACCCAAGCGGACTTGTTCAGCGTGACCGAGCCGGTGTCCACGAAGACCGCCGCCTGCATCTGCCCGCCGGTCCACTCCGAGGGCTTGGCGAGCCGCATGCGGGCCTCCGCCGTGAGGATGTAGCCCTGGTCGCCGTAAGCCTCGCCTTCCGGATAGGCCCGGACGCCATAGGCGCCTCCGAGTTCCATCTTCTCCGAGGAGTCGAGGTTCTTGGACGCCAGTTGCCCGCGAACCTCGCCATACAGCGAGAACGGCCCGCTGAGCTCCTGCAGGCGCGCGCCTTCGAAAGAGAGTTTCTGATAGGAGCCGTTGGCGCGAGCCGTGGCCGCGTCGATGGCCCGCACCGCCGGCGTCCTGATGTCCAGGTCGCCGAACGACGCGTTGACCAGGTAGGAATTCCATCCGCCGCCCCAGAGGCGGTCGTGATGGTCCCCCGACAGGCCGACGCTCATCACCTTTGCCGACCTGTCGCTCACGGCGGAGGTGGCGCCCACCCGGTCCTTCAGGGTCCGGACGTCGAAGTCCGCCAGGGCGTAGAGGTTGGTGTCGTACGACCGTATCAGCGGATAGCTGCCGTAGACGCTGGCGATGTCCACCGTGCCGCGCGCATGGAGCGGCGCGAATTCCCGCCCGAGCCGGTAGTCCAGATGGGCGTAGGCCACGCCCACGGTGGCGTCCTGGATCTGGGCTTGGTAGGCGCCGCGCACGTAGTTGAGGCCCGAGCCCGCGGTGAGGAGACGCAGGCTGGCCACATCCCCGTGACCGGTGACCTCGTTGAAATTCACCGTGCCGCCGCCCCGGTACTCGCCGGTGTACCGGTTGCCGGCGTTGTCGGCTTCCAGACTGCCGGTGATCCGCCGGCCCGGCGTCAGATCGACGAGCAGGTCGGAAGTCCCTTCCGTCTCGCCTGGTCTGAGCGTGGATTTCACCGTCACGCCAGGCAGATCGGAGAGCAACAGCAACCGGCGCTCCAGCGGGGCGGTCGTGACGATGTCGCCGGTGTCGAGGCCGGCCAGGATGCTTCGCGCCAGGCCACTCGAAACCCGGGCCTGATTGGCGAGCGCCACCTTGCCGTAGTGGCCCTCGACCACCGCGATGGTGACCGCCCCGTCGTGGATGTCCTGCGCCGGCAGGTAAGCCTGGGCCACGAAATATCCGCGCCGGTTGTAGAAGTCCGAAATCCTCGCCGCCATCGCCCGCAGGCCGGCGAGATCCAACTCGGTCCCTGGCCGGAAATTCGCGGCGGCGATCAACTCGGCCTCCGTGAACCGGGTCTGGCCGGTCACATGCAGGGTTTGCACCAGGATCTTGGGCCCCACGGGGGGCGATCGCTTGGGCGGCGAGCCTCGCTCGATGCGGATGTCCGGGATAGACTTCGGCTGCGCCGGGGCCGGCGGAATCTGCTGAAGCTGGCTCCCGCCACCGACAGGCTGGGCGAGCGCGCCCTGGCCGACCGCCAGCAAGGCGATCGTGAGGAGGGGCAGTTTCATCATGAAGTTTTACCGGTGGTCGCCTTCAGAGATCGAAAGATTTCCTAGCGGCTGACCTAAACCACAATGCAACCATCGGCTTTATGTTCCATGAATTATAGTAATATCTGTATCAATTTCAAATATATTTGCGAACGTTCAGATTGTTCACATTGCGTTAATTAGAAACTCGGCGTCAGGACGCGACCTGAATACGTGCCTTCCGATCCTTCCTCAGAGTATTACGGCCGTCGAATTGGCCCCGACCTCGGCAAAGGAGGCGCAGGCGCGCAGCCTCACCCGCCGTCCGGCGCGCTCTACGCTTTTGAAGGCTTCTCCTGCAGCCGCACCGACATGAGCACGAGGCCGGCCAGCGTCCGGACCTGCATCTTGCGCATGATCTTGCCTCTATGCACCTTCACCATGACCTCGCTGACGCCGAGCTGACCGGCCACCTGCTTGTTCATGAGGCCCTTGACCACGAGCCCCATGACCTCGCGTTCGCGCGGGGTGAGCGAGGCGTAGCGCGCCTGCAGGGCCCGCATCTCCGCCGTCTCGGCCAGGACCTCGCGGCTGGTCTCGAGGCCGCGCCGCACCGCCGCCAGCAGGGCGTCGCCGTCCACCGGCTTGGACAGCAGCTCGATGGCGCCGCGCTTCATGGCCTCGACGGCGTCACGCAGGTCCAGGCCGTCGCTGATGAAGATCACGGGCATGTCGGGCCGCTCGCGGGCGATCCGCCGCTGGACATCCAGTCCGCCGAGGTCTGGCGGCGTCAGTTCGAGAACCAGGCAACAGGGGCCCGCTTCGGCCGACGCGCCGACAAGGGCTTCGGCCGAAGCATAGCCGACCGCGCGCGCGCCGGCCGCGCGGACCAGCGCCTCGACGGCCTCCCGGGCCGAAGCGTCGGCGTCGACGACGAAAACCTTTCCCTCGACGGCGGAGCCCGGATCCGCGAGCCTCAGAGGCGGCGGCGCGCCTTCCGGGGCGCGGGGCTGGAGCAGCGGCGGCCCCGCGGCCGGCCTGCGCTCCTGGCGCGGCCCGGCGGACGGCGGGCCCGCGGGTCGCCAGCCGGCGCCTGCGAACCAGATCGGCCCGAATTCGAGCCGCGCCGCTTTACCGAAACGCGTGTCCGTCATAGATATTCCCGATCTTGCTCAGCGGCCTCGCCTGCCGGCGGCGCGATCCTGCCAGCGACGCCATGGGCGAGCCGGGACCTGGAGGTCCACGATGGCGACATCGGTGCAGAAGGGCGTCCCTGCGAGGGGCAGGCCCCGTCATAACCTTAAAGTAAACTTGAAGGTCAATGGGCGGAAAGGAGCCGAGTTTTGAAGATCGGTGAATTGTCGCAACACAGCGGTCTGGCCCCGTCAAAGATCCGGTTCTACGAAGCGCAAGGGCTGATCTCCAAGGTCGAGCGACGGACCAACGGCTATCGCGAATACCGGCCCGAAACCTTGCAGATTCTGGAAATCATCACGATCGCGCAAAAGGGCGGATTCTCGCTGGGCGAGATCCGCCACCTCTTGCCGCAGGACGGCCTCGGGGTCTGGGACACCCCGGCGTTTCTCGCGACGCTCCGGCAGAAGGTCGTGGAGATCGACCAGCTTCAGAGGCGGTTGCGGGAGAACAAGGCCAAGCTCCTGTGCATCATCAGGCGGACCGAAGAGGTTCCGCCCGAACTCTCTTGCGCGGACAACGCCGAGCAGGTGCTGGAGGCCTTGCGCCAGTGATGACCCCGGCGCGGAATAGGATGGCAGCCTCCCAAGCCCCGCGAGCGGCCTGATCAAGCCAGCGACCCGACATCCGCCGCCTGTTCGCGCGCATCGATCCATTTGCGGTATTCGCCGGCGCGGCGGCCCGCCTCGATCTGCTCGATGACGAAGGCCAGGAGGGGCGAAACGTCCGGCCTCGTGGGCCGTCCGCGGCTTATCGCGCCCATCTGATACTTGATGCTGGCCATATAGGCCCTCGCCGCCAGGAGCTTGTGGCCCCAGGCGATCGGCCGGAGCTTCGCCTCCACATCCCTGCCCCGCCGCCACAGCGCCGGCAGCGCGGGCTCCAGGGCCAGGGCGGACGCCATCCCGGCGACCGAGACGCCGCTCGCGACGACCCGCTCGGCGACCGCTCGCCTGCGGATGCCTCCGGTCACCATCAGCGGCATGCGGGCGCCGGCGAGCATCTCCTCGGCGAACTCGAGAAAATAGGCCTCTCGCGCGAGCGTGCGGCCATCGCGCGCGTCCCCCTGCATCGCCGGCGCTTCGTAGCTGCCGCCGGAGATTTCCACGAGGTCCACCGGCAGATCGTTGAGCATCTCAAGGACGCCGAACGCATCCGCCGTGTCGAACCCTCCGCGCTGGAAATCGGCGGAGTTGAGCTTGACCGACACGCAGAACTGCGGACGCACCTCGGCGCGCACGGCCTCGATGATGCTCGTCAACAGCCGTGCGCGATTCTCCAGAGGGCCGCCCCATCGGTCGGTCCGGCGATTGGTCAGCGGCGACAGGAACTGGCTCAGCAGGTAGCCGTGAGCCGCGTGCACCTGCACGCCGGTGAAGCCGGCCCGCTCCGCCAGGGCCGCAGCCGTCGCGAACCGGCGCACCACGTCGGCGATCTCCACCTCGGTCATTTCCCAGGGAATCGGAAACATCCGCGACAGGACGCCCATCTTCAGCGGCACCGCCGACGGGGCGACCGTCTGCTGCCCGAGGCTCGCCGGCGCCTGACGGCCGGGATGATTGATCTGCAGCCAGAAATGCGCGCCGCCGCTGCGCCCGATCCGCGCCCATTCCCGGAATCTGTCGAGGCCGTGGTCGGATTCGAGGACGACGCCGCCGGGGCCGGTGAGGGCCCGCCGGTCGATCATCACGTTGCCGCTCAGCAGCAAGCCTGCGCCGCCTTCGGCCCACGCCCGGTACAGCCTGTGCAGCGCCGGGGACGGCAGGTGCTCGGAATCGCTCATGCTCTCTTCCATCGCCGCCTTGGCGAGGCGGTTGGGAAGGACGGCGCCATTCGGCAGCACCAGGGGATCGAAGAGGCTCATGGCGGCGGTTCCGGGAGGATGTCCAGCCGGGCCTAACGTTAAAGCTGAGTTTAAGGTCAAGCACCGGCCTCTGCCGGCCAAGGGCGGCTCGGCGCCAGGAGATCGCCATCGGGTCGACTGCGCTGGAGGCGCCGGCGGCGCGGCTTTCGCGACGGCCGCATCGCCGTCGTCAGGTCGACGCCCGACCCTTCCACCATCGCCGCAGGGCGATGGCCGACCAGATCCCTTCAACCAGGCCGAAGGGCCATGCGCCCTGCATGAAGCCGTAGGCTGAGCCCAGCAGGCACGCCCCCGCGAAACCCAGGCCCCACCAGTGGGAGCGCGCGTCCAGGGCGTAGCAGACCAGCATTGCGGTCACGGCGAAGAGGCCGAAGGCGGTCAGGGCGTCCAAAAGGAGCGGCCTCCGCGGTGACACCGGGGTGGCGGGAGCCTTCGCGCCCGCGCCGCAAGAGACATCCGCACGCCAGGCGTCACCGCGCGTCCTTGCCGTAGAACTGCAGGGTTCGAACGAACTGGTCGATGTCGGCGACGTAGAGCCGGAAGGCGTCGAAGATGTTCAGGTCGAAGAAGGCGGATATCGGAATGTAGATGTTCTTGCTCTTCTCGGAGACCGCCAGATAGCCGAGATCGGTCAAGGCCTTGACCTTGCGGCGCACGGTCTCGCGCGGAATGCCCGACGCATCTGCAATGCCGAAGACCGAGACGCCGATGGTGGCGGAATCGAGGTAGATTTGCTCGATCGCTTCCCGATCCGACGAGGCGCCTCCGAGATTCAGGATGGCCTGGAAACAGGCTTCCACCACGACGAAGAAGATCATCACCATCTCGTAGTCGTAGGAGAAGATCTCGGCGAACCGGCGGGTTGTCCGCGTGAACTGACGAATTGCAAAATACAGCTCAAGGCGCGCGAGCACCGCGATGTCTGCGTTGGGGTCGTCCATTCCACACCTAGCCGGGCAACCGTCGTCGAGTCGCACGGACATCTTGCAGACGACTGCCGACATGACTAGGGCGCACACCCCCGGCGCGCGCGCATCCTTGCGCGGGCGACCTTGCCCGGATTGGCCGGCGGATTTGGCGATCCGGGGCGGCCCGCCCTAGTTCCGGCCAGGCGCCCGCGCCTCGGAAACGACCCACGGCGGCGGGCCCGCGGCGCCTTGCGCCGTCGACCGCGCCGCCGCGTCCAGGATGCTCACCAGACGATCGAAATTCTCGTCGATCTGCTGCTGGCGGCTGCGTCGGTCGCTCGCCTCGAGGCTGATGGCGCCATGAACCGCGGCGCGGCAGCACCAGGCCAGCCCCTCCGCGTGGGCCTCGGACACGCCGCACGCGCGCAGGGCCGCGCACTCCGCCCGGGTCAGGGCGTCCTGCTCCGACACGCCGGCCCCTCTCGCGCCGGGCGGACGCAGCAGGGCGGCCTCGTACATGCCGGGCTGCGCCTGGGCGTAGAGCCGCTGGGATTCGAACAGGGCCTCGAGCGCCGGACGGCCGCGCCGGCCGCCGATGGCGCCGTCCACCAGTTCGGCCAGCTCGGCCTGGGCGCTGGCCGTGACCACGTCGCGGACCTCGTCGAGGTCGCGGACAAAGCGTTGGATCGTCTCCGGGCGCATGTGCAGGACGCGGCCGATCGCCGGCAGGGTGAGGGCGGAAAGGCCGTCCCGGCGCACGATCTCCGTCGCAACGCCAAGGATCCGCTCGCGGAGCAGATCGCCGCCGGGGCGGCTGTTCCGCCGCCGTCCATCCACGCGCATGGTTCCTCCGTTCGCCCGTCTTCGCCCTGGCCGCGACGTCCTTTCGGATCGCCCGGCGGCCTCGCGCTTGGCGGCGAAGCCCACCGGGCCGCAGGTCCGCCCGCGGCGAGGCCGTGGGCGGAGGAAGGCTGCGGCGGGACTAGAAGTGGAAAATGATGTCCCCGGAGAGCACGGCCTCGGTCTTCTTGTTCGCCGGGATGCCCGCGAACGCGTCGCCGTTGAACGCCGCCTTGCTCGCCCAGTAGTAGGTGACCTCGGGCCGCAGCTCGATCTGCGGGCTCAGCCAATGCTGCAGGCCGATCCCGAGATCTTCGTAGACGGCCGCCGTCCCGGTGCGCTGCCCGACCGTGTCGTCGAACCACTCCGTCCGCAGCGAGATGTTGTCGCGGGGGGTCGGCTGGTAGTTCCAATAGGCGAGCACCGCATAGGTGTTCGACCGGCAGGTCAGGGGTGTCGCGCTCTTGCAGAGCGCCCCGCCGGGGGCGTTGAACGGGACATATTGCGGCGAGAAGGGCGTGCCGCCGTTGGCGATGGCGGCAGCCGCCGTTGGATTGTTGAGGTTCGGCACTTTGTCTTCGAAGGTGTTGTAAGCCTCGAAGGACACGTGGAACTTGTCGTTGAATTTATGGTAGTAGGTGAACCCATACCATTGCAGATTATTGTATCCCCAGACGGCTTTGTTGATCGCGTCGGCGCAGAAATAGGCGGCGTCGTGTCCTGAGTCGCTCTGCAAGCGGGCGCAGGCGGTCACCGAAGGCGTCGCGCCCGGATCTTTCAGCATCGTGCTCTCGGGAAACAGCGGATTGGGATCCGGGTTCGGGATCTTCTTGCCGACGTGCCAGAGCGTCGACTCGGTGCCGACATTCACTCCGAGTTGCAGCATGACGTTCTTGTTGACCGCCAGCGTCCCCTGGATTCCTTCGTTGGTGTAGTTGTCGAAGGTGTAAGCCATGGAGTGCGAGTACATGTAGTTGTTCGGCGCGAGTTGCGCCTCGATGTCCGGCACGGAGATGAATCGCCCGACCCGAAGCATCAAGCCGTCGGCGACCTGGGGAAAGTAGAGCTCCCCATAGATCATCGGGAAGTCATAGCCCGCCGTGTTGTTTTTCTTGAGCAACTGGTAGCTCGCGAGACCATAGGACGTTGTGTAGCGATAGTCGGTCCCGTAGATGGCCGAGACCCTGAAGCCCCAATCGACGTGATCGGTTTGAACGGTGTCAGGCGTCCGCTCCACATAGATCACCGCTTGGTCCAGTTGGATTTTGTTCGGATTGAAGTCGTAGGCCGCGGGCGCGTTGCCGAACTTGCGGGTGCTGGTGCTGAGGTTGCCGCCGACGTCCACCCAGCCGTAGGCCTGGATGCCCGCGTTCGCCATGGCCTTGCCGAGGCCTGTAGGCGCGATGGCCACCATCAGCGGGCTGTCGACGGAGGCGGTGCGGTTGTTGCCGAGGAGGGTGGCGGCCCCGTAGGGCCAGTCGGTGAACGGCATGGGCGGGGCGCTTTGCGGCGGGGGCGTCCAACCCGGCCGCGTTGCGGACGGCGCGTTCGGATCCGCCGGGGGCGCGGCCTGACCCCATTCGGCGGCGTAGTATTTGATGAAGCGTTCCAGCGGATTGGAGCCGATCGCGATGTTCACCGCATCGACCGTGTAGGTCGACGGCATGGCGGCGTCGGAGTCGACGGCGTGCGATGTGGCCGCGGGGGCCGCCTCCGCGACGACGGCCGCGGAGCCGGCGCTGGTCGGCGTGGCCGGATCCGCCCAGGCGGCATGCGCAACGGCGCCCGCAGCAAGCCCCGTGGCCAAGGCGACCAGGCTGGTCGCGCCGCGATAGCCGCGGCCGATCTTCGCCCGCGACCTCGGCTCGTCCTTCAGTTTCAACATGGAGATTCACGCCTTTGCATTTGCGCCGCCGAAGACACCGGCGACGTTGGTTGAGCCGGGGGCGGGCATCCCCCAGCGCCTTCCTGATCCATCCGATCGGGACCCAATCCCTTGAACTTGGTCTCCTCAGCCCTGCGGCGATGAAGTCCGCGAGCGCTCAGGCGCCACCAAATTACTCAGCCCATTTTGGTGTTCGCTAGATAGGTTCACGCCCCATCAAGGAACAATGAGGGCTTTGGGGGTTCATCGTAAGGATGCCATAAATGTCGTACAATTTTTTCTGTTATTTCAATATGTTAATGAACCGCACCAAACACGTCGACGCGGCGGAAGCTCGGCTTCGAAATGTTGCAATATGGGTATCTGTTACCCATTATGGGGTTACAAGCGAACCCCGAAATTCGAGGGCGTTCCGCAAGCCAGAAGGAAATAGGTCGTGCGTTTCTATATGCGGCCGTGCGCCGCCATTGCTGCCCTGTTCAGCGTCACCGCACCGCTCGGAGCGAGCGCCGCGCAGGCCGGCAGCCTCCCCGTCTATGAGGTCGCCTCCGCCTCGCCGCCGGTGGATCGGGTCATCAGTCAGGTCCGGGTGCGGGAATGCCGGACGGACGCCACCGATGCGCGCTCGGCCGCGCTCGCCCGGCTGAGCCAGAAGGCGTCCTCCCTGGGCGCCAACGGACTGGTGCATGTCCGGGTGGAGGTGGCCGAGGCTTACCAGCGGACCATCAAGAACGGGATGCCCAACCCCTGCCTCTATCAGACGGTGGCCAGGGGCGATGCTGCGGTGCTGAGCGGCTCGGGGCCTGGCGCCCCTCAGGTCGCAGTCGCTCCGAACTAGGTCGTGGACTCATAAGCTCTGAGCCAGAGTCGAGTTGAGGCGAGGAGCACGGCGGCAAGGAAGTTCCTGGCGAGCTTGTCGAAGCGCGTGGCGACACGGCGGAAGTGCTTGAGTTTGCAGAAGTAGCGCTCGACG
>NZ_DATMNA010000067.1:0-46634 GCF_035569475.1 Phenylobacterium sp.
ATGGACATCATCAAGCTCTATGGCGCGGAGCCGGCCAACTTCCTGGATGTCGGTGGCGGCGCCGATGAGGCCAAGGTCACCGCGGCCTTCAAGATCATCATCGCCGACCCGAACGTGAAGGGCATCCTGGTCAATATCTTCGGCGGCATCGCCCGCTGCGATATCCTGGCCCAGGGCGTGGTCGCCGCGGTCAAGCAGGTGGGCCTGCAGGTCCCGCTGGTGGTGCGGCTGGAAGGCACCAACGCCGAGCTCGGCAAGAAGATCATCAACGAGAGCGGCCTCAACGTCATCGCCGCCAACGACCTCTCGGACGGCGCCGAGAAGATCGTCAAGGCCGTGCGGGGCGCCCAGTAAATGTCGATCCTGATCAACAAAGACACCCGGGTGATCTGCCAGGGCTTCACCGGGGCGCAAGGCACCTTCCACTCCGAACAGGCCATCGCCTACGGGACCAAGATGCTGGGCGGGGTGACGCCGGGCAAAGGCGGCACGACCCACATCGGCCTGCCGGTGTTCAACACCGTGGCCGAGATGGTGCGCAACGAGCGGGTGGACGCCTCGGCGATCTACGTCCCGCCGGCGTTCGCCGCGGACTCGATCCTGGAAGCCATCGACGCGGAGATCCCGCTGATCATCTGCATCACCGAGGGCATCCCGGTGGCCGACATGGTCAAGGTGAAGCGCGCCCTGGACGGCTCGAAATCCAGGCTGATCGGGCCCAACTGCCCCGGCGTCCTGACCCCCAATGAATGCAAAATAGGCATCATGCCGGGGAACATCTTCAAGAAGGGCTCGGTGGGCGTTGTCTCCCGCTCGGGGACGCTTACCTATGAGGCCGTGTTCCAGACCTCCCAGGTAGGCCTCGGCCAGACGACGGCCGTGGGCATCGGCGGCGACCCGGTGAAGGGCACCGAGTTCATCGCCATGCTCGACCTGTTCCTGAAGGACCCGGAGACCGAGTCGATCATCATGATCGGCGAGATCGGCGGCTCGGGCGAGGAAGACGCGGCCGAGTTCATCAAGAATTCACCAACCAAGAAGCCTATGGTCGGCTTCATCGCGGGACGCACCGCGCCGCCCGGTCGGCGCATGGGTCACGCGGGCGCGATCATCTCCGGCGGCAAGGGCGGAGCCGAGGACAAGATCGCCGCGATGGAAGCCGCGGGCATCCGCGTGTCTCCGTCTCCGGCGAAACTCGGCGAAACCCTGCTGGAAGTGCTCAAAGGCGGCTGAGCGCCGAAATTTAGACGTTAGAGCGGTCCGCGCTCGGCTCCTTCATTCGAGAAGCTCCGCGGTCCCGGCTCTGGGAAAGCGGACGACATGGCGGACGATGCGGGTCTGATCAACGAGGTCTTGGCGGAGACCTCCTTCCTCTACGGCGGCAATTCGGCCTTCGTTGAGGACCTCTACGCCCAGTGGTCGGCCGACCCCAACTCGGTCGAGCCCTCCTGGCGGGCCTTCTTCGCCTCCCTGCACGACTCGGCCGGCGACGTGAAGCGCGCCGCCGCCGAACCCGCCTGGATCAGGGCCGCCCCGCCCGCCGCCCGCCCCGACTGGCTCTCAGCCCTCGACGGCATGTGGCCGGCGGTGGAAGCCAAGCTGGGCGCCAAGATCGCCGAGCGCGCGGCGCCCGCCGCGGCGGGCCCTGCGCCCTCGACCGACGCCGTCCGCGCCGCGACGCTCGACTCCTTGCGCGCCATCATGATGATCCGCGCCTACCGGATGCGCGGCCACCTGAAGGCCAACCTCGATCCGCTGGGCCTGGCGACGACGCCGGGCGACGCCTCGGAGCTGGACCCGGCGACCTACGGTTTCTCGGAGGCCGACTACGACCGGCCGATCTTCCTCGACTTCGTGCTGGGGCTGGAGATGGCCACCATCCGCGAGATCCTGGAGATCGTGCGGCGCACCTACTGCGGCAACGTCGGCGTGCAGTACATGCACATCTCCGACCCCAAGGAGAAGGGTTGGCTCCAGGCCCGCATCGAGGGGCGCGACAAGGAGATCGTCTTCACCAAGGAAGGCAAGATCGCCATCCTGAAGAAGCTGATCGAGACCGAAGGCTTCGAGAAGTTCCTGCACCGCCGCTTCCCCGGCACCAAGCGCTTCGGCCTGGACGGCGGCGAGAGCCTGGTCCCGGCGCTGGAGCAGATCATCAAGCGCGGCGGCGCGCTGGGGGTGAAGGACATCATCGTCGGCATGCCGCACCGCGGGCGCCTGAACGTGCTCGCCGCGGTGATGGGCAAGCCCTACCAGATCATCTTCCACGAGTTCCAGGGCGGCTCGTCGCTGCCCTCCGACGTCGAGGGCTCGGGCGACGTGAAGTACCACCTGGGCGCCTCGTCGGACCGCGAGTTCGACGGGAATTCCGTCCACCTGTCGCTGACCGCGAACCCGAGCCACCTGGAGATCGTCAACCCGGTGGTGATCGGCAAGGCGCGCGCCAAGCAGGCCTTCACCCTGCGCCAGAACGCCAGCGCCGGGCGCAGCCACGTTCTGCCGCTGCTGATGCACGGCGACGCGGCCTTCGCCGGCCAGGGCGTGGTGGCCGAGTGCTTCGCGCTCTCCGGCCTGCGCGGCTATGGCGTGGGCGGCACCGTCCACTTCATCGTCAACAACCAGATCGGCTTCACCACCAGCCCGAAGAACAGCCGCTCCTCGCCCTATCCGTCCGACGTCGCCCTGATGGTCGAGGCGCCGATCTTCCACGCCAACGGCGACGATCCGGAAGCCGTGGTGTTCGCCGCCCGGGTCGCCACCGAGTACCGCCAGCAGTTCGGCAAGGACGTGGTGGTCGACATGTTCTGCTACCGCCGGTTCGGTCACAACGAGGGCGACGACCCGACGATGACCCAGCCCCTGATGTACGCGAAGATCAAGGAGCACCCTTCCGTCCGCGACCTTTACGCCACCCGCCTGGTGGGCGAGGGCACCGCGACCCAGGAGGAGATCGACGGCTGGATCGCCGAGTTCGACAAGTTCCTCGACGCCGAGTTTGACTCGGGCAAGACCTTCCACGCCGACAAGGCCGACTGGCTGGACGGCAAGTGGTCGGGCCTGAAGCTGCCGGGCTCCGAGGAGAGCGGTGTGACCGGGGTGTCCCGCCAGAAGCTGCTCGACCTCGGCCACAAGATGACCTCGATCCCCGAGCGGATCAGCGTCCACAAGACCGTCGAGCGGGTGATCGCCGGCCGCCGCGAGGCCATCGACAAGGGTGAGGGCCTGGACTGGTCCACGGGCGAGGCGCTGGCCTTCGCGAGCCTGCTCGACCAGGGCTATCCGGTGCGCCTGTCGGGCCAGGATTCGATCCGCGGCACCTTCACCCAGCGCCACTCGGGCATCGTCGACCAGAAGACCGAGGAGATCTATTTCCCCTTGCGCAACCTCGGCCCCGGCCAGGCCCACTTCGAGGCGCTCAATTCGGCGCTGTCGGAAGAGGCGGTGCTGGGCTTCGAGTACGGCTTCTCGCTGACCGACCCCAACACGCTGGACATGTGGGAAGCCCAGTTCGGCGACTTCACCAACGGCGCCCAGGTGGTCATCGACCAGTTCATCTCGTCGGGCGAGCGCAAGTGGCTGCGGATGAGCGGCCTCGTCATGCTGCTGCCGCACGGCTACGAGGGCCAGGGGCCGGAGCACTCCTCCGCCCGCCTCGAGCGCTTCCTGCAGATGTGCGCCGAGGACAACCTGCAGGTCGTCAACCCGACGACGCCGGCCAACTATTTCCACGTCCTGCGCCGCCAGATGATCCGCGAGTTCCGCAAGCCGCTGGTGGTCATGACGCCCAAGTCGCTGCTGCGGCACAAGCGGGCGGTGTCGAACCTGTCGGACATGGCCGAGGGCACCAGCTTCCACCGGGTGATGGTGGACGGCGCCGAGGCCGGCATGGACGTGGGCGGCGTCAAGCTGAAGGCCGACGACAAGATCAGCCGGGTCATCCTCTGCTCCGGCAAGGTCTACTTCGACCTGATCGAACAGCGGGCGAAGAGCGGCCGCGACGACGTCTATATCCTGCGCCTGGAGCAGTTCTATCCCTGGCCGCTGAAGTCGCTCTCCAACGTCCTGAAGCGGTTCGCCAACGCCGAACTGGTCTGGTGCCAGGAAGAGCCGAAGAACATGGGCGGCTGGACCTTCGTCGACCCCTGGCTGGAGCTGACGCTGGACCGGATGAGCATCAAGGCCAAGCGCGCCCGCTACGTCGGCCGCCCGGCCTCGGCCTCTACCGCGGCCGGCCTGATGGCGCGCCATATGAAAGAACTCGAAGCCTTCCTCACCGAAGCCTTCGCCTGAACCCCGAACGACTGTCCCAAGATCCAAGGAGCGCATTCCCTATGGCCGACATCATGACGCCAGCGCTGGGCGAGTCCGTCACCGAAGCCACGGTGGCGCGCTGGACCAAGAAGGCCGGCGATGCGGTCCGCAAGGATGAGATCCTGGTCGAGCTGGAAACCGACAAGGTGAGCCTGGAGGTCGCCGCGCCCTCCGACGGCACGCTCTCGGAAATCGCCTTCGAGGAAGGCGCCACGGTCGAGCCCGGCGCGGTGCTGGGCAAGATCACCGAAGGCGCGGCCGCGCCCAAGGCCGCCGCGCCGCCCAAGGCCCCGGAACCGGCCAAGGCGCCCGAGCCGGCGAAGTCCGCCGCGCCTGCGCCCGCCCCGGCGCCTGCCCCTGCTCCCGCGCCTGCCAAGGCCGCCGCCGAAGCCGTGCTGGCGCCATCGGCCCAGCGCGTGGTGGCGGAGAACAGGCTCGACGCCTCGGCCATCGCCGGCACCGGCAAGGACGGCCGGATCACCAAGGGCGACGCGCTCGCCGCCCTGGAGGCCCGCGCCCAGGCCCCGGCGCCCGCGCCGTCGGCCCCCGCCGCGCCCCGCGAAATCCACGCGCGCGAAGAACGGGTCCGCATGACGCGCCTGCGCCAGACCATTGCGCGCCGTCTGAAGGAAGCCCAGAACACGGCCGCCATGCTGACCACCTTCAACGAGGTGGACATGACCGCGGTCATGGCGCTGCGCAACCAGTACAAGGACGTCTTCGAGAAGACCCATGGGGTGAAGCTCGGCTTCATGAGCTTCTTCGTGCGCGCGGTGACCCACGCCCTGAAGATGGTCCCCGAGGTCAACGCCGAGATCGACGGCCAGGACCTGATCTACAAGAACCACTACGACATCTCGGTCGCCGTGGGCACCGAGCGTGGCCTGGTGACGCCGGTCGTGCGCGACGTCGACGCCATGAGCCTGGCCGATATCGAAAAGGCCATCGGCGCGCTGGGCAAGAAGGCCCGTGACGGCCAGTTGGCGCTGGAGGACCTGCAGGGCGGGACCTTCACCATCTCCAACGGCGGGGTCTATGGCTCGCTGATGTCGACGCCGATCCTCAACGCGCCGCAGTCCGGCATCCTGGGCATGCACAAGATCCAGGAGCGTCCGATGGCGATCGGCGGCCAGGTGGTGATCCGGCCGATGATGTACCTGGCGCTCAGCTACGACCACCGGGTGGTCGACGGCCAGGGCGCGGTGACCTTCCTGGTCCACGTCAAGGAAGCCATCGAGGAACCGCAGCGCCTGCTGCTGGACCTCTGAGGACCGCGCCGAAAGATTTGGAAAGCTAGCATGGCTCAGTACGACGTCATTATCATCGGGGGCGGTCCCGGCGGCTACAACGCCGCGATCCGCGCGGGCCAGCTCGGCCTGAAGGTGGCCTGCGTCGACAAGGGCGTGGACGGCGGCGCGACGCTGGGCGGCACCTGCCTGAACGTCGGCTGCATGCCGTCCAAGGCCCTGCTGCACGCCTCGGAGATGTACGACGCCGCGGCCAACCACTTCGCCGAACTCGGCATCGACGTGAAGCCGAAGCTGAACCTGACCCAGATGATGGCCCAGAAGGCGACCTCGGTCGGCCAGCTCACCAAGGGCATCGAGTTCCTGTTCAAGAAGAACAAGGTGGACTGGGTGCGCGGCGCCGGCCGCATCGCGGGCCCCGGCAAGGTCGAGGTGATCGGCCCGGACGGCGCGGTGAGCGCCCTGGAGGCCAAGGACATCGTCATCGCCACGGGTTCGTTGCCCTCCGGCCTGGCGGGCGTGACGGTCGACCAGAAGCGGATCGTCGATTCCACCGGCGCGCTCTCGCTGCCGGAAGTCCCCAAGTCCCTGCTGGTGATCGGCGCGGGCATCATCGGCCTGGAGCTGGGCTCGGTCTGGCGCCGGCTGGGCGCGCAGGTGACGGTCGTCGAATTCCTCGACCGGATTACGCCCGGCATGGACGCCGAGGTCGCCAAGACCTTCCAGCGGTCGCTGACCAAGCAGGGGATCGTCTTCAAGCTCTCCAGCAAGGTGACCGGCGCCAAGGCCTCGAAGACCGGGGTCAGCCTGACCGTCGAGCCGGTGGCGGGCGGCGAGGCCGAGACGCTGCAGGCCGACTACGTCCTGCTGGCCATCGGGCGCACGCCCTATACCGAGGGCCTGGGCCTGGAAAACGTCGGAATCGCCCCTGACAAGCGCGGCTTCATCGAGACCGACCACTGGAAGACCTCGGCGCCCGGCGTCTGGGCGATCGGCGACGTGACCCACGGGCCGATGCTGGCGCACAAGGCCGAGGACGAGGCGGTGGCCTGTATCGAGACCATCGCCGGCAAGGCGGGCCACGTGGCCTACGGCATCATCCCGAGCGTGGTCTACACAGCCCCGGAGGTCGCCTGGGTCGGCAAGACCGAGGAGGAGCTGAAGGCCGAGGGCCGCGCCTACAAGGTCGGCAAGTTCCCCTTCACCGCCAACTCCCGCGCCAAGATCAACCACGAGACCGAGGGCTTCGCGAAGATCCTGGCCGACGCGGTCACCGACGAGGTCCTGGGCGCCCACCTGATCGGCCCTTCGGTCTCGGAGATGATCGGCGAGTACTGCGTCGCCATGGAATTCCGCGCCGCGTCCGAGGACGTGGCCCGCACCTGCCACCCGCACCCCACCCGCTCCGAGGCCCTGCGCCAGGCGGCCATGGGCGTCGAGGGGTGGACCATGCAGGCCTGACGAGGCCGGCGTGGAGGTCCGGCGCGCGAGGTCCGACGAACTCGGCCCCTGCGCGGACCTCTATGTCCGCGTGCTGCGCGAGACCTTCACCTGGCTGCCGCCCGAGCGGCACCGACGCGACGAATTCCTGCGCGCCGCGCGGGACGAGGAGATCTATGTCGCCGTCGAGGACGGGACGATCCTCGGCGTCGCCGGCTTCTACCGGCCGCAGGGCTTCCTGCACTCGCTCTATGTGGACGCCCGCGGCCGCGGCGTCGGCAAGGCGCTGCTGGACCACATCGCCGCGAATGTGCGCGGGCCGCTGTCGCTGAAGGTCCAGGCGCCCAACCTGCGCGCCCAGGCCTTCTACCGCCGCGAGGGCTTCTTCTGCACCGAGCACGGGCGCGATCCGGGCTCGGACATCGCCTGGTTGCGACTGGTGCGCCCGGAGCGGCCGCCCAAGAGTTAACTTGGCGCCGCGCGCCGGCGGTGAGAGCCTTGCGGCCACGAACCGGAGACCGCGCCATGCTCGCCTTGCTCCTCGCCGCCCAGTTGTCGGCCCAGCTGCCGACCAACCCCCATGTCCAGCTCTTCGAGGCCACGCCGCCTGTGCGGTCGTCGGAGCTGATCCGCACTCTGCCGTCCAAGGGGGCCTGCGCTGCCGCCCCTGGCCGGTTGGAGGCCTCGCTGGCCCAGCCCGCCGCCCTCTACCGCAAGGGCGACCGCCCTGCCCATGGGCTGAAGGACTGGGTGGACTATCCGAACGGACAGCTCTGCCTGGTGGAGGCCGCGAAATGATCCTCGCCGCTCTCGCCGCCGCCGCGGCGACCGTTGCGGCCCCGCCTCCCAAGGCCGAGCCGATGCCGAACCTTTATCACCAGCCGAGCTATTGCCGCTCAGTGGTGGAGCAGGAGGTCGCGCGCCAGAACACCGCCTTCCACGGCCGTCCGCCGGCTGTGGAATACGCCGTGGTGCGCCAGATTGACGGCTGCGGGGTGCCCACGCCCGTCGGCTACCACCCGAGCCTCGAGCCTGGCGCGGCCGACCCCGCCGCTAAGCGTGAGGATGCGCCTTCGAATAGGCGCTGAGCAGGGCCGCGGCGTCGACCTGGGTGTAGCGCTGGGTGGTCGAGAGCGAGGCGTGGCCGAGCAGTTCCTGGATGGAGCGCAGGTCGGCGCCGGCGCCCAGGAGGTGCGTGGCGAAGGAGTGGCGCAGGGCGTGCGGCGTGGCGCTGGCCGGCAGGCCCAGGCGACCGCGCAGGGCCTGGACCGTAGCCTGGACGTGGCGGGGGCTTAGAGGTCCCCCGCGCTTGGCGCGGAACAGCGGCTCGTCGGGCGACAGCGCGAAGGGGACCTGCGCGAGATAGGCCTCGATCGCCGCCTGGACGGCGGGGAGCACCGGCACGATGCGGGTCTTGGAGCCCTTGCCGGTGATCCGCAGGCTCTCGGGCAGGGGCGCGTCGGACCGCTTCAGCGACAGGGCCTCGGAGATCCGCAGGCCGCACCCGTAAAGCAGGGTCAGCACCGCTTCGTCGCGGGCGGCTTCCCAGTCCTCGCGGTCGGGGTCGAGCCCGGGTTCGGCCAGCAGGCCGCGGGCCTGGTCCTCGCTGACCGGTCGGGGCGCGCCGGGCTTGACGCGCGGGCCGCGGACCAGGGCCATGCCGGCGTTGGGGGTGTCCAGCCGCCGGTCCAGGAAGCGGTGGAAGGTGCGGATCGCCGACAGCGCCTGGCTGAGCGAGCGCGGCGACAGCGGCCTTTCGCCCTGGCGCAGATGGGCGAGCCACGCGCGGACCTCGCCGGCGGTGACCTCGCCCAGGACGGCGAGCGTGACAGCCTCGCCACGATGCTGTTCCAGGAAGGCCAGGTAGCGGCGCGCGGCGAAGCCGTAGGCCTCCAGGGTGCGCGGCGACGACCGGCGTTCGTGAGCCAGGTGCTCCAGCCAGAGCGCCAGGGCCTCCGAAGAGGTCACAGCAGCGGCCAGCGCTCGGCGGTGCGCTCGACCACGCGGGCCAGGAAGGCGACCAGCTCGGTCCCCATGTCCTCGGTGAAGCCCTCCGGGTCGGTCGAGCCGAAGGCCAGCAGGCCCTGCCGCGACGGCTCCCAGATCGCCATGCGGACCATGGCCATGGAGGCGATGGCCTCGGAGCCTTCGCCGAACAGGCCGAGCGCGGTGGGCGCGAAGCCCATGCGGGCCAGCCGCTGGGAGCCGCCCAGGATCATGTCCACCTGGCCCTCGACCAGCATCCTCCAGCCGGCCGGCGGATGGGCCTCGGTTTCCAGGGCGATCACGCCGGCGGCCAGGCCGAAGCGCTGGCGCGCCAGCTCGTCGACGCGGCGGGCGAGGTCGGAGTGGTTGCGGGCGTCGAGCAGGTCGACCACCGCGCCATGGGTCTGGGCCTGGGCGGAGAAGTTGGCGCGCGCCGTCTCCTCCAGATGCTGGCGCTGGGTGGCTTCGCGCTGGTGGGCGGCGTGGACCCGGGCCATGGCGGCGGGCGCGAACTCCACGACATTGCCGCCGGCGGCGACTTTCAGCCCCAGCTCGGCCAACAGACCGTCGTCGCCGGTGAGGAATTGCGGGTTGTCCGACAGGAACCTGCGCACGGACGCCGGGTCGAGGGGGCCCTCGCCGATCCCGCCTTGCGATCCGTCCATGTCGTCCTCGAAAGCCTTACAGGATGGACTGACCCGTCTTGGCCCAGTCGCTCATGAACTGATCAAGGCCCCGTTCGGTTAACGGGTGCTTGAAGAGGGCGTTGAACACGTCGGGCGGAATGGTCGCGCAGTCGGCGCCGGCGAGCGCGGCGGTGATGACGTGGGCCGGGTTGCGGATCGAGGCGGCCAGGATCTCGGTGTCGAAATCGTAGTTGTCGTAGATCGCGCGGATCTCGACGATCAGGTCCATACCCTCGGCGCCGTGGTCGTCCAGCCGGCCGACGAAGGGCGAGATGTAGGTGGCGCCCGCCTTGGCGGCCAGCAGGGCCTGGGCGGCGGAGAAGCAGAGGGTCACGTTGGTGGCGATGCCCTCGTGGGCGAACTCGCGGGTGGCGATCAGGCCGTCGCGGGTCAGCGGCACCTTGACCACCACGTTGGGGGCGATGGAGGCCAGCTTGCGGCCTTCGTCCAGCATGCCGGCGGTGTCCATGGCGGCCACCTCGGCGCTGACCGGGCCCTCGATCGCCGCGCAGATCTCGGCGATGACCTGCAGCATCGGGCGGCCGGACTTGGCGATCAGGGTCGGGTTGGTGGTGACGCCGTCCACCAGGCCGGTGGCGGCGAGGTCCTTGAGGACGGCCACGTCGGTGGTGTCGAGGAACAGTTGCATCGGAAAGGCGACCTTGGTTCTGCGGGAATTCTTGTTGTGGTCTGGGCTTGTAGCGGCAGGCGAGATGCGCGCAAAACCCCTTTAGATGAGCCGTATCGCTTCCGTTCTCCTGCCAATGCCCTTGCCGGAGGCGTTCGACTACGCCGAGCCCGAGGGCATGGGCCTGGAACTGGGCGATCAGGTGGCCGCGCCGCTCGGCCCGCGGCTGCTGCGGGGCGTGGTGGTGGGGCTGCGCGAGGCAGCCGGGGGCAACCGGCCGCTGAAGCCCCTGGAGGGCCGGCTGGAGGAGCCGCGCCTGCCGCCGCGCACCGTCGAGTTCGTGCAGTGGGCGGCGCGCTACGCGGTGGACTGGCCGGGCCAGCCCCTGGCCATCGCCCTGCGCGGCGCCCGCGCGCCCAAACCCAAGCCGGCGCGCAGCGTGGAACTGACCGGGGCCCAGCCTGCCCGGCCGACGCCGGCGCGCGCCAAGGTGCTGGAAGCCGCGGCCGCCCAGGCGCTCAGCCCGCCGGACCTGGCGCGCGCGGCGGGCGTGGGCGCAGGCGTGGTCAAGGGCCTGATCGACGAGGGCGTGCTGACGGTGCGGCTGGTCGAGGCGCAGGCGCGGTTCGATCCGCCCGATCCGGCCCGGCCGGGCGCCGTGCTGAACGACAGCCAGGCCGCCGCCGCCGCGGCGCTGAAGGCCATGCTGGCGGACGGCGGCTTCAATGTCGCCCTGCTGGATGGGGTGACCGGCTCCGGCAAGACCGAGGTCTATCTGGAGGCCGCCGCGGCGGCGCTGGCCGCCAGCGACACGGCGCAGGTGCTGATCCTCCTGCCGGAGATCGCGCTGACCCAGGCGGTCATCGCGCGGGTGGCGGCGCGGTTCGGCGCCCAGCCGGGGGAATGGCACTCCGACGTCGCCCCGCCGGCGCGCCGCCGGGTGTGGGAGGCCGTGGCCACCGGCCGCTGCCGGATCGTGGTCGGCGCCCGCTCGGCGCTGTTCCTGCCCTTCGGCGACCTGAAGCTGATCATCGTCGACGAGGAGCACGACGCCTCCTTCAAGCAGGAGGAGGGCTTCATCTACCAGGGGCGCGACCTGGCCGTGGCGCGCGGCAAGATCGAGGACGCCGCGGTGGTCCTGGCCTCGGCCACCCCGTCGCTGGAAAGCCTGCGCAACGCCGAGCAGGGGCGCTACCGCTGGCTGCGCCTGTCGGCCCGGCACGGCGACGCGCGCCTGCCCGATATCTCCCTGATCGACCTGCGCGAGACCCCGCCTGACCCTGGCCGCTGGCTGTCGCCGCCGCTGGTCAAGGCCATGGGCGAGACCTTCGCGCGCGGCGAACAGACGCTGCTGTTCCTCAATCGCCGGGGCTATGCGCCGCTGGTGCTCTGCAAGGCCTGCGGCGAGCGGATGACCGCGCCGGACACCGACTCCTGGCTGGTGGAGCACCGCTACTCAGGCCGCCTGGTCTGCCACCTGACCGGCTTTTCCATGCCCAAGCCCAAGGCCTGCCCGCACTGCGGCGCACATGACGCCCTGGTCTCCATCGGCCCGGGCGTGGAGCGGGTGGAGGAGGAGGCGCGCGCGCTGTTCCCGCAGGCCCGGGTGGCGGTCTTCTCCTCCGACACCGCCTTCGACGCTCGGGAGGGCCGCCGGCTGATCGAGGCCATGGCCGACGGGCACATCGACATCCTGGTCGCCACCCAGGCGGCGGCGAAGGGCCACAACTTCCCGGACCTCACCCTGGTGGGCGTCGTGGACGCCGACCTGTCCTTGCGCGGCGGCGACCTGCGCGCGGCGGAGCGGACCTATCAGCTGCTGGCGCAGGCCACCGGGCGGGCCGGGCGCAAGGAGAAGGCCGGCCGCGCCCTCCTGCAGACCTGGGCGCCGGAGCACGCGGTCATGCAGGCCCTGGCGGCCCAGGACCGCGACGCCTTCGTCGAGGCCGAGATGGCCGAGCGCGAGCTGGCCGGCCTGCCGCCCTTCGGGCGCCTGGCCGCGGTGGTGATCTCCGGCGTCGATCCCGCCCAGTTGGAGGCCTTCGCCCAGGCCATGGCCCAGGCCGCGCCGAATTCCGCGGGCGTGGAGGTCTATGGCCCGGCCGACGCGCCGCTCAGCCTGGTGCGCGGCCGCCGCCGCAAGCGGTTCCTGGTGCGGGCGGACCGGACGGTGGACCTGTCGGCCTACATGGCCACCTGGCGCGCGCGGGTGAAGCCGCCGGCCGCGGTGCGCGTGGCCATCGACATCGACCCCTACAGCTTCCTTTGAGGCCGGGCGTTCAGAGCCCTTCCCACCCGGTTGATCCAGCCTGACCGGAAAGGGCCTTAGCCGTTCCGACGGAGCTGGACGTCGACCCCGCTGGCGCGGTGCGAGACGAACAGGCTGTTGCTCCAGCGGTGGAAGGCCAGCACCGGCTGGCCGCCGGAGCCGGTCAGTTGCATCCCGTCGCTCGTGGGCTGCCAGCCGGTCGGCGCGGCGGGCAGGACGTCGCCGCAGCTCGAGGCGGCCTTCACCGTGTGGGCGGCGCCCAGGGTCAGGACGCAGAGGTCCTGGCCGCCGGAGGAGACGGTCCATGCGCCGACGGCTTCCTTCGGCGTCAGCGGCACGCCGGCCTCGTTGTCCTCGGCGACGGCGACGGCGAGCGAGGCGGTTGCGAACAGGGCGGCGCCCGCCAGGCACGAGGCTATGCTCAGGATTCTCATGGCTTACTCCCAGTATCGGGGGACCAAACGCCGGTCCCCGGATCGGAGTTGCGCCCTCAGTGCAGGGTGGGCCCCTTGTCGGCCGGGGGCTTCCCGTCGCGGCGCTTGCGGCGCGACAGCATGTTCAGGCCCTCGACGACGCCCGAGAACGCCATGGCCGCATAGATGTAGCCCTTGGGCACATGCACGCCGAAGCCCTCGGCGATCAGGGTGGCCCCGATCATCAGCAGGAAGCCCAGGGCCAGCATCACGACGCTGGGATTGTCGTGGATGAACCGGGCGAGCGGGCCGGCGGCCACCAGCATCAGCGCCACCGCGACGACCACCGCCGCCATCATGATCGGCAGGTGCTCGGTCATGCCCACCGCGGTCAGGATCGAGTCGATCGAGAACACCACGTCGAGCGCCAGGATCTGCACGATGGCGGCGCCGAAACTGAGGGCCGCGCGTCCCTTCTTGTCGAGCAGGCCGGCGGTCTCCTCCGGATCGACCGAGTGATGGATCTCGCTGGTCGCCTTCCACACCAGGAACAGGCCGCCCGCCAGCAGGATCAGGTCGCGCCAGGAAAAGCTCAGGTCGACCATCGGATGGCCGTCCGCCAGGGACGGGACGGCGAACGGCAGCACCAGCACCGGCCGGGTCAGGCCGACGATGAAGGCGATGGCCGACAGCAGCACGAGGCGCAGCACCAGGGCCAGGCCGATGCCGATCCGCCGCGCCCGCCCGCGGGTCGCTTCGGGCAGCTTGTTGGACAGGAGGGCGACGAACACCAGGTTGTCGACGCCCAGCACCACTTCCATGACGATCAGGGTCACCAGGGCGATCCAGGCTTCCGGGCTCACCACCAGCGCGGCGAGCCCGCCCGCGACTTGACCCATCCGAATCCCTTCCAGCCAGTCTCAGGCGACTTCTAGCCTATTGGCGGGCGCGGGCTAGAGACCGGCGGATTCGCCCCATTTGCCCGATTTGCGGGCGCTTCAAGGGACCCGGCGTCGATGTCGCAAACTTGTGAAGCGCCGGGCGCCGGAATTCGCGCCAAACGCGAACACCTTGCCATGCGGCGTGAGCTCTTGTTTCATTCCGTTACAGGCGGGTGATTTGAGCATCTGGTCCGGTGTATCATGTATGATAGAGATAATGATCTGCGACAGGACAGATAGTTTGGTGTCGCAATGAGGGGGTGAATGGGATTGATATCTTTGAACGTCGAGATTGATTGTCGGATTTTTCTTGTCAACTCTCGAAGTTTTCAACTATTCAGCCAATGCTACGGCCAAGCCTCGCGATAGACGGAACGCGGCTATCCGCCGCTCAAATCTAAACCCTCTTTTCACTCAAACGGAGATAGGGTTAGCTCTTCCGGAGTTCGCGTCGGGGAGTTTCACAAACATGCTTAAGCGGACGAGAACCCTTCTGGGTTCCCTCGCCGTCGCGGCGGTTCTAAGCCTCGCGCCCACCATGGGTGGCGCGTTGGCGGAAACCTACTGGCAGTGCGTTCCGTTCGCGCGCCTGGTGTCCGGGATTCAGATTTTCGGCGACGCCTATACCTGGTGGCAGCAGGCCCTCGGCAAGTACGAAGAGGGCTTCCAGCCGAAGGCCGGCGCGGTGCTCTGCTTCAAGCCGACCGAGCGCATGCGCCTGGGCCACGTGGCCGTGGTTTCGGAGGTGCTGACCGACCGCATCGTCCAGATCACCCACGCCAACTGGTCGCCCATCGAGGGCTCGCGCGGCAAGGTGGAGAAGGACGTGACCCTGGTCGACGTCTCGCCTGAGGGCAACTGGAGCCAGGTCAAGGTCTGGTACGACCCCAACCGCGACCTGGGCGGCTCGACCTACCAGACCTACGGCTTCATCTATCAGGACGCCACGGCCAAGATCCTGGCCTCGACGGGGGTCTCCAACGCCGAGAACACCGCCATCGCCATGGCCCAGTCCGCGGCCAGCCACATGGCCTCGGCCGTGCGGCCCGGCTCCGGCCCGCTGCAGATGCTGAGCCAGGCGGCCGACTCCACCGACCGCATCGCCGCCCTGATCGCCAAGGCCACCCGCGGCGACGCGCCGAGCAACTAGAACGGCGCACCGCAACCGAATTGACGGGCCTGTCCGGGCGCTCCACTAGGAGCGCTCGCGGAGGCTTTGCATGCTCAAACTCCTTCGGCGCGGCGCCCCGGGGCCCGAGGCCGTATCGCCCGAGCCGGGCTGGCGGCCGCCGGAAGACGCGCTCTGGCTCGACCTGCTGTCGCCGACCCGCGAGGAAGAGCGCGCGATCGAGGCGGCGCTCGGCCTCGAACTGCCCACCCGCGAGGAGATGGCGGAGATCGAGCCCTCCAGCCGCCTCTACCAGGCCGGCGGCGCGACCTTCATGACCGCCACCCTCCTGGCCCGGCGCGAGGACGACAGCCGGACGGACGCGCCGGTGACCTTTGTGCTGGCCAAGGGCGTGCTGATCACCATCCGCTACGACGAGCTCAAGGCCTTCCAGCTCTTCGCGGAGCGGGCCCAGGCGCTGGGTGTCGCCTCCAGCTCGTCCTGCCTGTTCAACCTGCTGGACGCCGTCGTCGAGCGGCTCGCCGACCTGCTGGAGCATACCGGCGCCAACGTCGAGACGGTCTCGACGTCGATCTTCGGCCGGCCCAAGGGCGCGCAGTTCGAGGCCCTGCTCACCGAGCTGGCGCGGGCCCAGTCGCTGACCTCGATGACCCGCAACAGCCTGGTGAGCCTGGCGCGGCTGTTCAGCTTCGCCGCCCTCGCCCCGGAGATCGCCGCCGATCCCGAGTGCCAGGCGCACCTGCACGCCCTGCAACGGGACGGCCAGTCCCTGACCGAGCACGCCGGCGCGCAATCCAGCCAGATCGCCTTCCTTCTGGATGCGGCGCTGGGCCTGATCAACATCGAGCAGAACGGGATCATCAAGTTCTTCTCGGTGGCCGCGGTAATCCTGATGCCGCCGACCCTGGTGGCCTCGATCTACGGGATGAACTTCCACAACATGCCGGAGCTGGACTTCCGCTACGGCTATCCGATGGCGCTGAGCCTGATGGCGATCTCGGCGATCGTGCCGGTGCTGTGGTTCAAGCGGCGCGGATGGTTCTGAAATAACACGGTGTCCGACGCGCGGGGCGCAACCGTTCTTTAAGTGACCAGGGCGCAGGTTCCGGCGCGCAAAGGTCTGTCATGGCATCCCAAGCCCAACCTCACCATCTGGCCCTCGACGCCCAGGCGTTGCGCGAGGCGGTCGAAGCGCACCAGCGCTACCTGGCGGGTCGTTCGGGCGGGCGGCGGCTCAGCCTGACCTATGCCGACCTTTCCAACTGCACCCTTGAAGGCCTCGACCTGCGCGAGGCCGACTTCGCGGGCGCCAACTTCCACGGCGCGACCCTGGCCCGCGCCAACCTGACCCGCGGCATCCTGTTCGGCGCCGACCTGCGCGAGGCCGACCTGCGGCGCGCCAACCTCAGCCGCGCCGACCTGCGCGGGGCCTGCCTGCGCGGCGCCAACCTGGCCGGCGCCGAGCTGCCCGGCTGCGACCTGCGCGAGGGCCGCATCGCGCTGCAGGACAAGCTTGACGGCTTCCGCATCCTTCGCCACGAGCACCGTCCGGGCGAGCTGAACTACGCCATCCTGTCGGGCGCGAACCTGGCCGGCGCCCAGATGGCCGGCGCGGTGGCCATGTCCAGCGACTTCACCGACGCCAACCTCTCCGGCGCCCAGATGGCCGGGGCCAAGCTGACCCGCGCGGTGCTGGACGGGGCGGACCTGACCGGCGCCGACCTGGCCGGCGCGGACCTTTCCGGCGCCTCGATGAAGCGCGCGGTGCTGAGCGGCGCCAATCTGCGCAACACCATCCTCGACGACGTCGACATGAGCGACGTCCTGCGCTCCCCGCCGCCGGTGGTGATGGTCGACGACCGCCCGCTGGACAAGGTGCTGGCCGAGCACGAGGCCTATTGCGACTCCGCCGGCTCGCGCGGCTCGGTGGTGGAGATGAGCGGCGTCGACTTCCGGCCGATGAAGAGCCTGAAGGAGCGGCGGCTGACCGCGCTGGTCGCCCGCAACGGCATCTTCTTCGGCCTCGACCTGCAGGGCGTCCAGTTCCAGGGCGCCGACCTCTCAGGGGGCGACTTCCGCGGCTGCGACCTGCGAGACGCCGACCTGCGCGGGGCCAAGCTGGCCGGCGCCTCCTTCACCCGCGCCGACATGCGCGGCGCCAAGCTGGGGCCGCTGACCGTCGGCGACGGCCGCTTCGTGCGCACCGACTTCACCCGCGCCGTCCTGCGCGGCGCCGACCTGCGCGGCGCCCACGCCCACCGCGCCCGCTTCCTGGAAGCCGACATGAACGGCGCCAACATGGCCGGCTGCGACCTGACCGACGCCGAGCTGGAAGTCTAAGGAGATCGCCTCTCCCTTCGGACTTCGTCTCAGGGCGAGGCGTCACAGGTTCTCGATCTCGCAGCCCAGGTCTTCGCAGATCCAGTTGGCGAGGAGGGTCCGGTGGCAGCCCGCCGCATCGGCTTCGTAGCAGAGCAGGGCGACCTTCCTGTCGCGGGCGAGGTCGGTGGCCTTGGCCAGTTCCATCTGAGCGCCCGGCTCGACCATGTGGGCGTGGAAGATCTCGTGCATCTCGGCGACATGGCCCTTCCGCGCCGCGTCGCGGCCGGGCTTGGGCGTGCCGAGCTGGCGCAGGTGGACATAGCCGATGCCGGCCTCGTTGAGGCTGGCGGCCAGCAGCGTCTTGGAGAAGCCCGCCCGGCGCGAGGCGGCGACCGCGCGGACGTCGATCACCAGCTCGACCCCGGCGTCCTTCAGCTTGCCGATGACGGCGGGCTGGGTCTCGCGCTCATAGCCGATGGTGGCAAGCTTCATCTCTTCTCCTGCGGCCTCGCCCGGCTATATGGGCCCTGAGCAGGAGAAACCATGGACGCCAAGGTCGCCCCCGAGCCGCAGCCGCGGACCATATCCTTGCCAAGGCGCGGCGGCGCCATGGCGGTCCTGGATTTCGGGCCGAAGAACCGGCCGGTGGACATCGTCTTCTCCCACGCCAACGGCTTCAACGCGCGCACCTATCGCACGATCCTTCAGCCGCTGGCGGCGAGCCTGCGCCTCCTGGCGCTGGATCTGCGCGGCCACGGGGCCAGCACCCTGCCGACCGCGATCGAGGGCCGCCAGGGCTGGCTGGAGTTCCGCGACGACCTCCTGGCCCTGCTGGCGGCGGCCTGCGAGGCGCCCGTGGTGCTGGCGGGCCATTCCATGGGCGGGACCTCCAGCCTGCTGGCCGCGGCCGCCGAGCCCGGACGGGTGCGCGCGCTCGCCCTCTTCGACCCGGTGATCTTCCCCATCGAGGCGCAGGGCGCGGGCGGCTCGGCCGAGTCGCCCCTGGTGGGCGGCGCGCTTCGCCGCCGGGCGACCTTCGCGAGCCGCGAGGCGGCCTTCGAGGCCTACCGCGGGCGCGGCGCCTTCAGGACCTGGAGCGACGAGCAACTCGCCGACTATGTGGCCGCCGGCTTCCGCGAGACGGCGGAGGGCGAGGTCACGCTCGCCTGCGCGCCGGAGTGGGAGGCCTCGAACTTCCGCACCCATAACTACGATCCCTGGGCGGCGTTTGCGCGCAGCCGCTGTCCGGTCCGCATCCTGCGCGCCGCCGAGGCCTCCACCTTCCGCACCGAGGGCCGGGAGGCTGAGCTTGCCAGGCTGGGCGACCGCGTCACCATCGAGACCGTGCCGGGCACGACCCATTTCCTGCCGATGGAGCGTCCGGACCTGGTGCGCGCGACGCTAGGCGCCTGCGCGGCTTTCTAGAGGGTCAGGCCGGGGATCACGCGGGCGTCGGCCTCGGCCAGGGCCTCGGCGCTGAGCGTGATCATCTTGCGGGTCTCCAGGTCGAAGGAGACCGCGATCGCCTCGGCGACGCCCCAGGCCTTGCCGCTCTCCGGGTCCAGCAGCCAGTGGGTCAGGCGTCGGAAGCGCGCGTCGCCGCCGGAAGCGCCGGAGCGCAGCTCCACCCGGTCGCCGGCCCGCGGCCAGTCCAGGTGGATCAGCCGGTATTCCAGCGCCGCCCCGCCGATCCGCGCGCCCGCCGCCTCGGCGCCCGGGCGGCGGCCTTCGAAGAGGTGCGGGATGGCGTCGGAGATGCGGGCCATCATCAGTTCCGTGCGCATCCGCCCGAAGAGGTCGCAGTCGCCGGCGCCGACCGCGCCCAGCGCCGTGCGCGGCAGGCCGAGCTCGTCGGCGCGCCTGCGGCCCGCGCGGCTCTGGACGGGCTCGAGGCCGATGCTGCGGGCCGCCGCCTCCGGGGGGACCTCGAGCGTCAGGGCCCGGGCCCGCTCGCGCACGCGCGCCGGCCAGGGGAAGGCGCGGCCGTCGCGGGCGGTGGCGTGGGCCACGACGGTCTGGAAGCTGGCCGCGAGTTCGCCGCTGCGGTGGCGCAGCAGGAGCAGCAGCCGGGCCTCGCTCTCGCCGAGCTCGACGACCCCGCCCGACATGACCAGCGGCGCGCCCGGCCGGGCCTCGCGCAGGAAGCGGATGTGCTGATCGCGCACGATCAGGGTGGCCCGGGCGTCGGGCGCGAAGGCGCCGGCCATGCCGAGCTCCGCCGCCAGCCCCGCCAGCCCCTCCATGGCCTTGGCCACGTAGAAGCCGACGTTCAGGTGGCCCATGGCGTCGCATTCCCACATGGCCACGCTGCCGCGCCAGACCTCGACCGCCTCGCCCAATGAGTCCTCCCCCGAACGCCGAGACGCCAACCTAGGGACGCCCGTGCGCGATGTAACCTCGGTCGCCTCGCCTCCGAATAGGATTTCGTGTCAGATGGGGCGGCTCGCTGCGCGGGGCTGCGGCAAGGAACGTTCGCGAACATGGCCAATCCGCAGAAGGTCCTGGTCTATCGCCACGCGGCGGTGACGCGGATCACCCACTGGATCAATGTCCTGGCGCTGACCCTGCTGCTGATGAGCGGGCTCAACATCTTCGGCGCCCACCCGGCGCTGTACTGGGGCCAGAAGGCGACCTTCGCCCACCCCTGGATCTCCATGACCGCCGAGCCGCAGGGAAACCGCATCGTCGGCGTCACCCGGATCGGCTCGGCGAGGTTCGACACCACCGGCGTGCTGGGCTATTCCGGCAAGCCCGGCTCGGAAGAGGCCGTGGCCTTCCCGTCCTGGGCGACCGTACCCAGCGAGCGCGACCTGGCCGACAGCCGCCACTGGCATTTCTTCTTCGCCTGGCTCTTCGTGCTGAACGGCCTCGTCTACTGGCTGGTGGGCCTGGGCCGCGGCCACATCGCCAAGGACCTGGTCCCCACGAAGGCCGACGTGGCGCCGCGCAACGTCTGGCATGAGATCGTCACCCACGCCCAGCTCAAGTTCCCCAAGGGCGAGGCGGCGCGCCGCTACAACGTCCTGCAGAAGGGCGCCTACCTCGCGGTGGTGCTGATCCTGCTGCCGCTGATGGTCCTGACCGGGCTTTGCATGTCGCCCGGCTTCGACGCCGGCGCGCCCTGGCTGGTGGACGCCTTCGGCGGCCGGCAGTCGGCGCGGACGATCCACTTCCTCACCGCCTTTTCGATCGTGGGCTTCGTGCTGCTGCACCTGTTCATGGTGGTGGCCTCGGGAACCTGGAACAACATCCGCTCGATGATCACCGGCCGTTACGCCATCGTCCCCGACAAGACCGGAGAGGCGGCATGACCTTTTCGACCCATCGCCGCGGCTGGCTGCGGGCGGGCCTGGCCTCGGCCGGCGCCCTGGTCCTGGCGGCCTGCGACAGGATCACCAACAGCTCCAGGGGCGTGGCCGTGCTGCAGAGCGCCGAGGGCCTGACGCGGCGCGCGCAACGCCTGGTCATCGACCGCAAGGCCCTCGCACGCGAGTTCACCCCCGCCGACATCTCGGGCGACTTCCGGCCCAACGGCTCCATCGACCCGCAGGACCCCGACTACCTGGCCCTGAAGGCCAAGGCCTTCGCGGACTATCGGCTGGTGGTGGACGGGCTGGTCGAGCGGCCGCTGTCGCTCAGCCTGGCGGACCTGCGCGGGATGCCCGCGCGCACCCAGATCACCCGCCACGACTGCGTCGAGGGCTGGTCGTCGATCGGCAAATGGACCGGGGCGCGGCTGGGTCCGCTGCTCGACCGGGCCGGCCTGAAGCCGACCGCCCGCTACATCGTCTTCCACTGCGGCGACACCCTGGAGCAGACGCTCGACGGCTCGGGCCAGTACTACGAGAGCATCGACCTGATCGACGCCTACCACCCGCAGACCATCCTGGCCTACGCCATGAACGACCAGCCCCTGCCGGTGGCCCACGGCGCGCCGCTGCGCCTGCGCGTGGAGCGCCAGCTCGGCTACAAGCACGCCAAGTACGTCATGCGGATCGAGGCGGTGGACGACTACCGCCACCTGGGCCGCGGCAATGGCGGCTTCTGGGAAGACCGCGGCTACGAGTGGTACGCGGGGATCTGATCCACGTCCTCTCCCCCGGCGGAGCCGAGAGGGAGAGGTTGGGAGAGGGCGGCTCGTGAAGCGGTGATCCGCCGACAGTCGATCGAGGACCCTTGCCTCCCGTAGGCGCAACGGAAGGGCTCAGCCGCCCTCTCCCAACCTCTCCCTCTCTCGCTGCGCTCGGGGGAGAGGCGTTCAGTACGGGTTCTGCGCCACGACGGCGGCTTCCTTGGCGCAGGCGGCGGGGTCGGGCGCCGGGCCAGCCTTGCGGGCCGCGGCGACTTCCAGGCGGGCGGTCTCCATGTCCCTGCGGAACTCCGCCGAGCCGTGCAGGCCGGCGACCACGATCGAGCCGTTCATGCGCCCGGCCTCGACGGCGCTCAGATTGTGCACGCCGCAGACCAGGCGGCCCTCGCCGAAGGCGCGCGCCCGGCTAAGGATTTCGGTCGCCCGGTCCGGCGCGAGTTCGGCCAGGATCAGGCCCACGGTCCAGCCCCAGGTGTTGTGGCCGGAGGGGTAGTCCGGGCTCTTGGCCAGGGCGTCGCTCTGCTCGATGCAGGTCTCGCCCTTGTCGACCAGGAACGGCCGCTGGCGCTTGTAGATGTCCTTGGGGCGGTCGGTAGCCCGGCTGACGTCGCGGCCCACGCGCAGGATCATGGCCGTGGTCGTTGGCGCATTGGCCGAGGTCAGCTCGACGCCCACCGCGCAGCTCAGGTCCTTCAGGATCGCCGCCTGGTTGACGTCGTTCTGGGCCAGCGCCCACCGCGGGGTGTCCTTGAAGGCCCGCGTGCTGCGGAAGATCGCCCGGTCCGCCTCGTATCGCGTGGTCCCGGCCACCGGCGCCGGCGGCAGGATCCTGTAGGTGTCAGGCGCCGCCGCGCCCAGGTAGCCCTGGGCGGTCTGCGTCGCCATCGGCGCGGGGGCGGGATCGGCGCCCATGGTCAGCACCGCCGCGGCCGTCGCCGCCATCGCAAGTTTCCAGCTCATCCCGATCTCCCACGCTGCCGCTCCGGTGTTGCAGAGCTGCACGGCGGATTCAACCACGGAGGCGAAGACGTCCGAGGCCGCGTTCGCCATGGAATCAAAAAACTTGACATCAAAATTGATAAAATGAATATATGAAACATGAGAGATACGAAAACACAAGATTGGCAGGTGCTGAGCGAGCTGACCCGCGGCCGGCCCATCGTCGTGGAGCGGGTGCGGCTCGTCGAGCAGGGCGTGGCCATCGAGGGCGCCTTCGAGCTGCCGCGCCTGGCCCGGCTCTCCGCCGAGGACCAGGTCTTCGTGGCCGCCTTCGTACGCAGCCACGGCTCGATCAAGGAGATGGAGCAGGTGTTCGGCGTCTCCTATCCGACCATCAAGGCCCGGTTGAACCGCATCGCCGGAGGGCTGGAGTTCGTCGAGACCGATCCCACGCCCAGCCGCGAGGAGGTGCTGGAGCGCCTCGCCCGCGGCGAGATCACTGCCGACCAGGCTGTCGCCGAACTGGAGGGACGCCGATGACGCCCACACCGAGAGCCGTGCGCCACTTCGGCCTCGCCGCCATGGAGGCCCGCGCCGCCCAAACGCGAGCTGCGCCAGCCCGCCCGACCGCGGCGCCCGCCACGCCGCCGCGCCGCATCGTCGTGCGCCTGTGGCTGCCGATGACGGCGATCTCCCTGCTGCTGGCGCCCTTCGCCATCCTTTTGTCGCCGCTGATCTGGTTCGCCCCGCCGCCCTACGGCTACCGGCCGTTCGCGACGGTCATGGGCATCGGCGCCCTGCTGCTGAGCCTCGGCGGCACGGTGGTCGAGGTCGACACCCACGATGCCCTCATCCGCATCAGGATTTTCTAGGAGACCTCCCCATGAACAACGACCGCCGCTCGGTCCTGCAGATGCTGGCCGATGGAAAGATCAGCGCCGATGAGGCCGAGCGTCTCATCAACGCCATGGAAGGCGCCGGCTCGGCGCCACGATCCCCGGACGGCCCGTCCACGGGCCACAACAAGCCGCCGCCGAAATATCTGCGCGTGTCGGTGGATGCGACGGACGATGACGGGCCCACCAAGGTCAACATCCGCGTGCCCATGGCCCTGCTCAGGGCCGGCGTGCGGCTGACCAGCCTGATCCCGCCGGGCGCCCGCGACCAGGTCAACGCCGAACTCGCCAAGAACGGCGTGCCCTTCGACATCGGCCAGCTGAAGCCCGAGAATCTCGAGGAGCTGATCTCGCACCTCGACGACTTCAGCGTCGATGTGGATTCCACCGACGCCAAGGTGCGGGTCTACTGCGAGTAAGCCTCCACCGATCTGCTTCCGGCGCTGAAGAAAGGGAGGCCATGACCCCGCCATCCGCCTGGACCGGCATGATGCCCGTCGATGACAGCGCGCTGTACGTGCGCGACACCGGCGGGCCCGGCCGGCCCGTGGTCTACCTGAACGGCGCCTATGCCGATCAGTCGCACTGGCGGCGCGTCATCGCCGACCTCGGCGGCGACGACCGGCACATCACCTACGACATGCGCGCCCGCGGCAAGTCGAAGCGCTCGGCGGACTATTCGTTCGAGACGGCCCTCCGGGATTTGGATGCGGTCCTGAAGGCGAGGGGCGTGGAACGGCCGCTGCTGGTGGGCTGGTCTTACGGAGGGATACTGGCTTGGCGCTGGGCCGACCGGAATCCGGATCGCGTTCTGGGGGTCGTGACCGTGGACGCTTTTCCCGCCGGCCTGACGGGTGAGGCCGGCCGGGCGCGGATCCGGAAGCTGTTCGGCCAGATGCGCTTGCTGATGCCGCTGGCGCGAGCGTTGGGCCTAACCGCGCGGATGACCACGGACGAGCACATCGAAGTCAACATCGACGCCAACGAGATCGGCGCGGCCAGCGTACCGGTCCTCGACCGCCTGACCTGCCCGGTGCGGTTCGTCTTGGCCACGGGTGACAGCCTCGGGGCCAAGGGCGGCGAGATGGACCAGGGGCGGACCGTGCTCGACCCGATCCTCGCGCGCAACCCGAACCTCAAGATCAGCGCCAGGGTCGCGAGCAACCACACCGGCATTCTGCGCAAGGATCACCGCGCCATCGCCGACGCGGTCCGCGAGCTCGCCAACGTGTGAACCTTCCTTTCCCGCGCAGCGGGAGAGGGGGGACCATTCCCCGTAGAGGGAATGGTGGAGAGGGAAAGCGGACGCGCCGAGCTTGCGGCTTGCCCTATCCACCCTTGGCTCTTCCCCGGCTTCGCCGGGTCGGCCAACGGTCCCCCTTTCCCACAAATGGGAAAGGAACGGCGGCTAGGCCGCCTTCCCGAACAGCTTGTTCCAGCGGCGCTTGGTGCGGGTCTTCCACGAGCTCCGGTGCCAGGCGTCGGACGCGATCAGCGGCACCACCGTGGTGGCCTCGGCGAACACCATCTGCTCCCAGGTGACATCGACCTTGCCCCAGGAGCAGGCCTCCTTGAGCGTGGACGACGAGCAGGCGCCGTCACGCACGTCGGCGACGGTGATCTGCACGGCGTATTTGTGCATGGCGACCTCGTGGCCGAGGATCTCGGCGCAGACCACGGTGTCCTGGGCGAAGTTCTTCGGCACCCCGCCGCCGACCATGAACAGGCCCGTGGCTCCGGCGGCGATCTTGATGTCGGTGAGTTCGCGGAAGTCGGCGACCGCGTCGATGGTGAGGTAGGGCTTGCCGGCCTTCATCCGCTCCACCTGGTGCTTCACCAGGCCGAAGCCCGCCGAGGAGTCCACGAAGGCGGGGCAGAAGATCGGCACGCCTTCCTCATAGGCGGTCTGCACCAGGGAACCCGGCTTCTTGGCGTTGCCGGCGGCCAGCCACTTGCCCATCTCCCAGATGAACTCGCGGGACGAATAGGGGCGTGGCTCCAGCATCTCGCACAGGGCGTAGATCGTCCCGTCGCAGTTCTGCAGCTCTTCCTCGTCGATGTAGGTGTCGTAGATCCGGTCGATGTAGAGGTCCCGCAGGTCGCGGTCGTCGACGCCTCCCTGGGCCTGGTAGTGCTTGAAACCCAGGGCCTCGAAGAAATCCATGTCGACGATGGAGGCGCCGGTGGCCACCACCACGTCGATCATCCCGTACTTCAGCATGTCCCGGTAGATGTGCATGCAGCCGCCGGCGCTGGTGGAGCCGGCCAGCGTCAGCCAGGTCGAGCAGTCGGCGTCCTCCAGGCTCATAGACCAGATGTCGGCGGCGCGCGCGGTGTCGCGGCTGGTGAAGCTCATCTTGCGCATGGCGTCGATGACCGGACGGGCGTCGTACTGGTCGATCGCCACGTGCTCGACGGTGTTGGCCAGCAGCTCGGCCTTGCGGTTCGATTTCTGAACGTCAGCGTTCATCTTCGGAAGTTCCCTTCTGAGAGGTGATCGCCCGTCCATAGGAGAGGCGCGACCGGGACGGAGCGACCGGCCGCGCCTTTAGCACGCGATATATGTCCGCTGTTACCGCCGCCGGCGCTTCTTGCCGGCCGCGCCTTTAGGGCGGGACAGGCGGACCACCTTGTTGCGTTCCTCCTCCTGCGCCTCGCGGGGCAGGCGGATGGAGCGGCCGGCCAGGCCGAACATCGAGGCCATGGGCGCGTCGGCCACCACCACGGTCTCGGCGTCGCCGAAGCCGTTGAAGCGGGTGTTCATCGCCACGCCATAGGCGCCCAGCATGCCGATCTCGACGTAATCGCCCTCGCGGACGTCCTCCGGCAGCCAGAACGGCCCCGGCATGTGGTCGAGGCTGTCGCAGGTCGGCCCGTAGAAACGAAAGGGCCGCAGGGGGCCCTCCACTTCGCTGGCCTCGCCGCCTTCGGCGCGGAACAGCTTCACCGGAAAGGGCCATTTGGTGTGCGCCGCGTCGAACAGGCTGCCGTAGCTGCCGTCGTTCAGATAGAGCGCGTCGCCCTTCTTCAGCTCGACCTTGGTGAGGATCGACGAGCCTTCCGCCACCAGGGCGCGGCCGGGCTCGCACCACAGCTCGGTGTCCTCGTGGACCATCATCTCGGCGAAGCCGCGGTCGATCGAGTCGAGATAGTCGGCCATGTCCGGCGGGACCATCCCCGGATAGACGCTGGGGAAGCCGCCGCCCACGTCGACGATGTCGACCATGACGCCGGCGCGAACGATGGCGCGGCTGGCCTGGGCCATGGCGGCCTGGAACGCGGTCGGGCGCATGCACTGGCTGCCCACATGGAAGGAGACGCCCAGGCGGTCTTCCGTCGCGCGGCGCGCGGCCAGCAGCAGGGCCGAGGCCTCGTGGGTCTCGACGCCGAACTTGCCGCTGAGCGAATAGGCCGCGCCGGTGGCGCTGACCGCCAGCCGAACCATCAGGGTCAGGTCGCGCGCGTCGCCGGTGGCCTCGAGGATCTTGGCCAGCTCCTCGTGGGTGTCGAAGGCGAAGGTCTTCACCCCGAAGCGCTCATAGGCCTCGGAGATGGCCTTGCGGCTCTTCACCGGATGCATGAAGGCCATCCGCGCGCCGGGCGCGTGGGCGGTCACCAGCTCGATCTCCGGGATCGAGGCCACGTCAAACGAGGTCACGCCATTCGCGGCGAGGGTTTCAATAACCCACGGCGAAGGGTTCGCTTTGACAGCGTAGAAGACGTCGCCTTTGAAGTTGTCCTGGAACCAGCGCGCCGCTGTCGCTACCGCATCCGGTCGCGCGAGTGCGACGGGACGTTCCGGTGAGCGATCACGGACCAGGTCCAGGGGCGTATGATACGTGTGCAATTCACGTAACCCCCAACGGATAGTTGAACCCAATCCGGCGTTAGCAGCGCTTTTCAGGACATCGGGTCCGCCGGAACGCGCCACATAGGGTCATCGAACCCGGATGTAAAGCGTTCTATCCACAACTAGGGCTAACCTATTGTTGACGCGCTGGACCGCATGGCGGCGGGCGTGCCATGAAGCCGGGGCAGGGGACCGGCGGATGCGCCCCTTTGCGTGGGTCGATCGGGGAAGCCTAAGCCGTCCATGTCAGACGCCGTCCTGTCCATCCGGAAGGCCTCGAAGAGCTTCGGCGCGCGGCGCGCGCTCGACGGCGTTTCGCTCGAGGTCCGCGAGGGGGAGATGATCGCCCTGATCGGGCCCTCCGGCTCCGGAAAGTCGACCCTGCTGCGCTCGATCTCGGGCCTGCAGACCATCGACGCCGGCGAGGGCGTCATCGAGGCGTTCGGCGGCCCGGTGCAGGAGAACGGACGCATCAGCAACGGCGTGCGCAAGACCCGCACCCGGATCGGCTTCATCTTCCAGCAGTTCAACCTGGTCGGCCGGCTGTCGCTGTTCACCAACGTCGCCCTGGGCTCCCTGGGCCGCATCGAGACCTGGCGGGGCCTGCTGGGCCTTTGGCCGGACGAGACCAAGGCCGCGGCCATGGCCGCGCTCGCCCGCGTCGGCGTGGCCGACTACGCCGGCCAGCGGGCCGGCACCCTTTCCGGCGGCCAGCAGCAGCGCGGGGCCATCGCCCGGGCCCTGGTCCAGGAGGCCCGGATCGTCCTCGCCGACGAGCCGGTGGCCTCCCTCGACCCGGTCGCCGCGCGCAAGGTGATGGAGAGCTTGCGCGACCTGAACCGGCAGGACGGCCTGACCGTTCTCGTCACCCTGCACCAGGTGGACTATGCGCTCCGCTACTGCGACCGGGTGATCGCGCTGAAGGCCGGCCATATCGTCTACGACGGGCCGGCCAGCCGGCTGGAGACCAAGCAGTTGATCGACATCTACGGTCCGGAATTCGAAGACGTCTTCTGGGAAGGAGCTCCGAAATGATCCGCCGCCGCCTCGTGGGCGCGCTCGGGGGCGCGCTCGGCCTCGCCGCCGTCCTCGGCGCGGGCGCCCTCAGCCTCAGCGCCTGCAGCCCCAAGAGCAACGGCGCGGCCGACCAGCCGAAGGAGATCGTCTTCGGCATCCTGCCGGCCGAGAACCAGGCCTCCATGGGGCCCATCTGGCAGCCGCTGCTCGACGACATGTCCGCCCAGATCGGCGTCAAGGTGACCGCGCGCTACGTCAGCAACTACGCTTCCCTGATCGAGGCCATGCGCTTCAAGCAGGTGCAGGTGGGCTGGTTCTCGGCGCTGCCGGCCCTCGACGCCGTGCAGCGCTCCGACGGCGAGGTGCTGGGCCGGATCGTCGACGCCGGCGGCGACGCCACCTACGCCTCGGTGCTGATCGCCAAGAAGGGCAGCGGCATCACTCTGGACAAGGTCCTGGCCTGCGGCGCGAAATACTCGTTCGGCATGGCCGACGCCCAGTCGACCTCGGGCACGCTGGCCCCCTTGGCCTATCTCTTCACGCCGCGCGGGATCGAGCCGGCCAAGTGCTTCAAGACCGTCCGCTCCTCCAGCCACCAGGCCAACAGCGCCGCGGTCGCCAACGGCGTGCTGGACGTGGCGTCCAACAACACGGTCGGCATCCTGTTCTTCAAGCGCGAGAACCCGAAGCTGGCCGACAGCCTGGACATCCTCTGGACCTCGCCGCCCCTGCCGGAGAGCTCGATCGTGGCGCGCAAGGACCTGGACCCGGCGATCAAGGAGAAGATGCGCCAGTTCTTCCTGACCTACGGGACGGGGACCGGCCCCATCGCCGACAAGCAGCGCGAGGTGCTGAAGAAGATGGCCTATGGCGGCTTCCGCCCGGCCGACGACAGCTACCTGGACCCGATCCGCGAGATGCAGGCCTCCGAGGCGCTGGGCGAGGCGCGCCACGCCGGCGATCCCGCCAAGATCGCCGCCGCCCAGGCGGCCTATGACAAGATCCACGCCGCGGCCGAGCAGAAGCGGGCCAAGGAGCCCAACGTCTGATGACGATGGCCGCGCCCGCCGGCGGCGAGGTCCCGCCGCCGCCGACCCGCTCCCTCGCGCAGCGGGCCCCCGACATGCTCGTCTGGGGGCTGGTGGCCGTGCTGCTGGTGATGGCGGTCAAGCCGGTGGAGATGAGCCACGCCGCCAAGCTGTTCACCAACTCGCAGAACATGCGCGAGTTCGGCGGCGAGCTCTTGCATCCGAACTTCGACCAGATCCGCCTCTACATCGGCCAGATGTGGCTCACCATCCAGATCGCCATGTGGGGCACGGCGCTCGCGGTGGTGATCGCGGTGCCCTTCGGCCTGGCCTGCGCGCGCAACATCTCGCCGGTCTGGCTGCAGCAGCCGCTGCGGGTGCTGATGAACCTGCTGCGCGCCATCCCCGACCTGGTGATCGGCACCCTGTTCATCGTGGCCGTGGGCCTGGGCCCCTTCGCGGGCGTCATGGCCATCGCGATCAACACCGGCGGCGTTCTCGCCAAGCTGTTTTCGGAGGCCGTGGAGTCCATCGACAAGGCCCCCGTCGAGGGCGTCCGCGCCACCGGCGCCACGCGCCTGCACGAGATCATCTGGGGCGTCATCCCGCAGGTGGCGCCGCACTGGACGTCCTATGCGCTGTACCGCTTCGAATCCAACTCGCGCTCGGCCACGGTGCTGGGCCTGATCGGCGCCGGCGGCATCGGCCAGCTCCTGTTCGAGACCCTGAACGCCTTCGACTACCACCACCTGTCGGCGATCATCATCGTGATCATCGTGGCGGTGACGATGATCGATATCCTCTCCCAGCTCATGCGTTCGCGCCTGCTCTGAGCCTGGCCGGGAAGAACAGGGTGCAGGCAAAAGAACGCCGCCGCGATGGGCGGCGGCGTCTAGGCTCGCGGGGATTCCGTGGCCTCCGGACCGCCTGCAGGGGTTCCGGTGGCCTGGGACGGGCTGTAGAAGCTCTCCGTGACGGCGAGCCGACGATTCCATGACAGTCGCATGACAGGATCGGCGCGGCGGCGGCCGCTGTCACCAAACTGTCGTCGGCGGACGTTAATCACCCAGCCGAGAGCGGCGTGGATGGGACGCTCTTTTCAGGAGAGAACCATGTTGAAGATTCTAGGGGCGGCGTTCGGCGCGGCCCTGATCGCCGGCGCGGCCACCATGGCCCATGCGGCGGGCTCGATTTCGGGCGCGGGCGCGACCTTCCCGCAACCGGTCTACGCCAAGTGGGCCGAGACCTATAAGGCCCAGACCGGGACCAGCCTGAACTATCAGGCCATCGGCTCCGGCGGCGGCATCAAGCAGATCGAAGCTTCCACCGTCGACTTCGGCGCCAGCGACAAGCCGCTGAAGCCGGACGACCTGGCCGCCAACGGCCTGGCCATGTTCCCGACCGTGGTCGGTGGCGTGGTGCCGGTGATGAACCTGCCGGGCATCAAGCCCGGCCAGCTCAAGATGACCGGCGCGAACCTGGCCGACATCTATCGCGGTGCGATCAAGAAGTGGAACGACCCGCTGCTCGTGGCGGCGAACCCGGGCGTGGCGCTGCCGAACCTGCCGATCACCGTCGTCCACCGTTCGGACGGCTCGGGCACCACCTTCCTGTTCACCACCTACCTCAGCATGAAGGCCCAGCACTGGGCCACCGAGGTCGGCGCCAACGACAGCGTCTCCTGGCCGGTGGGCCTGGGCGGCAAGGGCAACGACGGGGTCGCGGCTTTCGTGAAGCAGACGCCGGGCTCGATCGGCTACGTCGAATACGCCTACGCCAAGCAGAACGCGATGACCTACGCCCTGATGCAGAACAAGAACGGCAAGTTCGTCTCGCCGGACGCCAAGAACTTCGCGGCGGCCGCGGCCAACGCCAAGTGGGCTTCCGCGCCGGGCTTCTACCTGCTGCTGCTCGACCAGCCGGGCGCCGAGGCCTGGCCGATCACCGGGGCGACCTTCATCCTGGTGCACACCAAGCAGACCGACGCGGCCAAGGGCAAGGAAGTCCTCAGCTTCTTCGACTGGTGCTACAAGAACGGCGATGGCGCGGCCGACCAGCTCGACTACGTGCCGCTTCCGCCGGCCGTGAAGGACCTCATCCGCAAGTCGTGGACCAAGGTCGTGGGTCCGGACGGAAAGCCGGTCTACAAGTAGGACTGAACCTCTCGGCCCCGCCGACCGCTTGTCGGCGGGGCCTTCGGGGCCCTCCGTCAACGTAAGAGACATGTCCGACGCAGCCCTTCCCGCACCTGGCCCAAAAGCTGGCGCTCCGGCCCGGCGCTCCGCCCCGCGGGGCGCGCTCGTCGGCCAGGTCTTCGAAGGCCTGTGCTTCGCCGCGGCGACCACCCTCCTGCTGTCGCTGGGCGGGATCATCGGCTCGCTGCTGATCGGCGGCTGGCCCGCGCTGAAGCGGTTCGGCTTCGGATTCCTGTTCAGCGCCACCTGGAACCCGGTGACCGACGTCTACGGCGCCGCGGGCCCGATCGTCGGCACCCTGGTGACCGCAGCCCTGGCGCTGGCCATAGCGCTGCCGGTGGCTGGCGGCGTGGCCTTCTTCCTCACCGAACTGTGCCCTGCGCCCCTTCGCCGGCCCATCGGCACCGCGGTCGAGCTGTTGGCCGGCATCCCCTCGATCGTCTACGGCATGTGGGGCCTGTTCGTCTTCGCCCCGCTGTTCGCCAAATACATCCAGTTGCCGCTGATGGCGGCCGCCAAGCCGGGCTCCCTGCTGGAGACCCTGACCACGGGCATCCCCAACGGCTCGGGCATCCTGCCGGCCTCGATCATCCTGGCGATCATGATCCTGCCGTTCATGGCCGCGACCCTGCGCGAGCTGCTGCTGACCGTGCCGCCCGCCGTGCGCGAGAGCGCCTACGGCCTGGGGGCGACCACCGCAGAGGTGGTGATGAGCGTGACCCTGCCCTACGTCCGGGCCGGCGCCATCGGCGCGGTGATGCTGGGCCTGGGCCGCGCGCTCGGCGAGACCATGGCGGTCACCTTCATCATCGGCAATTCGCACAGCTTCCCCAAGTCGCTGTTCGACAGCGGCTCGACCATCGCGTCCACCATCGCCAACGAGTTCACCGAGGCCACCAGCCCGGTGCACACCGCGGCCCTGATCGCGCTCGGCCTGGTGCTGTTCCTGATCACCTTCACCGTCCTCGGCATCGCGCGGCTGATGCTGCGCCGGCAGGGAGCCAGGCTGTGAGCGCCGGCAAGCTCGTCCGCCGCCGGGTCGGGGACCTCGCCTTCAAGGCCTTCTGCTGGGTCGTGACCGCGCTCGCCCTGGTCGCGCTGGCCGCGATCCTCTGGTCGCTGCTGGCCCAGGGCTTCGGCGGGCTGAACCTGGAGGTCTTCACCAAGTCGACGCCGGCCCCCGGCTCGCCGGGCGGCCTGGCCAACGCCATCGCGGGTTCGATCATGATGTGCGTGCTGGCCATGGTCATGGCGGTGACCATCGGGGTCCTGGCCGGCACCTGGCTGGCCGAGTACGGCGGGCGCTCGAAGTACGGCGCGGTGGTGCGCTTCCTGAACGATGTGCTGCTGTCGGCGCCGTCGATCCTGGTGGGCCTGTTCGTCTACGAGATCCTGGTCTTCCCGTTCCACGGCTTCTCCGGCTTCGCCGGCTCCGTGGCCCTGGCGCTGCTGGCCGTGCCGGTGATCACCCGGACCACCGAGGACGTGCTCCTGCTGCAGGCCTCGACCCTGCGCGAGGCCGGCGTCGCCCTGGGCGCGCCGCTCTCCTACGTCATCCGCCTGATCCTCTGGCGCTCGGCCCGCGCGGGCCTGCTCACCGGGGCCCTGCTGGCCTTCGCCCGGATCAGCGGCGAGACCGCGCCCCTGCTGTTCACCGCCCTGAACAACCAGTTCTTCTCGCTTGACCTGCGCCACCCCACCGCCAACCTGCCGGTGGTCATCTTCAACTTCGCGCTCAGCGCCTACGACGACTGGCGCAAGCTCGCCTGGGCCGGCGCCCTCTTGATCGCCGCCACCGTGCTTGCGGTGACCATTGTCGCGCGTATCGTGGCGCAGGAGCAAAAACGCTCATGAACACCCTCAGTCCCGGCGTGGAAGAGTTCGAGACCAGTATCGCCGAGGTCGACCGCGCCGCGGTGAAGGTCGACGTGAAGAACCTCGACTTCTTCTACGGCAAGTCCCGCGCCCTGAAGGGGGTCACGATCCCCTTCGCGCGGAACAAGGCCACCGCCCTGATCGGCCCGTCGGGCTGCGGCAAATCCACCCTGCTGCGGACGCTCAACCGCATGTATGCGCTCTACCCCGGCCAGCGGGCCGAGGGCGAGATCGTCCTCGACGGCGAGAACATCCTGGCCTCCGGCGTCGACCTGGCCAAGCTGCGCGCCCGGGTCGGCATGGTGTTCCAGAAGCCGACGCCGTTTCCGATGAGCATCTACGACAACGTGGCCTTCGGCGTGCGGCTCTACGAGAACCTCTCCAAGGCCGACATGGACGCCCGGGTGGAAGAGGCCCTCACCCGCGCCGCCCTGTGGACCGAGGTGAAGGACAACCTGAAGGGCTCCGGCCTGGGCCTGTCGGGCGGCCAGCAACAGCGGCTCTGCGTGGCGCGCGGGGTGGCGGTGCGCCCGGAGGTCCTGCTGCTCGACGAGCCCACCTCGGCGCTCGACCCGATTTCCAGCGCCAAGCTGGAGGAGACGGTGACCCAGCTCAAGGCCGACCACACCATCATCATCGTCACCCACAACCTGGGCCAGGCGGCGCGGGTCAGCGACTACACCGGCTTCATGTACCTGGGCGAGCTGGTGGAGTTCGGGGCCACCGACGAGGTCTTCACCCGGCCGGCGACCCGGCGCACCTCCGACTACATCACCGGCCGCTTCGGCTGAGGACCTCGCGCCCCCTCGTTTCACCCGGGGGGAGAAGAGGCCTACCAGCGGCCCCGCAGGCCGATCAGCAGTGCGCGCGGGGGCGCCGGGGTGTCCATGCGGGGGTCGCCGTCGGCGGGCAGCGGCGACGGATGCAGGTTCGCCAACGAATTGATGTCGAAATAGGTCCCGAAGCTCGCGTAGCGGCGGTCGAACAGGTTGTCGATCCGGCCGAACAGGGTGAGCCCCCGGCCCAGGTCCCAGGCCGCGTGGACCCCGCTCACCCAGTAGCCCGGCAGCTCGGCGTCCTGGTTGGCCTCGTCGCCCACGCGGCGCTGCGCGCTGACGCCCAGCAGGTCCACGCCGATGGTGATCCGCGAGGTGAGGCTGTAGTCGGCCCCGGCCTTGAAGCGGCCGGGCGGAATGCCGCCGATGCGGTCGCCGGGCGTCACCGCCACATTGCCGCCGGCGTCGGCGAACGGGCTGTTGGGCGAGGGCAGGGCGCCTGAGAACCGGTAGGTCGCCTCCACCTGGCTCGCCGAGGCGTAGGCCGTCCACCGCTGGGCCACGAGGTTCACCTCGGCCTCCAGGCCTTCGCGGCGGGTGCGCGGCACATTGGCGTAGGAGCCGCGGCCCTGGATCGCGCTGGCGATCGCCACGATGTCGTCGTCGTTGTCGCTGCGGTAGGCGCCGAGCCGCCAGTCCAGATGGCCGCCCATCACCGGCGACGCGCCGCGCAGGCCGGCCTGCCAGGCGCGCGAGACGACCTGCTTCAGCGGTGGGTCGGAGACCAGCGCGTTCTCCAGCAGGCAGGGCTTGAGCGGGTTGCTGCAGGACAGCTCCAGCGGCGTCGGCGCGCGGTTGGTCTCGGCGTAGCCGCCGTAGGCGGTGATCCAGGGGGCGATCTTCCAGGCCAGGCCCGCGGCGGGATTGAAGCGCTCGAAGCTGTGCCGGCCGTCGAGATCGGGGCTGACCCCCGTGCGGTCGGAGGTCGAGATCCGCTGGCCGTTCCAGCGCCCGCTCAGCGTCAGGAACAGCCGCTCGGTCAGGTCGAGGGTGTCGGTGGCGTAGAGGCCGGCGTTGCGGGCGGTCGCATGCAGGTCGACGGGGCTGTAGGCGATGGCGCCGGCGGTATGGATCACCTGGCCCGCGCCCGGAACGACGCCCGGCGTGGTCTGGACGCTGAGGTCGGGGAAGATCAGGCCGAGCGTCGAATCCGCGGCGAAGCGCACATGGCTTTCGTCGAGGCTCAGGCCGGCGGTGAACAGGTTGGTGCGGCCGAACAGCGGGGCCTCGCGCACCGCCTGCAGCGAGAGGCCCGCGGTCACGGTGCGGGTGTGGGTGCGGTCGACCGTACCGTAGGCGACGCCCTGGCAGGGCTGGCCCTGTCCGGCGGCCGGCGGCGGGCAGGCGATCGGGGCGCCGCCGGCCCCCAGCACCTGGAAGGCCGCGGCGGGCGGGCTGATCGCGGCCGGGAAGCTGTCGCCCTGGACGCACAGAGTGCCGAACAGCGGGCTCATCGCATCGCCGCCGCAGCCTTCGAAATCGCCGCTGTTGCCGTCGGTGTGGCTCTGGCGGAAGGCGCGGCCGTAGAGGCCGCTCTGCAGCGACCAGGCGTCGGAGAGCTTGAACGATCCGTTCAGCGCCAGGAGCGCGCTCCGGTCGTCGGTGGTCTGCGGGAAGGTGAAGATCGACTCGCGGTCCTTGGCCAGGAGGTCGACCGGCGTCGGCCCTACCACGCCCAGGCGGGTCTCGCCGCCCGAGGCGATCAGATGGACCTCGCCGCGCCCCTGGCGCCAGCCCAGGTCGGCATAGCCGCGCACGACGCTGGAGGACGACTGCAGCCGCCAGCCGTCCTCGCGGCCGCCGTCGACCGCCACATAGGCCGACCACGGACCGCGCGCGGCGCCGTACTCCGCAGAGCCGAACGCACGGCCGAACGACCCGCCCTCGACGCTCGCCGCCAGGCCCTCGGCGTCGCGGCCGGTCTTCATGGTCAGGCTGAGCGCGCCGCCCAGGGCGTTCAGCCCGAACGCCGGGTCGCCGGTGACCAGCTCGATGCGGCGGACCGCGACCTCCGGGATCAGGTCCCAGTTGACCGTGTCGCCGAACGCCTCGTTCAGCCGCACCCCGCCCATGTAGATCGCCAGCCCCTGCGGCGTCCCCTGCAGGGGCGAGACGGTGAAGCCGCGGTAGTTGAGCGAGCGGGCGAAGCCGTTGCCCTGGCTGTCGGAGAGGCTGAGGCCAGGGGTGCGCTGCTCCAGCGCGTCGGTGATCGCCGGCGAGCCGCGGCGCTGCAGGTCGGCGGCGTTGAGCGCCTCGATGGAGGCCGGCAGCTTGTCCGCCTCGATCCCGGCGCCCGGCCCCGGCGTCGGGGCGACCACGACGAGGGGGGTGACGGCGGTCGGGTCCTCGGCGGCGCGGGCCGCGAGCGGCGCGCAGCAGGCGGCTGCCGCGAACACGGTCGAGGCGATGCGGCGCATGGGAACTCTAAGCGGCCTCGGGTCTACGGCGGCGCACCCTAGCCAGCCTGCGCAGGCGGCGCCAGAAGCGGGTCTTCTCCGGCTCCGGATAGGGCTGCAGGTTGCGTACGAAGTCCTCGGCGCAGGCCCGCCAGGAGAACTTCTCGGCGAAGGCGCGCACCTGCCGCCGGTCGCAGGACAGGGCTTCCAGGCAAGCCTCGCGCAGGCCCTCCGTGGCGCTGGCCGCCAGGACGCCGGCGCCGGAGTTGGGGATGATGTCGATGGGGCCGGGCGCGGGATAGGCGGCCACCGGCGTGCCCGAGGCCATGGCCTCCAGGATCACCAGGCCGAAGGTGTCGGTCAGCGAGGGGAAGACGAAGACGTCGGCGCTGTTGAACGCCTGGGCCAGGTCACAGCCGGACTTGGAGCCGGTGAACACCACGTTCGGGTGCTTGGCCTTCAGTTCGTCGAGCTGTGGGCCGGGGCCGACCACCACCTTGGTTCCCGGCAGGTCGATGCCGAGGAAGGCCTCGATGTTCTTCTCCACGGCCACGCGGCCCACATAGAGGAAGATCGGTTTGGGCAGGTCCGAGAAGATGTCCGGATCGCTGGGCCCGCGCGGATGGAAGGCCTCGGTGTCCACGCCCCGCGACCAGGAGGAGATGTTGCGGAAGCCGTGGCCCGCCAACTCGTCGCGCATGGTGGGCGTGGCCACCATCAGCCGCCCGGACGGCTTGTGGAACCACTTCATGTAGGCGTAGCCCGCCGCCAGCGGCAAAGGCAGCCGCGCTGAGACGTATTCCGGGAAGCGGGTGTGGTAGCTGGTGGTGAAGGGCAGCTTCCATTCCACGCAGATGCGCCGGGCGGCCAGGCCGATCGGGCCTTCGGTGGCGATGTGGATGGCCTCCGGCTCGAAGGCCTTGAAGCGCTCCTGCACCGGCTCGTAAACCCCGATCGCCACCTTGATTTCGGCGTAGGTCGGCAGGGGGAAGGTCTTGAACTGGTCGGGGCTGATCACCTCCACCGAATGGCCCATGGCTTTCAGCTCGGCGACCACGCGGGTCAGGGTGCGGACCACGCCGTTGACCTGAGGCTCCCAGGCGTCGGTGGCCAGCAGGATGCGCATCGGCCGCCCGGCGTCGTGCGGCGCCTTGATCGCCTCGCGGATGCGCGGCAGCGAGCGGGGCGGCCGGGGCCGGGGCTCCGGCGTGGCCACCGCCTGGCTCTGCATCCAGGCCCAGAAGGCGCCCAGCAGCGCCTCCTTGGTGGGAAAGTAGCGGTAGACGGTGCGCTCGCCGACCTTGGCGTCCTTGGCGATCTCGGCGAAGGAGAGGTCTTCCAGCGGGCCCTGCTCGAGCTGGTGGCCCACGGCGCGCAGAATCTGCTCGCGCGTCTCCTCGCGCTGCCGGTCGCGGAGGTTCGGGGGGACGGCCGGCGATCTCATGACAGGCGCACTGTCACGAGTTGCGTCGTTCTGTCAATCGCGCGCGGCGGCGCTGTCGCCCGGGCGGGTGTCAGGCGGCCAGCGGTTCAGCCAGCGGCAGCGGTTCCGGCGCGGCGGCCAGGCTCGCGCGCACCTTGGGCCATTCCAGGATTTCCAGCCGCCCGTCGGCATGTTCCACCAGGGCCGTGCAGCTTTCCACCCAGTCGCCGTCGTTGATATAGGCCACGCCATCGATCATCCGGCTCTCGGCCTTGTGGATGTGGCCGCAGATCACCCCGTCGACGCCGCGGCGGCGGGCCTCGTCGGCCACCGCCTGCTCGAAGTTCTCGATGAACTGCAGGGCCTTCTTCACCCGCGTCTTGGCGAAGGCCGAGAAGCTCCAGTAGCCGAATCCGAACCGGCGGCGCACCCGGTTGATCAGGGTGTTGGAGGCCAGCAGCGCCCGGTAGGCCCAGTCGCCCAGCAACGCCAGCCACTTGGCGTGCTGCACCACCGCGTCGAAGTCGTCGCCGTGGGTGATCAGGAAGCGGCGGCCGTCGGCGGTCTCGTGTACGGCGTCGCGCGCCACGACCACGCCGCCGAAATGCACGCCGCAGAAGTCGCGGACCACCTCGTCGTGGTTGCCGGGCACATAGATCACCGCCACGCCCTTGCGCGCCAGCCTGAGGATCTTCTGCACCACGTCGTTGTGCGATTGCGGCCAGTACCAGCCGGTGCGCAGCTTCCAGCCGTCGACGATGTCGCCCACCAGGTAGAGCGTGTCGCACTCCATGTGGCGGATGAAATCGAGGAGCAGGTCGGCCTGGCAGCCGCGGGTGCCCAGGTGGACGTCGGAAATGAACACACTGCGGTAGCGGCGGACTGCGGCTTCGGTCACGTTGCGCCCCGTATCGCCCATATTCCGAGCAGCCGTGCCCTGATTCCGTGTCGGTTTTGCGAAGGTCATCCAAGCCCCTGGCGGGGTCTCGGCATGTCCTGCTAGGGGTGTGGCTCCGAGCAGACCCTCCCCAGGTCGCCCTTGAATTGGTCCAGATGGACGCCAGAACCTATCCGGCGAAGGCGACGCCCAAGTCGCTGCGAACCCGTGCGCGAATCCTCGACGCCGCCATGCGGCTGTTCGCCGAGATCGGCTATCACGCGGCCACCAACGGCCTGATCGCCGACGCGGCGAAGCTCACCCGCGGCGCCATGCTCTATCACTTCGCCACCCGCGAGGAGCTGGTGGAGGCGGCCATCACCCACATCGAGATCGCCCGCGCGCGGCTGTTCGAGGAGGCGGCGCGGGCCTCGGCCGCGCCGGGCCAGGACGCCTCGGAGGCGGCTATCGACGGCTATTGGGCCCTGCTGCAGGCGCCGCCCTTCGTGGCCTTCGCCGAGCTGGAGTCGGCGGCGCGCACCGAGCCGATGCTGCGGGCCCGGCTGGCGGCCGCCCAGGCCGCCTTCGACCGCGCCCAGGTCGGCGGCTTCGGCGCGCTCGCCCAGGCCGGCGAGGACCCGCGCTTCCAGACCAGCCGCGACCTCGGCCGCTTCCTGCTGGAAGGCATGGCCCGCGGCGCCATGACCTACGACCAGTCCGCCCGGCGCGAGCGCCTGCTGGCGGTGGTCAAGCGCGCGGTGCGCATGCTCAACCGCAAGGGCGACGTCCACGACCTGTGGGAGTGAGCATGGTCATCCCTCCTCTTTAGGGGAGGGACAGGCCGCGCAGCGGCCAGGGCGGGGGAGCCGCGTTCAAGCGCGAGGCTCTCAGCTTGGCCGAGACACCCCCACCCGACCTCGGCGTTGCCTCGGCCACCCTCCCCTAAAGAGGAGGGATGATTCCAACGAAAAAGGCCCGGCGATCACACCGGGCCTTCTCCAACTTCAATTCTGGGCGATCGGGCCTATTTGCCGCCCGCCGTCGGGGTGGCCGCGGCCGGAGCCGCCGCGGGCTTGGCCTCGGCTTCACGGCGCCGGTGCTGCTCGCCCATCATCTTCTGCATGGCGGCCAGCTCTTCCTTGTCGATGAAGCCGTCGTGGTTCTTGTCCAGCACGTCCCAGTACTTGAGGATCTGGGCGCCGAGCTGGCCCTTCAGTTCGGACTTCTCGAGCTTGCCGTCGATGTTGGAGTCCAGCATGCCCATCATGCGGTCCTCGTCGAGGCCCTTGTCGTAGTCGACCATGTGCTTGGAGGTCTCATCCACCCAGCGATAGCGGATCGCGGTGTAGAACATCTCCTCCCAGGACTGGTCGCCCCACACCACCTGCTTGCTGGGGTCGGGGTTCGCCGGGTTGCGCTTGGAGTTGTCGTAGATGAAGTGGGCGATCAGCTTCGAGCCCGCGGGAACCGCGATCGGCTGGGCGAAGGTGTAGTCCCGCTGCCAACTGAAGTCGTAGCGCGGCAGGGAGAGCAGGAGCTTTTCCTTGCCGTCCGGATAGCGGATCCACAGGTCCGACATGGCGCCCCGATAGTGCGCATGCGGGAAGGCCGCATAGAGCAGGGCGTCGTGCGGGAAGGTGATGTAGCCGGTTTCCTGATGGTGCGGATCGTTCGGCGGGATGACGATCGCGTTGTTCACGATCACCGAGTTGTGCATCACCAGGTCGGGCTTCTCGTTGTCCTTGTAGTAGTAGAGCGCGATCTGGGTGTGGTCGGTCACTTCCTTGCCGAAGGGCGTGTAGTGCGTCTGGAAGCCGACGGCGCCGCCCGCCGGGATCCAGGTCCCGACGTTCTTCGGCGCGATCTCGCTCTCGGCGCCCACCGCGTAGCCGCCCAGCGAGACGCCCCACTTGTTCTCGAACGCCTGCTGGCCGGGCTGCGGCACGTCGGTCAGGTAGCCGGTGAGCACGTGGTGCACGCCCTGACGGCTCTCGACCTTCACGGTGGAGGCCCTCAGCCACTTGCCTTCCTTCTCCGGATTGGCGACCCAGGGGTGCTGGTAGTCGACCACGCCGGAGGCGGGGATGGTGTAGGCGGGCACGTTCAGGATCAGGTCCGGCTTGCCCAGCGGCCATTCGGCGGCCACCAGGTGCTTGGAGCCCAGCGGGTCCTTGCCTTCGCCGCGCGGCGCGCCCTGCTCCACCCAGTGGACCAGGGTCTTGATCTCGGCGGGCGACAGGTTCTTGTCGTCGGAGAACTTACCCACGTGCGGGTCGGCGTTGTAGGGCGGCATGCGGTCGGTGCGCAGGACCTCGCGGATCATCGGCGAGAAGCCCTTGACCATCTCGTAGTTCTTCATCGCGAAGGGGCCGATGCCGCCTTCCTCGTGGCAGGCCACGCACTTGGCCTCGAGGATCGGGGCCACGTCCTTGACGTAGGTGATCTGCGCCTTCTTCTCGCGGGCCGGGAAGTCGACCAGGCAGCCCTTGGACGCCTGCGTCGCGGCCGGGGCCGGCTGGCCGGCGAGGACCGCGGCCAGCGCCGCGTCGGCGAACGGCTTGCTCACCGCCTTCTGGATCCCGTAGTCGGAGCGGTCGTCCAGCGGGCCGTGATAGGCGACAGCCCAGGTCTTCGGATTGATCACGAAGACTTCCGCGGTGCGGGTGACCCCCAGCGCCTCGCCGATGATCTGGTTCGAGTCCATCAGGATCGGGATGTCGATGCCGTATTCCTTCGCCTCGGCGGCGATGGCCTCGCGGCTATCCTGCAGGTTCGAGTCGACCAGCATCACCTCGACCCCTTGCGCCGCGTACTTGTCGCGCAAGGCTTTCAGCGCCGGCGTCATGGCGCGTGCGATGGGGCAGCCGACGCCGGTCGAGACCAGCACGATCGCCTTGTCGTCGGCCATCCGATAGAGCTCGTGGGCTTCCATCTTCTGGGCGTCGACCAGCATGAAGTTGTCGACCCGCGCGGGGGTCGCGCTCATCGCCATGGTCTCGGTCGCCGAGGCGCCCTGGGCGGACTGCAAGGCGTTGGACGCCGAGCCCGTCGAGCAGCCGTAGACCAGAAGGGCGCTCGCCGCCGCTCCCAACACGCCAAGTCGCGCAGACATCATAGGGTTCGTTCCTCTCCGAATGGGCTCTTCTGACTCTCGCGGCGATTTTACGCGCAGAGGCCTATCGAGCCCTTAACTTAACACCGTTCAGGCGGTCAAATCCACCGGGGGAAGGTTTCAAGTTTGTCATGTTCGGGGAGCGGCGTTTTCCCCTCGCGCCGTTCCCGCGTCGGCCCTGTGGAGCCTCGGACCTTGGCGAGGGGCTGCGACGCGGGCCATGGTGCGCCCGGCATCGGGGGAAACGTCCATGAGCTTCGTCACGCGCACCAAGCCGGTGGACGCCGGCCTAGGGTCCCACACCGCCCAGTTGAAGCGCACTCTGGGCTGGCCGCACCTGACGGCCCTGGGCGTGGGCGCGATCATCGGCACCGGCATCTACACCCTGACCGGGGTCGCCGCGGGGCTGGCCGGGCCGGCGGTGATCCTGTCCTTCGGCGTGGCCGGCCTGGTCTGCGCCTGCGCCGCGCTCTGCTACGCCGAGATGGCCTCGCTCAGCCCCCAGGCCGGCAGCGCCTATGCCTACAGCTACATGACCCTGGGCGAGCTGATCGCCTGGGTGATCGGCTGGAGCCTGATCCTCGAATACACCCTGGTCTGCAGCGCGGTGTCCGTCGGCTGGGCGGGCTATGCGGCTGGCCTGCTGCACGGGGCGCACATCCCGATCCCCGCCGCCCTGCTGGCGGGGCCCGAGGCCGGCGGCATCGTCAACCTGCCGGCGGTGTTCATCGCGCTGGTGGTCACCGGCGTGCTGCTGATCGGAACCCGCGAAAGCGCGACGGTCAATTTCGTCCTGGTCTGCATCAAGCTGGTGGCGTTGGCGGCCTTCGTGGCGCTGACCCTGCCGAGCTTCGACGCCGGCCACTTCCACCCCTTCGCGCCCTTCGGCTTCGGGGCCCATGAAATGGGCGGCAAGAAGTACGGCGTGATGGGCGCGGCGGCGATCATCTTCTTCGCCTTCTACGGCTTCGACGCCATCTCGACGGCGGCGGAGGAGGCCAAGAACCCCAAGCGCGACCTGACCATCGCCATCGTCGGATCGATGCTGCTTTGCACCTTGATATACATGGTGGTGGCCGCGTGCGCCCTGGGCGCCTCGCCCTTCGACGTCTTCTCCAAAAGCGGCGAGCCCCTGGCCTTCGTCCTGCGCCAACTCAACCATCCGGCGGCGGCCTCGCTGATCGCCGGGGCCGCGGTGGTGGCGCTGCCGACCGTGATCATGGTCTTCATGTTCGGCCAGAGCCGGGTGTTCTTCGCCATGGCCCGCGACGGCCTGCTGCCCATCGGCCTGGCCGCGGTCAGCCGCCGGGGCGTGCCCTCGACCGTGACCATGATGACCGGCCTGATCGCCGCCGCCGTCGCCGGCTTCATGCCGCTGTCGGAGATCGCCTCCCTGGCCAACGCCGGCACGCTCGCCGCCTTCATCGCCACGGCCATGGCCGTGATGGTCCTGCGCCGCCGCGCGCCGCAACTGGTGCGCCCGTTCGCCACGCCGGCGGTGTGGCTGATCGGCCCGGCGGCGGTGCTGGGGTGCCTCTACCTGTTCACCAGCCTGTCGGCGAAAACGATTAGCTTCTTCTTCGTCTGGAACGCCATCGGCGTGGTCGCCTACCTCGCCTACGGCCGGACGAACAGCCGGCTGCGGGCGATCGACGCGGCGATCCGTCCCTAGATTTCGTGGACCCTGTGCAAAACCGCCGCTTTGCGTCCCCGGCGGTTGCGGTCTATCCCCGGTTGCGGGGCGGCAGCGACGCTGCATGGGGAGTGAGACGGCGGTGAATTCGGGCCCAGGTCCAGGCGGCGGCAGACCCGGAGGCCCGGGGCGTCCCGGCGCGGGCGGCTTTCCGGGCCACAAGGGCCCCGACCTGACGGTCGGCCCGATCGGCAAGACGCTGATCGCCTTCTCCCTGCCGGTGCTGGGATCCAACATCCTGCAGTCGCTGAACATGACGGCGAACATGTTCTGGGTCGGCCGCGTCCTGGGCGAGACCGGCGTCACGGCGACCAACAACGCGAGCCAGGTCTTCTTCATGATGCAGGGCGCGGCCTTCGGCGTGACCATGGCCGCCAACATCCTGATCGGCCAGGCGATCGGGGCGAAAAACGAAACCTTGGCCCGCAGGGTGATCGGCACCGCCACGACCTTTTTTGTCGCTTTGTCCCTGGCTATCGGCCTGCTGGGCGGCGTCCTGACACCGCACATCCTGGCCGCAATGGGCACGCCTGCGGCCGCGCGAATCGACGCCATCGCCTACCTGCGAGTGATCTTCGCGGCCATGCCATTCGTCTTCTTCTTCAATTACTTGATGATGGCGCAGCGCGGGACCGGCGACAGCCGCACGCCGTTCTATTTCGCGCTCCTGCAGGTCGGCCTGGACATCGTGTTCAACCCCCTCCTGCTGATGGGGCTTGGGCCGTTTCCCAAGATGGGGATCGCCGGGTCCGCGATGTCCACCCTGATTTCCCAGGGCATCACCCTGGCGCTGATGATGATCCACCTCTATCGCCAGCGCTCGATCCTGATGCTGCGGCCCTCCGCCTGGCGTCTCCTGATCCCGGACCTCAGGATCATCTGGACGATGGTTTCCAAGGGCCTGCCCATGGCGATCCAGATGATGGTGATCAGCCTGGCCGCGGTGACCATGCTCTCCTTCGTCAACCGCTACGGCGTGCACACCTCGGCGGCCTACGGCGCTGCCTCCCAACTGTGGACCTACGTCCAGATGCCGGCCATGGCGCTGGGCGCGGCGGTGTCCTCCATGGCCGCGCAGAACGTCGGCGCAGGCCGGATGGACCGCGTGGAACAGGTGGCCATGATCGGGGCGGCCTATGCGATCCTCTTCACCGGCGCGCCGATCCTGATCCTCGAGGCGGTCGACCCCTGGGCGCTGCAGGCCTTCCTACCGTCCACCAGCGCCTCGCTGCCGATCGCGGTGCATATCAATCACATCGTGCTCTGGGGCTTCATCCCGTTCGGCGTCGCCTTCATCTTCTCGGGCATCGTGCGGGCTACGGGATCGGTCTGGCCGCCACTTCTGGCCATGGTCATCTCGCTGTGGGTGGTCCGCGTCCCCTTGGCGATCTTCATGGAGAAGAGCCTGGGCGCCGACGCCATCTGGATCGCCTTCCCGATCGGCAGCCTGACGACGCTGGTGCTGGCCGGCGGCTACTACCGCTGGGGCGGCTGGCGCAAGTCGCGGATGCTGGACATGCGGCCCAGCGCCGACGCGCCCGACACGGGCCTCGGCCAGCCGATGATGGACGAAAGCGAGGCCATCACCGACGAGGAGAGCTTCGAGATCAGGCGTTCGTCTGAAGCAGGGCGGAGTAGACCAAAGTCCGAAGCTCCCGCCGAATAGGATAGGTGGAGGACGGCAGGAGCTGGGTCATGAACACCGCCGTCACCTGCTCCACCGGATCGACCCAGAAGGCGGTCGAGGCCGCGCCGCCCCAGTAGAACTCGCCCTTCGAGCCGGGGATCAGGGTCTTCGGCGGATCGAACACCACGGCGAAGCCCAGGCCGAAGCCGACGCCGGCGTTGGTGCTCTCCGAGAACAGCGAGCGCGACAGCTCGGTCAGGTCCTTGTCGCCGGGCAGATGGTTGGAGGCCATCAGCCTGACGGTCATGGGGCTGAGGATCCGCCGGCCCTCCAGCTCGCCGCCGTTCACCAGCATGTTGGCGAAGCGCATGTAGTCGGCCGCGGTCGAGACCAGGCCGCCGCCGCCGGACTCCAGGGCCGGCGGCTTCAGGTAGGGGCTGGCGGCCGGATCGTCCTGCAGCTTCAGTCCGCCCTGCGGGGTGGCGTCGTAGCAGGCGGCGAAGCGCGCCCGCTGGTCCTCGCGGACGAAGAAGCCGGTGTCGGTCATCTTCAGGGGATCGAAGATGCGCTCCTTCAGCACCTGGCCGAGCGGCTTGCCGGCCACCTTCTGCACCAGGTAGCCGACCACGTCGGTGGAGACCGAATAGTTCCAGGCCTCGCCGGGCGAGAACTCCAGCGGCAGCTTGGCGAGCAGCGCGATGAAGGTCTCCAGGTCGTGCCCGCCGTGCATCTGCTCGACCTTGAGCTTGCGGTAGGCGGCGTCGACGTTGGTGCGGCTCTGGAAGCCGTAGGTCAGGCCCGAGGTGTGGCGCATCAGGTCGACCACCTGCATCGGCCGCGCGGGCGGTGTGGTCAGGTAGGGGCCCAGTCCCGCCGAATAGACCGCCAGGTCCTTCCAGGCGGGGATGTGCTTGGCCACCGGGTCGTCCAGCGCGATCAGGCCCTCCTCGACCAGGGTCATCAGGGCCACCGAGGTCACCGGCTTGGTCATGGAATAGATGCGGAAGACCGTGTCATCGGTGAGCGCCACGCCGCGCTCCACGTCGCGGTGTCCGATGACGCTCTCGTGGATGGTCTCGCCGTTGCGGGCGAGCAGGAACTGGGCGCAGGGCATCCGGTCGGGACCGACGTATTTCTCCTGCAGAAACCGGTCGATGCGCGCCAGGCGTTCGGTCGAGAACCCTGCGGACGTGGCTTTGCTCATCGCGTTCCTCCGGTGTTGGCGATCCTTTTGCCCTTGCATCCTGAGCCCCCGCAAGCACCGTCTCGGGGTCAAGGAGACCCTCATGGACACCGTCAGCACCGAGACCCGCGGCCGCACGCTCGTCGTCACCATCGAGCGGCCGCAGGCGCGCAACGCCGTGGACGGCCCGACCGCGCGGCGGCTCTATGACGCCTTCAAGGCCTT
>NZ_DATMNA010000068.1:0-23362 GCF_035569475.1 Phenylobacterium sp.
CGTGAGCGCGGTCGACGCCGCGTGACCACGTGTCGCACGAACTTACTAAGTAAAAGGATAATCCCCCGTGAAGTACCTCCACACCATGGTCCGGGTGACCGACCTCGACGCTTCGCTGGAATTCTACTGCGACAAGCTGGGCCTCGTGGAGTCCTCGCGCACGGAGAATCCCGCGGGCCGTTTCACCCTGGTCTTCCTCTGCGCCCCGGGCGACGAGGCCGAGGCCAAGGCCAACAAGGCCCCGATGGTCGAACTCACCTACAATTGGGACCCGGAGGCCTACGAGGGCGGCCGCAACTTCGGCCACCTGGCCTATGCGGTCGACGACATCTACGCGACCTGCCAGCGCCTGAAGGACAAGGGCGTGGTCATCAGCCGGCCGCCGCGCGACGGGCGAATGGCCTTCGTCCGCTCGCCGGACAACATCTCCATCGAACTCCTGCAGGCGGGCCCCGCGTTGGCGCCGGCCGAGCCCTGGACCTCCATGCCCAACGTGGGGGCCTGGTAGGCATGGCCGAGCAGCTTCACGTCGCCCTCAACGACAGCCATTCCATGCCGCAGTTGGGGCTGGGCGTCTGGCAGACCCCCGCCGACCAGACCGCCGACCTGGTCCGCACGGCGCTCGAGGCCGGCTACCGGCACGTCGATACGGCGATGATCTACCGCAACGAGGCCGGGGTCGGCGAAGGCCTGCGCCGCTCCGGCGTGGCCCGCGAGGAGGTGTTCGTCACCACCAAGCTGTGGAACGATTTCCAGGGCTTCGACCAGACGATGGCGGCCTTCGACGCGAGCCTGGCGCGGCTGGGCCTGGAGAGCGTTGACCTCTACCTGATCCACTGGCCGGCGCCGTCGAAGGACCGCTATCTGGAATCCTGGCGCGCGCTGGTCCGGCTGCAGCGCGAAGGCCGGGCCCGGTCGATCGGGGTCTCCAACTTCGCCGTCGAGCACCTGGAACGGATCGTGGGCGAAACCGGCGTCACGCCGGCGGTGAACCAGATCGAATTGCACCCGCGGTTCCAGCAGCCGGAGCTGCGCGCTTTCCACGCGGCCCACGGGATCGCGACGGAGTCCTGGAGCCCGCTGGGGCAGGGCGGCCTGCTCGCCGATCCGACCATCGGGAAGATCGCCGCCAAGCACGGCAAGAGCCCGGCCCAGGCGATCATCCGCTGGCACCTGGACATGGGCCTGATCGTCATCCCGAAATCGGCGACGCCGTCGCGCATCGTCCAGAACCTCGACGTCTTCGATTTCGCCCTCGACGCCGAGGACCTGGCCGCGATCGCCGCGCTCGACAATCCGGGCGGGCGCATCGGGCCCGACCCCACCGCCTTCGGCTGAGCTCCAACCTGTCGGGGAGGTTTCGGCCCGACACGCTCGCGACATCGGCGCGAGGGGCGAGTCTCTGATATTTGGGGGCTGGCGACTCACCCGTTTGGAGGCCGTGCATGGTCCGCGCTTCCGGTTCCGTTCGGCCGGCGAAGATTCCGCAGGTCGGCGAACCCGCGCCCTTTTTCGCCGCAGCCATCGACGGCGTCGAGCGCTACAGCCTGGACGTCGTCGCCGGCCGCTGGATCGTGCTGATGTTCTTCGGGACCACGGGCCTGCCGGCGCCGGCCGAGGGCCTGGCTCTTGCGCTGGAGCGGCGGGCCCTGTTCAACGGCGCCGATGCGGCCCTTTTCGGGGTCAGCGTCGATCCGGCCGACCGCGCGGAGCGGGGCCTGCGCAACTCCGATCCAGGCGTCCGCTTCTTCTGGGACTTCGACCTGGCGGTCAGCCGGCTCTATGGCGTTGCCGACGAGGCCAACCTGACGCCTTGCCTGTTCCTGATCGACCCGGCCTTCCGCATCGCCATGAGCGCGCCGATCGAAGCGACGGGCGTGGTGCTCGACCGGCTGGCGCAGGAACTGGCCGATGCGCCGGCGCGGGCCGAGACGCAATATGCGCCGGTCCTGACCCTGCCGCGCATCCTCGAGCCGGAGCTTTGCGAGGCGCTGATCGCCTACTATCGGGCCGGCGGCGCGACCGCCTCGGGTTTCGCCCGGGACATCGGGGGCCAGACCGTCCAGCACGTCGACACCTTCATGAAGCGACGCAGCGACGTCACCATCGAGGACGAGGCCGTGCTTGACGCACTCCGGGCGCGGCTGAAGGACCGGCTGTTTCCCATGGTGAAGCGCGCGTTCGGCTGGCAGGCGCAGCACATCGAACGCTACCTGATCTGCCGCTATGGCGAGGAGGAGCTCGGCTTCTTCTCGCGCCACCGCGACGACGCCACCGCCGGCACGGCGCACCGCAAGTTCGCCGTCTCGCTCAACCTCAACGACGGCTACGAGGGTGGGGAGCTGTGCTTCCCGGAGTTCGGGCCGCGGACCTACCGCCCGCCGGTCGGCGGCGCGACGGTCTTCGGCTGCGGCCTGCTGCACGAGGCGACGCCGGTGACCAAGGGCGAGCGGTTCGTCTTCGTACCCTTCCTCTACGACGACGAGGGTGCGCGGCTGCGGCGGCAGAACCTCAGCAAGGTCTCGCCGGACCTGCGCGAAAGCCGCCAGACGCGGCGAACCGGACGCGTCCGCTAGCCGGGCTCGGAGCGCGCTACAGGGCGATAGTGCGCGCCGGCGGCGCAGGCCGAGCGCGCGCGGCCGCCGGTTCATCGCAAATTCCTCCATCCTGCCGGGGGGAGCCGCTAGCCCTTGCCGCCGGATCGGGCGAGGCTTGGCCGTTGGACGGACGGGGAGGAATCAATGGCGTCACGCAGCCGGGGCGCGGGCTACGCGACCTTCGCGGCGATCGGCATGGCGGCGGGGCTCAGCGGCCTGGGCGCGCTGTCGCTGATCTATCAGGACACGGTCCTGCAGTGGGAGCCGGTCCCGGCGTCCTGGCCGCATCACGCCGCGCTCGGGGCAGGCTCGGGCCTGGTCCTGCTGGCCGGCGGGATCCTGATGGCCATGCGCCGCACCCGCGCGCTGGGCGCGGGCGTCGCCGCCGGGTTCATCGGCCTGTGGGTCCTGGGCCTGCACCTGCCCCGGATGTTCGCCAAGCCCGCCGACCTGCCGGGCTGGCTGGCGATCGCCGAGTGCTCGGCCATGGCGCTGGGCGGCTTCCTGGCCCGCCGCGAGCTGATGGGCGGACCGGGCCGGACCACGACCCTGGAGACGCGCCTGTTCGGGCTTTGCTGCCTGGTGTTCGGCGCCTCGCACTTCCTGTTCGCACGCTTCACCGCCGCGATGGTCCCGGCCTGGCTGCCGATGCGGCTGGACCTCGCCTACCTGACCGGGGCGATCCACGCCCTGACGGGCCTGGCCCTCCTCGCCGGGTTCCGCCCGCGCTGGGCCGCGGCGATCGAGGCCCTGATGATGACCGCCTTCGTCGCGCTGGTGCATCTGCCGCGCGTGGCCGCCAAGCCGGGCGATCGGACGGAGCTCACCCTGTTGTTCGTGGCGGTGACCCTGAGCTCGGCCGCCTGGATCGTCGCCACCTCGCGCACGGCCTCGCGGCGGGGCTAGCCGCTTCCCGGTTCAGCGCTCTGCCGCCGTCTAGAAGCTCAGGCGGACGGCCGTTTCCAGCCGCGACTCCGCCTGCCGGGGCGCCTGCCCCGCCAGGACGCGGGCCGGGCGGGTGCTGTCTATGCGCTTGGCCTCGGCGATGAGGTCGACGTGCGGGCCCAGCCGATGACGCCAGGCCGCGGTGGCCGCCCAGCCAGTCTCGCTGTTGTTGTCGACATCCACGAAGGTGCGGTCGACGGTCTTGAACCCGTCCAGGCGAAGGCTCAGCGCATCCTCGCCCACTTGCCGGCGGGCGAGGAGGTAGGCGGAGCGGAAGTCCACGTCGAACCAGCGGCCGCCCGCCGTCACATATCCCATCTGGGTGTTGCCGGTCATCGCCTGCGCCTGGAGCCGCAGGGTTTCGCTGGGCTCCCAGCGCGCGCCGATCTCGGTGAAGGTGGTCCGCCAGGCCCATTGGTTGTTGGCGTCCTCGGCGGTGCGGTCGCCCCCGTTGTCGTAGTGGAAGACGTCGACGCTGACCGGCGCCGGCGGCCGCCATTCGAGCTGCAGGTAGTAGCCGCCGCGGTGGTCCAGCTCGAGGACGGGCAGGGTGACGGCCGGCTGGAAATCGGCGGCGAAGGCCGACAGCGGCGGCAGGGGGAATTTCGCGCCCAGGCCGGCGCGGACCCCGTCGATCGCCCAGCCACGGAAGGTCAGCAGGGCGCCGGCGGTGTCGCCCCAGCCGAACACGGCGGCCGTGGCCCTGATCTCCTGGCTTCCGAAAGCCCGCGCCAGGCTGGCCTCGACGCCGGTGACCTTCACCTCCTCGCCGACCCAGGTGTTGAGCGCCGAGCCGCTCAGCATGTCCGGGGTCGTCCAGGCGACGCCCTCGTGCTCCAGCGACACCGGCGGATAGAAGGCGCCGACCCGCGCGGAAATCCGGCCCAGAGCCATCGGCGGCGCCTTGAGCTTGAGGTAGGCCTCGCCGATATCGAGGCTCGGTGAGACCTTCGGCTGATAGAGCGCGCTGACCACGGCGCCGACGGCGAAGTTGAAGCTCGGGCGCCACTCGATCGCGGCCTGGTTGAACGCGACGCCGTCCCGCGACGCCGCCGTCTTGCCGAAGCCCCCGTCGAGCCAGGACCGTTCGGTGCGGCCGGCCGAGACTTCGGCTTCTGCGAGCCCGTGGACGGTGTCCGGCGAAAGGATCCCCGACTGGGCGCAGGCCGGATTCGGCAGCGCCGACGCCAAGATAATCGGCATGACGAGGACAAGTGCAGACTTCGACATGTCCGCCGCTCGACTTGTCCGCCTCGAGAGTCCCCCGGTCATCAAGGGGCCAATATATCGCCGGTTTCTTTATCGAAAGTTTCGTGGGTCTTCGAAACCCGTCAGGGGCCGGTGGTCGTGCGGCCGCGGACGCTCAATACCCGCCGCGGCGGAGCGCCGTGGCGCGCAGGTCGAGCGTGGTCGCCAGCCGCGCCGTCCCGGAGGCGGGGATCGCCAGGTCGCTGGACACCTGTTCGTGCGGCGCGCGCAGGCTGGAGTGCCAGATCGCCACATGGGCCGGGCCCGGCGGCAGGTCGTCGATCTGGGCCTCGCCGGTCTCGGAGGTCTTGGCCACGAAGGGCGTGTCCACCACGTCGACGTAGGCGATCATGTTGTCGTGGATGTTGCAGCCGAGGGTCACGATCCCCGCCTTGTCGAACTTCACCACCCGGGTCGCTTCGCGGCCGTAGAGCTTGAGTTCGAAGGTCTTGGCCGGCGAGAACGAGAAGACGTGGTGCTTGAAGGGATCGGCGTTGGGGAAGGCGACCTCCGCGCCCACCGGCACGATCAGCACGAAGGGTTCGAACTGCATGCCCCGCTGGGCCATGGTGTAGGGCCAGGGGAACCGGATCGGGCCGCGGCCCGCATAGTCCTGCGGGCGCACGGTCACCACGGCGTTGGCTACCGGCTTGCCGGCCGGCGTGCGCAGGGCGATCGACAGGCTCCCCGCCGACGCGGGGCCGGCGGCCAGGAGAGTCAGCAGAATCGCCAGGCTGCGCATGGCTGCAATCTAGGAGGGCGCGGTGTAAAATGCGCGTTAAGCGTGGGGCCGGGACCGGTAGCCGGCTCGACCGCCGGCACGGAATTCAGGAAGGGTCTCGATGGCTCCCGGAGCAGGACTCGAACCTGCGACAAGTCGGTTAACAGCCGACTGCTCTACCAGCTGAGCTATCCGGGATCAGGCCGTCGAGGGGCGGGGGTATACGTTGGCTGCCGATCCGGCGCAAGCCGGGCGGGCGCCGCGAAGGGCCGCATCTGAAAAAAGAGCCCGACGCGAGCGCCGGGCTATGAAAAGTCGGTGTTGGTGGGGTGTCTTCAAGGAAGACGCTCGGAGGTTGGACTCGCGTGGTTAAGGGCGGGTTAACGACCTTCTGCGGCCGCAAGGCCTCCGAAAGGGGATGCGGCGACGCGCCCGGATTGGAGCCGGCGCGCAGGTGGGCTAGTCGTGGTCGGGCAGGGGCCGAACGAATCGAAAGGAAGCGCCGAAGATGCGCATCCACTTCACCGGCGTCGCCGGAGCCGGTATGAGCGCCGCGGCCCTGATGATGCGCGAGGCCGGCCATCAGGTCACCGGTTCGGACGAGGACGTCTTCCCGCCCATGTCGACCTATGTCGAGGGGCTGGGCTTTCCCTTCTATCGCCGCTTCGACGCCGCCAACCTGCCGGCCGGCCTCGACGTTCTGGTGCTGGGCGCCAGCGCCAAGCTGGGGGGCGAGGATAATCCCGAGGTGGTCGCCGCCCGCGCGCGCGGCGTCGCGGTCACCAGCTTTCCGGAGCTGGTGGGCCAGGCCACGGAGGGCCGCGCCAACACCGTGGTGGCCGGCTCCTTCGGCAAGTCCACCTGCGCGGCCCTGATGGCCCACATCCTGCGCGAATCGGGCTGCGACGCGGGCTGGATGGTGGGCGCCATTTCGCCCTCCCTGCCGGACACCGGCCACTGGGGGCGCGCGCCGCAGGTGGTGCTGGAAGGCGACGAATATATCGTGGGGCCGACGGACCGCCGCTCGAAGTTCCTGCTCTACCACCCGCGCGACGTGCTGCTGACCTCGCTGGTCCACGACCACGTCAACGTCTTCCCGACCTTCGCTGAATATGAGGCGCCGTTCCGCGAGCTGCTGCGCCTGATCCCGCTCGACGGGCTGCTGGTCGCCCGCGAGCATCCGGCGATCCGCGCCATCGCGGGCGAGGCCGCCAGCCGGATCGTCTGGTACGACACCGGCCGCTGCGAAGGCTGGTGGGCCGACGAGGTGGTGTTCGGCGACACGAGCCGTTTTGCCCTGGTGCGTCCCGATGGCGGACGGATCGCCATCACCACCAGCCTGCTGGGCGCGCACAACATCGAGAACGTGGTCGGCGTCGCAGCCTATCTTCTGGAGCGCGGCCTGGTGGGCGAGGCCGCCCTGCAGGCGGCGGTGGCCAGCTTCGCGGGCATCCGCCGGCGGCTGGACCGGCTGACCACGCGCTCCGCCGTACCGGTGATCGAGGGTTTCGGCTCATCCTACGAGAAGGCCCGTTCGGCGATCGAGGCCCTGCTGCTGCACTATCCGCACCGCCCGCTGACGGTGGTCTTCGAGCCCCACACCTTTTCCTGGCGCAGCACAGATGCGCTCGCCTGGTACGACACCGTCTTCCGGGGCGCCGCGCGGGTGCTGATCGCCCCGCCGCCGACCCATGGCGCGGCCACGCACCGCCAGTCGAGCTTCGAGGACATCCTGGCCCGCACCGCCGCCACCGGCGTGGCCGTCGAGGGCGTGCGGTCGGCGGACGAGGCGATCCGCGCGCTTAGCGGCCTCAAGGGCGACGAGGTGGTGCTGCTGCTGTCGTCGGGGCCGCTGCTTGGCCTGCCGGACGCCCTGCCGCCGGTCTTCGACCGCCTCTACGGCGGCCAGGCCGCGGCCTAGCTGGCGATGACGTAGATGAAGGCCTCGACCTCGCCGCCGTCCGCGCCCTGGACCCGGGCCAGGGCCCGCCGATAGTCGGCGCCCTCGAAGGCGTCCAGCCGCGCCCAGTGCGCCGGCAGGTCGGGCGATGTGAAGACCTGCACGGCCACTTCGGCGCCTTGCGGATCGAGCCGCAGGCCGGGATAGCCGACGCCGGCGCCCCAGCCGGCCGCCAGGCGTTCGCCGCGAACCACGCCATGGGTCCAGTCTCCAGCCAGCCCCGCCAACTGATGATGGTTCGATCGGCCGGGCGCCAGCGTGCCGTAGACGGCCAGCCGATGCTCCGGCCCCAGGCTCACGCCTCGATCCCCTGTTCGGCGAAGGCTCGCCGTTTCGGCCCGGCGTAGCCGAACAGGTAGGCCGCGACCTTGCGGATCTGGATCTCCTCCGAGCCCTCGGTGATCCGGTAGCGGCGGTGGTGGCGATAGATGTGCTCGAAGGGCTTATGCCGCGAATAGCCGATGCCGCCGTGCACCTGCATGGCCCGGTCGGCGGCCTCGCAGACCAGCCGGTTGGCCCAATAGTTACACATGGAGACCTTGTCGGAGATCTGCCGCTCGATTTCCTTGTGCTCCATCCGGTCCATCTGCCAGGCGGTTTTGCGGATCAGCAGTCGCAGCATCTCGGCCTGGGTGGAGAGTTCGACCAGCGGCCACTGGATGGCCTGGTTCTCGGCCAGCGCCTTGCCGAACGGCTTGCGCTGCCGTGCGTACTTCACGCTCTCTTCGATGCAATAGACCGCCGCGCCCAGCGACGAGGCCGCCTGGCGGATGCGGTTCTGGTGCACGAAGCTCTGGCCGAGCCGAAGGCCCTGGTCGATCTGGCCCCAGTAGCTGTCCTCCGGGATCCAGACGTCGGTGAAGCTGACTCGCGGGTGGTCGGTCGGCATGTTGAAGGTCCAGAGGTATTCCTCGATCTTCACGCCGGGGGTGTCGGCCGGGACGATGAAGCAGGTGATGCCGTTGGCGTCGCCGTCCTTGCCCGACGTGCGGGCGAAGACCATGACGTGGGTCGCCACGTGCATGCCGGTGGTCCACATCTTTTCGCCGCGGATCAGCCAGCCGGGCTGGCCGTCCTTGTCCTGGCGCACGGCGGTCGTCTCCATGAAGGTGGCGTCGGAGCCGTGGTCCGGCTCGGTGAGGCCGAAGCCGGTGCGCAGCTTGCCGGCCAGGAGCTTGTCGGCGTCGCGCTCGTACTGGGCGTTGGTGGCGAATTCCTTGAACATCAGGATGAAGGGGTTGTTGCCGACGATGGAGTGCTCGTTCTGCAGGTCGTTGTGCAGGCCGAGCCCCTTGGCGGCCAGGTGCTCGCGGATCACCGCCAGCTCGAGCTGGGTGCCGCCCTTGCCGCCGAGCTCCTTGGGCCAGCCGAAGCGCAGGTGGCCGGCGGCGTCGGCGCGGCGGCGGGCCTCGCCCAGCAGCTCCTCCCACTCCTTCTTCGGCAGGCCGCCCCGCTCCCAGTCGGTGCGTTCGTACTCGCGCCGGTGGTCGAAGTAGCGGATATTGTCGTCCGCAAGCTCCAGCGGCTTGATCTCGGCTTCGATGAAGGCGTCGAGCTCGGCCAGATAGGCGACGAGTTCGGGGGGCAGGTCGAAGTCCATGGCGGGATCCTGGGTCTGTTCTTTGGATCGAGCTTAGCCCAAGTCAGCCATTTACAAGCCGCCGGAACGCCCCCCTGATCGGGCGAAATCGGACAAAGTCGGGGATTTGGTCGGATCATGAGCGTGGATGTGCTGGCCGCCCTGCCGCGGCTGGCCCAGCGGCTGGGAGGCGAGGGCGCGGTGCTGGCCGCGGCCGAACGCCTGTCCGGCGGGGCGAGCATGGAAACCTGGGCCTTCGCGGTCGAGGCCCCGGGCGCGCCGCGCCGCGACCTGATCCTGCGCCGGCGCTCGGCGCCGTTCGATCCCGATTCCTCGCGCTCCGTCAGCCTGGCGGGGGAAGCCGCGCTGATCAGCGCGGTGCGGGGCGCGGGCGCGCCGGCTCCGCCGCTGGTGCATCTATGCGACGACGAGGACGGCCTGGGCGAATGCCACGTCACCCAGCGGATCGCCGGTGAGACCCTGGGGCGCCGCATCGTCGCCGACGCGCGGTTCGACGCGGTTCGTCCGAAGCTCGCCCGCCAGTGCGGCGAGATCCTGGCCCAGATCCACGCGACGCCGCCGCCGCCGCAGGCCGGCCTGAAGAGCGCCGACTTCCTTGGCGAGCTCAGCCGCTACGAGGAAATCTACCGCTCGTCCGGCGCCGAACGGCCGGTGCTGGAGCTGGCCTTCCAGCATCTGAAGGCCCATGCGCCGGAGCCCGCGCCCCTGGTGCTGCTGCACGGCGATTTCCGGAACGGCAACCTGATGATCTCGCCGGCCGAAGGCGTGGCCGCCGTGCTCGACTGGGAGCTGTCGCACATCGGCGACCCGGCCGAGGACCTGGGCTGGATCTGCGTCAACTCCTGGCGCTTCGGTCGCCCGGACCGCCCGGTGGGCGGCTTCGGCGACTACGCCGACCTGCTGGAGGGGCACGAAGCGGCGGGCGGGACTCCGGTCTCGTTGAAGCGCCTGCGGACCTGGCAGGCCCTGGGGTCGCTGAAGTGGGGCGTCATGTGCCTGATGATGTACCAGAGCTGGGCCGGCGGCCTGGAGGCCTCGGTGGAGCGCCCGATGATCGGCCGCCGGGTTTCGGAAACCGAGATCGACCTGGTGAACCTCCTGGAGGCGGGCCTGTGATCACCCATCCCAGGGCCCAGGAGCTGATCACGGCGGTGGCCCGCTGGATCGACCACCTGCGTCCGGACCTCGACCCGCGCAACGCCTTCCTGGCGCGGGTTTCGGCCAATGTGCTGGGGGTGATCGGCCGCGAGCTGGCCCTGGGGCCGGCGGCGGAGGCGGCCGCCGTCGAGCGACTGACGGTGCTGCTGGACTACCGCGGCGGGTTCGAGGAGCTCAACGCCGACCTCTGTCGACGCCTGCGGGCCGGCGAGATGACCGCGCAGACCCCCGGCCTGCTCGCCGCCCTGAAGGCCAATGTCCTCGACCAACTGGCCATCGACCAGCCCAACTACCGGCACGAGGGGTCGCCGCCGGCGGACCCTTAGGCCGCCTCCAGCACGCGGATGATCTGGCCTTCGTCGTCGTTCCACAGGATGGCGACATTGGCGGCCCGGCGGGTGAGCTTGCCCAGCGCCTTCTTCACCTCCGGCGCGCGTAGGCGCTTTTCGCTGAGGCGCAGGAGCGTTCGGCCGGAGCCCTGGTCCTGCTCCTCGTCGTGGAAGCGCAGCACGGCGTCGACCACGGAGCCCGGCAGGGCGGGCCGTTCGAAGGCCGGCGTCTCGATCGGGCGGGCGGCGAGGCGGGGACGGAAGGTGCGGTAGGCCATGTCCTGAACTCCGTTGCGGGTTTCAACGCGTTCAGGTCTGATCGGTCGCAACGACAGAATCGGACGTACCTTGAGATGCGACACGAAAAGGCCAGCCGGCTGCTGGATCTCGCGCGGATGCTGGCGGCGACCTCCGAGGGCTTGACCCTCGACGAGATGGCCGAGCGGCTGGGCGTCGGCCGGCGCACGGCCGAGCGGATGCGGGACGCGGTGCGCGACGTCTTTCCGCAACTGGAGGAGGTCGACGACCCGCCGACCCGGCGCTTCCGGATTCCCGCGGGCCTCGACGGCCTCTTCCAGGCGCCGACCGCCCAGGAGCTGGCGGCGCTGGCCGCGGCGGCCGAGGTCTTCGCCCAGCAGGGGGCGAGCGCGCGGGCGGCGGCGCTGAGGTCCCTGGAGCACAAGGTGTTGTCGGCGACCCGCGCAGCGGCCCGGCGCAAGCTCGCCCCGGACCTGGAGGCCCTGCTGCAGGCCGAGACCATCGCCGTCCAGGCTGGGCCGCGGCCCTTCGAGGACGAGACCGTGCTGGCGGCCATACGCGAGGGCCTGCTCTCCATGCGGCGCCTGAGGTTCCGCTACGAGGGCGGGGCGACGCCCGGGCGGGTGCGCGAGGTGACGCCCTTCGGCCTGTTGTTCGGGCGCTCCAACTATCTGGTGGCCGACGAGGGGCAGGGGCCGCGCAACTGGCGGCTCGACCGGATCGGCGACGTGGAGGTGACCGGGCGCACCGCGGCGCGGCCGGAAGGCTTCTCCCTGCAGGACTACGCCGACGAGAGCTTCGGGATCTTCCACGACGACACCGAGGACGTGGCGCTGCGGGTGAGCCCGGCGGGCGCGGAGGATGCGCTGCGCTGGCGTTTCCACGCCAACCAGGCTGTGGAGGCGCAGGCCGACGGCTCGGTGATCGTCCGCTTTCGGGCCAGCGGCATGCTGGAGCTGGCCTGGCACCTCTTCACCTGGGGCGACAAGGTGCAGGTGCTGACGCCGCCGGTGCTGAAGGCCACGCTCGCCGAACAGATCGAAATCGCCCGCCGCGCCCATGCGTCCGGAACTGTCGTGGCGGCCTCCTAGACCTTTCCTCGTCGCCAGGAGGAGAGGCTCATGACCGTCGTTTCGGACTACGCTCAGTTGTATGAAACCCAGATCCGGCCCCGCCGCCGGGGTTTGAAGCGCCTCGCCGTGCTCGTCGTGTGGGCCGCGCTGTTCCTCGTCCGGCCGCGACTGGCCCTGGCCATCTGGCGGGAAAAAGCCTGAATTTACAGAGAATAGTCGAGGAGCCGGCGCCGCCGGCTCCGTAGGTTCGACTAGGGGATTCTACGGGCTCTACCCATACGGGAAACCCCGTAGGTAGTCACCTCAGGGTGATTCGCGCGAATCAGCATGGTTAAAAGCATTAACCATAAGTCAATTGCTGAGGCCCGCCGCAATGCCCGCCCTTCGCCTCGTCCCGCAGGATGCCGATTGCCGCACGAGCGGCAGGGTCCTGCTGATCGATGACGACCAGGCGTTGCTGGGCCTGATGGCCCAGGCGTTCGCCGCCGCCGGCTACATCACGCGCACTGCCGAGAACGGCCGCAAGGGCCTCCTGGCGCTGGACAGCTACCGGCCCGACCTGGTGGTCACCGACATCGTCATGCCCGAGATGGAGGGCATCGGCGCCATCCTGCAGATCAAGCGCCGGCCGCGGCCCCCGAAGATCATCGCCATATCCGGCGCGGGTCCGGGCGGGCGGCGCGACTACCTGAGCTGGGCCAAGCACCTGGGGGCCGATGAGGTCCTCGCCAAACCCTTTCGCATGTCGCAGATCCTGGCGCTTGCGGGGCGACTTCTCGTCAACAATTCCAATCACTTAGCTGGGCATGGGAGCTGAATAGATGCATATTCTTCTGGTGGAAGACAATCCGGTTGCGGCCAAGAGCATCGAGCTGAAGCTCGTGGCTGAGGGACACAATGTGTTCACGACCGACCTGGGCGAGGACGCCGTCGAACTGGCCAGCGTCTACGACTACGACCTGATGCTGCTCGACCTCGACCTGTCCGATATGGAAGGCCTGGACGTGCTGCGCGCGGTCCGCGCCAAGAAGATCCGTACGCCGGTGATCATCCTGACCGCGTCCGGCGATATCGAGACCAAGGTCAAGGCGCTGTCCGGCGGGGCCGACGATTTCATCACCAAGCCATTCCACAAGGCCGAGCTGGCCGCGCGGATCAACGCGGTGGTGCGCCGTTCGCGGGGCCACTCGGAATCGATCATCCGCACCGGCAATATCGCGCTCAACCTCGACACCCGCTCCGCCGAGGTCAGCGGCGCGCCGGTTCACCTGACGCCCAGCGAGTACAAGGTGCTGGAGCTGCTCTCCCTGCGGAAGAACTCCGTCCTGACCAAGGAGATGTGCCTCAATCACCTCTACAACGGCCTGCGGGAGCCGGAGGTGAAGATCATCGACGTGTTCATCTGCAAGCTGCGCAAGAAGCTGGCCGCGGCCGCCGGCGGCGGCAACCAGATCGAGACCGTCTGGGGCGGCGGCTACATGCTGCGCGACACCTCCGACGAACGCCAGGTCGAGGAGCGCCAGGCGCTCGCCGCCTGACGCCCGAGATCATCGCCGCCAAACGGGCCGGCCGCTGTGAAGCGGCCGGCCTTTTTCTGTGCCCGTTTTCCTTCTCCGGGCAAGCGGAGAGGAGGCTTCGCCATAGGTTTGAATGGAAGCGGTAAGCGGCCTACGCCGCGACGGCGCTGTGGCCGGGAAGGGCGGCGGGCAGGTAGAGGGTCGCCGTCGTGCCCTGGCCTTCGCGCGACCAGAGCGACAGCGCCCCGCCGGCGCCGGCGGCGAAGTCGACCACGGCGCTGAGGCCGAGGCCGGTGCCGGTCGCCTTGGTGGTGAAGAGCGGGTCCGTGGCGCGCGCCAGGGTTTCGGGCGACATGCCCGCGCCGGTGTCGCGCACCGTGAAGGCCACGTAGTCGCCGGGCGTGACGCCGGCCAACCGCGCATCCGATCCGCTCAGCCGCACGTCGTGGGCGAAGACGAAGACGCCGCCGCCGGCGGGGGTCGCCTGGCCGGCGTTGAGGCAGAGGTTCAGCAGCGCCATTTCCAGGCCGGTGCGGTCGCCCAGGCAATCCAGCGGGGCGCTGGGCAGGGACACCTTCAGGCGGATGTTGGGAGCGATGGCTTGGCGGGCGAGGCGCCGCACGGTGTCCAGCACGGCGGCGCCGTCGACGGCCTCCGGCGCTTCCGCCTCGCCGCGGCCGAGCGCCAGGGTGCGGCGAAGCAGCTCCGCGCCCCGCTCGGCGGCCTCCAGGGCCAGGCGCGCGATCGCCTGCGCCTCGCTACCCTCGGGCAGCTCGGCGGCCAGCCGCTCGTTGGCGCTGAGGATCACGCCCAGCAGGTTGTTGAAGTCGTGGATGAGGGCGCCGGAATTGCGGTGGATGGCGTCCAGCCGCTCGGCGGCCAGGGCCTCGCCCGCGGCGTGGCCCTCGTTGGCCGGCAGGCGGGCCGAGGCCCCCTGCAATGCTGTAACGGTGCGGCTCATCCTGTCGCGAATCAAACATATTCGCGCCGCATTTGCACTCCGGCGCCAATACTTAGGTACAAACCCCTATCGAGCGACTGGGTGTGTCAGGCCGCGCCGCTGGCCAGCGTCATGCGGATCAGCTCGGAGAGGCTGTCGGCCCGCATCTTCGACATTACGTTGGCGCGATAGATCTCCACCGTGCGCGGGCTGATGGTGAGCCCCGACGCGATCGCCTTGTTGCTCGCGCCCTCCATGATCATGTCGAGCACCTGGCGCTCGCGGGCGGTGAGGCTCTCGATCCGGCGCAGCACCCGGGTGCGCCGCGAACTGGCGTCCACGGCCTCCTCGTTCTCCTCCAGGGCGGAGCGGACCAGGCGCAGGATGAGTTCGCTCTCGAAGGGCTTCTGGACGAACTCCGAGGCCCCGGCTTTCATCGCCTGGACCGCCACCGTGACGTCGGCGTGTCCGGTGATCAGGATGACGGGCAGCAGGCACTGGCGCTGCTTCAGGGTCTTGACCAGCTCGACGCCGTCCATGCCGGGCATGCGGACGTCGCTGACGATGCAGCCGAGGGCGTCGGGGGTCAGGACGTCGAGGAACTCCAGGGCGGAAGAAAACCCGCTAGGGTTGAGTCCATCGGACCTCAGCAGCATGACAAGCGAGTCCAGCGCGGCGTCGTCGTCATCGACGACGAATACGGTCCGGTTGGCCGTCGACGTCACCACTGCTCACACCCGTCCGCGCCAGTAAAAAGCTAAAAGCAGCGCCTCCCAGCGGGCTGGATTCGACCCAGATTCGCCCGCCATGGTTCTCGACTATAGCGCGGCAAATCGAAAGGCCTAGCCCCATTCCGAGGGGCTTGGTGCTTGCCAATGGTTGAAAGACTCGACCCATAACCGCGATATCTACGCCAGGCCCGCTATCCTCGACTGTTATCAACATCTTTCGGTCTGCGTCGGGTCGTGTTGAGATTTTGATTTCGCGATCCGGGAACTTGGCGACTGCATCAATGGCGTTTCTCACCAAGTTAACCATTAGCTGTTGAATCTGAATTCGATCAGCAAGAACTATGTCTGAACCTTTATAGAGATTATAAAATACCCGTGCGCCGGCATCTCTAACCATTAACCCTATGATGAATTCGATTTCCGCCAAGATCGCGGCGAGGCTCTCAGGCTTCTGTTCGGCGCCACCTCGCGTCGCGAGATCGCGCATGGTGCGGATGATTTCACCCGCCCGGACGGCCTGGTCGCCGGCCCGCGAAACGGCGTCCATGAGGTCGTCCTCGTCGATCTCCAGATGGGCGATCAGGGTGCGCGCGGCGCGCAGATAGTTGGCCACGGCGGACAATGGCTGGTTGAGTTCATGCGCCAACACCGAGGCCATCTCGCCCATGGAGTTGAGGCTCCAGACCTGGGTCAGGTGGGCCTGCAATTCATCGGATCGCCTCTCGGCCTCGCGCATGGTGGAGAGGTCGCGGACCACGCCGGTGAAGCAGCGCCGCCGGCCGACCCGGGCCTCCCCGATACGCAACTCCATGGGGAATTCCGCCCCGTCCTTGCGCCGCCCCGCGACCTGGCGGGAAGACCCGATAACCCGCCGTTCGCCGGTCTCGACATAACGGCGCAGATGACCGTCGTGGGCCGCCGCCTGGCTGTCGGGAAGCAGCAGGGAGACGTCGCGGCCGACGATCTCCTGGGCCGTCCAGCCGAACAGCAGCTCCGCGGCGCGGCTGAAGCCGATCACCACGCCTTCCTCGTCGATCATGACGGTGGCCTCGGCCACCGCGTCCAGGCTGGCGCGCAGGATCGCCTCACGCGCTTCGATCTCCGCCACCCGGCGGCGGCCGTCGGCCAAGGAGGCTCGGGCCCATCCGCCCAGGGCGGCGATGGCCGCGCCCAGGGCCAGGAAGATCGCCACGCGGCCGAGGCGTTCAGGGCGGTCCAGCAGCGCCTGGGCGTCGGCGACGAAGGCCCCGACGGCCAGGATCCCCGTCGCGCTCATCGCCGAGGAGAAGCCGCTCAGGGCCGCGCAGGCCAGGAGGGCCGGCAGGCAGAACAGATAGACCGAGTGGCTGAAGCTCGCGCCGGCGGCCAGGTGCGCGCCGAGGGCCGCCACCGCGGCCAGCAGCGCGAGAGCCTGTCCGAGGAAAAAGCGGCGCAGGGAGCCGGCGGCCTCCGTGGGCGGCGCCTCGACGGCGGACCGCGACCTGTCCATGGCCATACTTTCGGCCCGCGTCTCGAGCATCGCCTATCCTGCGCCTCGCCGACGTCGGATCAATTCAGGGCAAACACCTAAGGGCTCGCCTCGGGGCGGGCAGAGCGAATGGGGGCTTGAGCTTCGCGCCCGCATCGCCCTCTATCGGCGCCGGTCAGGGGAGTTTCGACATGATAGTGGCGCGCGCGGCGGCCGCCCTTTTGGCAGGAGCATTCCTCATGGGCGCGGCCCCGACCCCGGACCCCTATGCCTACATGGAAGAGGCGGAGGGCGCGAAGGCGCTGGCCTTCGCCCGGGCCGAGAACGCGCGGTCCCTGCCGCAACTGCAGAACGACCCCCGCTACGCCGGCCACTATGCGGACGCGCTGAAGATCGCCACCGCCAAGGACCGGATTCCCGGTGTGGCGCTGGCCAACGACGGGACGTTGCGGGACTTCTGGCAGGACGCCGACCACGTGCGCGGCGTCTGGCGCGCGACCACCCTGGCCAGCTACCGGACCGCCGCCCCGGAGTGGCGGACGATCCTCGACGTGGACGCCCTGGCCAAGGCCGAGGGCAGGAACTGGGTGTTCAAGGGCGCGCAGTGCCTCAAGCCCGCCGAGCGCTATTGCCTGGTCTCGCTGTCCAACGGGGGCAAGGACGCTGTCGAGATCCGCGAGTTCGACACCCAGTCCGGCGCCTTCGTCGAGGGCGGCTTCCAGCTCCCCGAGGCCAAGGCGAACGTCGCCTGGATCGACAAGGACACCCTGGCCATCGCCACCGAATGGACCCCCGGGGATCTCACCCAGTCGAGCTATCCCTACATCCTGAAGATCCTGAAGCGCGGCCAGCCGCTGGGCGCCGCGCGCGAGGTCTATCGCGGCGAGAAGACCGACGTGTCAGTAAGCCCGGTGGTGCTTCGCGAGCCGGGCGGGGCGGTGGCCGCCCTGCTGGCCCAGCGCGGGCTCGACTTCTTCAATTCCGAGCACCGGCTGATCACCCCGACCGGCGGGGTGAAGATCGACCTGCCGACCAAGGCGACGATCCAGGCCTATGTCGAGGGCCAGCTCGTGGTCACGCTGGAGCAGGACTGGCCGCAGAAGGGCTTCAAGGAAGGCGACCTGATCGCCTTCGACCTGGCGGCGGTGAAGGCCAACCCCGGCGACCTGAAGGGGACCCTGGTCCTGCGACCCGGCGCCAGCCAGGCGATCGACGAGGTGGCGAGCACCCGCCACCGCCTGACTGTCGTGCTGTACGAAAACGTCAAGGCCCAGCTCCTGACCTTCCGCCACGCCGGCGGGGGCTGGACCTCCGCGGCGGTCGCCCTGCCCAAGGATTCCACCATCTCGGTGTCCTCGACCGCCGATCTCGACGACAGCATGATCGCGAACGTGACCAGCTTCCTGACGCCCTCCAGCCAGTGGCTGGCGGACGACGCCAGCGGCAAGGCGCAGATGCTGAAGACCACGCCGGCGCGGTTCGACGCCTCCAAGGATGTGGTCGAGCAGCTCTGGGCGACCTCGAAGGACGGGACCAAGATCCCCTACTGGGTGGTGCGGCCCAAAGGCTTGAAGCTCGACGGGACGGCGCCGACCCTGCTCACCGCCTACGGCGGCTTCCAGCTCAGCCAGACGCCGGCCTACGCCGCCATGGCCGGCAAGCTCTGGCTGGAGAAGGGCGGGGTCTATGTGCTCGCCAATATCCGCGGCGGCGGCGAGTTCGGGCCGCGCTGGCACAACGCCGGGCTGAAGCTGAACCGCATGCGGGTCTACGAGGACTTCTTCGCGGTGAGCCGCGACCTGATCGCACGCAGGATCACCAGCCCGAAGAAGCTCGGCATCGAGGGCGGCTCCAACGGCGGCCTCCTGATGGGCGTGGCCCTGACCCAGCACCCGGAGCTTTACAACGCCATCGTCATCCAGGTGCCGCTGTTCGATATGATCGGCTACACCCACATCGGCGCCGGCGCCTCCTGGGTGGGCGAGTACGGCGACCCGGCGGTCCCGGCGGAGCGGGCGGTCCTCGACAGCTATTCGCCCTATCAGCTCCTGGCCGCCGGCAAGCCCTATCCGAGGGTCTTCCTGGAAACCTCGACCAAGGACGACCGGGTCCACCCGGCGCACGCCCGAAAGGCCGCGGCCCGGCTGAAAGAACTCGGCTACGACTATCTCTATTACGAGAACGTCGACGGCGGGCACGCCGCGTCCGCCAACCTCAACGAGCGGGCCATGCGCGTGGCGCTTGAATACACCTACCTGGCCCAGCGGCTGATGGACTAGGCGGCCGCGGCGCCTACCGGGCGCGCCGTCAAAGCGCCGCCAGGTCGTTGGCCACGTCGTCGAGGGCCCCGCGCCAGTCCATGAACCGCGGCTGCCGATAGACCCGCGCAGTCGGGTACCAGGGCGAGGACGTGCCGCTGCGCAACCAGCGCCACTCGCCGATGTGCTGCACCAGCACCCAGACTGGCTTGCCCAGCGCGCCGGCCAGGTGCGCGACACTGGTGTCCACGGTGATGACCAGGTCGAGGTTCTCGATGATCGCCGCGGTGTCCGCGAAGTCGGCGATCCGGTCCTCGCAGGCGATCAGGTTCGGCAGCGCCGCCATCTGGCGGGCCTCAGCGGGCGTGCAGTCCATCTGCAGGCTGACCCAGGTCCTGTCCGGCGTTATCAGCCGGCTCATGTCCTCGAAGGTCATCGACCGCTTGGCGAGTTCGACGTTGCGGACGTTCGACTTCCAGACCAGGCCGACCCGCGCCCTGCCGGCGCCGGGCAGCCGCTGTCGCCAGGCGGAGGTGAGGTCCGGGTCGGCGGAGAGGTAGGGGGTCCGCGCGGGGATCGTCTGCGCCGTTGTGCCGAAGAACCGCGGCAGGCTGAGCAGCGAACTGTGGGCGCGGAAGAACAGCGGGTGCTTCGCGGCGTCGATGATCTCGACGGTGGGGCTGAGCGTCGCCATAAGCCGCCGCAGCGACGCGGGCGTGGCCATCACCACCTTCGCGCCCCTGGCTTCCAGCATGGGGACGTAGCGGGAGAACTGGATGATGTCCCCCAATCCCTGCTCGGGATGAAGGAAGACGGTCGCGCCGGCCACGTCGTCGCCCGGCGCCAGGGCGCGCGCCGAGATCTCGCGGGCGCCCAGGGGATCGGGCAGCCTCTTGCGCCACTCGTAGCCCTCGAAGCCCTCGGCGAGGTCGCCGAGCAGCAGACTGTTCAGGCTGCGGGCGAAGTGGGCTTCCGGGAAGAAGGCGCGGAGCGAGATCGCCGCGGTGAAGGCCTCACGCGCCGCTTCCGGCCGGTCCAGCTCGGCCAGGGCCACGCCGCGGCTGTAGTGGGCGTCGGCGTGGTCCGGACGCGCGGCGATCGCGCGATCGAACTGCGCGACGGCGTCCTCGAAGCGGTTCAGCTTCGAAAGCGCGAGGCCCGCGTTGTAGTGGCCGGATCCCCCGCCGGCCTTGAGACCGGCGATGCGCTCAAAGTCCTGCAGAGCCTCGTCGAGCCGACCCAGGTCGAGGAGCGCGACGCCGCGGTCGTTCAAGGCGTCCTCGTAGCCGGGCTGCAGGCGGATCGCGGCGTCATAGCTGGCGAGCGCCCCCGGAAGGTCCCCGAGGTCGCGTCGTACGTCGCCGAGGTTCTTGTGCGACTGAGCCAGGCCCGGGTCGAGCCGCAGCGCCGTCTGCAAGGCCGCCGCGGCGTCTTCGAGACGGCCGACGGCCTTCAGGTTCAGGGCGAGATTGTTCTGGGCGTCCGTGAAGTCGGGGTTGATCGCGACCGCCTGCCGCAGTTCGGCGAGGGCCTCGTCATGCTCGCCCATCCCGCCCAGGACCAGGCCCAGGAGGTTGCGCGCGTCGGCGTCCTGAGGCGCCCGGGCGACCGCGTCCGAGGCGATGGCGAGCGCCTCATCCTTGCGGTCGGCCTGGAACAGGAGGGCGCCCAGGATCACCAGGCGATCGACCTCGCCCGGCCGCAGCGCGATGGCGCGCTCCAGCAGGCCGATCGCCGAGGGCAGGCGCCCCGTCTGGTGATGGAGCATTCCGAGGTGCCAGAGCGTGTCGAAGTGATCGGGGGCGCGGCCCAGGATCTCCCGATACAGCGCCTCCGCCGGTTCCAACTGCCCCGCGCGGTGCAAGCCCGCGGCCCGCAACAGATCGGCATAGATCGCGCGACTATCCATCAGCGGGTTCGGGCTAGGGAAGATTGGAGGCCTGACCGGGAATCGAACCCGGGTTCACGGATTTGCAGTCCGGTGCGTCACCACTCCGCCATCAGGCCGCCTAGAGCGGGCGGTGCTAACAGAAGGCCCGCCGCGGGGCAACGGGCGCGATTGCCTTGTCAGGCGGCGGGGACCTATAAGCCGGGCAAGATTCCTCGCGCGCTCAAGGACGACCGTATGGCCGATTTCGCCGCCGCCCGGCTGAACATGGTGGAAAGCCAGGTGCGCCCCGCCGACGTCACCGACATACGCATCCACGACGCCATGCGCGCCCTGCCGCGCGACAGCTTCATGCCGCCCGCCAAGGCCTACCTGGCCTATGCCGACATCGAGGTGGAGTACGCGCCGGGCCGCAGCCTGCTGAAGCCGCGCGACGTGGCCAAGCTGGTCCAGGCGGTGCGCCCGATGCCGGGCGAGCGCGCGCTGGCGATCGCCGCGCCCTATGCGGCGGCCATGCTCGAGCACCTCGGCCTTTCGGTGACCCGGCTGGACGAGGGCGATCTGTCGCAACCCCCGGGCGCGGACTATGACGTCATCGTCTGCGAAGGCGCGGTGGGCCGCGCCCCGGCCGGCTGGACGGCGACCCTGGCGCTGCGCGGACGGCTGGGGGTCGTCGAGCGGGACGGGCCGGTGGGCAAGGCCTGCGTCTATGTCCGGGCCGAGGACGGGATCGGCCGCCGGGAGGTGTTCGACGCGACGCCGCCGGTCATGCGAGGTTTCGCCGCTCAACACGGTTTCGCCTTCGAATAGTCTTCAAAACTCACCACGAGTGATTTCACAAGGCAAACGGATGCAAAGTCCGGGGTGAAAAAAGCTTAAGGTGACGCGGCGGGGGCGTTGGCTGCACAAGTTCGGCCAACGAGAACAAGTCGCTCGCCACTACGGGGATATCTGATGTCGAAGATCCTTCGCGGACGGCTTTTGGCCGCGATTTTCACCGCCGGCGTGGCCGGCGGATTCGCAGCCTCGGCTTCCGCCGAGACCCTGGCCGATGCGATCGCGCTCGCCTACGGGACCAACCCCAATCTGCTGGCCCAGCGCGCGGGCCAGCGGGCGCTCGACGAAACCTATGTGCAAGCCCGCGCCGGTTTTCGGCCGCAGCTCACCTTCAACGCCGACAGCTACTGGCTGGATACGCGGACCCCGAAGGCGGCCCGAGGCACCGTGATCGACACCAACGGCGACGGCATTCCCGACACCTTCGTGCCCGCGACGGGCTCGGGGGTTTCGCGGCTCAACAACGGCACCGTGGGCCTCAACCTCACCCAGCCCCTCTGGACCGGCGGGCGCACGTCGGCGGCCATTTCGGCCGCCGAGGCGGACATCCTGTCGGGCCGCGAGAACCTGCGCCGGGTGGAAGCCCAGGTGATGCTGCTGGTGATCCAATATTACGCCGATGTGCGACGCGACCAGGAAGGCGTGCGCATCCGGCAGGAGAACGTCAGCGTCCTGCAAAGGCAGCTTGAGGAATCCAAGGCCCGCTTCGAGGTCGGCGAGATCACCCGCACCGACGTCGCCCAGTCGCAGGCGCGCCTCGCCGCCGCCCAGGCCCTGCTGTCGAGCTCCATCGCCCAGCTTGCCGTCAGCCGCGCCAACTATGCGAACGTCGTCGGCCAGAACCCCGGCGAGTTAGAGCCGGAGCCTTCGCTGGCCTTCCTGCTGCCCACCAATCCCGACGAGGCGTTCAGCGTCGCCGAGAAGTTCAGTCCGCTGCTGCGCGCGCAGCAATATGCCGAGCAGGCCAGCCGCGCCCGGGTGGCCGCCGCGCGCGCCGAGCGCATGCCCACGGTCTCGCTCCGCGCCACCTATGGGTTCACGGGCAACGTGGCGCCGTTTGACAGCTCAAGATGGACCACCGAGATGACCGGCGCGGCCGTGGTCAGCGTGCCGCTCTTCACCGGCGGGTTGAACAATTCGCGCATCCGCCAGCAGGTGGAGCGCAACAACTCCGACCGGATCACCATCGAGACCCAGCGCCGTACGGTGCTGCAGAGTGTGACCCAGGGCTGGAACCAGCTCGTCGCCGCGCGGGCCAGCATCGACTCCACGCAGGAGTCGGTGCGCGCCGCGAAGATCGCCGCCGAAGGCACGGGCGAGGAGCAGAAGGTGGGCCTGCGCACCACGATCGACGTTCTGAACGCCGAGCAGGAGCTGCGCAACGACGAGCTCGCCGCGGTGGCCGCCCGCCACGACGAATACGTCGCCGCCGCCAGTGTGCTGTCGGCCATGGGCCGCCTGGAAGCCAAGAATCTGATCCCGGCGGTGACGCCCTACGATTCGAAGAAGAACTTCCGCAAGCTGCGCTTCGCCCTCGGCTACGTGCCCTGGGAAGAGCCGATCGGCATCGTTGACCGGGCCGTGGCCTTCCCGGCGATTCCGCAGACGCGCGCCATGACCTCGGAGCCGGCGATCGGACCTGGTCTTTCACCGCCTTCGGCGCAACCGTCGGCGCCCCCAAAACGGTAGGCGCATTTGAAGCGGCTCCCCTTCGGCTGAAAATGGGCTACGCTGGTCGTTCACGGATTCATCTCTCGCTTTAGCGGCCCGGTCCTATGTCCGAACAGACGTCCCAAGAACCGACCATGGAGGAGATCCTCGCCTCCATCCGGCG
>NZ_DATMNA010000069.1:0-7906 GCF_035569475.1 Phenylobacterium sp.
CGCAGCGGGTCGGAGGTGGGGTTTCTCGGCCTCCCGGCGCAGCTCGAAGCTCAGTCTCGCGCCGAGAGCGGAGCGCGACCCCACCTCCGTCAGCCCTCCGGCTGACACCTCCTCCCACAAGGGGAGGAGGAACGCCAAGCCGCGGCCCATCCTCAGAGTGAATGTCGATTCAGCCTAGGGCCGAGCCGCGCTCGCGCCGTTGACCCGGCGAAGTACATCTGTAAATATCGTGACGTACAGATGTAATATTGCGGATCGGCAGGCCATGACGTTCGTCGCGCCCATCGTGCGAAAAGCCCGTCGCGGGGCCACGACGCAGGTCACCCTCGTCACCGTGGTGGGTCTGGCGGTGGGCCTGCCAAGCTGGGGCGTCTATGCCTTCTGGGCCCACCAGCACGGCCTGCGGCGGGACTGGGAGATCAAGGGGCCGCCCTGTCCGCCGCCGAAGGACAGTTGGGACGCCATCGTCCTGAAGCGGGCGCCGCACACCTTCAAATACGGCGGCGCGGACTTCGCCCATCCGTTCGGCGGGGCCGACTGCGCCTCGGTCCCCGACGGCCGGTTCCCGACGCGGGACGCCTACTACGTCTGCCAGTTCACCGGCCCGGTGATGATCGCCGTCACCCTGGCGGGCCGGACGAGCCTGTTCGAGCCGGGCTACGGCCGCCACGCCGCGGTCAGCGTGCGCAAGGGCCGGGTGGCCTGCGTGCTGGGCGGCTGGACGCAGGCGTAGGGGCGGCGCGCCCACCGCCTCGCAGAACGTGTTCATCGAAACTTAGCGAGCCTGACCGAAGGGTGTCGGAAGGAGCGCTTATGGTTGCCATCTCGACATCGACCGTCACGGTTCAACTCCTGCCGGTCGCGTCGCCGCCGCAGCCGTCGCCCCAGGAGTCGCTCCCGGCCGTCGCCTCGAGCGATCCGGTGGACAAGGTCACGCTTTCCGCCGAGGCCCAGCAGGTGCTGGACGGTCAGGCGCCCGCGCCTGCGGCCTCGGGGCCGACGCAGGACCAGGTCACCGCCGCCGTCGCCGCGCTCAACGACACCACGGGCAAGACCTCGCTGGACGACCAGCTCAAGGCCTATGCCCTGCTGACCAACATCCTGGCCAAGGGCCAGGTGGTCTTCGACAACCGTCTGCCGCCGGCGGTTCCGCCCGCCGGCGGGACGATGAGCGAGGCCGCCGCCCAGGCGGCGCTGGTCTCGTCCTTCTCGCAACGCGTGGCCCAGGTCGTCGCCAAGGTCGACGCTCAGCGGGACCCGGCCGCCAAGGACAGCGGGACCGATCCCACCACCTTCACCGGCCGCGCGGCGGCCGCCTTCAACGCGCTCTCGGCGGACGATCAGAAGATCTATGTCGCCGCCAAAAGCCTGAGCCAGAGCCTCGGCGCGGCGGACCTTCCGGCCGCCCAGCCGCCGGCCGGCTATTCGCCGCCCGACGTGAAGGCGCTGACCGATGCGCTGGCCAAGGTGGACGATACGTCCGGCGGGGTGATGGCCAAGGACCAGACCGCGGCGCTCAGCCTGCTGAACGGCTATGCCGGCGCCGGCCCGGCCGGCCAGGCGGCGGCGATGAACGCGGCGGCCTCGCCCTTCGCCGCCCACGTGGCCCAGACCCAGACCCTGGTGGAGAAGTACCTCGTTCCCGGCAAGGCCCCCTATCCGCAGATGCTGGACAACCTCAACAAGCTTTCGCCGGAGGACCAGGCCACCTACTTCGGCGCCAAGACCAAGGCCGCCGACGGCACGGTGCTCTTCGCTTCGCTGGGTAGCCTGAAGGACAACCTGACCACCCGTGAGACCATGCTGACGCTCTACAACCAGGTCACCCAGGCCTATGGCGTCAGCGACCTGACCCAGCTCCAAACCGTGGCGCAGAAGAACAATCCGGCGCTGCAGAAGCTGGAGACCCTGTTCCGCGCGGACCAGGGCAGCGATGCCTGGACGGCCCAGGTCCAGGACTTCCTCAGCCACACCACCATGGCCGACCTGGGCCTCGCACCCGTGGACAACAGCGGCAACCCGGACATGGCCAAGGCCATGGAGACGCTCAAGGCCGTCCTGAGCGACGCCCAGGACTTCGCCGTCGCCATCAAGAGCGGCAAGATGCAGAAGTGGGCGCCGATCACCGAGGCGAAGAAGGCCACGGACAAGGTGCAGGCCGAGGCTGACCCGCTGGCCGCGGCGAAGGCCGAAGCGGGGATCGGCGGCTAAGGGTCCTTCTCCCCTCGCGGGAGAAGGTGTCAGGCGGAAGCCTGACGGATGAGGGGGATTCAGGGGTAGGGCGCCGACCTCCCCCTCATCCGACCGCTTCGCGGCCACCTTCTCCCGCGAGGGGAGAAGGACGCGGCAGCGCGCATCCTCTCGATGCGGGGAAGCCCTTAAACCCCATGGCGAGATTGCAGCTCTGGCCCTGAGCTTGCTCAAGGACGAGGGCGAAGCCCTCGCCGCGCCTACCTCACCGCCGCCCTCACCCCCTCGAACATCGCGTTCCGCGCCGCGCTCAGCTCCTTGCCCGTCGCCGCCGGCCAGGCGGCGTTCTGGACGATGATCAGGTGCTCCTTCGGGAACGTCGTGATCGACTGGCCGAAGATCCCGACCGCTTCGTAGGAACCGTTCGCCCGGATCCACCAGAAGTAACCGTAGCCGGCGGGCGCGGGCGTTCCGTTGTCGATCTCGCGCTTCGTGGCCTCGGCGACCCAGCCGGCGGGGACGATCTGCTTGCCGTCCGCCACGCCGCCGCCCGCGATGAACAGGCCCACGCGGGCGTAGTCGCGCAGCGTCATGGAGATGCCGGTGCCGCCGCGCTCCTGGCCGCCCGGATCGGTCATCCAGACGGCGTCGCGCTCCATGCCGTAGGGCTTCCAGATCTTCTCCGAGGCGTATTGCGCCAGGCCCTCGCCGGTCGCCTTGGAGACCAGCACGCCGACCAGGTCGGTCTCGCCGGTATTGTAGTTCCAGGTGGTCCCCGGCGCGTGGGCGCGGGGCAGTCTGCGCAGGTAGCTCACCATCGGGTTGACCCCCGGCTCGGTGACCGAGCCGCCGGCCCGGGCCACGTCGGAGTTGGGGTCGGTGTAGTCCTCGTTCCACTTCACGCCGGAGCTCATCATCAGCATCTCGCGCACGGTGACGCCCTCGTAGGCGCTGCCCTTCAGCTCGGGGATGTAGGTGGTGACGGGATCGTTCAGGCTCTTGATCTTGCCGTCCTGGATCGCCGCGCCGACCAGGGTCGAGGTCACCGACTTGGCCACGGAGAAGCTGGTCCAGCGGTCGGCGGGCTTGCGGCCCAGCGCGTACTTCTCCAGCACGATCTGGCCGTCCTTCAGGACCAGCAGGCCGGAGACCCTGTAGGCCTTCATGTAGTCGTCGACGGCCCAGGTCTTGCCGTCGTAGGCGAAGGTCGGCGCGATCTGGCGGGCGGCGACCGGCAGGGGATGGACCTTGTCGCCGCGCCTGACGGTAGTGGTCTTGAAGATGTGCTCGATGTCGCGGAAGCCCTTGGCCTGCTTCTCGCCGCGCCAGTCGAGGATCGAGGCGATCGCCTTGGGCCGGTTGGGGTCGACGGAGACCTGAGCGTGGGTGGCGGTCGCGGCAAGCGCCAGTCCCATCGCAAGCCCGATGATTTTCCGCATGTCACGCACTCCCCGGTTGGGGCTGTCTACCGCTCCGCCCTCTTCTCGTCATCCCACGGTCGGCGGAACGCCGATCCGGGGGACCCAAGCTGACTCGCGAATGGGCCGCCTCGCATGGATCACCCGGACAAGCCGGGTGATGACGACATTGGGGGGTGTTGGCGAAGGACGCTGTTCCGTTCCGCGCCCTTCCGCGTTAGGCGGAGCGTATGGCCGAGTTCGATTTCGATGCGGTGGTGGTGGGCGCGGGCGCGGTGGGGCTGGCGTGCGCCTACGCCCTGACGAAACGCGGGCTGACGGCGGCGGTGCTCGAGAAGGAGGCCGCGATCGGCCAAGGGGTCTCCTCGCGCAATTCCGAGGTGGTGCACGGGGGGCTCTACTATCCGACCGGCTCGCTGAAGGCGCGGCTGTGCGTGCAGGGCCGGCGCGCGCTCTACGCCTTCTGCGACGCGCATCACGTGGACTACGACCGCTGCGGCAAGCTGGTGGTGGCCACCAGCCTCGACGAGCTGGATAGGCTGGACGCCATCCTGGAGCAGGCCCGAATCAACGACGTCGAGGGCATGGCGCATGTGTCCAGGGCGCAGGCCATGGCCCTGGAGCCGGAGCTCGCCTGCGAGGGCGCGCTGATTTCGCCGCAGAGCGGGGTCTTCGACAGCCACGGCTACATGCTGGCCCTGGAGGGCGAGATCGGGGCCGGCGGCGGGACGGTGGTGACGTCGACGCCCTTCGAGGGCGCGTCGCCGCTGGCGGGTGGCGGGTTCTCGGTGCGGGCCGGCGGCGAGGAGCCGGCGACGCTGACCTGCCGCTACCTGGTCACCGCGCCGGGGCTGTCAGCCCAGGACGTGGCGGCGACGATCGAGGGCTTCCCGGCCGCGGAGATCCCCAAGGCCCACTACGGCAAGGGCATGTACTTCCGGCTGGCGGGCAAGGCGCCGTTCTCGCGGCTGATCTATCCGCCGCCCATCCATGGGGCGCTGGGCACCCACTACCGCCGCGACCTGGGCGGCCAGGCGGTGTTCGGGCCGAACCTGACCTATGTGGAGACCCTCGACTACAGCGTCGATCCGGCGATGCGCGGGGAGTTCGCCGCCTATATCCGCAAATTCTGGCCCGCCGTGCCGGAGGAGGCCCTGAGCCCCGATTACGCCGGCATCCGGCCGAAGCTGCACGGCCCCGACGAGCCGCAGCCGGACTTCCGTATCGACGACGAGAGCGCCCACGGGCTGGCGGGCCTCGTCGCCCTGTTCGGCATCGAAAGCCCCGGCCTCACCTCGTCCCTGGCGCTGGGTGAAGAAGTGGCGGGCCGGCTGGGGGTGTAGCCCCTCCCTTCCCGCCTCCCGGGAAAGGAAGGCGCCTTGCGCACAGCCCCGCTCCGGCTCAGATGGACGCTTCATTTCCTGGAGAGGCTTGGCATGGCGTGGCGTGGATTTGTCGTTGGCGCGGCGTTCTTTGCGGTGACCGCCGCCCAGGCCCAGACGGCGCCGCCGCGCTACGATCCGCTGAAGACCTTCGCGCCGCTGACGCTGCCGGCGCCGCCCACCACGATCCGCACGGGGTCCGGAACGCCGGGGCCGGCCTATTGGCAGAACCGCGCCGACTTCAGCATCGACGCCCGGATCGACACCACCGCCCACGTGCTCTCCGGCGAGGAGACGATCACCTATACGAACAACAGTCCCGAGGAACTGGGCTTCCTCTGGCTGCAGCTCGACCAGAACCTCTACCGTCAGGGCAGCCGCGGCTACGCCATGTCGGGCGGGCGGCGCGTCGATCCCAAGCAGTCGACCGAGGGCTATGTGATCGACGCGGTGAGCGTGGGCGGCAAGGCGCTGAACACCGTGGTCAACGACACCCGCATGCGGGTCGACCTGCCGTCGGCGGTGAAGGGCGGCGGCGGCAAGGTGCAGGTGAAGGTCAGGTACCACTTCACCATCCCGGGCCTGTTCGGCGGGCGGATGGCCTGGAACGCCAACAAGTCCGGCGACATCTACGACCTGGCCCAGTGGTATCCGCGGCTGCAGGTGTTCGACGACGTGCGCGGCTGGGACACGCTCCCCTACCTCGCCAACGAGTTCTACCTGGAATACGGCAATTTCGACTACGCGGTGACCGTGCCGGCGGACATGCTGGTGGCCGGCTCCGGGGCGCTGGTGAACGCGGGCGAGGTGCTGACGCCTGAGCAGCGCGCCCGCTTCGACCGCGCCCGGGCCAGCGACAAGACGGTGACGATCCGCACGCCGGAGGAGGTCGCCGCCACGCCGCCGCCCAAGGGCGCCACCAAGACCTGGCGCTTCCACATGGAGAACACCCGCGACGTGGCCTTCACGGCCAGCCGGTCCTTCGTCTGGGACGCCGCGCGGATCAACCTGCCGGACGGCAAGGCCGCGGTCGCCCAGTCGGTCTATCCGCCGGAAAGCGTCGGCGAGAACGCCTGGAGCCGGTCCACGGAATATATGAAGGACGCCGTCGAGCGGTTCTCCAAGCGCTGGTATCCCTACCCCTGGCCGAACGCGATCAACGTCGCCGGGCCCGCCACCGGCATGGAGTATCCGGGCATCGTCTTCGACGGCATCGACGACAAGGCCAAGACCCTGTTCTTCATCTCGGCCCACGAGATCGGCCACTCCTGGTTCCCGATGATCGTCGGCTCCGACGAGCGCCGCGACGCCTGGATGGACGAGGGGATCAACACCTTCATCGACGTCTATGAGTCCGACGACTTCTCGAACGGGGTCTATGGGCCCAAGCGCGACGCCGAATACGCGCCCTCCGCGACCGGCACGCCGGCCGACCAGATCGCCGAGCTGATCAAGGACCCGGAAGCGCCGGTGATCCTCAGCCGCGCCGACACCATCCGCGAGAAGTACCGCCACCCGGTGACCTACTTCAAAGCCGCCTTCGGCCTGACCCTGCTGCGCGAGGACATCCTGGGCCCCGAGCGGTTCGACCCGGCGTTCCGCAAATACATCGCCGACTGGGCGTTCAAGCACCCCAAGCCCAGCGACTTCTTCCGCGAGATGGAGAGCGCCTCGGGCGAGGACCTCAGCTACTTCTGGCGCGGCTACTTCCTGCACAACTGGTCGCACGACATGGCGGTGACCGACGTGAAGTACGTCGACGGCGACCCGGCCAAGGGGGCGCAGGTGACGGTGCAGAACCTCGGCCAGCTCGTCCTGCCGGCGACGCTGCGGGTGACCTACAGGAACGGCCAGAAGCGCGACATCCGCGTGCCGGTGGAGACCTGGATGCAGACCGGGACCCACACCTTCACCGTCGAGGGCGGCGGCGCGGTGGCCGAGGCCGCCATCGACCCGGACCACCGCCTGCCCGACGCCGACCGGTCGAACAACAGCTTCAAGCCGCAATGAAGGGCGCCGCGCCATGATCCGGAACCGCATCACCGAGCTGCTGGGCGTGCAGTACCCGATCGTCCAGGCGCCGATGGGCTGGATCGCCCGGGCGCAGCTCGCCTCGGCGGTCTCCAACGCCGGCGGCCTCGGCGTCATCGAGACCTCCTCCGGCCGCCTCGACGAGGTGCGCGAGGAGGTCAGGAAGATGAAGGGGCTGACCGACAAGCCCTGGGGCATCAACGTCGCCCAGGCCTTCGTCCGCGACCCCGACATCGTCAGCTTCGTCGCCGACCAGGGCGTCAAGTTCGTCACCACCTCGGCGGGCGACCCCAACCGCTACTGCGAGGCGCTGAAGGGCCGCGGGCTGACAGTGTTTCATGTGGTCCCGTCGCTGGCCGCGGCCATGAAGGCCATTGAGGCCGGCGTCGACGGCCTGGTGGTCGAGGGCGGCGAGGGCGGCGGGTTCAAGAACAGCCGCGACGTGGCGACCATGGTGCTGCTGCCGCTGGTCTGCTCGAAGGTCGGCGTGCCGGTGATCGCCGCCGGCGGCATCACCGACGGGCGCACCATGGCCGCGGCCTTCGCGCTGGGCGCCGAGGGCGTGCAGATGGGCACCCGCATGGTCTCCGCCGCCGAGAGCCCGGTGCACCAGAACTGGAAGGACATGATCGTGGCGGCCCGCGAGACCGACACGGTCTTCCTGAACCGCTTCGGCCCCGGCCCGGCGCTCAGGGCGCTGCGCACCGAGAAGACCACCGAATACGAGAAGACCCCGCCCGAGAACATTATGGGCGAGTTCGGCCACGCGCTCGACCTCTACTTCGGCGGCGACATGGAGGCCTCCATCGCGCTGTCGGGCCAGGTGGCCGGGCGCATCGACGCGGTGAAACCGGTGGCCCAGATCATCGCCGAGACCGTGGCCGA
>NZ_DATMNA010000070.1:0-7327 GCF_035569475.1 Phenylobacterium sp.
CGCAGCGGGTCGGAGGTGGGGTTTCTCGGCCTCCCGGCGCAGCTCGAAGCTCAGTCTCGCGCCGAGAGCGGAGCGCGACCCCACCTCCGTCAGCCCTCCGGCTGACACCTCCTCCCACAAGGGGAGGAGGAACGCCAAGCCACGGCCCATCCTCAGAATGAACGTCGATTCAGCCTAGCGCAGCCGCGCGGGCGACAGGGCCTCGGCGCTCACGCCTTCGGCGACGATATCCGAGGGGAGGTCGCGGCGGCGCGCCAGGGCGGCGGCGGCGCGGGCGGCGGCGGGCGCGGTCTGGACGCCGTAGCCGCCCTGCCCGGCCAGCCAGAAGAAGCCCGGCGTCTCGAGGTCGTAGCCGATCACTGGCGAGCGGTCGGCCACGAAGCTGCGCAGCCCGGCCCAGGAGCGCACGATGCGCCGCACCGGGATGTCGGCGGCGTCCTGCACGCGCTCGATGCAGACCGCCACGTCCATGTCGTCGGCCCAGGCGTCGTGCGGCTCGGCCGGGGTCTCGTCGGCCGGCGAGGCCAGGATGCGGCCGGCGTCGGGCTTGAAGTAGAACTGCTCGTCCACGTCGATCACCGCCGGCCAGGCGCGGATGTCGAGGCCCTCCGGCGCGTCGACGATCACCGCGGTGCGGCGCATGGGCTGCAGGCCCACGGGCCTGACGCCGGCCATGGCGGCGACGACGTCGGCCCAGGCGCCGGCGGCGTTGACCACGGCGGCCGCCTCGAAGCTCTCCCCCGAGGCGCAGGTGACGACGAAGCCATCGGCCCGCCGGGCGACACCGGTGACCTCGGCGTTCAGCCGGATCTCGGCGCCGCGGGCCTTGGCCCCGCGCAGGAAGCCCTGGTGCAGGCCCGCCACGTCGGCGTCCATGGCGTCCGCTTCGTAGAGCCCGGCGCCCACGTAGTCGGGCCGCAGCGCCGGGACCATGGCCAGGACGGCGGCTTTGTCGAGCGGCTCCACGACGCCCGGCACGGAGGCGAGCGCCTCGACCTGGTCGGGCCGCGCCAGGTGCAGGCAGCCGCGGGGCGTCAGCAGCGGGTAATCGGCGAAGCCCTGAGGCGGCGCCTCGAAGAAGGCCCGGCTGGCCCGCGTCAGGCCGCGGATCACCTCGTTGCCGTAGCTCTCCATGAACAGCGCCGCCGAGCGCCCCGTCGTATGGTGGCCGTGCGCCTCCTCCCGCTCCAGCAGCAGCACCCGGGCCCCGTCGGCCAGCTCATAGGCCGCCCCCGCGCCCGCCATGCCGGAGCCGATGATCACGAAATCGAAAGCGGGCACTGGGACGGGCTCCTGGGATTTTGGGACGCGAGGCGCGACCCATAGCCAATCGGCCGCCTCGCCGCCAACCCCCGGCCCGGATTGCGCCGGTATCCGCCCGCCGAGGCGCCGCGGCTAGCGCGTCCTGATCTGGGCCACGGCCTCGACGCGGGGGTCGTTGGCGATGTCGCTGGGCGCGACGAAGCCCAGGCCGTCCCAGGGGACCTCCACGCCGACGGCTTTCAGGCAGCGGGCGACGTACTCCGAGCAGATGAATTCGTCCTTGGGACCGAGGCTCGGGTGCAGGCGACGGCCGAACCGGCTGACGGCGATGCGCAGGGCGATCTTGAAGGTCTCGGCCTGCGAAAAGCGGTCGCCAAGGCGCTGGAAGGCGAAGGCGGCCATCTTCTTCCACGGCTTGCGCCTGGTCTTGGCGGCCATCGCCCCGTGCCGCGCCAGCAGGATCTTCCCCGGATAGGGGTGCACGCCGGAGCTGGTGCGGCTGATGAAGGTGGAGAGCGGCACGGCCCGGACGCCGATCTTCTCCACGCATTCGAGCACGAGGACGCGGTCGACCTCCTCCAGCCGAAACGCGATGCCGAGTTGGCTCCAGGGGCTTCGCGTCGCCCAGCGGATCAGGCGTGAGAACCCGTCGTTGGCCGAGCAGAGCAGCAGGTCGCCGTCGCGAACGACCTCGCGGATGCTGTCGTAGGGCTGCGGCTTCAGCGTCTGCAGGACGTCAGGTTGGATGGCCATCGCGCCCTAAACGCACGGCAGAGCTGAAGGCTCAGCGGGAGCCGCTCAACCGGTCAGGAGTTGGCCTATGATCGATGAGGTCCAGCCTCGAGGGAATTGATGGCCATGTCCGCGCACGAACCCCAGCTCAACCCGATCCCGATCAAGACGCTGCGGCCGACCCAGATCACGGTCGGCTTTCGCGAGGTAAGCGAGAAACGGCGGCAATGGCGCGACCAGGCCGGCGACAAGGGGTCGGAGTTCCTCGGCAAGCACATGGTCCCGGTGGTCTGGGGGCCGAAGGAGCGCCACTACGTCGTCGACCACCACCACCTCTGCCGGGCGCTCCACGAGGAGGGCGTCGCCGATATCCTGGTCAATGTCGTGGCCGACCTGAGGCGCCTGGGCCAGCGCGAGTTCTGGACCTACCTCGACAATCGCGCCTGGTGCCACGCCTACGACGGCGAGGGCCGGCGCAGGGGCTTCGACGACATCCCCGCCTCGATCGCCGGAATGACCGACGACCCGTACCGCAGCCTGGCAGGCGAGCTGCGGCGGGCCGGCGGCTACGCCAAGGACATCACCCCGTTCAGCGAGTTCATCTGGGCGGACTTCCTGCGCCGGCGCGTGAAGCCCAAGCTGCTGGCCGACAATTTCTCGGCGGCCCTGACCCGGGCGCTGAAGCTGGCCAAGGACGAGACCTCCAGCTACCTGCCCGGCTGGTGCGGCCCCAACCCGATCGTCTAGAGGCGGGCGGCCAGGATCCCTTCGCCAAGGCCTCCGGGCCTCCTGTCCTCGGCCAGCACGGACATCCGCACGAGGTCGGAGAGCGTTTCAGCGGCCAGCTTCTTCATCAGGTTCGCTCGGTGCAGCTCCACCGTGCGCGGGCTGATGTGGAGATCGAGGCCGATCATCTTGTTGGTCTTGCCGCAAACGAGCCCGCGCAGCACGTCGCCTTCGCGCGGCGTCATTCGCCTGAGCGCCTCCCGAAACCGTTCGCGGGACTGGTCCTCCTCGTCGGCCGTCACCAGCCTGTGGAGCGCCCGGCGCACGGCCGCCAGAAGCCCATCGCAATCGAACGGCTTCTGGATGAAATCCGTCGCGCCCGCCTTCATCACCTCCACAGCCAGGCTCACGTCCGCGTCGCCCGTGATCATGATGGTGCTGAAGGGAAAGCCCGCGGCCGCGATCCGCCGGACCAGCTCCAGCCCATCCATCTCTGGCATCCTGAGGTCGGCGACGACGCACCCCATGGGGAGCCGCGGCGCGTCCTCCAGGAACTCCACCGCGCTCTCGTAGGTGCGCACCAAGAGGTCGGCTCCGCGAAACAGGCGCGTCAACGCCTGCCGGAGCGCCGCGTCGTCATCGATGACGTAGGCCTCGGCCACGACTGAGGCGCGGCTGAACCCGCAGGCGCAACGGGACAGCGCGCGCGGCGTCATGATCGAGGCTCACCGGGCGCGGGCTCGGGGGGCGCCAGCGCCGCCACCCTCCTCAGCAGGTCGGCGGCGGCGGCGACGGTCAGCGGCTTGGGCGCAAGGACGTCGTAGCCGGCGGAGAGGTCGCGGGGCGGATCCGACGAGCAACAGGCCACGAAGGTACGGCGCACCTTGCCCTCGCGCCGACGCAGCCGCCGCACGGCCTCGTCGCCATGGCCATCGGGCATGTGACGATCCATGACCACGACATCGAAACGTCTCAGGCTGCAGGCGTGCAGCGCCGCGGCGCCGCTGACCGCCAGGAATACGTGGCATCCCAGCGCCTCGAAGATCGCCTGCGCGCATCGGCGATGGGTCGGATGGTCATCCGCCACCAGCACGCTCAGATGGAAGTCGGGCGCGCTGAAATCATCCGGCAGGACCGCGAGGCTGAATTCAGAGCAGACCGCGTCCCCGGCAGGGGCGTCGAGTTCATCTTCTGAATCGGTCATGTCGGCCCATGATGCACGCCGTTGAAAGGACCCAGGTTCCTCCCGCGCATCGCCACGGGCCGTCCTGCAAGAAAGCTACCCCTTCGGACCTGTGGCCTTCCATGGAGTCACGGGCGCACTTTCTGCCAAAACACGGGCAGTTTCGGCCAACCCAATTCTGTTGCGCTCAAGCTTTTCGGAGATTCAATACTGACCTGCGCTGGCCCCCGAGATCCGAGCTACGCGCGGCGACCTCCGACGTCAGTATCCTGCTCCGATCGGGCGATTTGCTCGACAGTGTGGACTGGAACCGTTGCCGATAGTCGCCGGGGGTGACGTCGAGATGCCGGGCGAAGGCTCGTCGCATCGCCTGGGGGCTCGAGAACCCGGCTTGGAACGCGACCTGCTGCAGCGAAAGCTGGCTCTCCTCGAGCAGGCGCCGCGCCGCGTCGATGCGCGTCAGCTCGACGTAGGTGGCCGGCGTCATTTGCGTCTCACTGGCGAAGGCGCGGGCGAAGTTGCGCTGGCTCATCCCGACCTCGCGCGCGAGCTGGGAGACGGATAGGCCCTCGCGGAGATGGTCGTGGATCCATTGCTGCGCGCGCTGGATCGGTTCGCGCGACACATACTGGGCGGCCAATTGCGCGCTGAACTGCGACTGGCCGCCGGGCCGCTTGAGGAACATCACGAAGAAGCGCGCCACAGCCAGCGCCGTCTCGCGTCCCAGGTCCTCCTCGATCAGGGCGAGCATCAGGTCGAAGGCCGAGGTCACGCCGGCGCAGCTGAACATCGGCCCGTCGCGGACGAAGATGCGGTCAGGCTCGACGATGGCCTCGGGATAGAGCGCCGCCAGTTGCGCGGCGAACTGCCAATGGGTCGTGACGCGCCGCCGCCTGAGCAATCCGGCCGCCCCGAGCACGAAGGCGCCGGTGCAGGTCGAGCCGTAGCGGCGCGTGCGCGGCGCCATGGCGCGCAACCACTCCGTCATGGCGGGGGTCGAGGGCATCGGCGTCCCCCGCGTGGCCGGGATGGCGATCAGCGTATCGATCGGCTCGGTCAGTTCGTCGAAGGTGACATCGGCCGCGATGGTCGGGCCCGCAGCGGAGCGAACCGGACCGCACCGCTCCGAGACCAGGACGACGCGATAGTGGTCCTGGCCGGTCTGGACGTTCGCCTCGTGCAGGGTGTCCGCGATCGCCGCGATCTCCACCAGCGGAGGGCGGATGGGCGATGTGAGGATGGCGACGAGCATGGCGACCGGCCTTCCTGGCCCGCCATCTTTTTCGGCCGCGGACCGAAGCCGAGTTCGGTTCCTGAACCGTAACCATTTAGGGCCGATCTACGTTCAATTCCAAGCCGACTTCGACGCCGTCGGCGCAAAACGCGCCCTCGCCTCTCGCCACCGCCCGCGCCTCTGCTAACACTGGTGCGGTTCAGCTTGGGGGAGCCCACATCCACATGAACCGTCGCAACTTCATCGCCGCCGTTCCGGCCGCCGCTTTCGCCGGGCGGGCCTTCGCCACCAGCCGGCAGGAGAACCCGGTCCGCGACCGGCCCGACGTGCACGGCGGCGACCGCATCGACGGGGCGACCTGGGCCAGCCGCAGCCCCGCCTGGGGCCTGCACGGCGCGGCGGCCACGGCGCATCCGCTGGCGACGCTGGCGGCCATCGAGATCCTCAAGGCGGGCGGCTCGGCGGTGGACGCGGCGGTCTGCGCCAACGCTGTCCTGGGCTTCGGCGAGCCGATCTCCTGCGGGGTCGGCGGCGACTGCTTCGCCCTCTTGTGGGACCCCAGGAGCCGCAAGGTGCTGGGCCTCAACGGCTCGGGCCGCAGCCCCAGGGGCCTGACGCTCGCCGAACAGCGCCGGCGCGCCAACGCCAAGGGCCTGATCAATTCCTTCGGCGCGGTCTCGGTCAGCGTGCCGGGCGCGGTCGACGCCTGGTGGACCCTGCACCAGAAGTTCGGAAAGCTGCCGTGGAAGGACCTCTTCCAGCCGGCCATCCGCCACGCCGAGGAAGGCGCGCCGATCGTCCAGAACGTGGCCTTCTACGTCGGCGGCTCGCAGCGGACCTTCAACAAGCCCGAGAACCACATCGAGGAAGTCGCCAACTTCAACGCGCTCTGGGCGCCGAACGGCAAGACCCCGCGCGAGGGCGAGGTGTTCCGCAACCCCATGCTGGCCCACACCTACCGGCTGATCGCCGAGGGCGGCGGGCGCGCCTTCTACGAGGGCGAGATCGCCGACAAGATCGAGGCCTATTTCAAGCGCATCGGCGGCTGGATGACCAAGGCGGACCTGGCCGCACACCACACCGAATGGGTCGAGCCGCATTCGATCAACTACCGCGGGACCGACGTCTGGGGCCTGCCGCCCAACAGCCAGGGCCTGGTCACCCTGCAGATGCTCAACATCATGGAGCAGTTCGACATCAAGGCGATGGGCTTCCAGTCGGCCCAGACCCTGCATCACGAGGTGGAGGCCAAGCGGCTGGCCTTCGAGGACCGCGCCAGGTTCTACGCCGACCCGACGTTCTACAAGCAGCCCACCGAGTGGCTGCTGTCGAAGGACTACGCCAGGGAACGGGCCAGGCTGATCCGGCCGGACCGCATCCTGAACCCGGCCTATGCGGGACAGGCGCCCAGCCACGGCGACACCACCTATTTCACCGTCGCCGACAAGGACGGGCTGATGGTCAGCCAGATCCAGTCCAACTATCGCGGCATGGGCTCGGGCCTGATGCCGGACGGCCTGGGCTTCATGTTCCAGAACCGCGGCGAGCTGTTCGCGCTTCAGGACGGCCACCCCAACGTCTATGCGCCGGGCAAGCGGCCGTTCCAGACCATCATCCCGGGCTTCGCCACCCGCGGCGGCGAGCCCCTGCTGGCCTTCGGGGTCATGGGCGGGGACATGCAGCCGCAGGGCCAGGCGCAGGTGATCTCCAACCTGATCGACTTCGAGCTCGGCCTGCAGGAGGCGGGCGACTCGCCGCGCTGGCACCACGAGGGCGGGAACGAACCCACGGGCGAGAACCTGGGCCCCATCGGCAAGCTCAACCTGGAGACCGGCGTGCCGGACGCGACGAAGAAGGCGTTGGCCGAGCTGGGCTGGCCGCTGGCGCCCAACCCCGGCGTCTACGGCGGCTACGAAGCCATCTGGCGCCACCCCGGCCGCTACGCCGCGGCCACCGAGATGCGCAAGGACGGCGCGGCGCTCGCGTACTAGTCGGCGGCGCGGCGGGCGACGATCACCTCGGTCTCGACGCGCTCCTCGAACCGGCCGGACGGAGTCTGGGTCAGCAGCGCCTCGGCCAACGCGGCTTCGAAGGCCGCCGCCCGGTCGCCGAACCTGGGCCGCGCGGCGTAGGACAGCGAATAGACCGCGCCGATCACCGAGGCGACGTCGCGAACGAAGTCGGTCTCG
>NZ_DATMNA010000071.1:0-3586 GCF_035569475.1 Phenylobacterium sp.
CCACCACCGCCACCATGTCGTCGAGCACGATGACCTTCTGCACGCCGGGCACAGCCAGGGCCTCGGTGTTGTTCACCTGGCCGACCTTGCCGCCAAACACCGGGCTTGCCGTGATGCTGGCGAACTTCATGCCGGGCAGGAGGGCGTCGATGCCGTAGATGGTCGCGCCGGTCACCTTGGCGGGGGTGTCGAAGCGCTTCAGCGGCTTGCCGATCAGGGTAAAGTTCTGCGGGTCCTTCAGCGGCGGATCCTTCGGCGGCGGCACGCGCGCCGCGGCGTCGACCAGGTCCGCATAGGCCAGGGAGCGGCCGCTGGCGGCGTGAATCACCTTGCCGTTCGCGGCGCTGCAGCTGGCGGGCGAAACCTTCCAGCGCTGGGCCGCGGCCTCCACCAGCATGGCGCGCCCGGTGGCGCCGGCCTTGCGCAGCGGCGTCCAGAACGAGCGGATCGAGTTGGAATTGCCGGTCACCTGGATGCCGAACACCGGGTTGCCGTACAGCTTGTCGTTGGGCGGCGCGTGCTCGAGCACCACCTGTGAGAAGTCGGCGTCGAGTTCCTCGGCCAGGATCATGGCCACCGCCGTATAGACGCCCTGGCCCATCTCCACTTGCGGCATGACCAGCGTCGTCTTGCCGTCGCGCGCGATGCGGATGAAGCCGTTGGGGGTGAACTTGCCGGCGGTGTCGTCGGGTCCCTGGTTGGGCTCGTTGGCGACGCGCAGGGGCAGGTCGCCGGCGGCGCGCATGGGCAGGTAGAAGGCGAGCAGCACGCCACCCGCCAGCCCGGTCTTCAGCAACCCGCGGCGGGAGGCGGCGGTCATGCGGCGACCTCGCCCGCGGCGCGCTTGATGGCCGCGCGGATGCGCACATAGGTGCCGCACCGGCAGATGTTGCCCGACATGGCGGCGTTGATGTCGCTGTCATCAGGCGTGGGGATCGCCGCCAGCAGAGCGGCGGCCGACATGAGCTGGCCGGACTGGCAGTATCCGCACTGGACCACCTCGAGATCGAGCCAGGCTTTCTGCACCTTCGCGCCCGCGGACGTGGCGCCGAGGCCTTCGATCGTGGTGACGGCGCGGTCGCCCACGGCGCTCACCGGCAGCAGACACGACCGCACGGGCTTGCCGTCGATGTGCACCGTGCAGGCGCCGCACTGGGCGATGCCGCAGCCGAACTTCGTTCCGGTCAGGCCGAGGACATCCCGCAGCACCCAAAGCAGCGGCATGTCGTCGGGCGCGTCGACGGCCTTCGTTTCGCCGTTGATCCGCAACTGTCTCGACTGAACCATGGGCCCTCTGTGGGGATGGTGCGCGCCTGGTCCCAAACTAAGCTGAAGTTATCGATCGAACAATCCGGATAGTCTCGCGGTCAATTCGCGAGGCGGCGCATCATCGGGAGATAGGCGTCGAAGCCGGAGGGCGCCGCGTCGGCGGCTTTGCCGAGGTCGTCGTAGCGGCGCAGGCGCACGGCATCGGCGAAGCCGTCCAGGCGCTCGAAGGCGGCGGCCTGGTCCGCCGTGAACGGGCCGCCCTGCAGGGCGAGGGAGTGGACGGATGCGGGGCTGAGCGCCGCCCGGTAGCCCGGCTCGACCGCGCATAGATAACGCTTGGCGGCCACGTGGAGGGCGATCGGCGCGGTCACGGCGGGGCCGAACAGCTCACCCAGCAAGGCGGCGCCCGCCATCTCGTGGCGGGCGTCGACGGCGGGGCGGTCGACGTCTTCCGCCGCTTCCGCCAGATGACCGTAGTCGTGCAGCAGGGCCGCGACGATCAGGGTTTCCGGGGCCCCGTCCGCCGCCGCCAGCGCCGCGCACTGCAGGGCGTGCTGGTTCTGGCTGACGTCCTCGCCGTACTGGCGGTGGCCCAGGCGGTGATAGTCGGCCAGAATCCGGTCGAGGGTCAGGGTGGTCATGGAGCGCTCTCCGGTCTGAGGCGGGCGAGGGTGGCCAGCAGGCCATCGATGTCGGCGTAGCAGCCCTGCAGCCAGCGCCCGGCGGAGGCCAAGCCGTCATAGGCCTCGCGGCCGTGCGCGATACGCCGGTTGTCGAACAGGGCGACGTCGCCGGGCTGGAGCCTGATCCTCAGCGCCGCGCCGGGGGCGTGCAGGCTCTGGTGGAAGACACTGTAGGCCCGGTACCAGGCGGTGAGCTCATCGGCGGGGAGATCCGGCGGCGCCAGCGAGCGGTGGTTCAGCCGCACGGCGAGGATCGCGCCGTCGGGGCCCAGCTCGATCAGCGGCCGACGCGCGCGATAGACCGCGCCGTCCGGCGCGGCGTAGGCGAATTCGACCGGATGGCGGGCGAGGCGTTCGAACGCCTCCGGCGCGGTCGCTTCCATGGCGCGGGCGTGGGCGAAGCCGTCGGCGAAACAGGTGGCGCCGCCGTGCGTGTCGGCGCGGATGGCGTGGAGCAGCTGCAGCGACGGCGGCGGGTCGCGATAGGGGTTGTCGGTGTGCAGGTCCAGCGCCTCGGCGGTGTAGGCGAGGTTGCTGGGCCGGCTCTCGCTACGCACATCGAAGAGGCGGCCGTAGTTCGTCTCCCGGATAAAGCCGAAGCGGGCGACGATCCGCTCCACATAGCCGGGCTCGGCCAGGCCGCCGCTCAGGATGGCCAGGCCCTGGCGCGCGACCCGAGAGGCGGTCTCGGCGAGCGCCTCGTCGTCGTTCAGGCAGGCGTCCGCGGAAAGGGGATCCGGCGCCTCGATAGAGGCGGCGGTGAGCCACAGCGTCGGCGACGGCCTCTCCCGCCGGCGGTCTCGCAAGCGGCGACGGACGACACGCAGGTCCCGGCCGCCGGCCAGCGACACCGCCAGGCCGGCGGGTTCCAGCGCGCAGCGAGCGATCCTGGCCTCGGGGTCGAGGGCGCCCAGGCCACGGCGCCGCTGGCCCGTTTGCTCATCGAAGGCGTCTTCGGCGCTGTCGCACAGCCAGACGGCCGGCAGGGCTTCGCGAAGACCGTCGCTCCAGGTCAGGACCACGGCGCGGCCGCCATCGGCCACGGTGGCCCGGGTCGGTTCAGGACCGCTCATGCGCCCGCCTTCGCCTCCGGTCGAGCCAGCCGCGGGCCGCCCCGCCGAGGCCGCGCATGGCGAGGTTAACATAGACGATCAGCATGCCCATGGCCGCGGCGGGGGCGATGTCGCCGGCGTCGTCCATGTTCAGCACGGCCACCGACGCCAGCTTCACGTCCGGCGGATAGAGGAACACGACCGCCGACACCGTCGTCATGGCGCCCACGAACAGATAGACGAAGATCTCCACCAGCGGCCCGGCGCTCAGGGGGGCGATCACCCGGGCGAACACCGTCGCCCGGCCGACGCCGAGCACTTCCGCGGCCGGCTCGAACTCCCGGTCCAGGGCCTTCAGCGCCGAGACGCTGGTCAGGTGCGCCACGGTGTAGAAGTGGGTCACGGTCACCGCCACCAGGATGGCGAAGCCGCCGTAGATCACGTGCAGCGGATTGGCGGGGTCGTTGAAGCACAGCACATAGGCCAGACCCAGGGCGAGGCCGGGCGTGGCGGCCGGCAGAAGGCTGAACGCCGAATAGGCCTGCCGCAACCATCGGCTCGCCCCGCCGCGCTCGGCGGCGT
>NZ_DATMNA010000072.1:0-9130 GCF_035569475.1 Phenylobacterium sp.
GACCACCGGGACCCGCGTGGCCTCCAGGCGGTCGAGCAGACGGCCGAACCCCGCCAGGTCCTCGCCGCCCGGGCCGGTGTTCTTCAGGTCGTCGCCGGCGCAGAAGGCGCGGCCCTCGCCGGTGACGATCAGGCAGCGGAGCGCATCGTTGGCCTCCACCTGGTCGAGCGCCGCCATGAAGGTCTCACGCATCGCCTCGCCTAGCGGGTTCATCGGCGGGTTGTCGATCTCCAGCAAGACGATGGCCTCACTGACCGGCTGGACATGCACCTGGCCGCTCATGCGGGGACCTCCGTCTTGCGTTCCGTGGCCGCCGCGCCCTCGGCGATCAGGGCCTCGATCTCGGCGGCCGTGAACCCCGCCTCGGAGAGCACCTCGCGCGTGTGCTCGCCCACCTCGGCGGGCCCGCGGGTCAGGGCCACAGGCGTGTCGTGCAGCTTGATCGGGGTGCGCGGAAACTTGCGCCCGCCCGCTTCGGCCAGCAGGCCGCGGGCCTTGATCTGCGGGTCGTCCCAGGCCTCGGCGATCGTGTTCAGGGGCCCGGCCGGCACGCCCTTGGCCTCCAGTTTCAGCACCCAGTTGGCGGACGTGTCGGCGGTCAGGATCGCCTCGATCCGCGCCTGCAGGGCGTCGCGGTTCTTCATCCGGCCGCCGGTCGTGTCGAAGCCCGGCTCCTCCGCCAGGCCGGGATCGCCGATCGCGTCGCAGAACCGCCGCCACAGGCGCTGGCTGTTGACGCCGACCACCATGTGGCCGTCGGCGGTCCGCAAGGCCTCATAGGGCGCGGCCAGGCGGTGGCGCGCGCCGTTGCGCTGGGCCACCGCGCCGGTGGTCAGGTACATGCCGCTCTCCCAGATCGTGTAGGCGAGCGCCGACTCCAGCAGCGAGCTCTCCACCTGCTGGCCCTTGCCGGTGGCGTGCCGGCTCTGCAGCGCGGCCAGGACGCCCACGGCGGCGAACACCCCGGCGTTGAGGTCGGAGATCGGCACCGCTGTCGAACACGGCGTCTCGCTGCCCGCCTCGCCCACGAAGCTCATGATCCCGCTCATCGCCTGGGCGATCAGGTCGAAGCCGCCGCGGTTGCGGTAGGGCCCATCCAGCCCGAAGCCGGAAACCGAGCAATAGACCAGCCGCGGGTTGATCTTCGAAAGCTCAGCATAGCCCAGGCCCATACGGTCGAGCGACCCGGGCCGGTAGTTCTCGACGAAGACGTCCGCCGTCTCGGCCAGCTTTCGCACGACCGCCGCCCCGTGCTCGGTCGTCAGGTCCAGCGCGATAGCCCGCTTGTTGCGATTGACGAAGTCAAAGGCGCGGAAAGCCGCTCCGCCCATCTCGCGCGTGCTCTCGCCGGCCGGCGGCTCGATCTTGACCACGTCGGCCCCCAGGTCGGCCAGGATCATCGAGCAGTAGGCGCCGGCGATGACGTGGGTGCAGTCGAGGACCCTGAGGCCCGAGAGCGCGGCTTGGGCCATGGCGGTCCTCCCTAGGCGCCCGGAGCCAGGACGCAGGCGCGCGCCAGGGAAACCCGGGTGAGGTCGCGCCGCCGCGCGAAGGCGCTGCGCGCGGTCTCGGCAGGGTTGCGGCTCTTCTGCCATTCGTTGAGGTCGCGGTAGCCGGTCATCAGGAGCAGGCGCCGCGCGCCCTCCATCAGGTCATCCTTGCTGGGTTCGGCGGCGAAGAGGCCGAAGATCCTGGTCTCGAAGTGGCCCTCGAAATCCGGCCAGGCCTCGCCGGAGAGCTTCACGAACTCATCGAACCCGGTCGCGTCGATCGTGAACCAGTTGTGGACATAGACGCCCATGGCCGTCGGCCGCGCGCCATCGGCGGGCCGGATCGTCGGCGTCAGACGATGCCGCTCGGCCGAGACCACGCCCGGCGCGCGCATGACGGCTTCAGTGGGCGCGGACCCGTCCGTGAGGATCAAGGCCTGGTTGGAGGCGAAGCCCAGCAGGGGTGAAAACACCGCCACCGCCGCGGGGCCCAGCGTCGCGCGGACGTGGTCGGCCAACGCCTTCTGGGCCGCCCGATCCCGCTTCAGCCGAAGCTCATAGTAGTTGTAGTTCATGACCTTAGCCTCAGTAATTCACGCGCTGAGTGATCGCGCCGTCGACGATCATATTGATCCCCGTCGTGAAGGCCGAGCGCGGGCTCGCCAGGAACACGGTGGCCGCGGCGATCTCCTCGGGCGTCGCCATGCGGCCGGTCGGGTTGCGTTTGATCATCTGGTCGAAGAAGCCCGGCATGTTGGCTTTCACGTTGCCCCAGACGCCGCCCTCGAAGAACACCGTCCCGGGCGAGACCACGTTGCAGCGGACCTTGATCGCCGCGTTCTGCCGCGCCACGCCCTTGGCGAAATGGATCAGGGCGGCCTTCATGGCGCCGTAGGACGACGGGTTGTCCGAGTTCACCGCCGACACGGACGACGTGATGATGAAGCAGGCGTCGCCGGTCTTCGCCGCCGCCTCGGTGAGGAAGGGTTTCGCCGCCTCCCAGGTGCGCACGGCGCCCAGCATGTCGATGTCGAACATCGCCTGCCAGTCGGCTTCCGAATTGCCCTGGACGAGCGCGCTGGCGTTGGAGACCAGCACGTCCAGCCCGCCCAGCTTCCCGGCCGCGGCCTTCACGAACGCCTGCAGCGCCGGGCCGTCGGCGATGTCCACCACATCGCCCCAGGCCTTCACGCCCTTGGCCTCGAGCGCCTTCACCGCTTCGGCCACCTCGTCGGTCTTGCGGGCGCAGATGGCGACGTTGGCGCCCTCGTCGGCGAAGGTCTCGGCGATGGCCCGGCCGATGCCGCGGGTCGCCCCGGTGACCAGGGCGGTCTTGCCCTTGAGCTGCAGGTCCATGACGCCTTCCTTCGTGGTTTCAGCCGGCCGTGAACAGGTCCGTATATCGGTCGCGTAGCAGGTTCTTCTGCACCTTGCCCATGGCGTTGCGCGGCAGGTCCTCGACGAAGACGATGCGCTTGGGCGACTTGTAGGGCGCGAGCTGGCGACGGCACTCGGCGATCATCGACGCCTCGTCCCCGGCCCCGATGACCACCGCCACCACGCCCTCGCCGAAGTCCGGGTGCGGCACGCCCACCACCGCGCTTTCGGTGACGCCCGCGAGCTCGTCGAGCACCAGCTCGATCTCCTTGGGATAGACGTTGTAGCCGCCGGAAATGATCAGGTCCTTGGCCCGGCCGCTGATCCAGACCCGCCCGTCGAGGTCGCGGCGGCCCACGTCGCCGGTCTTGAAGAAACCGTCGGCGGTGAACTCCTCGGCGGTCTTTTCGGGCATCCGCCAGTAGCCGGAGAAGACGCTGGGCCCGCGGATCTCTATGACGCCGGTCTCCTCGCCGCCGCCGATGCGCAGCTCCACGCCTGGCAGGGGATAGCCGACGCTTCCGGGGATGCGCTCGCCGTCCAGAGGATTGGTGGTGATGATCACCGCCTCGCTCATGCCGTAGCGCTCCAGGATGCGCGCGCCGGTGCGCTCCTCGAACTCGGCGAAGGTCGACTCCAGCAGCGGCGCGGAGCCGGAGATGAACAGGCGCATGTGCTGCGCGCGCTCGCGGGTGAACTGCGGGTTGGCCAGCAGGCGGCTGTAGAAGGTCGGCACCCCCATCATCACCGTGGACCGGGCGAGGCCCGCGATCACCTGGGCGTCATCGAACCTGGGCAGCCAGACCATCGGCGCGCCGGAAAGGAAGGCGCAGTGCAGGGCCACGAACAGGCCGTGGACGTGGAAGATCGGCAGGGCGTGCAGCAGCACGTCGTCCGGCGTGAAGCCCCAGGCCCGGTGCAGCGCCACGGCGTTGGCCGCCAGGTTCCCGTGGCTCAGCATGGCGCCCTTGGAACGGCCGGTGGTGCCGCTGGTGTAGATCAGCGAAGCCACGTCGTCGTCGGCGCGGGGGACGGCTTGCGCCAGGGGCGCGGCGGCTTGGGCCTCGGCCAGAAATGAGCGCGGATCGGTGACGAACACCGCGGGCTCGGCGTCCTCCACGAAGTAGTCGACCTCGGCGGCGGTGTAGGCGGCGTTGAGCGGTAGGAAGACCGCTCCGGCCTTCAGCGCCCCCAGGTAGATCGTCACCGCCTCGACCGACTTCTCGGCCTGCAGCCCGACCCTGTCGCCCGGCCGCACGCCCCGCGCCAGCAGATGGCCCGCGACCTGCGCCGCGCCCGCTTCCAGCTCGGCGTAACTGACCTCGCCGCCGTCCCCGAGCAGGAAGGCCGGCCTGGATCGATCCGCCGGAAATCCGCGCGCGAGGAGGTCGTAGAGGTTCATTCCTCTCCCTTATGGCCGGCGCCGGCCCTGCGCCAGCCTCACGCGCGCCGACGCGCTCACACGCCGTCGGGATAGCGGAACACGATGCCGCCGCGGCCGTCGAACACCATGTAGCGGACGGGGAGGCCATGCTCGAACGTTTCGCTGGCGAACAGCAACGCGGCCTGCAACTTGGCCTCTTCCGGCCCGCCGGCCTCGATCCGTTCGGTGCGGGCGGCGATCTTCGTGGCCGCCGGCCATTCGAAAACGACGATAAAGGCGCTCATGCGCCCGCGATCCGCCCGACCTGGCGGAAGATACTCACAAGCAAGCCTACTCTCCCGAACCGACATCAACCCCACATGCTTGACGCCACGCCTCGCCTGACACCTCAACTCGTCTGTATTTTAGTATTGATATAAAAGATAAATGTCGCCCTCCGCTGAGGGCGGCTAGCCCTTGGCTGCGGCCTTCCAGGCGGCGAGCAGCGCGGCCTCGCGCTCCGGCGTCAGGCCCGAGCGGAGCTTGGCCTGCCGTTCAGCCGGCAGGGTCCTGAACCAGGCCAGGGTGTCGGCGGCCGTCACCGGCAGCGGGCGATAGGTCAGGCCGGCCTTCAACGCCCGGGCGATGCTGCGGCGGTGGAAACCGAAGGTCTCCCCCTGCCCCGGGATCCATACGGGCATGTCGCTCCAGGCGTTGACCTTCTGCGCCTCGAGAAAGGCGGTCGGGATCCAGGCCAGTTTCGGCGCCGCATTCACCCCGGAGGCCACGCCGTCGAGGAACGTCCTGGTGGTCATCGGCCGCGCCGGCCCGGTCGCATTGAAGGCCCCTGGGGTGCGCTGCTCGGCCATGCGGACGATCCATTCGGCCAGGTCGCGCGCATCGATGAACTGCACCGGGTCGGCGCCGTCGCCGGGCGCGGCGACCTCGGCGCCCCATCGCGCGCCGGGATTGGCCAGCCGCACCGGCCAATAGCTGAAGCGGTCGGTCTCGTCGCCGGGCCCGACGATCAGGCCTGGGCGGACGATCGTGGTGGCCGCCTCCCCGAACTGACGCCGCGCCTCGGCCTCGCTCACCGCCTTCAGCGGGCCGTAGAGCGCGAGGCTCTTGGCCAGCGTCTGGGCGGTCTCGGCCATGGGGTCGGCGCCCTCATAGGCCGCCAGCGGCGCGGTCTCGTCGGCCGGCCTGTCGTTCCTGTCGTAGACCGAGATCGTCGAGACGAAGAGGTAGTGTCCGACCTTGCCCTTCAGCACCTTGGCGGCGTCGCGCACCCAGAACGGCAGGGTCGTGGGATTGTCGATGCAGACGTCCCACTCGCGGCCCTCCAGCGACTTCAGGTCGCCGGTGTTGCGGTCGCCGAGCAGCTCCTCCACCGGCCCGGGCCAGGCTTCCTTCTGACGGCCGCGGTTGAAGATCGTCACCTGGTGGCCGCGGCTGAGCGCATAGCGGACCTGGTGCGGGCCGATGAAGCCGGTGCCGCCGAGGATGAGGATTCGCATTTTCCTGGGCCTCCCTTCCGCCGCGCGCGCCGCCGGGCCGGGCATGGCCAGCCCCGCCAGCGCCCCGGCGCCCAGCCTCAGATGATCGCGCCGTGTGGTCGCCATGGGCTTGCCCTCCCCGCTCAGCCGGTGTTCCGCAGGCCCGCCGCCACGCCGTTGATGGTCAGGTGGATGCCCTCTTTCACCGCCTCGTCCTGGTCGCCGCGCCGCCGGCGGCGGATCAGCTCGATCTGCAGGTGGTTGAGCGGGTCGATGTAGGGCAGGCGCGAGCGGATGGCCGCGGCGAGGTCGGGGTCCTTCTCCAGGACCTGCGACTGGCCGGTGATGGCCAGCAGGGCTTCGCAGGTGCGCTCCCACTCGTCGCGGATCTGGCCGAAGATGTGGTCGGCCAGGACCCTGTCCTCCACCAGGCCGGCGTAGCGCCCGGCGATGGCCATGTCGGACTTGGCCAGCACCATCTCCATGTTGGCGAGCGCCGAGGAGAAGAACGGCCAGTCCGCGTGAAGCTCGGCGAGCTGTTCGATCGGCACGCCGGCGTCGCGCACCGCCGAGCCGAAGCCGAACCAGCCCGGCAGCATGGTCCGCGCCTGGGCCCAGGAGAACACCCAGGGGATGGCCCGCAGGCCGGCGATGCTGCGCGTCGTCTGGCGCGAGGTGGGCCGGCTGCCGATGTTCAGGTCGGCGATCTCGCTGATCGGGGTCGCGCCGTAGAAGTAATCGACGAAGCCCGGGGTGTCGTGGACCAGGGCGCGGTAGGCGGCCATCGAGCCGCGGCTGAGGGCCTCCATGGCCTTGGCGTGCGGCTCGGCGACGGCGGAGCGCGCCTCGTCGCGGAACGAGGCCAGCACCATGCCGGCGGTCAGCGTCTCCAGGCTCTGCCGCGCCAGCTCCGGATCGGCGTATTTGTTGGCCACCACCTCGCCCTGCTCGGTGATGCGGATGCGGCCGTTCACCGTGCCGCCGGGCTGGGCCAGGATGGCGTCGAAGCTGGAGCCGCCGCCGCGGCCCACGGCGCCGCCGCGCCCGTGGAAGAGCTGCAGCCTCAGCCCCTCGTCGCGAGCGACGCGGCCCAGCGCGCGGGAGCCCTGGTAAAGCTCCCAGGTCGAGGTCAGGTAGCTGCCGTCCTTGTTGGAGTCCGAATAGCCGATCATCACCTCCTGCAGGCCGATCGGCTCCACCAGCTTGCGGATCAGCGGCAGCGCCAGATAGGCCTTGAGCGTCTCGGGCGCGGCGCGCAGGTCGGCGATGGTTTCGAACAGCGGCTCGGCGAAGATCTGGGCGACCGGCGGCCGCGCCGCGCCGTCGCCGGGCGTGAACAGGCCCACCTCCTTCAACAGCAGATAGACCTCCAGCAGGTCTGAGACGGAGGTGGTGTTCGACACGATGTAGGAACGGATCGCGTCCCGCCCGTAGAGCCGCTTCACTTCCGCGGCGGCCTGCAGGATGGCGTACTCCCGCATCGTCTCCTCGCCGTAGGCCTCGAAAGGCGAGTGCAGCAGGCGCCCGTGGCCCAGCTCCGCCACCAGCAGGCTGCAGCGCGCCGCCTCGTCCAGGCCGGCGTAGTCGGCGCAGACGCCGGCCGTCTTGAGCAGCTCCGCCACGACGCGCTCGTGCGCCGAGGAGTTCTGGCGCACGTCCAGGCGGGCCAGGTGAAAACCGAAGGTGTCCACCGCCCGGATCAGGTCCGGCAGCGGTCCCTGGGCGAAGAGGTCGCCATGGCTGGCGATCAGGCTGGCCAGCACGGTCTCCAGGTCGGCCTTGAAGTCGTCCGGCGATCCGTAGGCCTCGGCCTGCACGGCGGCGGGCCGCGCGGGCGCCTCCCCGACCAGCAGCCGGAAGGTCGCCGCCAGCCGCGCATAGACCCCGGTCAGCGCCTGGCGGTAGGGCTCGTCCGCCCGCTGGGCCGAGGCGTCGCGCGCCAGGCCGGCCAGCGCCTGAAGTTCCGGGCTCACCCTGGCCAGCCGCGCGGACTGCGATAGCTCCGCGCCCAGGGCGTGGACGCCGTCCAGATAGACGTTCAGCACCGCGCGCGCCTGGCGCGCCATGGCCGAGCGCATCACCTCGGCGGTCACGAACGGATTGCCGTCCCGGTCGCCGCCCACCCAGGAGCCGACCCGCAGGAAGCTGTTCAGCGCCGGCGGACGGCCCAGCACCTCAACCCAGTGGGCGTAGAGCCTGGGCAGCTCCGGCAGGAAGCTGCGTTCGAAGTAGGAAACCGCGTTCTCCACCTCGTCCTCGACGCCCGGCTTCACCGAGCGCAGCAGGCGGGTGCGCCAGAAGATCGAGACCTGGCGCTTCAGCTCGCGCTCGATGGCCGCCCGCTCGGCGTCGGTGCGCGCTTGGTCGTAGGCGTCCAGGTCGTCGGCTATGGCGCCCACGCGGTCGAGCACGCTCTTGCGGCGAACCTCGCTGGGGTGGGCGGTGATCACCGGCGCCACCAGGGCGCCCTGCAGCAGCTCCACCACCCGGTCAAGGCCCACGCCCTCCGAGGCCAGGGTGCGGATCGCCCCGGCCAGGGTGTCGGGCCGGCTGTCCCCGCCGCGCCCGCGGCGCCGCTGGATCTGGTCCTCGGCGATGTTGGTGATCTGCAGGAAGCAGGCGAAGGAATGGGCGAAACGCACCGTGTCCGGCAGGCTGAGGGCGCCCAGCCGCTCGGCCATGGCCTTGGCGGCGGCGTCCGTGCCCTCGCGGTGGAAGGCCACGGAGGCCTGGCGGGTCTCCTCGATCTGGCTGAACACCGCCTCGCCGTCCTCGGCGCGGATCATGTCGCCCAGCACGCGGCCCAGGAACCGGATGGCGGTGCGAAGCTGATCGGGCACAGGGGCGGTCATGGCCTGAACGATGGCCACAGCCGATCGCGTGCGTCATCTGGTTTCCTGACGCCATAGCAGCGATAGTCGCCGGGTTCGCGACGGCCGCCCAAACGCCCGGCCCAAAGGATGCCATGACGCCCGACGACGCGCTTGCCCGGATCCGCCGCTACGATGGCCGCCTGAACGCGTTCGTCCGCCTCTTCGACCCGGCGTTGGGCGGTGGCGACGGGCCGGTCTTCGCGATCAAGGACCTGTTCGACGTCAAGGGCGTACCCACCGGCGGCGGGGCGAAGGTTCCGCTGGCCGACGATCCCGCCGCCCACGCTGTGGTCGTGCAGAAGCTGCTCGACGCCGGTTGGCGGGCGGTGGGCAAGACCCAGACCGTGGAGCTGGCCTACGGCGGCTGGGGCACCAATCGCGCGGTCGGCGCGCCCTGGAATCCGTGGGACGCCAAGGTCCATCGCGCGCCCGGCGGCTCGTCCTCCGGCTCGGCGGTCGCCGTCGCGGCCGGCCTGGTCGACGCCGCCCTCGGCAGCGACACCGGCGGCTCGGTGCGCATTCCCGCCGGGA
>NZ_DATMNA010000073.1:0-3182 GCF_035569475.1 Phenylobacterium sp.
GCCTTGAGGTGGGCGAGCAGCATCTGCCAGACGGTGGGGACGGCCGCGGAGAAGGTGACCTTCTCGGTCTCCAGCAACTCGAGGATCGAGGCGCCGTCCATCTTCTGGCCCGGCATCACCAGCTTCGCGCCCACCGCCGAACAGGAGAAGGCCAGGCCCCAGGCGTTGGCGTGGAACATCGGCACCACCGGCAGCACGGTGTCGACGGCGGAGATCCCCATTACGTCCCGGCCAAGCGTCACCAGGGTGTGGATGAAATTGGAGCGGTGCGAATAGAGCACGCCTTTCGGATTGCCCGTCGTGCCGGAGGTGTAGCAGAGCGCCGCGGCCGTGTTCTCGTCGAAGTCGCCCCAGACGCAGTCGGGCGAGGCCGCCGCGATCAGGGTCTCGTAGCAGAGCGCGCCGGGGAAGGCGCCCGAATCCATATGGGCTTCGTCAGTGAACACCACGATGTGCTTCACGCCCGGCATCTTGGGGCGGTGCTCCAGCAGCACCGGCAGGAAGGTCAGGTCGGTGAAGATCACCTGATCGTCGGCGTGGTTGATGATGTAGCAGAGCTGCTCGGCGAACAGCCGCGGGTTGAGCGTGTGGCAGACCGCGCCGATGCCCATGATCCCGTACCAGGCCTCGATGTGGCGCGCGGTGTTCCAGGCCAGGGTCGCGCAGCGGTCGCCCGGCTTGATCCCCAGCCCCTTCAGGGCGCTCGACAGCCGCTTGGCGCGCTCGTGGACCTGGCCATAGGTCGTGCGCACGATCGGCCCCTCGATCGAGCGGCTGACGATCTCGCGGTCGCCGTGCCAGGCCTTGGCGTGGTCCAGGATCTTGTCGACCGTCAGCGGCCAGTCCTGCATCAGCCCGTGCATCTTGGAGTTCCTCCGGAAACCGGCCCCCGCCGGCCTTGCGCCCAAGGCTATTGTTATCAGCGTTCAGACGCAACGCGGCTCGGCGGCTCCGCGCCCAAGCTCCTCCCGCGTCGCGGCAGCGTGCGGGGAAGGTTGTTTAGCGGTCGAGCTGTTTCAACCACCTCGCCGCCGCCTCGCCGGTCGGCGCAGCCGCGTCCACCCGCGTCCAGCCCGTCGCCTGCCCTCCATGGCGCGCGATCTGGTCGCGCAGCACCTGCAGCGTGGCGTCCGAAGCGTCGCCGACCCGGCCGCCGACCCGGGCCTCCAGCACCTCGGCGGGGGCCTCCAGCCAGGAGCCGTGGAACGCGACGCCGCATTCGGCGGCCAGGGCCTCGGCCCGCGCGCGCAGCTCGGGCTCGGTGAAGGTGGCGTCCAGCACCACCGCCTGGCCGGCCTTCAGCAGCGCGCGGGCGGTCTCGAACACCGTCCCATAGACCCGCGCGTAGAACTCCGGCGTGTAGGTCTCCGGCGCCAGGCGGTCCACCGGCCCGGCGCCGGCCAGCCGCTTGCGCGCCTCGTCGGTGCGCAGCACCACCGCGCCGGGCGAGGCGCCCAGGGCCGGGGCGACGGCGCGCGCGAAGGTCGTCTTGCCGGCCCCGGAAAACCCGCCCACGGCCGCCAGCGCCGGCGGCGGCGGCGACAGGTGGGCGATGGCGGCTTCCACATAGGCCCTGGACATCGCCAGGTCGCCGGAGTGCGCCGACACGTGCGCCCGGACACCCGCCCGCACCGACAGCATCAGCGGCAGCGCCGCCAAGCCCTCCCAGAGCGCCCCGGGGAAGCTGCGCGCCGCCTCGTCCAGATAGGCCGACAGCACCCGCACGCCCGCGTCGCGCCGGCCCCGGAAATCCAGGTCCATCAGCAGGAACGCCAGGTCGTACTGCACGTCCAGGTCGGAGAGCAGGTCGTTGAACTCGATGCAATCGAAGAGGACGGGCCTGCCATCCTCCACCAGGATGTTGGCCAGATGCAGGTCGCCGTGGCAGCGGCGCGAGAAGCCCGCGTCCCGCCGCGCCTCCAGCAGGGTCTTCCGCCGCGCCAGCTCCTCGGCCGTCCTGGCCACGAGCAGCTCCACCCGATGGTGGTCGAGCCCGCCGGTCAGGTCCCTCAGCAGGTGGGCGTTGGAGCCCACCGTGAAGGCCAGGGCGCTCCAGCCGCCTTCGGGCCTGAGCGGCGCCCTGGCGTGGAAGCCCGCGATGGTGCGGCCCAGGGCCTCGGCCATGGCGCCGTCGATGGCGTCCGGGTCGTTGGACAGCACCGCGCCGTCGTCGAAGCGGCGCATCTCCAGGGCGTACTCGGCGACTTCGCCGCGGCCCTCCCACACAAAGCCGCCGCCGGGCTCGGCGGTGATCGCCCGCACCCGGCGATAGATGTCCGGCGCGGCGGCGCGGTTGAACTCCAGCTCGCGGTCCAGCGCCCATTTGCGGCGAGCGGCGCTGGAGAAGTCGGCATAGCCCAGGTCGACGTTGCGCTTCAGCTTCCAGGCCACCTCTCCGGCCAGGAAGACGCGCGCGCAGGCGGTCTCGATGGTCCGTTCGGACTGCCCCTTCAGCCAGGCGACGACCTCGGCCTCGCCCGGCGCCATCGTGGCCGATGGGCTCAAGGAAACAGCCTGTGGGTGCTCCAGCCGTCGCCGCTGCGGGCGAACACCAGCCGCTCGTGCAGGCGGAACGGCCGGTCGCGCCAGAACTCGAGGGTCTGCGGCTCGACCCGCCAACCCGTCCAGTGCGGCGGCCGCGGCACCTTGCCCAGGCCGAACTTCAGCCCGAACTCGGCGATCTTCTTCTCGAAGGCCAGCCGGTCGGGCAGCGGCCGCGACTGGTCGGAGGCCCAGGCGCCGAGCTGCGCGGCCCGCGCGCGGGTGGCCCAATAGGCGTCCGCCTCCTCCGCCGAGACCGGCGTCACCGGCCCGCGCACCCGCACCTGCCGGCGCAGCGACTTCCAGTGGAACACCAGCGCCGCCTTGGCGTTGGCCGCCAGCTCGCGGCCCTTGGCGCTCTCGGTGTTGGTGAAGAAGGTGAAGCCGGCGGCGTCCACGCCCTTCAGCAGCACCATCCGCGCGTCCGGCATCCCCTCGGCGTCGACGGTGGCCAGCGTCATCGCGTTGGCGTCGTTGGGCTCGCTCTTCAGCGCCTCCTCGAGCCAGGTCTGGCACAAGGCGATAGGGTCGCGGGTGGTGATCTCCGGCAGCGGCTTGGCGGCCGCCACGTTGGTCAGATAGTCCGCCTCGCTAGGCGAGGATGGGATCAGCGGCGCTTTCATCGGCGGGCCTATAGCTGA
>NZ_DATMNA010000074.1:0-25340 GCF_035569475.1 Phenylobacterium sp.
ATCCAGGGCGGCGCGGGCAACGACTTCATCTCCGGCGACCGCGGCAACGACACGGAGGCGGGCGGCCCAGGCGCCGACATCTTCCATTCCAGCCAGGATGCGGGCGTCGACAGGATCCTGGACTTCAACCAGGCCGAGGGGGACCGCGTGATGCTGGACCCCGGCACGACCTACAGCCTGAGCCAGGTCGGCGCCGACACGGTCATCGACATGGGCGCGGGCAACCAGGTCATCCTGGTGGGCGTCCAGCTCTCGACTCTGACACCCGGCTGGATCTTCGGAGCCTGACCCTTACCGCGTCCCGTACATCCGGTCCCCGGCGTCGCCGAGGCCGGGCAGGATGTAGCCGTGGTCGTTCAGCCGCTCGTCCACCGCCGCGGTCCAGATGCGCACGCCCGGATGGTGCCCCTGGAACTTGGAAATCCCCTCCGGCGCGGCCAGCAGGCAGGCCAAGCGGATCGACCGCGCGCCCGCCTCCTTCAGCCGGTCGACGGCGGCTATGGCGGTGTTGCCGGTGGCCAGCATCGGGTCGATCACCACCACCTGGCGATCCTCCAGGTCGGCCGGCGCCTTGAAGTAGTACTCCACGCACTCCAGCGTCGCCGGGTCCCGATAGAGGCCGACGTGCGCCACCCGCGCGGCCGGCGCCAGCTCCAGCATGCCGTCCAGCATGCCCATGCCGGAGCGCAGGATGGGCGCGAAGACCAGCTTCTTCCCCGCCAGTTGCGGCGCGGACATGGTCTGCATCGGCGTCTCGATCTCGACGCCCTCCAGCGGCAGGTCGCGGGTCACCTCGTAGCAGAGCAGCGCGCCGATCTCCTTGAGCAGCTCGCGGAAGCTCTTGATCGAGGTGTCCTTCTTCCGCATCAGCGTCAGCTTGTGCTGCACCAGCGGGTGGTCGACGACGGTGACGCCCTTCATGGGACCTCTCAAAAGACAGTGCCGTCGCTGACGACGGCGATCGGCGGCCCGCCGTCGGCCCGAAGACGCCTGGCGATGCGCCGCCCGGCGGCCCAGGTGCCGCCCTCCAGCACCCGCGCCAGCGGGAAGGCCTCGGCGGCCACGCCCAGCCGCTCGCGCACCATAGGCGCAATCGCATCGAGCAGCGCCACCGTCAGCGCCCGCCAGCCCACGACCAGCGGCCCCTCCACCGGATTGGGGCGGCCGGCGGCTTGCGGGTCGGCCAGGGCCAGGACGCCGGTGTCCACGAACAGGCCGCCGTTGCGGTATTCCGCCAGGCCCGTCAGCCCGTCGATATCGACCACCGCGATCCCGGCCGCCTCCAGCGGCTCGATCAGCGAATAGGCGAGCCACTGCGAGAGCTTGTGGATCGGCATGAAGCCGTCGCTCGGGTCGTCGCGCCGGATCGCGGGATGCCGCCAGCAGTCGCCCAGGGGCGCGCCGCCGAGGCTCAGCCGCCCCGGCCAGATCGGCCCCAGCGCCTGTAGCAGAACCTCCAGGATGACCGGCGCGGGGAGCCGGCCGTCCGCGGCGCGCGCCGCCATGACGTCGAACAGGTCGCCGGGCCGGCCCACCGCTTCGCCCAGCCGCCGCAGCAGGGCCGCGCGGCCCTCCAGGCCGACCAGCGGATTGCCGGGCGAGGCCTGGAACGCCTTGGCGAGCGCCGCCGCGTCGATCGCCGCCAGCCCGTCCGCCCGTAGCGGATCGCTCGGATTCGCCGACAGTGCGCCGGCCTCGAACATCCGGAACGAGGCGATGCCCAGCCCCTCGGATCGCGAGAGCGTCGCCCCGGTGGCGGCGTCGCGAAAGCGCCAGTCCGGCCCTGCGCCGGCGTCCAGCAACACCGAGGTGATCGCCAGATCGAAGGCCGCGCGCGCCTGATCTCGCGAATCCGACCAGGGCTTGTCCCGCTCGGCCCACAGGTCGCGGCCCTCGACGCGGAAATGCCGCCAGCGGGCGTGGAACGGCACGTTCAGATCCGGATAGGCCTCGCGCACCACCTGCGCGGTCAGGTCCGCCGCAGCGTCCAGCCGGCCCAGGTCCACCCGCCACTCGGCCACCTCGCCCGCCAGGGCCGCGGCCAGCATCTCGTGGGCCCGCTCGCGCACCGCCGCGGCGGTGAGGAGGGTTCGGGCCGCCTCGACATCCCGCTCATCCCCGCGAAAGCGGCGACCCAGGCTTTTTGTGTCTTTTCCGGCCAAGCCGGGACTCCTTGAAACGGAGGATCACAGAGAACGAAAAGCACCTGGGTCGCCGCTTTCGCGGGGCCGAGCGGGGCTGGGGGACTGCGCTCAGAATTCCTTCAAGTCGCGGCCCACGACCTTCTTCAGGTCGGCCTTGGTGGGCGGCGCCTCGGGGGTGAAGTAGCCGGCGGCCTTCTTGGCCTCCATCTCGACGCTGGCGTCCGGCGGCACCAGGTCGTCGGGGATCGGCACCCGCTCGCCGATCTCGACCCCGCCCTTCACCAGGGCGTCGTACTTCATGTTGGACATCGACACGAAGCGGTCGATCCGCCGGATACCCAGCCAGTGGATGACGTCCGGCATCAGTTGCTGGAAGCGGGCGTCCTGGACGCCCGCCACGCACTCGGTGCGCTCGAAATAGGTCGCCGCCTGGTCGCCGCCCGGCTGGCGCTTGCGGGCGTTGTAGACCAGGAACTTGGTCACCTCGCCCAGCGCGCGGCCTTCCTTGCGGTTGTAGACGATCAGCCCCGTGCCGCCGTTCTGGGCCTGGCGCGTCGCCTCCTCGATGCCGTGCGTCAGGTAGGGGCGGCAGGTACAGATGTCGGAGCCGAACACGTCGGAGCCGTTGCACTCGTCGTGGACGCGGCAGGTCAGCGGATAGCGCCGGTTGCCGACATGGGCCGGGTCGCCGAACATATAGAGGGTGATGCCCCCGATCGGCGGCAGGAAGACCTTGATGTCCGGCCGGGTGACCAGCTCCGGATACATGCCGCCGGTCTGTTCGAAGAGGGTGCGGCGAAGCTGCTGCTCGTCCACTTCGAACCGCTCGGCGACGCCGGGCAGATACCAGACCGGGTCGATGGCGGCCTTGGTCACCGCCACGTCGCCGTTCTCGCGCACCACCGTCCCGTCGACCTTCAGCCGGCCCTTGGCGATGGCTTCGTGGATCTCCGGCAGGTCGATGCGCGCCTTGGTGACCGCGATGGTCGGGCGGATGTCGACGCCCTCGGCCAGCTCGGCGGCGAAGTCCTCCGCCACCCGGTGGCCCCAGGGATCGAGGCTGACGATCTTGCCCGGCTCATGCCACTGGGCGTGCGGGCCGATGGGGACCACCGGATAGGTGTCGGCGAGCTCCGGCCGCGTCTCGGCGGCCATGGCGCCGGCGGAGATCGCCAGGGCGCGATAGATCGAATAGGCGCCGCCGTGCGCGCCCACGGCGTTGCGGTCGGCCCCGGCGTTGGGCGTGGCGATGACCGGGCCGCGCTCGCGGGCGGTCCTGGCGTCCCAATGGATGGGGAAACGGCTCTGCGACCCGCCGCCCGGGTGCGAGGTGAGCCGGATGTGCGATGTCCTGTTGCCGGCCATGGCTGGCTGTCACGCCTCCAGAATCGAAAAGGCCCCACGCCGCTCGCCGGCATAGGGCCTTTGAGCGGAAATCAAACACCCGGCCATTTGACTTGGCAAGCGTTACGAACTTGACCCTGAAAGGCGCACGGCGCTGAATTGGTTGCGTTTTGTCGGGCCGGCGCAACGCGGTGCTGGCTCCGCGCGCCTGGGCGGCCTAGGACTGCGGGCGCGGCGCGCCGTCGCCCGCCAAGGGGATTTTCCACCGCCCGTGACCGTCCAGGCCTATCGCGCGTCCCTGCTGCACATGCTGGACGACCCCTGCCGGGCGCCCGCCGAGGCGGCCTGGGCCTGGCACGCGGACGGGCTGCTGGTGGTCGACGGCGGCCATGTGGCGGCCTTCGGCGCCTATGAGGACATCGCCCCGACGCTTGGGCCCGACACCGCGGTCATCGACCTTTCGGGCAAGCTGATCGTGCCGGGCTTCGTCGACGCCCACATCCACTATCCGCAGACCGACGTGGTCGCCGCCTGGGGCGCGCAGCTCCTCGACTGGCTGAACACCCACACCTTCCCCGCCGAGCAGGCCTTCGCCGACCGGGCCCACGCCGACGAGGCGGCCTCGTTCTTCCTGGGCGAGCTGCTGCGCAACGGCACCACCAGCGCCCTGGTCTTCGGCACCGTCCACAAGACCTCGGTGGACGCACTCTTCGAGGCCGCGCTGGCCCGCAACATGCGGTTGATCGCCGGCAAGGTGCTGATGGACCGCAACGCGCCCGCCGCGCTCACCGACACCGTCGAGACCGGCCGCGCCGACACCGAGGCGCTGATCCGCGCCTGGCGGGGCCGCGGGCGCCTCGGCTATGCGGTGACGCCGCGCTTCGCCGTCACCTCCTCCGACGCCCAGCTCGCCATGGCCGGCGAGGTCGCCGCCGCCCATCCGGACGTGCTGATCCATACCCACATGAGCGAGAACCTGGCCGAGATCGCCCGCGTCGGGGAGCTGTTCCCCAACGCCCGCGACTATCTGGACGTCTACGCCCGCCACGGCCTGGTCGGGCCCCGCTCGGTCTTCGCCCACTGCGTCCACACCACCAGGGACGCGCTGGGCCGGATGCAGCGGGCCGGCGCCTCGGCGGCCTTCTGCCCCTCGTCGAACCTGCTGCTGGGCTCAGGCCTGTTCAGCCTCAAGCAGGCCTGCGCCTGCGGGGTCACGGTGGGCCTGGGCACCGACATCGGCGCCGGCGCCAGCTTCTCCCTGCTGCACATGATGGGCGAGGCCTACAAGGTGGGCCAGCTGGCCGACGAGACGGTCGACCCCATGCACGCCTTCTACCTGGCCACCCTGGCCGGGGCGCGGGCGCTCAGGATCGACGGCCAGGTGGGCAACCTCGTCCCCGGCAAGGAGGCCGACTTCCTGGTCCTCGACCTGGCCGCGACGCCCCTGCTGGCGCGGCGCACAGCGGCGGCGAAGACCCTGGCCGAGAAGCTCTTCGTGCTGCAGGTGCTGGGCGACGACAGGGCGATCGAGCGCACCTATCTGGCGGGCCACCTCGCCCACAGCCGCGACGGCTGAACGCCCCTCAGGCCCGCGGCCCGGCGTGGGCGGCGAGCTCCAGGATCGCCACCATCAGATGATAGAACGAGGTCGCCGGCGCCGGCTCCTCGACGAAGCGCCCGTCGGGCCCAAGCTTGTCGCGCCAGGCGCCGCGGGCGGGCGTATCCAGGTATTGCGCCAGGCCCCTGGCCGCCCGCAGCCCCTGACCCGCGTCGCCCAGCACCACGGCGGCCTTCAGGTGCTCGGTCTGCGGCCAGAGCCGGGCCGCGCCGTCGCGCACCGAAAAGTCGTCCCACAGGGCGTTGACCGCCACCTCGCGGTCCGCATCGACGCCGCGCAGGCCGTTCTCGAACAGCCGCCGCGCCGCCGCCAGGGCCGTGGGCTCTCCCCGCAGGCGGCCCCAGCGCTCCAGCAGCCAGGCCCACTCGAACTGGTGCCCCGGCTCGACCAGCCCGCCCTCGCCTCGAAGCGCGCGCCAGTCGGCGTCGAAGAACTCCCGCAAGGCGCCGCTGTCCGGGTCGATGAACCGCGTCATGGCGAGCGCCGCGAGCTCGTCGGACAGGCCGGCCCAGACCGGGCCGCCGAGCGGCTCCCAGGCGAGCGCGCTCTCGAACAGGTGCATGTGGCAGTTGGCCTGGTAGGGATGGGCTCCGTTCTCGCGGAAGCCGCCGCCGGCGGCCCGCCGGTCTTGCAGCGCCGCCAGCACGGCCAGCGCCTCGTCCTCCATTCCCGCGGGCTCGGGATCGGCCGCCCGCAGCGCCGCCATGGCCAGGAGGACGAAGGCTTGTTCGTAGTTGTCGGCCTCGCCGTCGAGCGGCGCGCCGTCCCCCGCCGCGCGGTTGATGAACAGGCCGTCGGGCCGCCGGTAGGCCTTCACGAACCGCGCCCAGCCGGTCTTGGCCGTCGCCAGCCAGCGGTCGCCATAGCCGGCCTTGGCCGCCGAGGCGAAGACGAACACCTGGCGGGCCTGGGCGCGGGCGCGGCGCGGCGCCTCGACCGGCAGACCCGCGACACTCAGGGTTTCCTGGAAGAGGCCGCCCGCCGGGTCGACGCCCGCGCCCGCCCAGAGCGGCAGGGCCGCCTCGCGCAGCCAGGCGTCGTACCAGGCGGCGGCGGCGGCGAGGGTGTCGAAAGGCGCGGGCATCGCGGCCTTATGGCGGATTCCTGCGGCCTTGGTCAGGCCCGAAACGTCAGTCGGCCGTGCTCAGGCGTCGTGCGCGCGGGCGGCGTGGGCCACGTGGAAGGAGCCGGAATGCGACAGCACGATCCAGTCGCCGCACCGGGCGACCACCGGGCCTTCTGGCGTGCGGACCTGCACCGCCGCGCCCTCGATCACCGCACAGGCCTCCTCGCCCAGCCACTTCCAGAGCGCGCGCCAGCTCGCCTTGTCGCTCGGCGGCGGCACGCGAAGCGCCGCGCCGTGGTCGAAGGGCGGATGCAGGCGGATGGTGCGCATGGGACCTTGGGTTGCCGTCGAATCGTCCGACCTTGGAATTCGGGCTGCTTCGGTGACCAAGTGCTTAACCGTGCGGCGCGGCGATTGCTGGGCCCCGACGGTTGCGGGCGCTCGATGCGCCGCCGGGGAAAGTTGCATTTTGTCGCACCCGCTCGTCGCACACGGTCTTTTCAACACGGTTTTCCTAAGCTTAACTTATGGTAGAGCCGTAAAGAGGGCGTTCGGGGGGAGCGTCCTCCAGCGAAATCAGACGGCCGGGAGAGTGAATTGGCAGACCCGTCGACGAAGGCGCCAGACCCGATGGACGTGGCTCTGGGGGCCGCGGTGCGCATCCGCAGGCGGACGATCGGCATCTCCCAGGAAGCGCTGGCCGAACAGTGCGGCGTCAGCTTCCAGCAGATCCAGAAGTACGAAAACGGCGCGAACCGGATTTCCTTTTCGCGCCTGGTGCAGATCGCCCGCGCCCTGCAATGCCGGGTCGTCGACCTGATGGACGTGCTGGACGGTCCCGACCGCGAGACCACCGGCGACCTCGACCTGCTCACACGGATGCGCACGCCCGGCGCCCTGGAACTGCTCGCCGCCTACGAACTGATGGCGCCCGAGGCGCGGACCTCGCTGGTCGGCCTGCTGCGCGCGGTCACCGCCCAGCCGGAAGCCTCGGCGAAGGCCCGTCAGCTCGCCTGATCGGCGGGATTTCTCTCAGCTCTGCGCCAGGATCCTGTCGATCGTGGCCTTGGCGCCCGCGCCGCTCCACTCCGCCTCGCCTGAGATCCGGCCGCGCTCCAATCCGTCCTTGCCCAGGATGATGGTGGTCGGCATGCCGTTGGCCGGGGGCTTCAGCGCCCAGGGCAGCTTGGCGTCCGGGTCGTTGTAGAAGGCCAGCGGCGCGTTGCCGGCGATGAAGGCCTTGGCCTGCTCCAGGGCGTCGGCCTTGTCGATGCTGACCGCCACGACCGCCACCGGCTGGCCGGCGTAGGCCTGGGCCAGCTTGGCCAGGGTCGGCATCTCCAGCTTGCACGGCGCGCACCAGGTCGCCCACAGGTTCATCACCACCACCTTGCCCTTGAAATCGGCGGCGGTGAGCTTCTTGCCCTTGTCGTCGAAGAAGACATAGGCCGGCGGCGCGGACCCGTCGGCGGGGTGCTCCAGCTTCTTGGCGACGTCGTGGGTTTGCGGGGCCGTGGCGACGGCGCCGGAGGTTCCGGCGGGGCCTTGCGCCACCGGCTTGGTCGACGACTGGGCTATGATGTAGACAACCGCGGCGACGCCTATAGCAGCGGCGCCCCAGAGGGCCCATGTCAGGACCCCGCCCCTGGGCTTGCCCGCGGACTGATCGTTCATATGACCACCGACTCCTCTGACGCTCCCAAGACGCCGGCCGGCCAGAACGATTCTGGGGGCCAAGCGATGTGGGGCGGCCGCTTCTCGGACAGGCCGGCCGAGCTGATGCAGGCGATCAACGTCTCCATCGGCTTCGACCGCCGGCTCGCGGCGCAGGACCTGGAGGGGTCCCGCGCGCACGCGGCGATGTTGCAAAAGACCGGGGTCATTACAAGCCAGGACGCCGAAGCGATCCTGGGCGGCCTGGCGGCGATCTCCGCCGAGATGGACGCCGGGACCTTCCCGTTCCGCGAGGAGTTCGAGGACATCCACATGAACGTGGAGGCCCGGCTGCGCGAGCTGATCGGGCCGGCGGCGGGGCGGCTGCACACGGCCCGCTCGCGCAACGACCAGGTGGCGCTCGATTTCCGCATGTGGGTGCGCGACGCCTGCGACAGGACCGTCGCCCAGATCCGGGCGCTTCAGAAGGCGCTGGTCGCCAAGGCCGCGCCGCACGCCGCGACCCTGATGCCGGGCTTCACCCACCTGCAGCCGGCCCAGCCGGTGACCTTCGGCCACCACCTGATGGCCTATGTGGAGATGTTCGGCCGCGACGCCTCGCGGTTCGCCGACGCCCGCACGCGCATGAACGAAAGCCCCCTGGGCGCCGCGGCGCTCGCCGGCTCGCCCTTCCCGATCGACCGGCACATGACGGCCCAGGCGCTTGGCTTCGACCGGCCGGCGGCCAATTCGCTGGACGCCGTCGCCGACCGCGACTTTGCGCTGGAGGCCCTGGCCGCGGCGGCCATCACCGCCATCCACCTGTCGCGCCTGGCCGAGGAGATCGTGGTCTGGATGACGCCGCAGTTCGGCTTCATCACCCTGACCGACGCCTTCACCACCGGCTCCTCGATCATGCCGCAGAAGAAGAACCCCGACGCGGCCGAGCTGGTCCGCGCCAAGGCCGGCCGGATGCTGGGGTCGTTCACCCAGCTCGCCGTGGTGATGAAGGGCCTGCCGCTGACCTATTCGAAGGACATGCAGGAGGACAAGGTCCCCGCCTTCGAGGCCTTCGACGCGCTCGAGCTGTCGCTGCGCGCCATGGCCGGGATGGTCGCGGACATGCAGCCCGCCATCGAGAACATGGCCAAGGCCGCCGGCGCCGGCTTCTCCACGGCCACCGACCTCGCCGACTGGCTGGTCCGCGAGCTGGGCCTGCCGTTCCGCGACGCCCACCACGTCACCGGGGCGGCGGTGAAGCGCGCCGAGCAGTTGGGCTGCGACCTGCCCGGCCTGCCGCTCGGCGAGCTCCAGGCCCTGGAGCCGCGCGTCACGAAGGACGTTTACAAGGTGCTGACGCCGCAGGCTTCGGCGGCCAGTCGCACGAGCTATGGCGGGACGGCGCCTGACCAGGTGCGCGCCCAGATCCAGCGTTGGAAGGAAATCCTCGCATGAGCCCCCGGACCTTCATTCGCGCAGGCGCCGCCCTGCTGATCCTGAGCGCGCCCCTCGCCGCCTGCGGCAAGCTGGGCCAGCTCGAAAAGCCCGGACCGTTGAACGGCGCCGGCCGCGCCACCGACCGCCAGGCCAGCGAACAGCAGCGCCAGGCGCAGGACCCGCAGCGGCCCGTCGACACCGTCGATCCGCGCGACGCCTCCACCGACCCGGCGCCGCCGCGCACCCTGCCCATCGAAGGCTCCGGCCAGAACCCCTTCGCCCTCGGCCCGCAAGGCGCCCTGCCGAACCCCTACGCCAATCCGCGATGAACCACTTCGAGCTCGGAGACGGAGAGCACGGGGGGCCCGAGCTCTACTGCGAGGACACGCCGCTGGCGAAGATCGCCGAGGCCGTCGGCACGCCCGTCTATGTCTATTCCTCCGCCACCCTGGAGCGGCACTTCACGGTGCTGCGCGACGCCCTCGTCGCCGCCGGGCTCAAGGACCCGCTGGTCGCCTTCGCGGTGAAGGCCAATCCCAATGTCGCCGTGTTGCGCACCCTGGCCAAGGCCGGCGCCGGCGCCGACGTGGTGTCCGAGGGCGAGGTCCGCCGCGCCCTGGCCGCCGGCGTGCCGCCAGAGCGCATCGTCTTCTCCGGCGTCGGCAAGAGCGAGGCGGAGATCGCCTTCGCCCTGCAGGCCGGGGTTGCCGAGATCAACCTGGAATCCGAGCCTGAGCTGCGCCTGGTCGACGCCGTGGCCGAACGGCTCGGCAAGCGCGCCACCGTCGCCATCCGGGTCAATCCCGACGTCGAGGCCGGCGGCCACGCCAAGATCTCCACCGGCAAGGCCGAGAACAAGTTCGGCGTCTCCCTCGCCGAGGCCGAGCGGCTCTACGCCCAGGCCTCCAACATGGCCGGCGTGCGGCCCGTGGGGGTCGCCTGCCACATCGGCAGCCAGATCACCGACCTCGCTCCGCTGGAGGCCGCCTTCCGCAAGATGCGCGCCCTCGTCGAGCGGCTGCGCGCCGAAGGCCTGTCGGTGGAGCGCCTCGACCTGGGCGGCGGCCTGGGGGCCCCCTATTTCAACGCGCCCACCCCGCCTGCGCCGGCCGACTACGCCGCCATGATCGCCCGGGTGATGGCAGGCCTGCCCACCATCCAGTTCGCCTTCGAGCCCGGCCGGATGATCGCCGCCAACGCCGGCGTGCTGGTGGCCCGCGTGCAGCACGTTCACGCCCGGCCCGAGGGGCGCAAGTTCCTGGTGCTCGACGCGGCGATGAACGACCTGCTGCGGCCGGCCATGTACGACGCCTATCACGACATCCGCCCGGTCAGGCCGCGGGAGGGCGAGCCGCAGCCCTACGACGTGGTGGGGCCGATCTGCGAGACCGGCGACACCTTCACCCGCGACCGGCTGCTGCCACCGCTGGAGGCCGGCGACCTGGTGGCCTTCATGACCGCCGGGGCCTATGGCGCGGCCATGTCCAGCGAGTACAACTCCCGCCTGCTGGTCCCCGAGGTGCTGGTGAAGGGCGCCGACTACGCGGTCGTGCGGCCCCGCCCCACCTACGACGACATGCTGGCGAGGGAACGGAGCGCGCCCTGGCTCTGAGGCGAAGCCTCGTTCCTCTCGTTGAACCTGTTCGATAGCGGAAGAGAATTGGATCTCGCCCCGCGCCGCCGATCAGGCGCAGCGGGAACGGCGCCCACGACTTCCGGTTGCGATCTTAAGACTCCCGACAGCCCGGCGGTTCAGGATGGCGCGGATGACCCTGCGCCTTCCCACCGCATCGGAGCTCAAGGCGATGATCCTCCGACATCGGTTCACCCTCATCGACGCCGCCATGATCGCCGCCGTGGTCGGAGCCGGCCTGCTCGCCGCGTGGCAGATCGACGTCTTCCCCAATGAAACCAACGGGGTGCGCGAAGGCGTCCTCGAACTCGACGAGGTGTTCGCGGTCTGCGCGCTGGGCTTCGCCCTGTTCGCCTGGACGCGGATGCGCGCGCAGAGCCGCGAGGTCGCCCGCCGCCGCGCGGCCGAGAACGAGGCCAGGGCGCTCGCCTTCGAAGACCCTTTGACGGGCCTGCCCAACCGGCGACAGTTCGACGCAGCCCTGAACGCCGCGCTCGCCGCGCCTCCCGGCGCCGATGCCGTGCACGCCGTCCTGATGCTCGACCTGAACGGGTTCAAGCGGATCAACGACGTCCACGGCCATCCGGTGGGGGACGAAGCCCTGGTGCAGACAGCCCTTCGGCTGCGCAAGGCGGTGCGCGAAGACGACCTCGTCGCGCGGCTCGGCGGGGACGAATTCGCCGTCCTGGCGCGGCATCTGTCGGGCGCCGAGGCCGCCACCGGCCTGGCGCGGCGGATCATCGAGAGCCTGGAGGCCCCGGTGAACGCCGGCGGTTCGGAACACCGGATAGGCGCCGGCATCGGCATCGCGCTCGCGCCGCTGGACGGCTCGGACGCCGAAACCCTGTTGCGGCGCGCCGACGTGGCGCTCTACCGCGCCAAGGGCGAGGGCGTCAGCGCCCTGCGCTTCTTCGAGCCCGACATGGATCGCCGGATCCAGGAACGCGACCAGCTCGAACGTGACCTGCGCGACGCGATCGGCTCGGCGGACCTGGAGGTGCTCTACCAGCCCTGCATGGACCTGAAATCCGGGCGTCTGACGCGTTTCGAGGCGATGGCGACGTGGCGCCACCCTCGCCTGGGCGTGCTGGACGCCTGGCGATTCATCCCCATCGCCGAAGCGGCGGGCCTGATCGGGCGCTTGACCGACGACCTGCTGGGCCGCGCCTCGCGGGATGCGGTCGCCTGGGGCCCGCACGTCGCCCTGTCCTTCCCCGTGTCGCCGGCGCAGTTGAAGGATCGCACCTTCGGCCTGCGCCTGCTGAAGATCCTCGGCGCGGCGAACCTCGCGCCCGCCCGGCTTGAGCTTGAAATCGCCGAGAGCGCCATGGTGGCCGACCTGGACGGCGCCCAGCGGGTGCTTGGGGCGATCCGCGATTCGGGAGTCAAGATCGCCCTGAGCGACTTCGGAACGGGCTATTCGAGCCTGTACCACCTGCGGAACTTCAGGATCGACCGGATCAAGATTGACCGCAGCCTGGTGCAGGCCATGGGCGACAGCGTCCAGTCCACCGCCATCGTGCGCGCCCTGGTCGGCCTAGGCGCAGGCCTCGGGCTGACGGTCGCCGCCGAAGGCGTTCAGGACGAACGCCAGCACGGCCTGCTGGCGGATGAGGGATGCCAGGAAGCGCAGGAGGTCAGTCGCCCGATGTCCGCGGTCGAGGCCCTGGCCTTTGCGACCGTCGCGCCGCCGGCTCGGAGACGCCGCGCGAGCCGGGCCCGCGCCTAGACCCTGTCCCGGGTCCTTCCGCAACCGCGGTGTTCATGGGTGGCCGGATGCGCAGGCCGATGACGATTGAGACCGGGAGGGGTCGGCCTAAAGGTCGGCGCAGCTCGACATGTTCACCGGCGCATGGTCCGCGCGGGTCCAGCCCGACGGGCCCTTGGCGAACTCGGAAGTCCGCGATCCGGCCTGGGCCTGCTTCAGCTTGGGATCGAAGCCGTTCCAGGTAATGGCGGTGACGACGCGCGCGGTGATTCCCTTGGCCTGATCCTCCGCCGTGACGGTGCGCTCGGCCTTGCAGGCGACTTCGAAGGTCTGGCACTTCTGGTCCTCCGCCGTGCCCTTGCACAGCGGATCGGCGGCGATGATCTGCTTGCGCCAGCTCAGGATCTCGTTGTCGAGCCCGGCGAATTTGTCCGCCGCCGGGCCGCTGGAGGATCCGGACTGGCTGCAGGCGGCCAGCATCGAAAGGGCCGCCATGACGGCCGCACGTCTTATCAACTTCGTTGCTCCCATGGGGATAGAACGCGGGGGATGGCGCCTGGATGCGGCGATCTCGTGACGGTTCTCTAGTCCAGGGCCCCGATATAGGGGAGCCCGCGATAGGCTCCGGCGGCGTCCATCCCGTAACCGACCAAAAATCGGGCAGGCGCCTCCCAGGCGACGAAGTCCGGCTCTATGGCGCGCCTGGTGGGCCAGGGCTTGCTGGCGAAGACGCAGGTCAGCACCTCGGCGGCCCCGGCGTCGCGCACCAGCCGCGCCGCCTCGGACAGCGACAGGCCGGTGTCGAATACGTCGTCCACCACCAGGGCTCGGCGCCCGGCCAGCGGGCGCTGCAGGTCGGCGCGCACCTCGCAGCGGCCCATGCTGGCCCGCGCGTCGCCATAGGACGCCAGCCACAGGGCGTCGAACCCGAGGTTGCGGCCCATCCGCGAGAGGGCCCGCGTCAGGTCCGCGCAGAACCAAAGGCCGCCGGTCAGGAGGCACACGGCCACCGTCTCGTCGTCGGTCCGCGGCGCGACGATCCGGGCCAGGGCCTCGACGCGCTCGGCGATCTCGGCCTGGCTCAACAGGACGGCAGGGGCTGTGTCGGTCATTTGGGGGCCGGCAGGGCGGCCGCCGCCGCGGGAAGGGCGACCGCCACGGGCCGCGTCTTGCCCGCCGGTTCGAAGCTGACCTCCAGATCGTGCGTCGCGGCGGGCGGGTCGACGATGGAGATGGCGAAGTGGCGCACCGAGCGCGCCGGCACGGCGGCGTCGATCGGGCGGGCGATCTTGACCGCGACGGGCTTGCCCAGGCGGTCCAGCAGGCTCACCCGCAGGGCCGGCGCATTGGCCGCCTGGTCGCGCGGGTTGCGAAGCTGGCCGGTGACCGATAGCGCCGGATGGCCGCCCTGGAAACCGGCGTCGGCCCGCACCTGCTCGATCGCCAGGGGGGAGACCGGCAGGCCGAGGCCCGCATAGGCCGCTTGGCTGGCCGGCAGCAGCCGGACCACCTGGGCGCGGAAGACGACGGCCCCGGCGACGAGGCCGGCGACGACCACGGCGGCGATCGCCCAGACCAGGACCTTGCCCCCGGCCTCGCGCCGCGGGGCGGACGGCCTGCTGGCGACCACCGGCGCGGCCGGCGGCGCCTCGAACACCACTTCATCCAGCGGCGCGGGCGGCGGCAGCGGCGCGACGACCGGGGCGGGTTTGGGCGGCGGCGGCGCGGGCGGCTCGGCCCCCTCCGGCAGCGCCGTCCAGCGGGCGCCGCAGTTGGAGCACTTCACGGTGCGCCCAGCCGCCGCGATCCGTGAGTCGTCCACGAAATAGCTGGTGGCGCACTCTGGACAGGTCAGTATCATGACACTCGAATCGGACGCTCCCGCAGCCTCCCATCCGAGGTCGCCGATTTCGGTCTCCATGTCCAGAAACCCCGTTGCCCCGGCGGCAAGCCGAGTCGCCGAAGATGTCGTCCGTTTCGACGACGTCTCCATGCGCTACGGCCGTGGGCCTGACGTGCTGACCAGCCTCAACTTCAGCCTGGCGCCGGGCTCGTTCCACTTCGTCACCGGCCCCTCGGGCGCCGGCAAGAGCTCGCTGCTCAAGCTGATCTACCTCGCCGCCCAGCCCTCGAAGGGGCTGGTGCACCTGTTCGGCCAGGACGTGGCCCACGCGCCAGCCAGCGCCAAGCCGCAGCTTCGCCGCCGCATCGGGGTGGTGTTCCAGGACCTGGTGCTGCTTGAGCACCTCTCGACCTTCGACAACGCCGCGCTGCCGTTGCGGATCGCCGGGCGCAAGCCCGCCGACTACCGCAACGACGTGGCCGAGCTCCTGAGCTGGGTGGGGCTGGGCCAGCGGATGCACGCCATGCCCGCCACCCTGGCCGGCGGCGAGCGTCAGCGGCTGGCGATCGCGCGGGCCGTGGTCAACCGGCCCGACATCCTGCTGGCCGACGAGCCCACCGGCAACGTCGACCACGACATGGCGGTGCGCATCTTTCGACTGTTCGTGGAGTTGAACCGCCTCGGTACGACCGTGCTGATCGCCACCCACGACCAGGACCTGATCGCCCGCTCCGGCCGCCCGGTGCTGCTGCTGGAGAACGGCCGGATCAGCGCCCGCCCCGCGCAGGGGCCGCTCGCATGAGCGAGATCTTCGACGTCCAGCGCTGGAGGCCCGCGCCCTTCCTGCCGGAGCGGGAGACCCGCGACGGGGCGCTGATCTTCGTGGTCGCGGTGCTCTGCTTCCTGGCCTGCCTGACCGCCATGGGGGTGCTCGCCGCCGACCGCGCGGCCGCCGGCTGGACCGGGCAGCTCACCGGCGAGGCCACGGTGATCGTGCGCCCGCGCGGCGGGGAGACGCCGGACGCCGCCGCCGCCCGCGCCGCCGAGGTCCTGGCCGGGACCGCCGGGGTCGCCGAGGCCCGCGCGCTCGAACCCGCCAAGGCCTACGACCTGATCCGCCCCTGGCTGGGCGACGTCAGCGACCTCGAGGACCTGCCGGTGCCGCGGCTGGTCGCCGTGACCCTCGACGGGCGCCATCCCGCCGGCGCGAAGCAGCTCAGCGCCGCCCTGGCCGGCCAGAACGTCGACGCCACGGTCGACGACCACTCCATCTGGATCAAGGACATCCGCCGCGCCGGCGGGCTGGTGCGCTGGCTGGGCGTCGGGGTCTTCCTGCTGATCGCCGCGGCGGCGGGCGCGGTCATCGCCTTCGCCACCCGCGCGGGCCTGGCCGCACGCCGCGACGTGGTCGAGGTTCTGCATCTGGCCGGGGCGGAGGACGGCTTCATCGCGCGGCTGTTCCAGGTGCGCTTCGCCCAGATGGCCGGCTACGCGGGCCTCATCGGAGCGATCGCCGCCGTGGTGCTCGGCGCGGCCTTGCGGATCGCCGGCGGCGGCGAGGGCCTGACGCCCGCCCTGCCGCTGGCCTGGAGCGACCTCCTGGCCGTGGTCCCCTGCCCCCTGCTGGCCGCCATGGTGGCGGCGGTGGCGGCGCAGCTCACGGCGGTCGGCCTGATCCGGGCGATGCCATGAGGACGCTGGCCGCCCTGCTGGTGCTGGCGCTGATCTGGACGGCCGGCCTCTTCGCCTTCGCCGCGCGCGTCCAGCAGTCGACGCCCCTGCCCGAGCCGCCCCCGGCCGACGGCATCGTCGCCCTGACCGGGGCCAACTCCAACGAGCGCATCGCCGCGGCGGTCCAGCTCCTCGCCGAGCATCGCGGGCATCGGGTGCTGGTCTCCGGCGTCAACCGCGAGGTCAGCCGCGAGCAGTTGCGAACCGCCTCCGGCACGGTGCGCCGGCTCTACGACTGCTGCGTGGACCTGGGCTTCACCGCGGCCGACACCGTGGGCAATGCGCGCGAGACCGCCGAATGGGCGCGGACCATGCGCTACCGCAGCCTGACGGTCGTCACCTCCGACTACCACATGCCGCGCGCGATGCTGGAGCTGCGCGCCGTCCTGCGCCCGCCGGACTTCGCCCTGCAGACCTATGCGACCCCTACCGCGGCGCTGAAGAGCCGCGCGTGGTGGCGCTCGCCCGGGGCGGCGCGCTTGCTGGCGGTGGAGTATTGCAAGTATCTGGCGATCCTCGGCCGCGAGGCGGTGCTGGGCCTGGGCCCGCGCGCCACGCCCGCGGCGCCGCAAAAGGGCTGACCTTGCTCCTCGTCCGATCCCTGCTGTTCACGGCCCTGTTCTATCTGTGGTCGGTGTTCTGGGTGCTGCTGATCCTGCCGCTGGTTCTGGGGCCACGGATCTGGATGGTCCGCTCCTGGGCGATCTGGTCGGGGGTGGTGATCCTGCTGCTGCGGGTCGTCTGCAACATCCGCGTGGAGTTCCGCGGCCGCCAGCACATCCCCAGGACCCACGCCCTGATCGCGCCCAAGCACCAGTGCATGTTCGACGTCTTCGCGCAGTTCACGGTGCTGCCCGACAGTTGCTTCGTGACCAAGAAGGAGCTGATGTGGATCCCGTTCTTCGGCTGGTACGCCTCCAAGGGGCGGATGATCGTCGTCGACCGCGCGGGCCAGGCCGCGGCGCTGCGCAAGATGGTCGCCGACGCCAAGGACCGCTTCGCCGACCGGCGCCAGCTCGTGATCTTCCCGGAGGGCCACCGCGGAGAGCCGGGCGTGGCCGGCGACTACAAGCCCGGCATCGCCGCCCTCTACCGCGAGCTGGACGTGGCGGTGCATCCCATGGCCACCAACGCCGGCGTCCACTGGCCGGCGCACGGCGTCCTGCGCCGCCCCGGCACCATCGTCTACGAATACCTCGAGCCGATCCCGCCCGGCCTGAAGCGCGCCGAGTTCATGCGCGTCCTGCAGGAGCGCATCGAGACGGCGTCCACGGCGCTGTTGCCGTTGTAGGCTCTCGATCCTCCCCCACAGGGGAGGTGGCTTGACGCGACGGAGGGGGTTTCCTCAGCCGAGTCCGCGATAACCGACATCGCCGGCGCCCGGGATGAAACCCCTCAATCCCTCCGGGCCAACTCCCCCTGAGGCGGAGCATCTCTCTCCAGCCGCTCCACCAACCCCAGCAGCGCTTCCATCGCGCGGTCGCGGACTCCCTCCTGCGCCAGGTGTTCCACCAGGTCGCGCAGGTAGTCGACGTTGCGCCCCGACAGCCCCGTCGCGCCGGCGATCAGGGCGGCCTGCTGCTCCAGGCTGAGCGCGCCGGCCCACTGCGGGTGATGCACGTCGGAGAGGAACACCAGGGCCTCGACGCGCCGTCCGTCGGCCAGACGCACGTTCCGTCGCGCCTCCACATAGGTCTCGGTCGGCTGCTCGCGCTCCATCAGATAGGCGTGGACGCCCGCCCAGTCGGCCAGCGCGATCCGATAGGCCGCGCCGCGCACCGATCCGCCCGGCGCCAGGCCCAGCACCAGCCCCGGCCGCTCATAGGTGCCGCGGTGATGCACCGAGTAGATGCAGAAGGCCCGCCGGCGTCCCGGCAAGGTCGCGGGCGCACGCTCTACGAACGGGAACCCCGGCCGCCACATCAAAGACCCGTAGCCGAAGACCCAAAGCTCGTCGGACATCCCACACCGCGGCTATAGAGAGGCCATGTCTGTGCCCGATCCCTCGCCCGCCCGCAAACCCCGCCGCCTCGGCCTCTGGCTGCCGTTCGCCGCCCTCGCCCTGCTGATCGCCGTCTGGAGCGGCGCCTGGGTCTGGGGCCGCGGCCAGGCCGCCAGCCGGATGGACGCCGCCGTGGCGGCCCTGGACCAGGCCGGCTACCGGATCACCTGGAGAGACCGCCGGATCGGCGGCTACCCGTTCCGCATGGACGTCACCCTCACCGACGTCAGCGCCCGCGAGCCCTCCGGCTGGGGCCTGGAGGCGCCGCGGATCGAGGGCGAGGCCTACATGCACGCCCTGACCCACTGGATGATCGCCGCGCCGGCGGGCCTCACCTTCGTGCGCCCGGTGGGCGGACCGGTGGCTGTGAAGGGCGAGGTGATCCACGCCAGCCTGACGCACCTGACCGCGCGCCCGCCGAGCTTTTCGTTCGAAGGGACCAGGCTCAGCTTCACGCCGCAGCCGGGCGCCCAGCCCTTCGCCCTCAGCTCGGCCGACCGGGTGGAATTCCACCTGCGCGCCGGCCCCGACGACGAGGGTGGCGTCTTCGCCCGCCTCGACAACGGCAAGGCGCGGCTCTCGGGTCTCTTCGCCCGGGTGGCCGGCGGCAAGCCGATCTCCATGGTCTGGAACTCGACGCTGTCGAAGATGAGCGCCTTCCAGGGCCGCGACTGGCCCGACGCCGTGCGCCGCTGGGCCGACGCAGGCGGGCGGATGACCGTGCGCGAGGCCGGGATCACCGCCGGCGACGCCGTGCTGGGCGTCCGCTCCGGCAGCCTGGGCGTCGGCGGCGACGGCCGCCTTTCGGGCGCCCTGGACGTCACCCTTCGCCAGGCGCCGCGCGCGCTGAGCGCCATGAGCTCCGAGGGCGTCATCGAGCAGGGCCCGGCGCAGTCGGCTGCGGCGGTGGTCCAGGCCCGCCAGAGCGGCGACACCGCCCAGGCGACGCTCAACTTCCAGGCCGGCCGCACGACCCTCGGCCCCGTCGCCCTCGGCGCTGCGCCGAAGGTCTACGATCCGCGCTGAGCCGCCGATGCGGCCGTCAGCCGCGCCCGACCACGGCGGCGACGGCGTCGTAGAAGTCGCGGGCGAAGGCCTCGGTCTGGCCGAGCGGCCCCTGTCGGATCTGACCTCGCAGCCCCTGCCGCAGGGCCGCCCGGCGCGGCCGGTCCGCCGCCAGGCCCAGGGCGATGCGCTCGAAGCCCGCGATGTCCTCGGCCACCAGGTCGCCCAGGCCGGCGTTGCTGAGGATCGAATGGCTGAGGCGCTCATAGAAGGCCGGGCCCTTCAGGCTCACCACCGGCACACCCATCCACAGGGCCTCCGCCGTGGTGGCGCCGCCGGTCAGGGGGAAGGTGTCCAGGCTGATGTCGATCCCGTTGTAGAGCGGCATGTGCCCGCCGCGCACGGGGTGGAAGATCACCCGGTCCTCGCCGACCCCCGCCGCGGCGAAGGCCGCCAGGATGCGCCGGCGGAAGGTCTCCGCTCCGCCCTCCGGCCGCACGAAGGCGAACCGCGCGCCGGGGACCGCCGCGGTGATCCGCGCCCAGGCCGCCAGGGTCGGCCTGTTGAACTTGTGCGGATTGCCGGCGGTCCCGAAGGTCAGCGCCCCGGCGCGGTCCTCGGGCAGTCCGGCCTCGATGGGATGCTGGTCGGCGAACACCGCGCGCCCCAGCGCGATCCAGGTGCGGGGCAGCACCAGGGGCGCCTCCAGCATCAGGCCGGGATCCGGCGGGACGTTGAAGGGGTCGCAGACCATGTGGTCGATGGCGGCCAGGCCCGCCGAGTGCGGATAGCCCAGCCAGCTCGCCTGGCGCGGCGCCGCGCGCCAGGCCATCACCTCCAGGCGGTTCATGGCCGTCGTGCCGCCGAGCTCGATCAGCATGTCCAGCCGGTCGTCGGCGATCGTCTGGGCCGCCGCCCGCGCGGACATCTCCGTCAGGACGCGATAGGCCGTGGCCTTGGCCGCCATGTCCCGCTGCAGGTCGTCCGCCGCGCTGGGGAAGAACGAATAGACGAAGACCTCGAAGCGCGCCCGGTCCAGGTGGTCGAACAGCGGCAGGGCGAAATAGCCTACCGGATGGCGCCTCAGGTCCGACGACAGGAACCCCAGGCGGATGGGGCCTCCGTCCGGACGCGGCCGGGCTTTGCGGATCGGATCGGCCGCGGCCCTGGCCTCGACCTCGCGGCCCCAGATGCGGTGCTGCTCCAGGAGCTCGCGGCGATCGTCGAGGCTTTCCACCCGCGGCATCTGGCGCAGCAGCGCCGTGTGCCGTCCGCTCTGCGCCCAGAGGCGGCCGAGGGTCCGGAAGTCCCCCAGCCGGTCGAGGTCGTCGAAGGCGCAGACACGGGCGAACACCTCGCTCAGAATCTTCAGGTGGCCGGGGTTCAGTCCCCCTGCTTCCAGCGCCTGCCGCGCCAGGCCGTCGGCCTCGTCCAGCGCCGCGCCTTCGCCCTCGCCGGTGTCCCGCGCCAGGGTCTGGGCGAGCAGGGCCAGGTGGTGCAGGCTGGGCTCCAGCTCATGGGCGCGGCGCAGCAGGCCGATCGCCCGGCCCCGGTCGCGCTCGGCCAGCAGGTCGCCCAGGTGGAACGCCGCCCAGGCCTGCCCGGCAAGCGCCGGCGGCAGGCTCTCCAGCCAGGCCTCGGCGGCCGGCGTATCGCCCGCCGCGCGCAAAGCCAGGACCTTGGCCTCCGCCAGCCGCGCATCGCCGGGATTGGCCGCAAGCCCCCGGTCCAGCACCGCCGCGGCGGCGGCCGTGTCTGCCAGGCCGGCCAGCAGCAGCCAGGCCTCGACGACCTTCGGGGCCTCGGCCACCACCTCGCCCAGCGCGGCCTTGGCCTCGTCCCGTCGGCCCAGGTCCATCAGCGCCGAGGCTCGGTTGACCCGGGCCCCGGCCTCGCCCGACGCCAGCGCGACCGCCCGGTCCAGCGCCGCAAGCGCCTCCTCCGGGCGGCGCAGCGCCCGCAGGGTCGCGCCCCTCAGGTTCCAAAGCGCGTGGGCGTCCGGATGGCGGGCCACGGCCCGCGCGGTCCAGGCTTCGCCGTCCGCGAACCGCCCGGCCCGGTAGAGGTGGCGGCCAAGATCGAGATAGGCTTCGGCCGGTTGGTCGGGGGCCTCGGTCAGGGCCTGGACGAGCTCGGCGATCCGCGCGGTCAAGGCTTGCGGGCCTCTCCAAAGGGCGTGGTGGCTGGGGGCGGGATCGAACCGCCGACCTGTGGGTTATGAATCCACCGCTCTAACCATCTGAGCTACCCAGCCGCACTCCGCCAGGACGGCCCCGCGCGAGCAAGGCGCGGGTTATAGGGTTTCGACCCCCGCGCTTCAAGCGCCTTGGGGCGAGCGGGAGAGGGCGGGTGAAAGCTTGGCGCTACTCGCCGGATCGATTGCCGCGCCGCGCCCGCTGGGCGGCCATGGCGAGCAGTTCCGCCGAGCGCTCCGCCGCGTCGACGGTCATGGCCAGGGCGACGTTGCCGGGCCCGTTCAGCACCACGGCGCCCCGGTGGACGATGACCACCAGGGGTTCGTCGCAGAGATCGTGGAGGGTTTGGCTCGGCATGCCGCCATCCTACGTCCGCGGCGGCCAGGGACCACCCGGGAGCCGACATAGCCGCCCAACTTTGAGGCGATCAGGCGTCCAGGCGCCTCGGGAACTTGGCGACCATGCGGACGCCGCTCCAGAGTTCCAGGGTGCGGTGTTCCCGCTGATCCTCGGCGTGAAGGACTGCTTCCTCATCGGCCTCGCACTCGAACTCGGCGGCCTGGGCGATATGGCCGTCGTCGGCGATGAAATAGAGCCTGTATCCCGGCATCACGCCTCTCCCACGTAGGCGGGAGCACAAAGTGTCTCTCAGCCGTTGGCGCCCACGGGCCGAAGCCAACGATGTCGGGTACTTAACATATTTTGTCGGGTTCCGGACATGGCTGTGACGCCGGCCGCGCGGCGTCGAAGGCTGCGGCCAGGCGCGGCGGCCGCCGAAGATGCCCCCAGCCGCATCCCTCCCCTTCTGTCGCGCGCGCCTCTCCGCTAGGGTCGCGCCCACACATGAGCGTGCTGCATCTCCTGGGAACCTCCGGCGACGGCGGCGCCGAAACCTACTTCGTGGACCTCGTGACCGCGCTGAAGGCGGCAGGCGTCGGCGAGGCCGCGGCCATCCGCCGCCATGCCGGGCGCCAGGCGGCGCTGGCCGCGGCCGGCGTGCCGGTGAAGACGCTGGGCTTCGGCGGCCCACTCGACATCCTCACCCGCCCGGCGGCGGCCGGCTACGCCCGCCTGCAGGGCGCCCAGCTCTTGCTGGCCTGGATGAACCGCGCCGCGCGGCATACGCCCAAAGGGCCCTGGGCGCGGATCGGCCGGCTGGGCGGCTACTACAACCTCAAATACTACGCAGGTTTCGAGGAGCTGGTGGCCAACACCGAGGACATCGCCGAGTGGATCGTGAGCCAGGGCTGGCCGGCCGGCCGGGTGCGCTGCATCCCCAACTTCGCCACCGCCCCGCCCCCTCTCGCCAACCAGGGCGGCGCGGCCCTGGACCGCGCCAGCCTGGACACGCCCGCCGGCGCGCCCCTGCTGCTCGGCATGGGCCGGCTGCACGACTCGAAGGCCCACGACGTCAGCCTGCAGGCCCTGGCCGAGCTGCCGGAAGCCTACCTGTGGATCGCCGGCGTCGGGCCGCTGGAGGCCAAGCTGAAGGCCATGGCCCAGGCCCTGGGGGTCGAGGACCGGGTGCGGTTCCTGGGCTGGCGCACCGACCCCTCGGCGCTCTACCGCGCGGCCGACGTCTGCGTCTTCCCCTCGCGCTATGAGCCGCTCGGCAATGTGGTGATCCAGGCCTGGGCGCACGGCCTGCCGGTGGTGGCGGCCGCCAGCCAGGGACCCAAGGCGCTAATCGAGGACGGCCGCGACGGCCTGCTGGTCCCCATCGACGATGCGCAGGCCCTGGCCGACGGCGTCCGCCAGCTCCTGGCCGCGCCCAGGCGGGCGGCGCAGCTCGCCGAGCGCGGCCTCGGCCGGGTGGCGGCCGAATTCTCGGAAGCCGCGGTCATCGGGCAGTGGAAGACCCTCTTCTCCGACTACGGGGCGGCCTGAATGTGCGGCATCGCGGGCCAGGTCGGCGGGACGGACGCCCGGGCCGCCGAGATGATCGCAGCGCTGACCCACCGTGGTCCCGACGGCATCCGGGTGGAGGCGATGGCCGGCGCCGCCGTGGCCCACGCCCGGCTGTCGATCATCGACCTGGAGGGCGGCTGGCAGCCGCTGCACGCCGCCGGCTCGACGGTGATCGGCAACGGCGAGATCTACAACTACGTCGAACTGGCGCGCGATCATCAACTTGCCGACGTTCTCTCCACCGGCTCGGATTTCGAGCCCCTGCTGCACCTCTACGCCCGCGAGGGGGAGAAGGCGTTCGAGCGGCTGCGCGGCATGTACGCCCTGTGCCTGATGGGCGGCGACGGCCGCGCCTGGCTGGCCCGCGATCCGTTCGGCATCAAGCCGCTCTACATCATGGAGCACGCGGGCGGCCTGGCCTTCGCCTCCGAACCCCGGGCCTTCCTCAAGGCCGGCCTGATGCAGACGGTCCTCGACCCCGAGCCGGCGAAGGAACTGCTGGCCTTCAACTACACCCTCGGCGCCCGCACCCTGTTCCAGGGCCTCCGCCGCCTCGCCCCGGGCGAGGTGGTCGAGGTCCGCGACGGGCGGATCGTCAGCAACTGGCGGCAGAGATGGCTTCCTTCTCCCCTCGCGGGAGAAGGTGTCGGTCGAAGGCCGACGGATGAGGGGGAGCCCGCCGCTTCTGGCGCGACGCCCGCCGTTACGCCGACTGATCGACACTCCCCCTCATCCGACCTGCTTCGCAGGCCACCTTCTCCCGCGAGGGGAGAAGGGGAATTGCTCCAACATCTCGACGCCGTCCTCGAAGACTCGGTCCGCGTCCACCAGCGGTCCGACGTGCCCTACGGCCTGTTCCTCTCCGGCGGCATCGACTCGGCGTCGATCGCCACCCTGATGGCCCGCCTCAACGAGCGGCCGGTCACGGCCTTCACCTGCGGCTTCGACGCCCCCGGCGCAAAGGACGAGCGGGCGCAGGCGGAGCGGGTGGCCCGGGCGCTGAACCTCGACTGGCGCGAGACCCGGTTCGGCGAGGCCGACTTCTGGCGGATCGCACCGGAGGTCGCCTGGGCCCTGGACGACCCCACCGCCGACTACGCGACGCTGCCGACCTACAAGCTGGCCGAGGCCGCCAAGGGGACGCTGACCGTCGTCCTGACCGGCGAGGGCGGCGACGAACTGTTCGGCGGCTACGGCCGCTATCGCCGGGCGCTGAGGCCCGCCTGGCTCGGCGGCCGGCCGGCGGAGCCCCGCGGCGCGGACCCCGCCGCCATCGCCCGCTGGCGCGCCGAGGCCAAGGGGCCGCCAGAAATGGGAGGAAAAGCCCTCACCCGCCTGCAGCAGGCGCAGTGGGCCGACATCGCCACCTGGCTGCCCAACGACCTGCTCCTGAAGCTCGACCGCTGCCTGATGGCCCACGGCCTGGAGGGCCGCACGCCGTTCCTGGACCCCGGGGTGGCCGCCTTCGCCTTCCCGCTGCCCGACCGCTTCAAGGTGCGCGGCCGCTACGGCAAATGGCTGCTGCGCAAGTGGCTTGAGCGCGCCTGCCCGGCCGCCGAGCCCTGGGCCCGCAAGCAGGGCTTCACCGTCCCGGTCGAGGCCTGGATCGCGCCCCGCGCCGCCGAAATCGCCCAGCGGATCGGCCAGATCGACGCGATCCGCCGCGTGAAGCCCGACGCCCCCGAAGCGTTCAAGGCCGGCGGCGACGGCGTCCGCTGGCCGCTGCTGTTCTTCGCGCTGTGGTCCCGCATCCACCTGGAGGGCGCCGGCCCGGCGGAGGCGCTGGAGAGCGTGGCCGGGAGGGTCTGAGGGTGCTCCAACAAATCCGTGTCATCCCGGAAAGCGCGCAGCGCTTGTCCGGGACCCATACGCGCCATCGTTTCTGGAACGAGCTCGGCGGCGGCCGCCGCGCCATTCCTACGCCACCTGGGTCTATGGGTCCCGGACAGCCGCTTTGCGGCTTCCGGGATGACACGGTGGGTTACGCCACCGTCACCCCGTACTTCGCCCCGATCTCGGCCACGGTCGCCTCGAACTCCTCCACCGTCTCGCG
>NZ_DATMNA010000075.1:0-91279 GCF_035569475.1 Phenylobacterium sp.
GACTGTCGGCCAGACCTGGTGGGCCTCCATGACCTCAAGCGCCATCCGGGCGAGGTCATAGGACTTGGGGCTGCGGAGCGCGGTCTGGACGTCCACCGACATGTTCAGGTCTTCCCGAGAGGCCGGTCGCCTTATGCAAACCGCCTGTAGTCAGGCCAAACCCTATGACCGGAACACCCAACCAAGCGTTAAGGCGCTCGGTTTCCAGGCGTTAAGGGCGTGATTGTCGCGGCTCCATTGTGGCCGGGCGCAGGTCTAGTCGTCGGACCGCGGCGGGGGCGGTCGTGAGAGGAAGGCCGGCACGTCACGGCCGAAGCCCACCACGCCGTCGTCGCCCTCGTCGCGGTCCCGGCGGCCGCGATCGCCGCGCGAGCGGTCCGGCTGGCGGTCCGGCTGGCGCTCGGACGCGGCGCGGCTGCGTTCCGGCCGCTCCCGTGGTCGGTCGGGCTCGCGGCGGAGCGGCGGCGGCTCGCGGGGCGGCGCGGGCGCGACGTCGGCCGCGACGGCCTCGGGCGCGGCGTCCGGGCGGGGCTCGCCGCGCCGGTTCCGGCCGCTGCGCTCGCGGCGCGCGGGGCGCTCGGCGCGCGGGGCGGCGTCGGGCGAGGGCGCAGGCGCGGTCGCCGGATCGAAGGGCGTCATGGACGCCACCTCGCCGTGCGCCGGCACCGGGCGAGGCCGCCGGTCGCGGTCACGGTCGCGGCTGGACGGGGCCGCGCGGCCCCCGCCGCCACGGCCGCCGCTGCGGGCGTTGCGCGGCTCGTCCTTGATGTTGGCCCAGTCGGCGTCGAGCTTGATCTCTTCCGGCACCTTGCCGATCAGCTTCAGCACCTTGTCGAGGTTGCGGCTGTCGGCGGGGGTGACGATCATGAACGTCTGGCCGAGCTTGCCGGCGCGGCCGGTGCGGCCGATGCGATGGACGTAGTCGTCGGCGTGGTGCGGCACGTCGAAGTTGAAGACGTGGCTGACGTCGGGGATGTCGAGGCCGCGGGCGGCGACGTCGGAGGCCACCAGCAGCTTCAGCGAGCCGTTGCGGAAGCTCTCCAGCGTGCGCATGCGCGTCTGCTGGTCCAGGTCGCCGTGGATGGGTGCGGCGTCCAGGCCGTGCGTCTTCAAGGACTTGGCGACGATATCGACTTCCGACTTGCGGTTGCAGAAGACGATGCCGTTCTTCACGTCGTCGCGGTCGATCAGCATGCGAAGCGCCGTGCGCTTGGCCTTCTGGTCGGTGGTCGGGATGCGGACCAGGTACTGGGTGATGGTCTCCGCCGTGGTCGCCGGGCGCGAGGCCTCGATGCGGATCGGGTCGTTAAGGAACTGCTTGGTGAGCCGGGTGATCTCCGGCGGCATGGTCGCCGAGAAGAACAGGGTCTGCTTCTTGACCGGCGTCAGCTTGAAGATCCGCTCGAGGTCGGGGATGAAGCCCATGTCGAGCATGCGGTCGGCTTCGTCGACCACCAGCATCTGCACGCCGGTCATCAGCAGCTTGCCGCGCTCGAAGTGGTCGAGCAATCGGCCGGGCGTGGCGATCAGCACGTCGACGCCGCGGTCGAGCTTCAGCTCCTGGTCGGAGAAGGAGACGCCGCCGATCAGCAGCGCCCAGGAGAGCTTCTGGCCCTTGGCGTAGCGCTCGAAGGAGGCGGCGACCTGGTCGGCCAGCTCCCGCGTGGGCTCGATCACCAGGGCGCGGGGCATGCGCGCGCGGGCGCGGCCGGCGGCCAGGCGGTCGATCATCGGCAGGGTGAAGGCGGCGGTCTTGCCCGTGCCGGTCTGGGCGATGCCCAGCACGTCGCGCCCATGCAGGGCGTAGGGGATGGCCTCGGCCTGGATGGGGGTCGCGGTGGTGTAGCCGGTGTCGGCGACGGCCCGCAGCGTGGCGGGCGAGAGTCCAAGTTCGGAAAATTCGGTCATTCGGTACGATTTTGTGCGGAGAGGCCGCCCACGGGTGGGCGGGCGCGCCGCGGCGGCGCGAACGGAGATCGTCGCACGGGCCGGAACATACGGGGCGCGACCGTCAAGTCAACGCGCAGAGCGCCTTGCGGGTCCGCCGAACGCCGGATTGCGCCTTTCGCGGCGTCGCCGCAGGGCGCGCGCCGGTGTCAGGCGTCGCTGGGGATGCGCAGGACGTTGATGAAGGCGCGGCGGCCCTCGGCGCTCTCCTGCGGCGTTTCCGGGCGCAGGAACGGCGTCACCGTCACCTTCAGGCCGTTGGGCAAGGTGATGGTCCCTGTCTCGCCGGAGGCGAGCTCGACGCTGCCGGAGACCATGGGGTGGAAGCTGCGGTCGAGGCCGGCGGTGACGGTGAGGCGCTCGCCGTGCTGGGTCACGCTGGTGAACAGTTTGTAGCGGCTGGCCTGGGTGCGGATGCAGCCCAGCCGGTACCAGGACTGCGAGCCGAAGGCGGTGAGGTCGGTGGTCAGGCGGTTGCCCTCCGGATCGCTCATCTGGGCCACGACGCGGACGGCGGAGCCCGGCTCGACCGAGGACCAGTTGGCGACGGCGTGGATCTTGGCCGAGGGGCCGAAGAAGCCGGGCGGCAGAAGGCGGGTGTCCGAGGCGCGCGCCGGGCGGTCGTCCGGGCAGCCTTCAGGGGGCTCGGCGGGGGCCGGCGGGGCCGCGATCGGCTGCGGGTCCGGCTCCGGCGGGGTGGAGACCGGCTCAATCAGGCTGCGGTCGACAAGGCTCGCCCAGGCGGCGTCCGTCAGGCGCGGCGTCGGGGCGGCCGAGGGTGCGGCCGGCGTCGCGCGCATCTTGGGCGAGGACGGCGTCGTCGGAGGCGTCGCTGGGCCCGCGAGGGGCGCTCTCGCGGCGAGAACCAGCACGACCTGCGCGGGCCGCGCGGTCCAGGCCATCCAGCCGGCGCCCAGGACCAGGAGGCTCACGACGACCGCCCCGGCCGCTCGGGCCCGCCGACCCGGCGCGGCGCGGGTGAGCAGGCCGATCCGCTCGGCGAGCGGGTGGGCGGACGGCGCCGGCCAGTAGCAGCCCAGCGGCAGCGGCCGGGCGGCGAGCTGGGTCTTCAGCATGGCCTCGGCGTAGGAGCGCCGCGCCGTCGGGTGGGCGGCCACCACCTGGGCGTCGCAGGCCAGCTCCTGGTCGATCCGCAGATAGTGGGCCAGCAGATAGACCAGCGGATTGAACCAGTTGGCGCAGCGCGCCAGGGCCACCGCGGCGTTGATGGCCGGGTCGCGGCGGGTGATGTGGGCCCGCTCATGGGCCAGGACGACCTGCTGCTCGCGCGGGGTGTAGCGGAGGGCGAAGTCGCGCGGCGTGACGATGCGCGGGCGAAGCACGCCGACCACGGCGGGCCCGGCGCGGCCGGCCCGCACGGCGCGGGCGAACTGGACCTGCCGCCAGGTCAGCCAACCCATGGCGGCGAGCGCGCCTGCGATCCAGAGCCCGGCCAGCATCGTCGGGGCGTCGAGAGCCGGCGCCAGGCCGGGCGTCAGGAACGCCGCGTGGCTCGCTGGGACGGCGGCGCGGGCGGCGGTGGGCAGGGCGGGCTCGACAAGGGTCACGACGCGGGGCGGCGGCAGCATGGCCGCCGCCGCCGCCGGGACCAGCGCCCACAGGCCATAGGCGACGCGCGGCCCGAACAGCCGCCGGGCCGGGCGGCGAAGCAGCAGGACGAACGCGACCGCGCCGGCGAGGGCGAGGTTGATCCGCAACAGGGCGAGCAGGGCCTCACTCATCGTCTTCGAGCTTCGCGATGAGCGACTTCAGATGCTGGATGTCCTTCGGCGTCAGGGCGCGATGCTCTGCGAAGTGGGCGACCAGGGGCGCGACCTCGCCGCCGAACAGCCGGTCGACGAGGCCCTGGCTTTCCGCCTGCACATAGGCCTCGCGGCTGAGCAGCGGACGGTAGACGTAGCCCGCGTCCTCGCGCCGTCCCTCGATCGCCTTCTTGCGAAGGAGGCGGGTGATCAGGGTCTTCACCGTGCCGGGCGCCCAGCCGTTCGCCTCGCCCACTTCGGCCACGACGCCGTCCGGGGTCAGCGGCCCGACGCGCCACAGCGCCTCCATGATCTGGCTCTCAGCCCCGGAAATCCTGACCGCCGGCATCGCTTCGACCTTCCCGAAAATCCGTGCGCACCTTGCCCAAGAATACGCATGTATCATAGCGGCCGGGGGCCGTCCGAGCCAATGAATTCGGGGTAAGATCGGCGACCGACCTGGGCCGGAGTTCGAGCGCCAGACCGGCGGCGGCCCGACGCCCTGGGAGGTCAGGGGATCGCGCGGGACGGGGGCTCGTCGGTGGCGTCGAGCTGGTCGACCTCGTTGCGCAGATGCTCGGCGGCGGCTCGGGCCCGGGCGATGCTGGCCTTGAATTCCGGCGATTGGGTCATCTGGCGAGCGGCCTCGCCGGCCTGGCGCGTGGCGTCGATGCGGGCCTTGAACGCCGGGGACTCCGTCATCTTGCGCGCCATCTCGCCGGACAGCCGGGCCTGCGCGATCTGAGCCCTGAATTCGGGGCTTTCGGTCATCTTGCGCGCGGCCTCGCCGGCCGCCCGCGCCGCGTCGCCGGCCGCGTGTGCGGCGGCGATCTGCGCCTTGAACTCGGCGGATTCCGTGTACTTGCGGGCGGCCTCTCCGGCTTCCTTCGCCTTGGCGATCTTGGCCTTGAACTCCGGGCTCTCGACCAGGGCGCGGGCCGCTTCGCCTTCCTTCTCGGCCTGGGCGACGGAGGCTTCCAGGCGGGCCTTCTGCTCCGGGGTCAGGTCCTTGTCGGTCCTGGTGAAGATGGTGATCTCGTGGCCGTCCGCGGAGGTCCAGCGGTGCTCGTGGCCGCCATCGTCGTCGTTGAGGATCACGCCGCGGTGCGAGATGATCACCGAGCGGTGGTGGTTTGGCGCAGGCTTAGCGGGCTGCGCCGGAGCCGCGGGCGCGGCCGGCGCGGCCGCCTCCGCAGGTTCAGCTTCGATGGCGACCACAGGGGCCGCGGCGGCGGAGGCGGCCAAGGCGGTGCGGCTGACCACCGGCTGCTGGGCGCTGGCCGGCGACACATGCAGGGCCAGGGCCGTGGCCAGGAGGCCCGCGCCCAGGGCGCCCGCGCCGCACAGGCGGATGGCGTGGAGCGGGCCGCGCGCGGCGGGCGAGGGGTTCATCAGGTGCATGACGCGGTCTTCCAGGTCGGTGCGGCCGAAGAGGCCGACCAGCAGGGCGGCGTCACGGGCGGGCGGGTTGGCGCCGAGGGCGCGGGCGAGGGAGAGCAGGCATTTGGCGTAGGCCTGGTCGGAGGCCATGGCCGCGGCGGCCATGGCGTCGCAGGCCAGTTCGCGGCTGCGCCGGACGCCGCGCTTCAGGGCGATCAGCGCCGGGTGCCAGCTCACCGGCAGGGTCAGGACCTCGCAGGCCAGGTTGATCGCGTAGTCGTGGCGCACCACGTGGGCGGCCTCATGCAGCAGGGCGGCGCGCAGGTCCTCTCGGCCCACCGCCAGGCGTTCGGGGATCAGGATGACTGGCCGGAAGGCGCCGACCACGGCGGGGGTGCGGACGTCGCGGGAGCATCGGATCGGCGGAGCCGACCGGCCGTGCGACGCGGCGAAGGCTTCCAGGGCCGCTGTCACCTCGCCGGCCAAGGTGGCCGGGCGCGAGCGACGCAGCAGCCGGCGCGCGGCGAAGCTTGCGGCGATCAGGCGGGCGGCGACCACCAGGGCGGCCAGGGCGAAGAGGCCCATCAGCACCGGCGCGGCGTGGGCCGCCAGGCTGCCGGCCATCTCCCGCAGGGCCTGCCATTCCTCGGAGAGCAGGCTGGGCGATCGGGCGGCCTCGATCGGGGCGAGATCGGCGGCGGCGGCCATCGCCTGAGCCGCGGCCGGCCGGGCGACCGGGGCCTTGAAGGAAAGGGCGGGCAGGAGGGCGGCGGCCAGCAGGAAGGCCAGCCAGACCCGGTTGCGGGCCCGTGGCGTCAGGCCGGCGAAGCGGCAGACCAGCGGCGCGCCGGCCGCGGCCAGGGGGATCTGCCAGGCGGCGTTCAGCAGATAGGCTGCGAGCAGGTCTTGCATCACTCGTCCTCCGCCTTGTCGTCCCGGCCCACGAGTTTCGAGGCCCGCGCGATCTCTTCCGGGGTGATCTGTTCGGCGTCGATCAGGGCCATCAGCAGGGCCTCGCCGGAGCCGCCGAACATGCGCGAGACCAGGTCCTTCAGCGCCGTGCCCACCGCGCGCTCGCGGCTGACGGCGGCCTGGTAGGCGAAGGCGCGGCCCACGGCGGCGCGGCGCACCTTCTTCTTGCGCAGCAGCACGTTCAGCATGGTCTGGACGGTGGTGTAGGCCAGGTCCGAGCCCAGCTTCTCCTGCACGGCCGCGACCGTGCAGGGGCCGGCGTCCCACAGGACCTGCATGATCTGCAGCTCCAGGGGCGTCAGCACGCCGGTCGATCGGGCGCGGGGCGAGGCAGTCATGGCCGGGACTCCTAAGACTTTCGGAGTCATCGCCCCGGCCGGGCGGGATCGTCAACTAAACTTTTAGTAGGAATTGGCGCCGGCTTCGCGGGCCGGCGCCGCTACTTGCCGTCGACCGAGTAGGCCAGCAGCACGTTGGTTCCGTTGCCGCCGGTGTTGGCCGCGCCGTTGAAGCCGCTCATCACATAGACCCGTCCGCCGGCGATGGCCGCGCCGAGGCCGTCCAGGCTGCCGCCGGGCTGGCCCTTCACCTGGTTGACGGTGTCATAGGTGCGCTCGGTAGTGCTGTCGGCCCACACCACCTTGCCGGTGGCCGCGTCATAGGCGCGGAACCAGCCGTCCATGGTCCCGGAGAACACCACGCCCGGCATGGCCGAGGGGGCCTGGGATTGGGCCCGCATGCAGCCGCCGCCGCCCCGGTCGCGGGAGCGGTCGCCGGCGTAGTGGCAGGGCGCCACCGGGGCCGGCACGCTCCACAGCACCTGGCCGGTGGCCGGATCGAGGGCCGAGAGCCCGGGCTTGGCAGGCGGCAGGCCGCCGGCCACCGCCTCGCGGCCCACCTTGCGCAGCGCCTCGTCCAGCAGGTTCACGGTGTCGGCGTTGGCCACGTAGAGGCGCTTGGCGTCCGCCGCCATGCCCCACTCGATGCCGCCCAGGGACGAGCCGGAGCCCACGCGGCGGCTCCACAGGGTCTTGCCGGTGTCGGGGTCCATGCCGAAGGCCACGCCGGACTTCTGGCCGGAGAGCAGGATGTCCTTGCCGGAGGAAAGGTGGAACAGGACCGGCGAGGCGCCGAAGTCGAAGTCCGGGCCGTCGGGGCTCGGGCAATTGGCGGGCTTGTTCGCCTGGTTGCAGCCGACGATGAAGTTGTCCGCCTCGGTCACCTGGTTGGACCAGCGGACCTTCCCGGTCCTGACGTCGATGGCGAAGATCGCGTCCGCGCCCTTGGTGTCGACGTCGGTGTAGCTGTCGCCGGTGGCCACATAGACGAGGCCCCGCTTGGCGTCGACGCTGGGGGCCGACCAGATCGCCCCGCCGGCCGGGCCCTGCATCATGGTCCCGGCGGAGTTCTTGTGGGTTTGGCGCAGCGGCTCGGGGATCACCGAGGTCTGCCACCGGATCGCGCCGGTCCTGAGGTCCAGGGCGGCCAGGGAGCCGCGGAAGCTGCAGCAGGCGTAGGAGGCCTGGCGCGCCGCGCCTTCCTCGCCGGAGGTGGTCGGCACGAAGACCTGGTCGCCAAAGATGACCGGTGTGCCGGTGATGCCCGCCACCGGATTGGCGTCGAGCTGGGGCGAGCGCCAGAGTTCCTTGCCGGTCGCCGCGTCGAAGGCGCGTGCGGTGCGGTTGCGCTCCCCGATCACCGTCAGCCAGCCGCTGGGCGAGACCTCGGACTTCACGATCATCGGCGTGGTGCGCGAGACCGCGCCCTCGACCACCCAACGCACGCAGCCGGTGGCGGCGTCCAGGGCATAGAACTTGCCCGAGCGGTTGGTGATGAACAGCCAGTCGCCGATGACGGTGGGCATGGAGCCGCCGCTCATGGCGAACGACCACTTCACCTTCAGTTTCGGGACGTCGGCGGCGGTGAGGCCGGGCTTCGGCTGGTAGCGGTGCGAGGTGGGATCGAAGCCGACGCTGGTCCAGTCGCCGACGGTGGCGCTGATCGGCGGGTTGGCCGCGCACTTCACGTCGACGCCCACCGGAGCCGGCGGTGCGCGGCCGGCGGGCGCGGCGGCGGCCGTCTGGGCGGGCCGCGCGGCGGTGAGGTAGGCGGCCACCGCCTGCTTGTCGGCGTCGGAGAGGCCGGCGGCCATGGGCTTCATGACGCCGTTGGTCAGCGCGTCGACGATGGTCGCGACCGGGTAGGTCGCCAGGGCCGCCTTGCTGGGCGCACGGTCGATGTTGGGCTCGTGGCAGGCCTTGCAGCGGCTGTTGAAGACACCCTCGCCGGCGTCCTGCGCGTGCGCGGCCATAGGCAGGGCCAAGGCGGCTAACGCCGCCAGCCAGATGGGCGCTCTCATGGTCGTTCCCCCGAAATGCTTTTCTTTGAAATCTTTGCCCGGGAGATTGCGGGCGGATTTCACGCGGGGCAAGGCGCCGGCCTAATCGGAGACGAGTCTCAATGGCGGCTTGATGGACATTTCGAGTTGATCCCCTCGAGCCGCCGCCAGTCCGAACAGTAGGTTCTCTAGCTCCGCCGTGGGAATGTGCAGCTCGCGCGCCACCTCGTCCTTGGTGGTTCGTTCGCTCCACAGCGCCGTAAGAACTTTCTGCCAAACAACTGAGAATTCACGCTGCATACCGAACGGCTCTTGTTTCCGATATCCACGCTCGGTCGCCTGAATTGAGAACGTCCTATACTGCCAATCCGAAATAGCACCCACGCGATGAAGTCTGACGATCAGTGCCATCACTGAAACGCCCCACCGCTTCTTACCTTCAATTATCTGGTTTAATCCATGAACTCTGGGGAGGGTGGCCTCAACATCCGCCGCGGGCATGAGGAATGATGCGGCAAATCGGTCTGCTTCATCCTCGGCGTCGCGACCTTTTGGACCGCCGTGCTTGTGCAAGACCAGATGCCCGAGTTCATGAGCTGCGTCGAACCGGCTTCGCTCGGCAGATTTCATCGTATTCAGAAATACATACGCCCGTTCGCTTCGCCACGCAGAAAATGCATCAACGGTCATCGTATTTTCCGCCATCGAGAAGATGCGTATTCCTTTAGATTCAAGTAGTTGAATCATATTCCTTACAGGCTTCTCGCCGAGGCCCCACTTCTCGCGAAGCGATCGCGCTGCGACCTCGGGGGTATCGCCATCAAGGTCGATCAAGTCCGCCTTCGGAAGGTCAAAACGGGCATCGACCCAATCCGACAACATGTAGGCGAGAGTGCCCGCCGCCAGCGCGGCGTCGCGCTCCTTCGCCGAGATAGCGCTCATGCTGCGAAAACTGGCTGCGCCCTCGGGAAGCTGATCGATATCGGGTTCGAAGAAGAATTGGCGCGGAAACTCAAGGGTGGCGGCCAACCGCTCTACCGCGTCGCTTGTAGGTTCGATTTCGCCGCTCTCGTACCTGAGGACGGTATGGGCGCTCAGCCCAACGGCTTCAGCGAGCGCCTTCTTGGTGAACTGACGGCGCTCCCTCGCAAGGGTGAGTCGAGACGGCGTGAACACGGGCTATTTGCGGCGGACATTGATCTCGAAATCTTGGTGATCCGCGTCAACGTCCGTTTCAAGAATGATCTTTTCCCACTCGCCGTCACGAAGGATGAAAATCCGCTCGCTGAATTTCGTGACGTAGCCGCCTTGATATTCGATCGGCATCGATAATTCGGCCCGAACCTTGCCGCCATCGTCGTGGATGCAAAGGTACCAAAGGGAATAGGGCGCTTCATCCAAGGGTCCCATTTCCTCGCGCTTGAAGAGAAGGCCTTGGCTGTTGAAGTCAGCGATCTGCTCGGAGGCAGATCCTTTCAGCGTCCGGTTGCGGGGCGTGCGGGTCGTGTCGCAGGTACCCGCGTCGGTGTTCATCACAGCGACCATCTTCTTCAGGTCGCTATTCCAAATCGTCTCGATGCCGTTGTGGTCGCCCTTTTCCCAGCCCTCGCGCCTGAAGATTTGACGAGCCCGCACAGTGCCAGCGTTCCAAGCCAAATAGCCGGGTGCCGACCTCGCATCATTTTCGGTGCAGCCGGCCCGGGCGGCGACGGCCGACTTAACGATCTCGATCCACTGCTCGCGCGTGGAGTTGAAATATTGGCGCAAGCGACGGTCGCAGACGCGGGGGTCAGAATGGATCAGCGCGGCCATTGTTTCCTCACGTAACTTTTCTCGACCGCATTTGTGGTCCAAAAAAGTTACGTGGTCAAGGCCGGGGCCAGCCCGTTAGACGTCGAGGTCGGCCGTCGCGAACTCGGCGTTTTCCTGGATGAAGCGGAACCGGCTCTCGGGCTTGCGGCCCATGAGGTTCTCCACCAGCTCCTCCACCAGCTCCTCGGCGCGGGGCAGGGTGACGCGAGCGAGCGTGCGCCTGGAAGGATCCATGGTGGTCTCCTTCAACTGCGCGGGCATCATCTCGCCCAGGCCCTTGAAGCGGCTGATCTCCGGCTTCTTGCCCTTGAACTCACCGGCCAGCAGCTCGTCGCGGTGGGCGTCGTCGCGGGCGTAGACGATCTTGGTCCCGTGGCTCAGGCGATAGAGCGGCGGCAGGGCCAGGTAGAGCCGGCCCGACCGGATCATCTGCGGCATGGTCCGATAGAAGAAGGTGATCAGGAGGCTCGCGATGTGGGCGCCGTCGACGTCGGCGTCGGTCATGATCACCACGCGCTCGTAGCGCAGGTCCTCTTCCTTGAACTTCGATCCGCCCTGGACGCCCAAGGCCAGAAGAAGATCGCTCAACTCCTTGTTTTGGCCGAGCTTGTCGAGGGTGGCCGACGCCACGTTCAGGATCTTGCCGCGCAGGGGCAGGATCGCCTGGGTCTTGCGGTCGCGCGCCTGTTTCGCCGAGCCGCCGGCGCTATCGCCTTCGACCAGGAAGATCTCGCTGTCGTCGGTCCCCGAGTTGGAGCAGTCGGCGAGCTTGCCGGGCAGGCGCAGCTTGCGGGTGGCGCTGGCGCGGGCCACCTCCTTGTCCTTGCGGCGCTTCAGCCGCTCTTCCGCGCGCTCGATGACGAACTCGAGCAGGGCCGAGGCCACCTTCGGCTGGGCGGTCAGCCAGTGGTCGAAGGGGTCGCGAAGCGCGGTCTCCACCAGGCGCTGGGCCTCGGCGGAGGACAGGCGCTCCTTGGTCTGGCCCTGGAACTCCGGGTCGCGGATGAAGACGCTGACCAGAGCGCCCGCCTGGGCGATGACGTCATCGGCGGTGAGGATCGTCCCGCGCTTCTCGCCGGTAAGCTCCGCATAGGCCTTCAGGCCGCGGGTCAGGGCCGCGCGCAGGCCCGCCTCGTGCGTGCCGCCCTCGGGCGTCGGCACGGTGTTGCAGTAGGACTGCAGGAAGCCGTCGGCCTCGCCGAAACCGGCCGGCGTCCAGGCGATGGCCCACTCCACCTTGCCGGCCTCGCCCGGGCGCTCATAGCGGCCGGCGAAGGGCTCGGGCGTGACCGTCTCGATGTCCTTGATCCGCTCGGCCAGAAAATCGGCCAGGCCGTTGGGGAAGCGGAAGGTCGCCTCCGCCGGGGTCTGGTCGTGGATGCGGCTGGGGTCGCAGGACCAACGGATCTCGACCCCGCCGAACAGGTAGGCCTTGGACCGGGCCATGCGGTAGAGCCGCGCCGGCTTGAACGCCACGCCCTCGCCGAAGATCACCGGATCGGGGGTGAACGCGATGGCCGTGCCATGCTTGCGGGTGGGGCCCAGCTTCTCGATGGACCCCAGCGGCTTGCCGCGGGTGAAGGCCTGGCGCCACTCGAAGCCGTCCTTCCAGGCGGTGACCTCGACCCGCTCCGAAAGGGCGTTGACGACGCTGACGCCCACGCCGTGCAGGCCGCCGGAGGTCTCGTAGGCCTTGCCGGAGAATTTCCCGCCGGAGTGCAGGACGGTCATGATGACCTCCAGCGCCGACTTGCCGGGATGCTTGGGGTGCGGGTCGACGGGGATGCCGCGGCCGTCGTCGGTGACGGTGAGCTGGCCGTCGGCGTCGAGGCGGACGGAAATGACCTTGGCGTGGCCGGCCACGGCCTCGTCCATGGCGTTGTCCAGCACCTCGGCGAACAGGTGGTGCAGGGCCCGCTCGTCGGTGCCGCCGATGTACATGCCCGGCCGCTTGCGCACCGGCTCAAGGCCCTCGAGCACCTCGATGTCCTTGGCCGAATAGCCCCCCGTTGCCGTTGGCGCGGCGGGCGCCGGGCGCGGCTCATGGCTCTCGGCCAGCGGCGAGGCCGGCGCGGGATTCAGCGCGTCGTCGAACAGCGACGCCTGGGGCTGAGCGGAAGACTTTGCGGGCGGGGACATGTGCGGGGAGGGTGGGACGATTCCAAAGCTCCGCCCGATATGAATCGCGCCGCTCACGAAGGCAATGCGGCGTACTCGCAAACCCTCTCGACAGCCGCAGATCGCCGGTCTCCTATCCAAAGAAAAGGCCAAGGAAAAAGGGTGGAGCGGATGTCGAGCTGGAAGGACCCGGAAATCGCCGGCGTGCGGGCGCTGCTGGCCTCGCGCCAGCCGGCGCCGGGCGAGCCGCTGCCGACCCGCGCCGAGCGCCGCGCGGCGATGGACGCCTTCGGGGAGATGGGCTCCCTGCCGCCCGGCTGCCTGCACGAGCCGGCGGCGATCGGCGGGGTCAAGGCCGAGCGGGTGGTCCCCATCAACGCGGTCGAAGGCCGCCGCATCCTTTACCTGCACGGCGGCGGCTATACGGGCGGCAGCCCGCGCAGCCACCGGCCGATGGTCGCGCGGCTGGCGGAGGCGGCCCGTTCGGCCGTGGTGTCGCTGGACTACCGCTTGGCGCCGGAACACCCGTTCCCGGCGGCGGTGGACGATGCGGTCGACGCCTACCGCGCGCTGCTGGCCGAGGGGGTCTGGCCGGAGCGGATGATCGTCGCCGGCGACTCCGCGGGCGGCGGCCTGGCGCTGGCCCTGGCGCTGAAGCTGAAGGACGAGGGCCTGCCGCAGCCGGCGGGCCTGTTCGCGATCAGTCCCTGGGCCGACCTGACCCAGGCCCACGCCACCTACGAGACCAAGGCGGCCGACGATCCGATGCTCACCCGCGAGCGGCTGGAAGAGGCCGCGGCCGAGTACCTGGGGAGCGCGGATGCGAAAAACCCCCTGGCCTCGCCGGTGTTCGGCGATTTTTCCGGCGTCGCGCCGATGCTGATCCAGGTGGGCTCGGAGGAGACCCTGCTGGGCGACAGCCTGCTGCTGGCCGAGCGCGCCGGGCATGCCCGCGTCGAGGTGCGCCTGGAGGTCTGGCCGGAAATGATCCACGTCTGGCACGCCTTTGGCGGCCAGCTCGGCGCCGCGCGGCGGGCGATCAGGACCGCCGGCGCCTGGATGGACGAAAGACTGGGCGGGTAGACGGCGAAGCGCCCCACGGGCGTCGCATGTACGGGGTCGGTCGACCCTTTTGGGGGAGCAGTCGATATGAAGGCAAGGACCCGGGCCCTGGCGCTCGCCGCGGCCGCCGCCCTCGTGGCTGCGGCGCCCGCCGCGCAGGCGGAGTGCAAGTTCGAAAAGTTCGCCGAGATTCCGGTGACCATGGAGGGGCTGCGGCCCACCATGATCGCGCAGATCAACGGTCAGGACGCCAAGTTCCTGGTCGACACGGGCGCCTTCTTCAGCGGGGTCACGCCGGACACCTCCGCCAGGTACGGCATGAAGCGCAGCGTCGCGCCGTTCGGCATGACCGTCCAGGGCGTGGGCGGCCAGAAGCGCGACATCCAGGCCGTGGCGGCCGACAACTTCACCTTTGCCGGCGTGGGCTTCCGCAACACCCAGTTCGTGGTTCTCGGCCGGATCGGCGGCGACGGCATCGTCGGCAACATCGGCGAGAACCTGATGGGCCCGTTCGACGTGGAATACGACCTCGCCAACGGGGCCATCCGCTATTTCAAGGCCACCGGCTGCGGCTACGACGCCAATCTGGCCTATTGGTCCAAGGGCCTGGCGGTGTCGCGGGTGTCGATCATCGACCCGACGAGGATCCTGCTGAAGGTCGTCACGTCCGCGAAGGTGGACGGCCACACGATCCGCGTGACCTTCGATTCCGGCTCGTCGCTGTCGGTCATGAGCCGCAACGCGGCCGCGCGCGCCGGCATCCAGATCGGCTCCGAAGGCGTGGTCAGCGGCGGGATCACCTACGGCATCTACGGCAAGGGCCTGGAAAGCTTCCTGGCGCCCTTCGCCAGCTTCGCGATCGGCGACGAGGAGATCAAGAACACCCGCCTGCGGATTTCCGACATCGAGCTGCCGGACAGCGACATGCTGCTCGGCGCCGACTTCTTCCTGTCGCACCGGATCCTGATCTCCAACAGCCAGAAAAAGGTCTATTTCACCTACAACGGCGGCCCGGTGTTCCGGCTCGACCAGGCGGCGCAGCGCTTGGCGCAAGGCGGGTCGACGCCCGCGCCCCCACCCGCCTCCGGTGTGACACCGGGCGCGGTGGCCACCGCCACGGCGCCGGCGCCTGCCATCCCCGGCGAGCAGCCCAAGACGGCGGCGGAGTTCGCGCGGCGCGCTTCGGCCGAGGCGGCGCGGCGCGAGTTCCAGGCCGCCATCGCCGACGACACCCGCGCCATCGAGCTCGAGCCGGACAACGGGCGGCACTACCGCGCCCGCGCCATGGCTCGCCTGGCGGCGCGGCAACCGGTGCTGGCGATGGCCGACCTGGACGAGGCCTTGAAGCGGCAGCCGGACGATCCGGAGGCGCTGATGCGCCGGGGCGAGCTCTATCTGGCGAGCCGCGACCTCGCGCGCGCCAAGTCGGACTTCGAGGCGGCGTTCAAGCTGGCGCCGGCCGACTCCAGCCTGGTGGCGACGGCGGGCGTGGCCTATGCGCGCGCCGGCCAATACGAGAGCGCGATCCGCCAGCTCGACACCTGGATCGCCGCGCACCCGAAGGATGAGGACCTGCCGCGCGCGCTCAGCGCCCGCTGCTATTCCCGAGCCGCCTGGGGCAAGGAGCTCGAAATGGCCCTGGCCGACTGCGACGCGGCGCTGCGCCGCGACCGCACCTCGGAGGTGATGACCTACCGCGGCCTAGTGCTCCTCCGGCTGGGCCGCCTCGACGAGGCGATCGTCCAGTACACGGCCGCCATCAAGTCCCAGCCGCGCGCGGCCCAGGCGCTCTATGGCCGCGGGCTGGCGGAGCTGAAGAAGGGCCAGAAGGCCGAGGGCGACGCCGACCTGGCCGCCGCCCTCGCCATCGGGCCGGGGCTCGCCGCGGAGTACCAGCGACTGGGCCTTGCGCCGGAGGCCGCCGGGCCGCCGGCCAAGTCCTGAACCCGGCCCCGACCGCCTACTTCTTCGGCGCGTAGATCGCCGAGAGCAGGTCCGGGGTTCCCTCGATCCGCTCCAGGCGCGGGTAGCGCAGGCCGCCGTGGTAGTCGACCTCGACGGTCTTGTAATGGTCGCCGTTCTTGACCAGCAGGCTCAAGGGGCCGCCGCCCTTCTTGCCCTCGGTGATCGCCTCCTTCAGCCGGTCGGCGTCATAGGCGATGCCGTTCACCGCCAGGAGCTTGCCGCCGATGGTCAGGCCCGCCTTGAAGGCCGGGCCATCCCACTGGACCTGGGTGATGTCGGCGTCCTTGCCGAGCACCAGGCCGAGGGAATAGGTCAGGTCCGTGGAATGCCGGCGCGCCTCGGTCGACTTGAAGTAGTCGGTGGGCGCCTCGGTGTAGACCAGCTTCCAGCCGCCGCGGGCCAGGCCGTCGAGCGGCGGCTTCGGCGCGACGGTGTTGATCCGGTCGTTGAGGAACTTCGCCCAGTCGTAGGGCTCGACCTTGTTGAGCGCGGCGACCACCTCGTCGAAGGTGTAGGTGACCTCCGACCAGTTGCCGTCCTCGACCCCGAAGAAGGCCTTGGCGAAGTCGTCGAGGGATTTTTTGCCCCCGGACTTCTCGCGGATCAGGGTGTCGGCGTCGAGCCAGACGAGCTGGCCCTCCGAATAGTAGTCCTCGCTGCGCTGGAAGGAGAGCCAGGGCTGCGGCCGGCGCGAGGCGATGATCGGGTCGTTGGTGGTGTCCTCCACCGAGCGCCATTCGCGCCCGACGCGGTTGGCGTAGGTGGCGGCGGTGGCGGCGAGCGCGTCCAGCGCCTCCTGCTTGCTCAGGAGGCCCGAGCGGCCGGAGAGCACGAAGCCCCAGTACTGCGTCTGGCCCTCGTAGACCCACAGCAGGCTGTCGCGCATCGGCACGTTGAGGTTGGGGGTCCAGAGGTCCGCGGGGCGCCGGAACTTGCCGTTCCAGGAGTGGGTGTACTCGTGCGGCAGCAGGTCGCGCGACGCCGGGTTCTTGGCCCAGGCGGTGAAGTAGTCGGGAATGGTGCCGTCCTCGCTGGAGCGGTGGTGCTCCAGGCCGCTGCCGCCCATCCGGTCGGAAATCGAGAACAGGAAGTCGTAGTGGTTGTAGTGGTGTGAGCCGTAGAGCTTGTAGGCCTGCTGCACGAGCGTCCGGTGCTTCTCGATCTGGTCGGGCGTCGCCTCCAGCAGTTCGGGCCGGTCGGCGATGACGTCGAGGTTCACGGGCACGGCGGCGCCGGGGTCCAGGTCGATGCGGCGCGCATAGCGGCCGGCGATCATCGGGGAATCCGCCAGGGTGTCGAAGTCGACGGCCTTGTAGTGGACGACCCCGCCCTCCTTACCGCTGGTTTCCAGGGCCGAGAACGGCGTCCAGCCGTCGGGGAAGCGGACGCTGGGCTCGATCTGGATGCGGCGGGCGAAGTGGCCGGCCGGGTACATGGCCAGGTTGATCCACTGCAGGCTCAGCATCTCCGGCGTCATGACGATGCGGCCTTCGTCGCCGGTGACGGCGGAGAGGAAGTCGAAGTCGACGTCGATGCTGGTCGCGCCGGCGGGTACGTCGATGTGGAAGGCGAAGACGTCGACGGGGTCGCGCACCCAGGGGACCGCCTGGCCGCCCGCGCGGAAGACGATGCCGCCGATGTTCTTCATCGGGCCGCTGGGGCCGTGGTTGCCGGGCAACCACTGCGGATAGAGCAGGGTCATCGGCCCGGCCTTGGCGACCGGGATGGTCTCATGGACGCGGAAGATGTGGTGGTCGAGGTCGGTGGCGTCGACCTGCACCCTGAGCAGGCCTGGATAGGGGGTGTCCTGCGGCGCCTCGGTCTTCGGCGGCATCGGGTAGGGCTGCGGCGCCGGGCTCTGGGCGAGGGCGGAGGTTGCGGCGAGCCCGAGGACGGCGGCGCAGGCGAACAGGGCTGGCTTCAACGGTGACGACCTCATGACGGGAAAGGAAGTTCCGTTGTAGGGCCTGTTTGGCGCAAAGCTCAACCGCCAGAGAGGCCGCTGCGTCAGTGCGGCGCCGCGCCCGGGCAAGAGCGCCAAAAGAGCTGAGGTCGGCGAACGTCGCTATTCAGCAGGAGTTGTTGGCGCTACAAGCACAACCCTTACGATCACGCAAGGGGTGGAGACATGCTGAGACCATTGGGACTTATCGCTTTCGTCGCGGCCATGGGCGTGGCGGGCGCCGGGATGACGGCAGAGGCCGCGTCTGGCGCCGGGGTTCCCACGGGAAAAACCTGCGGCACCATCGCCGGGCTGCAATGTAACCAGGGCGATTTCTGCAAGATGAAGCCGGGGGCCTGCAGGACCAAGGACGCCAAGGGGGTCTGCACCAAGAAGCCGACACTCTGCACGCAGGTGTATGCCCCGGTCTGCGGGTGCGACGGCAAGACCTACAGCAACGCCTCCTGCGCCTATGTGGCCGGAATCAGCGTCCTGGCGAAGGGCAAGTGCAAGGCGCCGAAGGGCTGAAAAAAAGGCCGCGGGTCGCCCCGCGGCCTTAGTTCAGCTTTCGGGGAGGACCGTCAGCATTTGAAGTACATGTCGAACTCGACCGGGTGCGGGTGCAGCGCCAGGCGCATCACTTCTTCCATCTTCAGCTCGATGTAGCTGTCGATGAAGTCGTCGGTCATGACGCCGCCGGCCTTCAGGAAGGCGCGGTCCTTGTCGAGGTTTTCCAGCGCTTCCTTCAGCGAACCGCAGACCTCGGGGATCTTCTTCTGCTCGCGGGGCGGCAGGTCGTAGAGGTTCTTGTCGGCCGGGCCGCCCGGATCGATCTGGTTGATGATGCCGTCGAGGCCGGCCATCAGCAGCGCCGTGAAGGTCAGGTACGGGTTGCCCATCGGGTCCGGGAAGCGGGCTTCCAGGCGCTTGCCCTTGGGGCTGTCGGTGTGCGGGATGCGGATCGAGGCCGAGCGGTTGCGGGCCGAGTAGGCCAGCTTCACCGGGGCTTCGTAGCCGGGCACCAGGCGCTTGTAGGAATTGGTGGTCGAGTTCGAGAAGGCGTTGATCGCCTTGGCGTGCTTGATGATCCCGCCGATGTACCAGAGGCACATCTGGCTGAGGCCTGCGTACTTGTCGCCGGCGAACAGCGGCTTGCCGCCGCCCCAGATCGACTGGTGCACGTGCATGCCCGAGCCGTTGTCGGCGAACATCGGCTTGGCCATGAAGGTCGCGGTCTTCCCGTAGGCGTGGGCGACGTTCTGGATGACGTACTTATAGAGCTGCAGCCGGTCGGCCATGACGACCATGGTGTCGAACTTCAGGCCGAGCTCGTGCTGGGCGGGCGCCACCTCGTGGTGGTGCTTTTCCGGCTTCATGCCGAGCTCGCCCATGACGGCCAGCATCTCGCCGCGCAGGTCCTGGGCGCTGTCGACCGGATTGACCGGGAAGTAGCCGCCCTTGGGGCCCGGGCGGTGGCCCATGTTGCCCTCTTCGTACTCCTTGGACGTGTTGATCGGCAGCTCGACGGAATCGTAGGAGTAGCCGGTGTTGTTCGGCTGAACCGACCAGCGCACGTCGTCGAAGATGAAGAACTCGGCTTCCGGGCCGAAGAAGACGGTGTCGCCGATGCCCGAGGCCTTGACGAAGTTCAGCGCCGCCTTGGCGATGGAGCGCGGGTCGCGCTCATAGGGGGTGCCGGTGTCGGGGTTCACCACGTCGCAGAAGATGGCCATGGTGGTCTGCTGGTAGAACGGGTCGATGATCGCCGAGTCCAGGTCGGGACGCAGCTTCATGTCGCTCTCGTTGATGGCCTTCCAGCCGGCGATCGACGAGCCGTCGAACATGGTGCCGTCTGTCAGGAAGTCGTCATCGACCAGGTCGATGTCGAAGGTCACGTGCTGCATCTTTCCGCGGATGTCGGTGAAGCGCACGTCGACGTATTTGACGTCCTTCTCCTTGATCTGGGCCAGGATGTCTTTGGCGGTCACAGCCATGTGGATATTCCCCTTGAAGCAATCTCGAATGAGGGTGGATTAGACGGCGTCGGCTCCGGTTTCTCCCGTCCGGATGCGCATGACGTCGAGGATTTCAGACACGAAGATCTTGCCGTCGCCGATTCGCCCTGTGCGGGCGGCGGCGGAGATGGCTTCGAGGACGCGGCCGAGCTGGTCGTCGCCGATGACCACCTCGATCTTGATCTTGGGCAGGAAGTCCACGACGTACTCCGCGCCACGGTAGAGCTCGGTCTGCCCCTTCTGGCGCCCGTAGCCCTTGGCCTCGATCACCGTCATGCCCTGGACGCCCAGCTCCTGCAGGGCCTCCTTCACCTCGTCGAGCTTGAACGGTTTGATGATGGCTTCGATCTTTTTCATGGGTCCTCAGAACAGCCGCCCCCGACTGTCGGGGCGACCCAGCATGCCTCGCGGGGCCCTCACAAGCGCGCTCACGGGCGGGGGAGGGGCGGACGCCCGCCAAACCGGCAGGCGCCCGAAATGCAGGCGCCACGAGATCGAAAACCAGTCAACGCCGAAATGCCTTCAAGAGCGCGGTTTCGGTCCCTAGGATCGCGCGGCGCAGCGGTCGGAGGGCAGGCGAAGCATGGACGGCAGGACCCCAGTTCTGATCGGAGCGGGCCAATTCACCTATCGGGGCGATGCGGCAGCTTCACCGTCACCGGTCGCCCTGCTGAAGATTGCGGCGGAACGCGCGGCGGCGGACGCCGGCGTCGGGGCCGCCGGCCTGGCGGCGATCGACACCCTGGCGGTGGCCGGCTTCACCATCGACGCCCCGGGTTCGAACCGCGGCATGATCCCCCATTCCAGCAACCCGCCCGCCAGCCTTGCCAAGGAATTCGGCGCCGCCCCCCGCTGGGCGGTCTATTCGCACATGGGCGGAAACACGCCCCAGCAGTTGGTCAATGTGATCGCCGAGCGGATCGCAAAGGGCGAGACCGACCTGGCGCTGGCGGTGGGCTGCGAGTTCCTGGGCTCGGCGATGAAGCGGCTGACCCGGGGCCTGGGCTTCGACGACTGGCATGAGGACGCCGACCTGCCGCCGCCGGAGCGGATCGGCGACCCCCGCAACGGCGTCAGTCCCTACGAGGCGCGCCATGGGCTGGGACGGCCGATCAACTGCTATCCGCTGTTCGAGAACGCGCTCCGGGCGCGCGACGGCCGCTCGATCGCCGACCACCAGGCGCGGCTGGGCCGGCTGTTCGCGCCGTTCACGCAGGTGGCGGCCCAGAACCCGGACGCCTGGTTCCAGACGGCGCGCACCGCCGAGGAACTGGTCGCCGTCTCCGAAAAGAACCGGATGGTGGGCTTCCCCTATCCGAAGCTGCTCAACGCCATCATGGAGGTGGACCAGTCCGCCGGCGTGATCCTGGCCAGCGAGGCCAAGGCGCGCGAGCTGGGCGTGCCGGAGGAGAAGTGGATCTACCTGCACGGCTGCGCCGACGCGGCCGACCTGTGGCATCCCCTGGACCGGCAGGACTTCCATTCGAGCCCGGCCATGCGCCTGACCGGCCAGCGGGCCTTGGAGATGGCCGGCGTGGGCCTGGGCGACATCGGCTTCATCGACCTCTACTCCTGCTTCCCGGTGGCCGTGGAGATCGGCGCCGAGGAGCTGGGGCTGGCGCTGGACGATCCGCGCGGACTGACGGTGACCGGCGGGCTGCCCTACGCCGGCGGGCCGGGGAACAACTACGCCATGCACTCCATCGCGGTGATGGCCGGCAAGCTGCGCGCGGCGCGCGAGGCCTATGGGCTGGTGACCGCCAACGGCTGGTACCTGACCAAGCAGTCCACCGGCGTCTATTCGGCGCGGCGGCCGAAGCGGCCGTTCGAGCGGCAGGATCCCAAGGTGCTGCAGGCTGAGATCGACGCCCTGCCGCATCCCGTTGTCACCGAGGCGCCGCAAGGGCCGGCCAGGATCGAGACCTACACCGTCGTCCACCGCCGCGAGGGGCCGTTCATGGGCATCGTCATCGGCCGCGACGAGGCGGGCCGCCGCTTCGCCGCCTATACGCCCAACGACCCTGCGACCCTGGCCGGCCTGGAGCAGGGCGAGCAGGTAGGGCGGACGGGCCGCGCCACGCCCGGCGCCGACGGTCAGCCCAATCTCTTCATCCCCGACTGAAAGCGCCCATGGCCCGCCTCTATCTGATCCGCCACGGCAAGCCCTCCGCCACCTGGGGCGGGGACGACGACGATCCGGGCCTGGACGAGACCGGCCGGGCCCAGGCCCGCGCGGCGCGCGACTGGCTGATGGCGCTGCCGGTGCACCAACGGCCCGCCAAGGTGGTGAGCTCGCCGCTGCGCCGCTGCCGCGAGACCGCTGAGCCCACGGCCCAGGCCCTGGGCGTGGAGATCGAGGTCGACGCGCGGGTGGGGGAGATCCCGACGCCGGCGGCGCTGTCGGCGGACGAGCGCGGGCCGTGGCTGCGCAAGGCCTTCGCCGGGACCTGGGCGGAAATCGAGGGCGATCTCGACTACGAGGCCTGGCGGCGGGAGATCACCGCGTCGCTCGCGGGCCGGGGAAACACCGCGGTCTTCTCGCACTATGTGGCGACCAATGCGGTGGTCTCGCAATTGCTGGGCGTGCCCCAGGTGCTGGCCTTCCGCCCCGATCATGCGTCGATCACCATATTGGAATCCGACGGCGCAACCCTCACCTTGGTGGAGAAGGGCCGCGAAGCGACCACGGGCGTGCTTTAGGATGGGGCGGTAAGCGTTTGAACCTGCGTCAGATCCTCACGGTCGAGCAGATGGGGCGGGCCGACGCCGCGGCGATCGCGGCGGGGACACCCGGCCTGACCTTGATGGAGCGCGCCGGCGTCGCGGTGGCCGACGCGGTCTGCGCCCGGTTCGCCCGGCAGGCGACGACGGTGCTCTGCGGGCCGGGCAACAACGGCGGCGACGGCTATGTGGCGGCGCGCCTGCTCAAGGACCGCGGCTGGCCGGTGGAGGTGAGGAGCTTCGGCGAACCCGTCACCCAGGACGCCCAGGCCGCCAGCGCCCGCTGGGACGGCCCGACCCAGGCGCTGAACGGGGCCCTGGAGCCCGGCCTGTGGATCGACGCCCTGTTCGGCGCGGGGCTCTCGCGGCCCCTGGAGGGCCCGGCGGCGGCGGCGGCCTTGGCGATGGCCGAGGCGCCGGAGCAGGTGGTGGCGGTGGACGTGCCCAGCGGCGTGCCGGGCGACACCGGAAAGCCGCTCGGGCCCGCGGCGCGCGCGGCGGTGACCGTGACCTTCCACGCCAAGAAGCCGGCGCACCTGCTGGAGCCCGGCCACGGGCGCTGCGGCGAGGTCATCGTGGCGGATATCGGCCTGGGCGCCACGGATAGCCAGACGGTGGAGAACGGCCCGGAGCTGTGGCTGCCGCGGCTGCCTTGGCCCTCGGCGGCCTCGCACAAGCACGCACGCGGCCGCCTGGTGGTGGTCAGCGGCGAGGCCTGGCAGACCGGGGCCGCGCGGTTGGCGGCGCGGGCGGGCCTGCGGATCGGGGCCGGTCTGGTGACGGTGCTGTCGCCGCCGGAGGCCCTGCCGATCAACGCCGCGCACCTGGAAGCGGTGATGCTGCGGCCCTTCGAGACCGACCTGGAGCTAGAGCAGGCGGCCAAGGAGGCGGACGCCGCGGTGATCGGGCCGGCGGCCGGCGTCGGCGAGCCCACCCTGCTGAACGTGCTGGCCCTGGCGCGCACCGGCGCCGCCCTGATCCTCGACGCCGACGCCATCACCGTCTTCCGCGACGATCCGGAGGAGCTGTTCTCGCTGCTCGACCGCGACGACGTGCTGACGCCGCATCCTGGGGAGTTCGAGCGCCTGTTCCCGGGCCTGCTGGCCGCCTCGCCGGAGCGGATCACCGCTGCGCGCACCGCGGCCGAGCGGGCCGGGGCGGTGGTGCTGCTGAAGGGCGCCGACACGGTGGTGGCCGCGCCGGACGGCCGTTGCGCGGTGAACGGCAACGGCTCGCCATGGCTGGCCACCGCCGGCTCCGGCGATGTCCTGGCCGGCTTCATCGGCGGCCTGGTGGCGCAGGGGATGGACAGCTTCGAGGCCGCCTGCGCCGGAGCCTGGATCCACGCGGAGGCCGCCGAGCTGCATGGGCCGGGCCTGATCTCCGAGGACCTGCCGGGCCTGGCGCCGATGGTGCTGCGGCGCCTGTTCGACGAGCGCTGACGGCAAGGGCGGCGGATCGCTCCGCCGCCCCTCTCGTGAGATAGGCCTGAGCCTAGAAGTCGGCGGTGAGGCCGACGAACACGAACCGGCCGAGCGCGTCGTAGACCTGCGGGAAGGTGTTCCCGTTGCCGGTCGTGGCGGGCAGGTTGGTGCCGGACAGCGGCGGGTCCTTGTCGAACACATTGTTCACGCCGACCCGGAAGTTCAGGTTGTTGTGGACCGTGAAGTTCGCCGTCAGGTCGATGTAGTTCTGGGCCGCCAGCACTCGCTCGTTGGGGAACTGGTTGCCCGGGTTGTTGAGCTGCGGGTTGGCGTCGTAGGCGTCGAGCGTCACCTTGCTGAAGTAGCGCCATTGGGCCGACAGGCTCAGGCTCTTGAACCAGTCGCCGTACGAGTACGGGGTGTTCCAGGTCACGCGGGCCTTGTGGCGCCATTCGGGAGACGGTGTCAGGCAGATCGGGCCATAGAGGCCCTTGCAGTCGTACGACGGGCCGCCCGGCAGGGGCTGGGTGATTGTGTCGTTGAGCCAGGTCCCGACCATGGTGGCCGAGATCGAGCCGTTGTCGCCCAGGCCGATGGCCGAAAGCTGGGTGTGGTAGTTGACGTTCAGGTCGACGCCGGAGGTCTTCAGCGAGCCGGTGTTGAGCGTGGTGTCCTGCACGAAGCCCTGGTTGGTGAGGAACAGCGAGCCGTTGGCGTCGCGGTGCACCAGGTTGCAGAACACCGGATTGCCGGTGTTGACGCACTGGTTGAGCTCCAGCGTCGCCCCGATGCGGGTGATGAACTGGTCGACCTTGATGTTGAAGTAGTCGAGCGAGACCGACAGGCCCGGCGCGAAGGTCGGCTGGAACACGAGGCCGGCAGTGTAGGTGTCACTGATCTCCGGCTTCAGGTTCGGGTTGCCGCCGGTCTGGCCGTTGTACTGGTTGGCCGGGTTCTTCTCGATGGCCAGGACCTGGGCCGTGGTCAGGTGGAAGAGGTTGGCGCAGGTGGCGACCAGGGGGCTCGCCGCGGTCAGGCCGGCGCAGGGGTCGGCCGTGCCGTCGAGGACGACGTTCTGCGGCGCGAACAGCTCGATCACGTTGGGCGCGCGGACGGCGCGGTTGTAGCCCGCCCGGAAGCGTACGCCGTCGACCACCTCCCACTCGCCGGCCACCTTGTAGGTGTTGGTGTTGCCGATGGAGGAATAGTCGGAGAAGCGGTAGCCGAGCTCGAGGGTCAGGTCCTTGGCGAAGGGCATGTCGCTGATCAGCGGCACGCGCGCCTCGCCGAACAGCTCATAGACGTCGAAGCTGCCGCTGACCGGCGGATTGGCCCCGCCGTTGCCGTTCACCAGGCCGTTGTTGGCCAGGAAGTCGGCGACGGTGTCGAGATGCTCGCGGCGGTACTCGGCGCCGAGCGCGACGCCCACGCCTTCGCTGGCCCAGGCGCTCTTGATCCCATAGTCCGCCAGCTTGCCGGTGAAGGCCAGGCTCACCACCCGCTCGGTGATGTTGCCGCTGTTGAAGCTGTTGATCGACAGGAAGTTGATCGCCTGCGGTGAGATCAGCGCCGAGGAGAAGATGTTGATCGGCACGCAGCCCGGGTCGGGGTTGGCGGCCGGGTTGCAGATCGGGGCCCCGCCGGGGCCGGCGATGGCGTTCAGCGACTGGTTGATCCGGGTGGTGTCGAAGTTGCCGCTCTGGCGGTTGGCGACGGCGACGGAGCCGTATTGCATATAGCCGTCGTAGTTCCAGTTCTTGCCCAGGTCGCCCTTGAGGCCGAGCACGATCCGGAAGTCGGTGTGGCGGAACTGGGTGAGGCGACCGGTCTGCTCGGCGGAGAGCAGGCGCCGCGCGACGGTGCCGGTGAAGACGCCGTTCGGGTTGGTGGCGCAGGTGCCGCCGCCGGTGGCGGCGGTCGGGACCAGCAGGCCTTTTTCCTGGGCGGTCAGGAAGGGGTTGGCGCAGTTGACGCTGAAGGTGCTGGCGAAGATGCCGCCGGCCGCGATCTGGGCCGTCGACAGGTCGTCCATGAACATGGTGTCCATGTACGCCGTGGCCCAGGGCGCGATCTCGTAGTGGGCGAAGGCGCCCAGGTTGTAGCGCTCGTCAGGCCGCACGAAGAAGTTGGCCGGGCCGAAGTTGAACACGTCGGTCGTCGCGTTGCGCGGCCGGAAGGTGTTGAAGGTGGTCGGGTCGACCGTGAAGCCGCCGACGCGGGCCGGATAGGCGGTGCCGGAGCCGGAGCAGCCGAAGCCGGCCGCCGTTGAGGCCAATGTGCAGGCGCTGAAGTCGCGGTCGGCTTCCAGGATCGGGTTGTTCTGGCGGTAGGTGGCGTAGGCGGTGACGTTGCCCTTGCCGTCCGGCGCGTTGACGCCGATCACGAAGCTCACCTCCGAGCCCTCGCCTTCCCAGATGTTATGCGCCGGCGAGGCGTACTGGGACGGGATCAGGGCGGTCGCCCGCGCGGCCGCCAGGGCCGACTGGCCGATTCCGTTGTCGTTGGTGTGCTGATAACCCGAGTACTGGGCGTCGATCCGCACGCCCTCGAAGTTCTTGACCATGATGAAGTTGACGACGCCGGCCACGGCGTCGGCGCCGTAGGTCGCCGAGGCGCCGCCGGTCAGCACGTCCACCCGCTCCACCAGGGCGGCCGGGATGAAGTTCAGGTCGGCGGCCGAGCCGGTGACGCGCGCGGTCGGATCGCCCCCCATCAGGCGGCGGTTGTCGATCAGCACCAGGGTGCGGTTGGGGCCGAGGCCGCGCAGGTCGACGGTGGCCGCGCCGGTCGCGCCGTTGGTGATCGAGGAGCCCTGGCCGGCGAAGACCTGCGGCAGGGAGTTGGTGATGTCTTCGATCCGGGTGACGCCCTGGGCCTTGATGTCGGCGTTGCCGACCGTGGTCACGGGCGCGATGGAGGTCAGGTTCGGCGACGGGATGCGCGTGCCGGTCACGACGATCTCGGCGACGTCCCCGTTCGCATCGGCGGCCGCGGCGAAGGCCTGGGTCGCGGACAGGCCGAGGAAGGCCGCGCCGCAGATCATGGAAGAAGCCAGCAGGCGCTCCCGGGTGTTTTGAATTTTCAAGGTCAACTCCTCCAGCCGCCGTGCTCGCGACGAGCCGGCCAGCCCCCAAACAAATCTCAGTCCCGGGGACTCCTCGTGGAGACCTCGGTTGGGGTGGAGTTACTTAGTGCTGTAGGAAAGCGTCAACGCGGATATCGATGTAACATTGGTAATGTGGCGTACGTGTCTCGAAATGGACACAAAGAGCAAAGTAATCATATCGGATTAGATTGTAGTCGACTTTGAATGTATCTGGATCTGGCCCCCTATAGCGGGATCGCCGTGGTGAATTTTACGCGCTTCTTGACGAAGCTCGCCTCATAGCGCCGAACCGCGGGATGACCGGCGATGTTGGCGTCGGTGAAGGCGTTGAACTCCTCCATGCCGCGGAAGATCGCGATGCAGGAGATGTCATAGGCGCCGGAGATTTCCATGCACACCTGCACCTGGGGCGAACGGCAGAGGTGGGAGCGGAACTCGCTGACCGCCGCGGGGGAGTGGCGCTCAAGCTGGACCATCATGATGACGGAGATCCGCTCGCCGACCTGCGCCGGTTCGATGATGGAGACGTCTGCGGAGATGACCCCTTCGTCCCGGTACTGCCGGATGCGGCGCAGGATCGCCGAGGGCGACAGGGGCACCCGGTCGGCCAGGACCTGGGCCGTGGCCTGGTTGTTCTCCTGCAGGGCCCCCAGAATCTGCACGTCCAATCGGTCAAGTGGATAGGCCATAGCGGTTCGCGCGTCCCCAGGTGAGGGGAGCCAACCACAGGAATCGCCGCCGCGACAGTTAACTTGCGTTCATCTGACGTAACAGCGTGACATTCGAGTATTCGGTCGTGAGATTGCCGCAACTATGCATGGAATTTTCTGGGCGAAAACTGGAAACCCCGGTCAACTTTGATAGTCGATGGTCACGGCGCGGCGGATCATCTCGTCGAGGCGGCCGCGCAGCGCCCGGCCCCCGTCGCTCAGGTGGACGACATGGCTGCGGCCGTCGGCGGGATTGAGGAAGGCATCCACCAGGCCCAGCGCCGGCGCCTGGGCCCAATCCGATCCCGGCCGGCCCAGGGCGCGCAGGCTGCGCGAGGCCGTGGACTGGGTGAGGCCCGCGATGAAGGCCAGTTCCTGGACGCTGAGGCCCTCGTTCTCGCAGACATAGAGGAAGGCCACGATCTCGTTGACGCTGATGCGGGCATCGAGCGCCTTCATGGCGAGGATCGCCTCCAGCAGGGAGTCCCTCGGGCGCACCGAAGCCCTATTCGTCGGCGTAGCGGTTCAGGGCGCCGGTGGCCGCGGCCCGCGGCGCGGCCCGGGTCAACGGCAGGGCCTTGCGCTGCCGGCGTTCGCGCATCGCCAGGGTGGCCTCCGGATAGGCGTCGCGCACCAGCTTGAGGATGTCCTCCAGCCGCTTCTGGTGATCGGCGGCCTCGATGTAGTCCCCGACGCTCAGTTCCACTGAGATTTGACCGCAGAGCTTCATAGCCGACCTCGCAAACGAACTTCCCTCACTGCCGGAAAGCGTAGGCTGGTTCGGCTGCGGTTTTGGCGCTTTGGCCGGGGGGCGGCGCACAATTTCCGCGTTCTGAGCACGCCGTTCGCTGAAAAAGCGCTCCTTTCGATTGTGACGAAGATGTAATCTCGAATGTGAAGATTGTGTAATCTATCCAACGACTTCGCCGGCTGTGAGCGCCAGGAGGGCGAAGGAGGCCAGCCAGTGCTCGCCCATGTAGTCACCGGCGACGTGGGGCAGGCTGGCGGCCAGGTGTTCGCGCGCCGTGGCCTCGGCGACGGCGGCCAGGGGATCGCCCGCGGGAAGCGCGGCGGCCAGTTCGCGCCAGCACCAGGCGCGCGAGAAGTTGAGGCCGTCCAGGTGGGCGATCTTGCCATCGCTGCGGTCGGAGACCGTGGCCGGGGTGAACAGGCTGGCCGGCTGGCGCCGGGCGGCGCGCGGCAGGAAGTCCGCGAACCAGGCCGCGAACTCGGCCGCCGGCAGCAGGCGGCGCAGGCACTCGGCCTCCATCAGGGTGGCGGAGAGGAACTCGTCGCCCGAGGGCTCCCAGGCCGGGGCGTCGCGGTCGGCCAGATACCAGGCGCGGCACTTGTCGGTGAACAGGGCCGAGAGCGCCGCATCGCCCCTGGCCGCCGCGTAGTCCTGGGCCAGGGCGATGGCGAAGGCGGTGGAGGAATGCACCCCGGTGCGGATCGGATAGGACGCCTTGGGCAGGAAATCCTGGAAGCGCTGCGCGAAGGCCTCGGCCAGCGGCTGGTGGGTCGCGGCCCACGGCGCGTCATGGGCCATCAGCTCCGCCTGCAGCTTGAGCAGCCAGCCCCAGCCGTAGGGCCGCTCGAACCCGCGCGACGAGGGCCGGGCGAGATAGGCGACCTCGCCCGCGACCTTGTCCGCCGTGAAGGCGTCGTCGAACAGCGCCCGGATGGCGCGGGCCTGCGGGATGCCGGGCTCGCGGCGCAGCAGGGTCGCGAGCAGCCAGTAGCCGTGGACGCAGGAGTGCCAATCGAAGCTGCCGAAGAAGATGGGGTGCAGGTCGCGGGGCCCGCGCGCATCGGCCGGATCCTCCAGCACATGGTCGAGCTTGTTCGGGTACTCGCGGGTCACATGGCCCAGCGCGATGCCGGCGAACTTGGCGGCGAGGTCCGGGGTGAGGCGGCTATCGGAAGGCGAGGACATACATCAGCACCGTGTTGACGATCAGCATGAGGAGCGCGGTCGGGACCTGGGCCTTGATCACCGCATAGCGATCGGGAAGCTCCAGCAGGGCCGACGGCACCAGGTTGAAGTTGGCGGCCAGCGGGGTCATCAGCGTGCCGCAGAACCCCGACAGCATGCCGATGGAGGCGATCACCGCCGGATTGCCCCCGAAATGCCCGACGAGGATCGGGATGGCCACCCCGCCGGTCAGCACCGGGAAGGCGGCGAAGGCGTTGCCCATCAGCATGGTGAAGGCGGCCATGCCGACGCAATAGACGCTCACGGCGGCGAAGCGGGTGTCGACCGGCAGGTAGGCGGTGACGAGGTGGCCGATCTGGTTGCCGACCCCGGCCAGGGCGAAGACCGCGCCGAGCGCCGCCAGATACTGCGGCAGCAGGGCGGCCCAGCCGATGGTATCGGCCAGCCGGCGGCCCTCCTGGATCGGCGCGGCCGGCGGTTGCCGCAGCAACGCCAGCGCTGTCGTCAGCGCGGCCACGACCGCCAGGGCGAGCGAGATCAGGGTCGCCTGTTTGGGATCCATCAGCGGCACGCCGCCGAGCTGGACGGGTTTGAGCGCGAGCACGCCCAGGGCGACCGCCAGCGGCAGCACCAGGGCGGGAACGAACAGGCGGTTTCCGAACCGCTCGGCCATCGCCATCCGCTCGTCCGGCGAGGTGGTCGCCGGGCGGCTGCGGCCCAGGAAGCCCAGGCCCGCCAGCAGGGCCAGGCCGAGGACCAGCACCCCGTTGCCGAGGTCGCCCAGCCGGTCGCCGGCCAGGAAGCTCACCGCCACCAGCGTCCAGAAGGCGGTGTTGCCCCAGCGCTTGGGGTTGGCGCGGTCGAGGCCGCTGAACGCCGCGAAGCCCGCGAACATCAGGCCCGCCAGCAGGTAGACCGCGCCGAGCTTGATCACGGCTGGACCGCCTCAGGGGCCGCCGCCGGGGCCGGGCGGGCGAGACGGCGGTCGAACAGCACCAGCCGCGTGGCGTGGATGGCGAAGGCCGCCAGCGCCGAGGGGATCGCCCAGACCGACAGGTGGATCGGGTCGAGCACGATCCTGGCCGAGGTCAGGAAGCCCACCATCAGCAGGACCGAGCCCATGGCCACGAAGATGTCCTCGCTGAAGAACACCGCGACATTGTCGGTGGCCGAGGCCATGGCGCGGATGGCGTAGCGGGTGGCGGGCGCCGGGGGCCCGTCGCGGGCCTCGGCGGCGGCCTCGGCCATGGGGGCGACGATCGGGCGGATGGTCTGGGCGTGGCCCGCGATCGGCTGCAACCCCGCGGCCGTCGTGAGCTGGCGGAAGACCATGTAGCTGATCAGCAGCCGCCCGGCCGAGACGCCCCGCAGCCGCCCGATGATCCGGCCCGCCTGCTCGCGTAGGCCCGCGCGCTCCAGCACGCCCACCAGGGGCAGGACCAGATAGGCGGCGCTGACGAAGCGGTTCTCGTTGAAGGCCTTGCCGAAGGCCGCGATCACCTGCAGCGGCGACAGGCCCGCGAACCAGCCGCTGGTGAGCGCCGCGGCCACCACCACCAGCAGCGGATTGAGACGGATGGCGAAGCCGACCACGATGACGGCCACGCCCAGCAGGATCAGCATCCGGTCTCCTTCGCGAACAGCGCCGCCATAGGAGCCGCAGACGCCGCCCTAGGCAACGGCGCCGGCGGCCTGCGTCGCCCGCGCGGCGAGCCAGGCGTCCGCCAGCCGCAGGAAGCCGTCGACGTCGACGGTCTCGGCGCGGGCCTGCGGATCGAGGCCGGCCGCAGCGATCAGCGCCTCGCCGCCCAGGCCCTTGAGGCTGGCGCGCAGCATCTTGCGGCGCTGGCCAAAGGCCGCGGCGGTGACCTTCTGCAGGGCGTCCAGGCGGGCGGGCGCCGGACGGTCCGAGCGGGGCGTCAGGCGGACCACGGCCGACTCCACCTTCGGCGGCGGGGTGAAGGCCCGGGCCGGCACGTCCATCACCGTCTGCGCCGCGCAGGTCGCCTGGGCGATCACCGCCAGGCGCCCGTAGGCGTCGCCGTCGACGGGGGCGGCGATCCGCTGGGCCACCTCCTTCTGGAACATCAGGGTCATCGAGGCCGGCGTCCACGGCCCGGTCAGCCACTTGATCAGCAGGGCGGTGCCGACGTTGTAGGGCAGGTTGGAGACCACGTGCCCCGGCTCGCCCGCCATCAGCGCCGCCTCGTCGACCGCGAGCGCGTCGGCGAAGGACAGCGTGAGCGCCCCGGTCGGGGCGGCGGCCGCGAGGTCCTCCAGCAGGGGCCGGAACCGCTGGTCCTTCTCGATGGCGGTGACCCGCGCGCCGGTCTCCAGCAGGGCGCGGGTCAGGCCGCCGGGGCCGGGGCCGACCTCGATCACCCGGGCGCCCGGCGCAAGCTCGGCCAGCCGCGCGATCTTCCGGGTGATGTTCAGGTCCAGCAGGAAGTGCTGGCCGAAGGCCTTCTTGGCCATCAGGCCGTGCGCCGCCAGGGCCTCGCGCAGCGGCGGGAGGGCGTCGAGACTCACCCGGTCTACGCCTCTTTGGCCCGCGCCTGGGCCAGCCGGTCGGCCAGGCGGATGGCGGCGATCAGGCTGTCTGGGCGAGCCAGGCCGCGGCCGGCGATGTCGAAGGCCGTGCCGTGGTCGGGCGAGGTGCGCACGATCGGCAGGCCCAGGGTGACGTTCACCCCGCCCCAGAAATCCAGCATCTTCACCGGGATCAGCGCCTGGTCGTGATAGAGGCAGATGGCCGCGTCATAGTTGGCGCGCATGGCCTCCGGGAACAGGGTGTCGGCCGGGTAGGGGCCGGAAACCTCGATGCCCAGGTCGTGCAGGGCGTCGATCGCCGGGACGACGATCTCGATCTCCTCGCGCCCGATCCCGCCGCCCTCGCCGGCGTGGGGGTTGAGCCCCGCCACCGCCAGCCGTGGCCGGGCGATGCCGAAGTCGCGGCGCAGCGCGTCGGCGGTGACCCGCCCGACATTGACGATGGCCTCGACGCTCAGCGACGAGGAAACCTTGGCCAGGGGCGTGTGGACCGTGACCAGCGCCACCCGCAGGTCGCCGGCGATCAGCATCATCACCGGCCCGCGCGCGCCGTCGAACCGCTCGGCGGCGGTGAGTTCGCCCAGGAACTCGGTGTGGCCGGGGAATTTGAACCCGGCCTCGTAGAGCGGCCCCTTGGCGATCGGAGCGGTGACCACGCCGGGCACGGCGCCGGAGAGCGCCAGGCCCACGGCGGTCTCGATCCACTGGATGATCGACGGCGCGGCGGAGGATGACGGCTGGCCCGCCACCACGGGGCTCCTGAGGGGCAGGTCGAGCACCGGCAGGGCGTCGGCGAAGACCGCCAGGGCCTCGGCCGGGGCGATCACCTGTTTCAGGATCGAGCCCCCGCCGCCCGAGGCCGAGGCCAGGGACTGGTAGTCGCCGACCACCATGAACGGCGGCCCGCCATGGCGCAGCTCGTGCCAGGCCTTGACGATGATCTCCGGTCCGATTCCGGCCGGGTCGCCAAGGCTCAGGGCGAGCGGCCCCGGTTTCACCTGGTCTCGATGGTCGCGGAATTGCGCAGGTCGCGCATGTAACGCCGCGAGATCATGCTGAGCTGCTGGCCGGTGAGGCGGCTCTCGATCTGGTCGTGGTCCACCTGGGCGGCGCCGGCGGCGCGCTTGCCGCAGACCGCCAGCACGTGCAGCCCGACCTTGGTGCGGATCGGCTGCGAGAGCTGGCCGGGCTGCAGGGCCTTGGCGGCCGTGGCGAACTCCGGCAGCAGGTCGCCGATCTCGGCTTCGCCCAGGTCGCCGGCCACCACGCCCGGCGTCTTGCCGACGGTGGCCTCGAGCGTGGCGCAGTCCTTGATCTGGGCGCGGACGCCTTCCAGCTTGGTCTTGGCGGCCGCCACGTCGGCGGCGGTGGCCTCGGCCGGCAGGGCGATGGCGGCCTGTTTCAGGCTGACCAGGGTCTGGCCGGAGCCGGCTCGCTTGTCGCGCAGGTAGACGATGTAGACCCCGTCCTTCACCGGGATCGGCTGCGAGAGCTGGCCGGGCCGGAGCTGCTCGAGCGCCGTGTCCACCTCCGGCGGCATCTCGCCCTGGCTGATCCAGCCGGCGTCGCCGCCCGACGCGGCGGTCGAGGCGCCGGAGAACTGGCGGGCCACGGCCGCGAAGGGCGCGCCCTGCTGCAGTTGGGCGACGAGCTGAGCGGCGCCCTTCACCGCGGCGTCCATGCCGCCGGTGCGGCCGGCGTCGATGAACACCTCGCTGACCTCGTACTGCGGCTTCGAGGCCGCGGCGATCAGCCGGGCCTGGGTGGCTTTGATCTGGTCCTCGCCGATCCGCAGGCGCGTGCCGTAGCGGCCCCGTATCCAGCGCTGCCAGCTCATCTGGGCGCGGATCTGGTCGTAGAGGGTCTGCGAGCTGATCCCCTGGCTCTTCAGGACCGCGATGAAGTTGTCGGGCTTCATGTTGTTCTGCTGGGCCATGCTGCTCAGCTCGTCCTGGACCTCGTCGTCGGTGGCGATGATCGACACCTTCTGGTCCTTCTGGACGCGCTTCAGCTCCTGGATCTGCAGGCTCTCGTCGACCAGCGACAGCAGGGCCTGCTGCTGGAATTCCTGCAGGTTGTCCTGGGTCGGCTGTACGCCGGTGGTGGCGATCAGCAGGCGCATGCGCTGGGCGAGGTCGTAGGTGGAGATGATCTCGTCGTTGACGATGGCGGCGACCGACTCCGACATCGGCCGCATCGGGGTGTAGGCGGCGGGCGTGGGCGCCGGGGCCGAGGCCGGCGCGGCGGCCGAAGGCGCCGGCATGGTGGCGGGCGGCGGCGCGCCGACCGCCCCGCGCAGCGGTTGGGCCTGGAGGCTGATGGGCAGGGCGACAGCCAGCATGGCTGTTGCGATCACCGCGCCCCGCGCCCCTCGGCTCGTGACGTTACGCGCGCGCGTCATGAATAAGTTCGTTCCCTCGTTCGGCCGCGTGCGGCCGCAAAGCCTACCTGCCATAAAATGGTGCGCCCAATGTGGCGAGCGTTAGGCGTACGGACAGTTGGTCGCTGGAGCCCAGCCGCCCGATTATAACGTCTTCGTGGCGATAGAACACATCCACGCGGATGCATTCGTCCTTGTAGAAGACGCCGACGTCGCGGATCACCCAGGCGTTCTGGATCAGGTCGCGGTTGCCGTAGGCGCTCAGGCCCCAATGCTGGGTGAGGTTCAGGTCGCCGCCCATGTCCATGTTCTTGAGCGGCGTGCCGTTGATCCCCTGATCGTCCTTCAGGTAGCGGATGTAGCCCGAGCCCCACTTGCCGTTGAAGTTCGCTCCCGCCTCGATGCGGTGCACCTGGAAGGTCTCGGTGTCGAGCCGCGTGCGGGCGAAGAAGGACAGGCCCTTCATCGGCTGGGCGTCGCCGGCGATGACCCAGTCCGACGCGCGCGTGGTGAGGCCCGAGCCCGGGGCGAAGACGTTGTTGGGGCTGTCGCGGAAGCTGCGGCCGATCAGCAGGCTGGCGCGGCGCCCGTCGTCCCACAGGATCGAGCCGCGACCCGCGACATTCAGGCGCACGCCGTCCTCGTAGAGGTCGTAGCCGGGGAACTTGTCGGCCTGGAAGAGGGTGGTCTCGTCGAATTCGAAGGCGATCGAATCCTCGTCCAGGTAGATCGGCTTTCCGGTCGTCGGGTCGTGGCCGATGGTCACCTGGTCGGCGTGCGGCGAGACCGCGATCTGCGCCAGCGGCTCCAGGATCACCGTGGCGTCGTGCCAGCGGCGGTAGAGCGGGTAGGAGATGTCGGCCCCCGCGACGCCGACCGCGCGCGCCTCGGTGAGGTTGGCGGTGCTGGTGGTGGTGACGCCGGTCAGGATGTTGCGCACGTCGTAGCCGTCGAGCCGCATCTGCACGAACGGCTCGACCCTCAGGCCGCTGTCCGAGGTGAAGATCCGCCGCCAGTCGAGGCCGCCGCTGATGCGGGCGCTGTCGAGACCTGGCTGGTTCAGGGCCGGGTTGTCCGGCGATTGGGAGCGGGTCAGGGAGACCGCGCTGGCCGTGAAGCGCAGGCGCCCGCCCAGCACGTCGTTGGGGTCGTCGAAGCGCGTGTCGACGATCGGGGCCACGACCGGGAAGGTGCGGTTGTTGTCGCCCGGGCGCAGGCCCTGGATGCTGAAAGCCGCCACCGAGGCGTAGGAAGTGTCGTCCTCGCGGATGGCGTAGACCTGGCTGATCAGGCGGCGGTCGTCGGCCACATAGGGGCCGCGCGCCAGGTAGACCTTGCCGATGTCGTACTTGTCGAAGATCAGCGAGTCGGAGGCCCGTTCGGCCGTGAAGCCCAGCGTCCAGTCGTCGTCGGGATGGAAGACGCCGCGGCCCAGGATGTAGCTGCGGTTGGTCAGGTCCCCGAACTTGGTGCCTTCGCCCTCCAGGTCCTTCTCGTAGGTATAGCCCGCGCGCAGGTCGAGTTCGCCGTTGGCGAAGCGCTCCCGGAAGTGGAGGTTCAGGAACGGATTGACGTTCGAGTTGATCTGCGGGGCGATGGTCAGGTCGGCCGAGGGGCTCAGCACCAGGAGGTAGGGCTGGTCCCAGGAGAAGCCGCGGCGGCTGCTGACGCCGATCCGCGGCGCCAGGAGGCCCGACGAGCGCTCCGCCGACGGGTCGGCGTGCCAAAACAGCGGCAGGTAGATGATCGGCACGCCCAGGACGTGGATCTTCGCGTGGCGGTAGTAGATCAGGTGGTGGACGCTGTCCTGCACGATGCGGTCGGCGCTCACCGACCAGGTCGGCCGCTTGGGCGTGTTGCCGGTGCAGATCGGGCAGGGCGTGTAGATCGCCTTGTTGAGCTCCTGCAGGTCCTCCGAGCGGCGTACGGCGGTGTCGCCCGAGATCTTGATCTGCTGGTTGGCCTGCTTGTCCTTGAACGTCTCCGAGAAGCCGATGGCCACGGCGGACTGCATCTTGTCGTCGAGGGTGATCTGGTCGGCGTATTCGACCTCGCCGTCGTCGTGGATGATCTGGACGTGGCCGTAGGCGCGGATGACCCCCTGGGCCGGGGCGTCCTTGTCGTGCGGCGGCCGCGACTGGCCCTGCGGCGGGGGCGGCGGCTCCTTGTAGACCAGCTTGTCGGCGCGCAGCGTCCGGTCCTCGTAGCGGACCTCGACATGGCCTTCGGCGGTGGTGATTCCGTTCTTGTCGTCGCGGGAAAGCTCGTCGGCCTCGATGTAGAGCTCGCCCGTCTTCAGGCCGTCGGTGACCGTGGGCGCGGTGGTCTTGGGCCGCTCGGGGGTCCGGCTGGTGTCGTTGAGGATCTGGCCGCGCTGTTCCTTGCCCAGCGGGCTCTGGTCATAGCCGGGCGGCTGCTGCCCGGCCTGGGCGAGGGCGGCGACCGGCCACAGCACCGCCGCCGCGGCCCCGGCGAGCAGCGCGCGCTTCATGGCCCAGGGGGCAAGGCAGGGGCGAGCTGCAGGCAGCGCGCGCCGACGCGGACTCATCTTGGCCTTCCCGATCCCCATAAAGTCCCGCCTCACCTGCCTGCATAGCCGGGCAGGCGGAGGATTCAACCGTCTTCCGTGTAGCAGAGCAGCGTGAGGCCAGACAGCAGCGCGACGGCCGCGGGGGCCCAGGCCGCGGCGAAAAGCGGAATGATGTCGGCGCGCCCCAGCGCGCCGGAGAGTTGGTTGAAGAAGAACACCACGAACCCCAGGGCCACGCCGGCGCCGGCGAGGCCCGCGAGGCCGCCCAGCCTGACCAGCCTGAGCGAAAAGGCCGCGGCCAGGACCGCCATGGCGGCGAACATCAGCGGGGTCGACAGGAGCTGCTGGAAGCGCAGACGGTAGCCGGAGGCCGAAAAGCCCGAATCCTCGGTCTGCTTGATCGCCGCGGGCAGCTTCCAGAAGGCGATGGCGTCGGGGGAGGCGAAGCGCTCGACGGCGGCCTCGGAATCCAGGGTCGAGCGAATCGACAGGCTGTCGGACTGCACCGAGCTTTCGCCGGCGGTGGCTTCGCGCACGTCCTTGAGCTGCCAGAATCCGGGGCGCAGCACCGCCTCGGCGGCTTCCAGGCGGCGGCTGAATTCGGGCTGGCCGAACCGGTTCTTCTGGTAGACGAACAGCGAGACGCCGCGCAGCCGCACCTCGCCCTGCACCGTGTCGCGGGACTTGGCGTGGATCACCATCTGGGTCCGTTCGTCGCCCTGGCGCAGCCAGATGTCCTTGGGGACGTCGCCCAGGTAGTTGGCCATGATCCGGGCCCGGTCGGCCTCGTAGCGCGCGTTGAGCGCGGCGGACATCGGATTGACCGCCATCACCGCGAAGACGCCGATCATGAAGGCGGCGATGGCCCAGGGCATGATGAACCGCCAGGCCGAGATGCCGGCGGCGCGCATGGCCACGAGCTCGCTGCGCCGGTTCAGCCCGACATAGGCGCTGATGCCGCCGCCCAGGAAGGCGAACGGCAGCAGGATCTGGATCACCGCGGGCGACTTGAGCAGGGTCAGGCCGAAGATATCGCCCGCGCTGACGTTGGCGCGCTCGCCGACCGAGCGGGACAGGTCGACGAACTGCACGAGCAGGATCACGGCGCAGATCACCACCAGGGCCCCGGCGGCGCCGACCAGTGTGCGCGCCAGCACGTAGCGCTCAAGGCGGTTCATGGCCTGCGCCTCACGCCGGGACCGGCGCGATGCGCGCAGGCCGGCGGCGGATGTCGATGAAGCGGCTCACCCGCTGCCGGAAGATGGCGCGCAGGCCGAAGGCGGTCGCGCTCAGGGGGATGGCGTACTGCAGGGCGTTGATCCACACGTCCCGCTCGCTGGCCGACTGGGCGACGAAGCCCAGGATCCGCACCAGGATGGCGACGCCGCCCATCATGGCGATGCGCCGCGCGTAGCCCAGGCGGGAGAACCCGCCGCCGATGATCGCCGACAGGGCCAGCGCCATGGCGGCGATGTTGTAGAGCGGCGTGGCGATCCGGGCGTTGCCCTCGGCCAGCAGGGCCTTGCGGTTGCGCTGCTCCCAGCCCTGCTGCAGGTCGGGGAAGAACAGCTCGTGGAGATAGAGGTCCGACGGCTTGTAGTGGATCATCTCGTCCTGGTTGGTGAGCTCGCTGAGCTCGAACGGGTATTCGTTGAACGTCAGGTAATTGAGCACTCCGCGGTCCGAGAATTCCTGGGTCGAACCGTTCTCCAGCATCAGCACCGGGGCGCCCTTGCGCCTGGCGATGTGGCCGGTGTTGGCCATGTAGGTTGTGGCCCCGCCGTTCTCCTTCACCTGGTGGATGAAGAGGTTGTGCATGTCGCCCTTGTTGTCGACGCTCTGGGCGTAGACGGTCAGCCCAGGGGCCGGCTCGGTGAACTCGCCCTCGCGCACCAATGTGGCGGCCAGGTCCGTGCGCACGTCGAACAGCACCTGGCGCAGCGCCCGGTAGGCGAGGGGCTGCGCCCAGAGGTTCATGACCAGCGCCAGCAGGGTGACGGTGGCCGCCAGGCGGATCGCCGGCGAAATCACCCGCCACCGGCTCATGCCGCCGGCGAAACAGACGACGATCTCCTGCTCGGTGTGCAGCCGGTTGAGCGCCACCAGCGCGGCCACGAACATCGCGATCGGCAGGATCAGATTGGTGAGCTGCGGCATGGCCAGCAGGGTGAGCTTCAGGAAGACCATCGCGCTTTGATGCTGGTTGACGATCAGGTCGAGGGTCGAAAGGCTCGTGCTCAGCAGGGCCACCCCCGTCAGCGCCGCCGTGGCGAGAAGGGTCGGGCCGAGCAGTTGCCGGAGCAGGTAGCGGTCGATCAGGCGCATCGGTAAGAAATAGGGCTCACTCGGAGTTTTTAGCCGCGCCCCCGCCGCGGAGGTGATCTAAACCATGCGTCGCCGCGCCATACAACCGCCGGGCAGGGCCCGCACATGGCGGTTGGAGCGCGGCAAAGCTTTTTCGCCACACCCCACCTGAGAGACCTTGAATGGATATCGAGTTCGTCGCCGCCGGCGCAGCCCTGTCGCCGAAAACCGCCCTGGCGCGGCTTGTGTACGAGGGCGCGGCCCTCGACGGCGTCCTGGGCCAGGCCGCGGCCGCCAGCCGGTTCACCGGCGCGAAGGGCCAGACCCTCGACGTGCTGGCCCCGAGCGGCGTCGAGGCCGCGCGGCTGGTTCTGGTCGGGCTGGGCAAGGCCGAGGCGGCGGACGCGCTCGGCGTCGAACATGCCGCGGCCACGGCCTATGGGGCGGTGAAGGCCTCGGGCCTGACGACGCTGCGCCTGGAGCTGCCCGACGCCTCGGCGGAGCTCGCGGCCCGCGCGGCGCTGGGCGTTCGCCTCGGCAGCTACCGCTTCGACAAGTACCGCACCAAGGAGCCGGCCGAGAAGAAGCCGTCGGTGGTCAAGGCTGAGGTGGCGGCGTCCGACGGAACCGCGGCCCTGGCCGCCTTCACCCCGCTCGCCGCCCTGGCCGACGCCGTGGCCTTCACCCGCGACCTGGTGTCCGAGCCGCCGAACGTCCTCTATCCCGCCGAGTTCGCCGCGCGCGTGAAGGCGCTGGAGAGCCTTGGCCTTGAGGTCGAGGTGCTGGGCGAGGCCGAGATGATGAAGCTCGGCATGGGCTCGCTGCTGGGCGTGGGCCAGGGCTCGGTGCGCGACAGCCAGCTCGCCATCATGAAGTGGTACGGCGCGGCGGACAAAACCGCCCAGCCCATCGCCTTCGTCGGCAAGGGCGTCTGCTTCGACACCGGCGGCATCTCGCTGAAGCCGCCCGAGGGCATGGAGGACATGAAGTGGGACATGGGCGGCGCGGGCGCCGTCGCGGGCCTGATGCATGTGCTGGCCGGCCGCAAGGCGAAGGTCAACGCCATCGGCATCCTGGGCCTGGTCGAGAACATGCCCGACGGCAACGCCCAGCGGCCGGGCGACGTTGTCACCTCGATGTCCGGCCAGACGATCGAGATCATCAACACCGACGCCGAGGGCCGCCTCGTCCTGGCCGACGCCATCTGGTACTGCCAGGACCGCTTCAAGCCGAAGTTCATGGTCGACCTGGCGACCCTGACCGGGGCGATCATCGTCGCGCTCGGGAACGACCTGGCCGGCTGCTATTCGAACAACGAAGAGCTGGCGGCGAACCTGATCGCGGCCTCCAACACCGAGGGCGAGCCCCTGTGGCGCATGCCGCTGCCCGCGCAATACGACAAGAACATCGACTCGATGATCGCCGACGTGAAGAACACCGGCGGGCGGCCCGGCGGCTCGATCACCGCGGCCATGTTCATCCAGCGCTTCACCAATGGCGTGCCGTGGGCGCACCTCGATATCGCCGGGACCGCCTGGAAGAAGCCGTCCACCATCCCCACCAGCCCGGAGGGCGCCACCGGCTACGGCGTGCGCCTGCTGAACCGCATGGTGGCGGAGAAGTACGAGGGCTGAGGTGGCTGACGCGCCGGCGACAGAGGTCTGGTTCTACCATCTGGAGCGGACGGGCCTGGAGCAGGCCCTGCCGGAACTCCTGGAGAAGACCCTGCAGCGGGGCTGGAAGGCGGTGGTGCGCGTGCGCGAGGCCGGGCGCATGCAGCACCTCGACGCCGCGCTGTGGAGCTATCGCGACGAGAGCTTCCTGCCGCACGGACCGGACGACGAGCCGCAGGCGCCGCGGCAGCCGATCCTGCTGACAACCGGGTTCGACAATCCCAACGCGGCCGACGCCCTGTTCCTGGTGGACGGGGCCGAGCCCGGCGACCTGGGCGGCTACGCCCGCTGCGTGGTGCTGTTCGACGGCGGCGACGAGGCGCAGCTCGCCGTGGCCCGCGCCCAATGGAGCGCGGTCAAGGCGACCGGCGTCGCGGTCTCCTACTGGAAGCAGCAGGCACGCGGCTGGGAGCGGCAGGCGTGAAGGCCTGGGCGGGATTGGGCCTCGCGGTCCTGCTCGCCGCCTGTGCCGACGCGCCCAGCTATCCCATAGCCAGGACGGCCCCCGCGCCAGGGCCCGCGCCCGCCCCGGCGGCGGCGCAGCCCGCGCCCGCGCCGACTTTGGCGACGCCGGTTCCGCCGGCTCGGACGCTTGGCGCGACCGTGGGCCGCGACGCCTGCGGCGCCTCGCAGATGCAGGGGCTGGTGGGCCGGCCCCGCAGCATGATTCCGGTGCCGGTCGACCCGAGCCGCCAGCGGGTGGCCTGCACCACCTGCCCGGCCGCCGAGGACGCCGATCCGGGCCGGCTCAACTTCCTGTTCGACGCCGACACCGGCGTGATCCGCCAGGTCCGCTGCGGCTAGGTTTCCGCCGCCGGCGCCAGGTCGGCGTCCGGGATCGCCACGCCCAGTTCGCGCAACAGGCCGAGCCAGGCCTCGCCGCCGGCGCGGCTGGAGAACTTGGCCACCGCCGTCGCGCGGGCCGCGGTGCGCAGATAGTTGAACCCCTGCGGATAGCGGCAGGCCTCGATCAGCGCCTGGGACAGGGTGTGCGGGTCGAAGAACGGCAGCAGGCGGCCGTTGACCCCGTCCTTGATGGCGTCATGCAGCGGCGCGGTGTCGGACCCGATCACGTAGCAGCCGCTGGCCATCGCCTCGACCAGGGACCAGGAGAGCACGAAGGGGTAGGTGTAGTAGACGTGCGCCGTCGACAGCCGGAACGCGGCCAGCAATTGGGCGTGCGGGGCCTTGCCCATGAAGTGCAGCCGCGAGGCGTCCAGCGGCAGGTCGCGGAAGATCAGGTCCTGCCACGCGCCGCCGTCGGGGGCCGAGCCGCCATAGGGCCGCGCGCCCTCCTTGCCGAAGATCAGCACCTGGGCGTCGGGGACCTGGTCCATGAGCCGGGGCAGGGCGCGGGCGAAGATGTGCAGGCCGCGCATCGGCTCCATGTAGTTGTTGGCGTAGGTGATTACCGGCGTCCCAGGGGCGATCGTGCGGCCGTCGGGCAGGGCGAACGGCGCCGCGGGGCCGGGCTGGATCGCGTCCACGTCGACGCCCTCATGGATCACCCGCACCAGCGGCTGGAACACCGGCGGCAGGGCAGAGGCCTGGAACTCGGTGGGCGCGACGATCGCATCGGCGCCGGTCAAGGACAGCGCCAGGATCGCGTTCTTGGCGTGGGCCGTCAGCATGGCCGCCTCCGTGGGCGCGTGGAACTCCGGATCGAAGCCCACGTCGAGGCCGTGCGCCTTGTAGAAGAACTCTGAGAACATCACCTGCCTGGCGTCCGGCCAGACCTCGTCGAGGAAGATCATCTCGCCCCAGCCGGGGTGGCCGACGATCACCTGCGGCTCGAAACCCTCGTTCTTGAACAGCCGCGCGACGCGCAGGGCGTTGCTGCCCCGGATCAGGTCGGCCTCGGCGCGAATCGCATAGGGGAAGATGTCCGGCGTCGTGCCCCGGTCCAGGGCGTAGCGGCCGATCCGCACCCCCTCGACGCCCGCGGAGGAGGACGAGCCGATCGCCGCGCAGGTCACGCCGCGCGCCACGAGGGTCTTGGCAAGGCTGCGGAACTGGCCTGGGAAATTGTTGTGTACGAAGAGGACGCCGTTCGCCATGGCCGCCTTCTGCCTGCGTCGCGGCCGCCTGTCACCTGTCGGCCGCCGCGGGATCGGCGCTTGGCGCTTAGCGCCATCCCGGCTAAGGGCGAGGCGATGCGGCTATGGCGGAATTGGTAGACGCAACGGTTTTAGGTACCGTCGGGCAACCGTGGGGGTTCGAGTCCCTCTAGCCGCACCATCCTGCCCGGCGCCGCGCTGCGCGGGACGGGTTCTCAAGGCGGTGTGAAGGGCGATGTCCTTCGAAGCCTTGGCGAAGAAGGACCGGCGTGACATAACCGCCGCCCTCCGCCGGGGCCCCCGGCGTTCGTTTTCATCCCTATGGCGGCTGTTCGGCGCTCCTGAGCGCGGTGGCTGGAAGTTCGAGAATGTCGATGCAGATCGTTGAAAAATCTGGTGAAGGCCTGAGCCGAGTGTTCGGGGTCACCGTCCCGGTGTCCGACCTGAACGCCGCCCTCGACGCGCGCATCGCCGAGATCACCCCGACGCTCAACATCAAGGGCTTCCGCCCCGGCAAGGTGCCGACCGCCCACGTGCGCCGCCTCTACGGCAAGGCGCTGATGAGCGAGGTGGTGGAAAAGACCCTCAACGAGACCACCCAGAAGGTCCTCGACGAGAACAAGCTGCGCCCCGCCGGCGACCCGGACCTGAAGCCGGAAGGCGACATGGAGGCGGTGATCGAGGGCAAGGCCGACCTGGCCTATGAGATCGCGGTCGACGTGATGCCCGACTTCGAGCCGGTAGACGTGACCACGCTGTCGCTGAAACGCCCGGTCTACGAGCCCACGGCCAAGGAGGTCGACGATGCGGTGGCCGAGCTCGCCAAGCAGAACCGCACCTACGAGGCCAAGACCGGCAAGACCGTGAAGGCCAAGGACGGCGACATGGTCGTCATCGACTTCCTCGGCAAGCTGGACGGCGTGGCCTTCGACGGCGGCGCGGCCGAAGACGCCGAACTGGTGCTGGGTTCGGGCCAGTTCATCCCGGGCTTCGAGGAGCAACTGGTCGGCGCCAAGCCCGGCGACGACGTCGAGGTGAAGGTGACCTTCCCCGAGACCTACCAGGCCGAGAACCTGAAGGGCAAAGAGGCCGTCTTCGAGGTCAAGGTGAAGGGCGTGAAGGCCCCGGTTGACGCGCCCGCCGACGACGCCTTCGCCGAGCGCCTGGGCATCGAGAACCTGGAGAAGCTGCGCGAACTCCTGAAGGGCAACCTGGAGAAGGAATACGCCGGCGCCAGCCGCTTCAAGCTGAAGCGCGCCCTCCTGGACCAGCTCGACACCAAGCACGACTTCCCGCTGCCGCCGAAGATGGTCGAGGCCGAGTTCGCCGCCATCTGGCAGCAGGTGGAGCAGGACAAGGAAGCCGGCGACCTGCCGCCGGAGGACGCCAAGAAGTCCGACAAGAAGCTGCGCGAGGAATACCGCAAGATCGCCGAGCGCCGCGTGCGCCTGGGCCTGATCCTCGCCGAGATCGGCCGCGCCAACAACGTCCAGGTCACCGAGCAGGAGCTGGGCGAGGCCATGCGCGCCGAGGCCATGAAGTATGGCCCGCAGGCCCAGCAGGTGTTCGATCTGTTCCGCCAGAACGCCAACGCCCAGGCGCAGCTTCGCGCGCCCCTGTTCGAGGACAAGGTGGTCGATCTGATCGTCGAGAAGGCCAAGGTGAAGGACACCAAGGTCTCCAAGGACGAGTTGATGAAGGACGACGACCTGCCCGAGGGGTACTAGGGCCTTCAAGTGTCATCCCGGAAGCCGCGTCAGCGGCTATCCGGGACCCATACGCGCGATGGGCGATAGTGGGCGCGCGGCCGCAACGCCGCGATCCAGGTTCAGAAACTAGAGTCTATGGGTCCCGGTCTTCGCTTCGCGACACCGGGAGGACAGCGGCGCGCCGGGCCTCAGAGCCCGCGCAGGTGCTGCAGCAGTTCGGTGTTCTCGACGCGGGCGCGGCGTTCGTTGATTTCCTGGAAGAGGGTCAGGGCCGCCAGGTCGTCCTCGCGCGGTTCGGGCGTGAAGGCCGCCGACTCGTGAGTGGGGACGACGTCGTGAGGCGTGGTCATGAGGCTTCTCCCAACCCCGGCCGGCCGCGGGGTTCGCCGAATTAATTTATCATTAGGATCCGCCGCCGCCCGCCAGAAAAGCTGGGCGCCCGCTCACGTTCGCTTGAGGCCGCGAAAGCCGCCGCGAAGGGCAGGAATTTCGCCGCTTTGGCCCGCGGCGGGCGTGAAATCGCCGATCAACCCTCCGGAATGGGCTTGGCTTGACCGGCGAACGGGGCCTAACCTGATCAAAGAACGCCGCGTTGTGACGGCCTAAGCCCCTCCCAAGCCTCGCGCCTGACGCCCTTGGGTCCGACTTGCCGCCGCGAGAGTAGAGCGTCGCGGGAAGGGAACGAGGCTTTGCAACGTACCAGTGCGTGGACTCCCGACTACTTCCACAAAGTTGTCGATTGCCAGTTCGCCTGTCCCGCCCACACCCCGGTGCCGGAATACATCCGCCTGATCGCCGATGGGCGCTATTCCGACGCCTACATGGTCAACTGGCAGTCCAACGTCTTCCCCGGGATCCTGGGGCGGACCTGCGACCGCCCCTGTGAACCCGCCTGCCGGCGAGGACGCGTCGAGGAGGAGCCGGTCGCCATCTGCCGGCTGAAGAGGGTCGCGGCCGACAACAAGGACGACGTCTCCGCCCGCATGCCCGCGCCGGCGTCGACGACCAACGGCAAGCGGGTGGCCATGGTGGGGGCCGGCCCCGCCTCCCTTACGGTGGCCCGCGACCTGGCGCCCCTCGGCTACGAGATCACCATCTTCGACGGCGACGCCAAGGCGGGCGGCATGATCCGCAGCCAGATCCCGCGCTTCCGCCTGCCTGAGGAGGTGATCGACGAGGAGGTGGGCTACATCACCGGCCTCGGCATGACGCTCAGGCTCGGCGAACGGATCGACAGCCTGAAGGCCCTGCTGGGGCAAGGCTATGACGCGGTCTTCATCGGCTCCGGCGCCCCGCGCGGCCGCGACCTCGACATTCCTGGGCGGGAAGAGGCCCGCGCCAACATCCACATCGGCATCGACTGGCTGTCCTCGGTCTCGTTCGGCCACATCGAGAAGATCGGCCGCCGGGTGATCGTGCTGGGCGGCGGCAACACCGCCATGGACTGCTGCCGAACCTCGCGCCGCCTGGGCGGCGAGGACGTGAAGGTGATCGTCCGCTCCGGCTACGAGGAGATGAAGGCCAGCCCCTGGGAGAAGGAAGACGCCGTCCACGAGGACATCCCGATCATCAATTTCCGGGTCCCCAAGGCGTTCACCCACGACAATGGGAAGCTGACCGGCGTCACCTTCGAGGTGGTGGAGGCGCAGTACGACGACCGGGGTCGCCGCCGCCTGGTCCCCTCCGGCGCGCCGGACGAGCACTACGAGTGCGACGACGTGCTGGTGGCGGTGGGCCAGGAGAACGCCTTCCCCTGGATCGAGCGCGACCTGGGCCTGGAGTTCGACGAGTGGAACGTGCCCAAGGTCGACCCGATCACCCTGCGCGGCGGCATCCCCAACGTCTTCTTCGGCGGCGACGCGGCCTTCGGGCCGAAAAACATCATCTGGGCCGTCGCCCACGGCCACGACGCGGCGATCTCCATCGACAGGTTCTGCCACGGGCAGGACGTGGCCGACCGGCCGCCGCCGGAGTTCTCGCTGGTCAGCCAGAAGATGGGCATCCACGAGTGGAGCTACGACAACGACATCGCCAACGACCGCCGCTACCGCGTGCCGCTGCGCGAGAAGGCCGTGGCGCTGAAGAACGTGAAGATGGAGGTCGAGCTCGGGTTCGACCGCGAGACCGGCTACCGCGAGGCCGAGCGCTGCCTGAACTGCGACGTCCAGACCGTCTTCGCCGACAACCTGTGCATCGAGTGCGACGCCTGCGAGGACATCTGCCCCGTCGACTGCATCACCTTCACCCGGGAGACCGACGAGGCGGATCTGCGCCTGCGGCTGAAGGCGCCGGCGTTGAACCTGACCCAGGACCTCTATGTCTCCGGCGCGCTCAAGACCGGCCGGGTGATGGTCAAGGACGAGGACGTCTGCCTGCACTGCGGGCTCTGCGCCGAACGCTGTCCGACCGGGGCCTGGGACATGCAGCGCTTCACCCTGGAGATGACCCACGCGGGGGCGGCATGCCAATCCCGGTGAAAACTGGCGCGGTGACCGCAGGCGCGGCGAAGCCCGGGGCGGCGGCGGTCAACGACTTCGTCGTCAAGTTCGCCAATGTGAACGGCTCCGGCTCGGCCAGCGCCAACGGCATGTTCGCCAAGTCGATCCTGCGGATGGGCGTGCCGGTGGCGGCGCGCAATATCTTCCCCTCGAACATCCAGGGCCTGCCCACCTGGTTCGAGGTGCGGGTGACCGAAGCCGGGCGCCTGGGCCGCCGCGGGGGCGTCGACCTGATGGTCGCCATGAACCCGCAGACCTGGGACAAGGACCTGGCCGAGATCGAGGCTGGCGGCTTCCTGTTCTACGACTCCACCAAACCCCTGCCGCCCGGCAAGTTCCGCGACGATGTGACCGTGATCGGCGTGCCGCTGACGGCCATGTGCAACGACCGCTACGAGCTGCCCCGGGAGCGGCAGCTCTTCAAGAACATCGTCTACGTCGGCGCCCTGGCCGCGCTGCTGGGCATCGACCCGGCGGTGATCGAGCAACTGCTGGCCGAGCAGTTCGCCGGCCGCCAGAAGCTGATCGACGCCAATGTCGAGGCCCTGCACATGGGCGTCGCCTATGTGAAGGAACACCTGGAGCCGATCCGCCTGCAGGTGCGCAGGGCCGACAAGGTGGGCGACCGGATCTTCGTCGAGGGCAATGCGGCCTCGGCCCTGGGCGCGGTCTATGGCGGGGCCACCGTCTGCGCCTGGTATCCGATCACGCCGTCGACGTCGCTGGCGGAGGCCTTCACCGGCTATTGCGAGGACCTGCGCACCGACCCGGACGGCAAGGCGCGCTACGCCATCGTCCAGGCCGAGGACGAGATCGCCTCGATCGGCATCGTGGTGGGCGCGGGCTGGAACGGGGCCAGGGCGTTCACCTGCACCTCGGGACCCGGCATTTCGCTGATGACCGAGTTCATCGGGCTTTCCTATTTCGCCGAGATCCCGGCGGTGATCTTCGACGTCCAGCGCGGGGGGCCTTCCACCGGCATGCCCACGCGCACCCAGCAGGCCGACCTGATCGGCGCGGCCTACGCCAGCCACGGCGACACCAAGCATCCGATGCTGCTGCCCGCCGACCCGGGCGAGTGCTTCGAGATGGGGGCCCTGGCCTTCGACCTGGCCGACCGGCTGCAGACCACGGTCTTCGTCATGCTCGACCTCGATATCGGCATGAACGAGTGGCTGACGGCGCCCTTCGCCTGGGACGACGCCAGGCGCCTCGATCGCGGCAAGGTGATGACCGCCGAGATGCTGGAGGCGGGCGCCGATTTCGGCCGCTACAAGGACGTCGACGGCGACGGCATCCCCTACCGCACCTATCCCGGCGTGCACCCATCGAAGGGCGGCTATTTCACCCGCGGCACCTCGCGCAATCCCTATGCGCGCTATTCCGAGGAGGGCCCGGTCTACGTCGACAACATGCAGCGCCTGCTGCGCAAGTTCGAGAGCGCCAAGGCCCTGATCCCGGCCCCCGTGGAGCGCCCCGCCAAGCGCAAGACCACCGACGGGGTGATCTACTTCGGCTCATCGACGCCCTCCATGCACGAGGCCCTGGACGCGCTGGAAGGGCAGGGCCGCCACCTCGACGCGCTTCGCGTCCGCGGCTTCCCGTTCAGCGACGAGGTCTATGATTTCGTCGCCGCCCACGAGCGGGTGTTCGTGGTCGAGCAGAACCGCGACGGCCAGCTCAGGACCCTGCTGATGAACGAGGGCGAGATCGACCCGGCCAAGCTCGCGCCGGTGCTGCACTACGACGGGACGCCGATCACCGCGCGGTTCATCGCCGGCCAGATCGGCGGCGTGCTGGCCCTGGGCCAGATCGAGGCGGCCGAATGACCTACATCCTCAAGCCCCAGCTACATCACCCGAAACTGGCGGAGAACGCCCTGGGCTTCACCCGCCGCGACTATGAGGGCTCGGTCTCCACGCTGTGCGCCGGCTGCGGCCACGATTCGATCAGCGCGGCGATCATCCGCGCCTGTTTCGAGCTCAGCATGGAGCCGCACCGTATCGCCAAGCTGAGCGGCATCGGCTGCTCGTCGAAGACGCCGGACTACTTCATGGGCGCGAGCCACGGCTTCAACACCGTGCACGGCCGCATGCCTTCGGTGCTGACCGGCGCCAACCTGGCCAACAAGGACCTGATCTATCTCGGGGTCTCGGGCGACGGCGATTCAGCCTCGATCGGGCTCGGCCAGTTCGCCCACGCCATCCGGCGCGGGGTGAACATGCTCTACATCGTCGAGAACAACGGGGTCTACGGCCTGACCAAGGGCCAGTTCTCGGCTACCTCCGACAAGGGCTCGAAGTCCAAGCGCGGCGTGGTCAACCACGACGCCGGCATCGACCTGGTGGGCCTGGCCCTGCAACTCGGCGCCACCTTCGTCGGGCGCTCGTTCTCCGGGGACAAGGACCAGCTCGTGCCGCTGATCAAGGCCGGGCTGGCGCACAAGGGCGCGGCCTTCATCGACTGCATTTCGCCGTGCGTGCAGTTCAACAACCACGCCGGGTCCACCAAGAGCTTCGACTATGTGCGCGAGCACAACGAGGCGGTGAACCGGCTGGACATGATTCCCGCCCGGGCGGAGATCAAGGTCGACTACGCCCCCGGAACGACGGTGAAGGTGGCCCAGCACGACGGCAGCGTGCTCTCGCTGCACAAGCTGGCCGAGCTCTACAACCCGAACAACCGCGCCCAGGCCCTGGGCTACCTGCAGGCCCGGCAGGCGAGGGGCCAGGTGGTCACCGGCCTGCTCTACATCGACCCGGAGGCCGGCGACCTGCACGACGCCCTGGAGACGGTGGACACCCCGCTGAACGCGCTGGATGGCGCGCAACTGGTTCCCGGCTCCAAGGCCTTGGACGCGATCAACGCCGGTCTGCGCTGACGCGCGGCGGAGGGACCGTCTCGGTCAAGGTCAGTGGCGCGATGCCGGTCCCGTCGAGGCTGGCGTCCTCGAACCGCGTAGGCAGCATCCGCCCGCCGGGCAGCTCCAGCGGTCCGGTGTCGGCGCCCTGCAACTGGGCGTGCGCCAGCTTCGCGCCGACGAAGGACGCGCCGCGCAGGTCGGCGCCCTTGAAGTTGGCGTGCCGCAGGTCCGCGCCGTCGAAGACGGCGCCCTGAAGCTGGCTGCGGGAGAAATCGACGGAGACCCCGTTCACCCCGGGCGCCGAAAGCCCGCCCAGGATGCGACCGCTGAAGGCGCCCGCCACGACGCGGATGTCCAGGCCGTCCAGGTGGCCGCGCGCGCCGCGGGCGCCTGCGGTCTCGATCCACAGCTCTGCGGCGTCGAGGATCTCGCGGATCTCCGCGGCGGCGCCGAAGGCCGATGGCGTCGCATCGAGGACGCAGCCCTCCAGCCTGTCCGGCGGCAGGTTCAGGCCGGAGATGTCCACGCCGGTGAGGATGGCGCTCCGCAGCGTTGCGCCTTCCAGGCGCGCGCCGTGCAGGTCCGCGCCCGCGAGGTTGGCGTCGGTGAGGTTGGCGTCGCGCAGGTTCGCGTTGCGCAGCTTCGCGCCGCGCAACGAGCAGTTGGTGAAATCCACGCCCAGGGCGACCAGGTCGTCCATCTGGGCGCGGTCGAGGCTCGAGCCGCGCAGGCCTGCGGTTTCGCCGATCGCGCCTATGCCGTGCGCCCCGTCGCCGGCGACCAGCACGGCCGCGCGCAAATCGGCCTCGTCCAGGACCGCGCCGCCGAGCTGAGCGCCGGCCAGGCTCACGCCGCGCAGGTCCGCCCAGCGCAGGATCGCGTTGCGGAAGTCGCAGCGGAGCAGGGTCGCGCAGTAGAAGACGGCCCGCGTCAGGTCGGATCCGGCGAAGCTGCCGCCGCTGAGGTCGGAGCCGGTGAAGTCGATGTCCATCAGGCGGCGGCGCTCGCAGCGCATCCCCTGGGCGACCACATAGCGCGGAATCTCGCGCCCGACGCCGACCTGCAGCGAGATGAACCGTTCGTGCCCGCGGATCATCGAGGCGAACTCCGCCGCGCCGATGGCGCGCGGGCGCGGGGTCAAGGGGGTTCGGACGACCAGAGACATGGGCGTCTTTTGCGCCAAGCTTGACTAATCGCAGGTCAAGAACCCCACGATTTTCGCGAAATCGAAGGTCCCGCGTTGACCGCGGCGTGGGGCCTCCGTAAGACCCGAGCACTCTTTGGGGAGTAGCCGGCCTCGCGTAGCAGAGGCGCTCGCGTCAACACAATTGGCCCGAACCCAGTCTTGGGCGAGGGCTGTGGCGCAGCGGTCAGTCCGACTTGGCGAGACCAATGGGTTCGGCGTTCGCACCTGGGGTGGGCGAGGTCGCCGATCCCTTGGCTCGTGCGCCCGCCCCTTGAAAAGTTTTGATGAACCCTTTGATTTTGCCGGTCATCCTCCTGCTCGGTTCGGCGGCGGTGATCTATCTTGCCTGCGAGTTCTTCGTGAACGGGGTCGAGTGGGTGGGCCACCGGTTCGCCGTGGGCGAGCAGGCGACCGGTTCGATCCTGGCGGCCTTCGGCACCGCCCTGCCGGAAAGCGTCGTCACCTTCGTGGCCGTGGTGTTCGGCGCGACCGCCGCCGAGAAGCAGATCGGGATCGGCGCGGCCCTGGGCGGGCCCCTGGTGCTGTCGACCATCGCCTACGCCACCGTGGGCCTGGTGCTGATCTGCTGCCGCATGCGGCTTCCGAAGACCGCGGCGATCCGCGGCGACTTCCGGAACCTCAGCCGCGACCAGGGTTGGTTCCTGGCGATCTTCGCCGCCAAGATCGCACTGGGGCTCGTGGCCTTGGCCCTGAAGCCCTGGCTGGGCGTCCTCTTCCTGGCGGCCTACGCCGCCTATTTCTGGAAGGAGATGCGCGGCGACGCCGACGTCGAGGCTGTCGAGCTCGAACCTCTGAAGCTGACGCCGCGCGCCGCCGAGCCCAAGACCTCGATGGCGGTGCTGCAGACGCTGCTGGCGCTGGGCGTGATCTTCGCCGCCAGCCGGCTCTTCGTGCTGCAACTGGGCGCCCTGGGTCCCGTCCTCGGCGTCAAGCCGCAGCTCCTGGCCCTGCTGCTCAGCCCTATCGCCACCGAGCTGCCGGAGACGCTGAACGCGGTCATCTGGGTGCGGCAGGGCAAGCACCGGCTGGCGCTGGCCAATATCTCCGGCGCGATGATGATCCAGGCGACCGTGCCGACGGCCTTCGGCCTGTTCTTCACGCCCTGGATCCTGGACCGTTCGCTGCTGGTGGCCGCCGCGGTGACGGTCCTGGCCGTAACGGCGATGTTCGCGGCCTTCCGCCTCGGCTTCATCAGCCGCGTGTTCCTCACCGCCATGGCCGCCTTCTACGTCCTGTTCGCCGCGATCATCGTGGTGCTGCGGTTGGGGTAGAGGTGCATCGGGCGCGGGACGCATCGGGCCGCTCCAGCTGATGGAACCAGGCGAATGACCGGGGCGATCCCCGAGCCGGCCAAATCTCATGCCGTGGCTATCCATCGCGGCTTGGCGGAGAGTAACTTCGCCTCAGGCTCCGCAGATTGCTGACAGAGAGCGAAGGCCGAGGAGGACGAGGTGATGAAGACAGGCACGATATCTGCGGCCGTAATGCTGGCCGTGCTCCTCGCCGGCCCGGCCTTCGCCCAACCCCAGGGCCAAGCGTCACAGCCGCAGGCCGCCGCACCCGCCGCATTGGCGCGCAATTTCGACGGGGTCTGGACGAACGCGACCGTCACCCAGCTTGAGCGACCTGCAACCTATTCTCAGCTTGTCGTCCCGAAGGAACGGGCGGACGCGGTGGCGAAGGCGACGATCGCGCGGCGCGAAGCGGCGAACGGCAACTCGGATCTCAGCGAGGGCGCCTTCCACGATGAGAACAGCACGGCCGGATACAATTCGTTCTGGATCGATTCCGGCGACGGGCTGATGCGCGTTCGTGGCGAAGCGCGGTCTTCATTCATCACCAGTCCCGCCGATGGGAAGATGCCCTTCCGAGATCGGCAGAAGAGCCTCGCCCTCACCATCCGCGACGGGGTCGAGTATCGCTCTGGCAAAGGCGCCTACACGGATCCGGAGGATCTCCCGCTCCGCGAGCGTTGCCTGATCGCGCAGAGCGACGCCGGCGGGCCGATCATGCTCAACGCGCTGTACAACAACAACTACAGCTTCTTCGTCACGCCCGGCTATTTCGTGATCGACCTGGAAATGAACCACGATGTCCGGGTCGCCCCGATATTTAGCTCCGCTGAAAAGGCTCGCGTGTCTCACCAGCCGGCCGTGATCAGGCCCTGGCTGGGCGATACGGTGGCCTGGTGGGAAGGCGACACGCTGGTCACCGAGACAAAGAACGTGAACCCCGTCCAGGAGGGGCGGACCGTGACGCCCGTTTCATCGCAAGGCACGGTGACGGAACGGTTCACGCGGATCGCCAAGAACGAACTGCTCTATCAGTTCAAGGTCGAGGATCCGGTGCACTATACGCAAGCCTGGTCGGGCGAGTATTCCTTCAAGCCTGCCAAGGGGCAGATCTACGAATACGCCTGCCATGAGGGGAACTACGCGATGGCAGGCATCCTTCGCGGCGCCCGGCTCCAAGACGCAGCCGCCAAAGACGGAAAGTGATCTGGCGCTGATTGCGCCACGCGTCGCCGGCGCGGCCAGCCGCAACCCATATGTTCTCGCCGTGTTCTGCCTCCCGCGCGTAGCGGCGGGAGGGGGACCGCCCGCCGAAGAGCGGGGGTGAGGGGGCAAGCGGCCGACTGGGACATGCGACGGACACTCATCACCAACCCAGCACCATATCGCCCGCGTCCGCTTGTCGGGCGCTCCAGGACCCACCAGGCGATGGCCCGGTGCGTTCCGACTTAGGAAGCCACGGCCTAAGCCCGGGCCAGTTCGCCGATCACGAAGGCGTCCTCGCCATCGCGGACCAGGCCCTCCAGCACGTCGGGCAGGTCGTGGGGGTCGACGATCAGCATCAGGCCGACGCCGCAGTTGAAGGTGCGGCGCAACTCCAGGTCGGAAACCCCGCCCACCTCCTGCAGCCAGCCGAACACCGGCGGCGGGACCCAGGCGTTCCAGTCGAAGCGGGCGACCAGGCCCTCGGCGATGGCCCGCGGCGGGTTCTCGATCAGGCCACCGCCGGTGATATGCGCCAGGCCCTCGACGCGGCCCTTCTTCAGGTGAGGCAGGACGGTCTTCACGTAGATGCGGGTGGGCGCCAGCAGGGCCTGCGCCAGGGTCTTGCCGTCCTCGAACGGGGCGGGCGCGTCCCAGGCCAGGCCCGACCGCTCGACGATGCGGCGGACGAGGGAATAGCCGTTGGAGTGCGGGCCCGATGAGCCCAGGCCGATCAGGATGTCGCCGGGCTTTTGGGCGTCCAGGCGCGGCAGCACCTTGTCGCGGTCGACGGCGCCGACGCAGAAGCCCGCCATGTCGTAGTCGCCCTCGGCGTACATGCCCGGCATCTCGGCCGTTTCGCCGCCCACCAGGGCGCAATTGGCCTGGCGGCAGCCCTCGGCGATGCCGGCGACGACCGCCGCCGCCGCGTCGACGTCCAGCTTCCCGGTCGCGTAGTAGTCGAGGAACATCAGCGGCTCGGCGCCCTGGGCCAGCAGGTCGTTGACGCACATGCCCACGAGGTCGATGCCGACCGTGTCGTGGATGCCGGTCTCGATGGCGACCTTGAGCTTGGTGCCCACCCCGTCGGTGGTGGTGACCAGGAGCGGGTCGTCATAGCCCGCGGCCTTCAGGTCGAAGAGCGCCCCGAACCCGCCCAGCGACGCCTCCGCGCCCGCCCGCCGCGTGGACTTGGCCAGGGGCTTGATACGCTCGACAAGCGCGTTCCCGGCGTCGATATCGACACCGGCCTGCGCATAGGTGAGGCCGTTGGGCCGCTCGGACATGACACGCCTTGAACAGAAATCAGCGACTTGCGCAACGCGGGCTTGCAGACTCGCCGCCTCGCGGGGCTATAGCTAGTCGATGACTCCGATTACGACCACCGCGGAACTGGCGGTGTTTTGCGACAAGCTCAAGGGCCAGCCGTTCGTCGCGGTGGACACCGAGTTCATGCGCGAGACCACCTACTGGCCGAAGCTGTGCCTCATCCAGGCGGCCGGCGCCAATGGCGTCGAGGCCTGCATCGACCCCTTGTCCGAGGACATGGACCTCGAGCCGTTCCTGGAGATCCTTCGCGACCGGGCGATTCTCAAGGTGTTCCACGCCGCGCGCCAGGACGTGGAGATCTTCAACAACCTGAACGCCATGCCGGTCCCACTGTTCGACACCCAGGTGGCGGGCATGGCCGCGGGCTTCGGCGAGCAGATCGCCTATGACGCCCTGGTCCGCCAGATGCTGAAGATCGAGCTCGACAAGTCCTCGCGCTTCACCGACTGGGCGCGCCGGCCGCTGTCGGACAACCAGCTCACCTATGCGCTCGCCGACGTGACCCACCTGGCCAGCCTCTACCCGATCCTGCGCGAGCGGCTGGAGAAGGACGGCCGTATGGCCTGGGTCACCGACGAGATGGCCAACCTCACCGACCCGGCGGTCTATGACGTGGAGCCGGAGAACGCCTGGAAGCGCCTGCGCCCGCGCAAGCACACGGCCAAATATATGGCCGTCTACAAGGCGGTCGCCGCCTGGCGCGAGCGCACGGCCCAGAGCCGCGACCAGCCGCGCGGGCGCATCCTCAAGGACGAGGCGATCGACGAGGTCGCCACCCAGGCGCCCACCGACGCCGACCAGCTCGACCGCCTGCGCTCGGTGCCGAAGGGCTTCTCGGGTTCGCGGTTCGGGCCGGACCTGCTGGCCGCCGTGCGCGAGGCGCTGCGGGACCCGGAGGCCTACGCCCCGGTGGTCGAGCGGCATCGCGCCTCGCCGTCGCCGGCCGCCGGCGCGGTCGTCGAGCTGCTGAAGGTGCTGCTGAAGGCGCGCGCCGAGGAGGCCGGCGTGGCCTCCAAGCTGATCGCCACGGTTTCCGACCTGGAGCAGATCGCCAATGACGACGAGGCCGAGACCTCGGCGCTCAAGGGCTGGCGGCGCGAGGCGTTCGGCGAGGACGCGCTCAAGCTGAAGCGCGGCGAACTGGCCCTGGTGCTGGACGGCGCCCGCGTGCGGGTCGTCGAGGTCCGCCGCGCGCCGAAGGCCGCCAGCGCGGGCTGAATTCCGCGCCCCCGGCCGGTTCCTGAGGATAAGCCCAGCGCCGTTGATTTCGCTGGCGTTTGGGATCGTGTGACAGTCTTCTCCACAGGCCGTCCACCGGGTTGGCGGGACTCCGCTCACAGCCTCGTCCGGCCGGCCCATTGCGGCCGGCCCGCACCTGCGCAACTCTCCACTTGCCGAGAGGGACTGCGGCGCGGCGGACCGGGCGACCGGACCGGAAGCGGGCAGGAGGCTCCCGGGGGGTAGGAAGTCAGGGGCGACCCGAAGCTCTCGATCCTCGGGAACACCGAGGCGGTCTTCAAGTCGAGCTGGGGCGACCCAGTGCAGCTTAAGGGTCCCTCCACCTCGAAGGCTCAGATCCCCCAACGGATCTGGTTCAGAGGGCGGTGTTTCGGGAAACCGAGACGCCGCCCTCTTGCTATGCGCGTCTTTCCTGTCAGGCGCGGCGGGCTCTCAGAGCCCGACCTCGCTCGGATTGGCCTCGTTGAGCAGCGGCTCCTTGGCCAGGTAGCGGCGCAGGTTCTCGAGGAACAGCTCGTCGCCACGGCCGAGGTTGCCGTCGCCGGAGTTGGAGGAGTGGGCGGTGACCCGCACCTTCGGGTGATCCCAGAACCAGCTTTCGGCGGGCAGCGGCTCGGCCTGGAAGACGTCGAGCACGGCGTGGCCGGGCTGGTCGCGATCCAACCCCGCCCTCAAAGCCTCTTCGTCCACCAGTCCGCCGCGGCCGATGTTGATCAGCACGGCGCCCGGCTTCATGGCGCGGAAGAAGGCGTCGTCGCACATGCCGCGGGTCTCGTCGTTGAGGGCGCAGGCCAGGACCACGACGTCGGCCCGGGGCAGTTCGGCCTGGACGTCCTTGAGCGTGATCACCCGGTCGGCCAGGTCGCCCTCGGCGGCGGGGTTGCGGCGGACCACCGTCAGATGAACGCCGAACGGCTTGATGCGCTTGGCGATCTCGTGGCCGATGTTGCCGAAGCCGGCCATCAGCCAGCGGGTCCTGGCGACCTCGCGATAGGGCGTCGTCTTCCACTCGCGCCGGGCCTGCAGCGCCGCGGCCTGCCGGATCGGCACCTGCAGGCTGAGCGCATGGGCGACGACATATTCGGCGATGGGCGTGGCCTGGGCGCTCGACTTGGAGATGCGCACGCCCTTTTCCATGATCGAGCGGAACATCGGGTTGTCGATGCCGGCGGCCATGATCTGGGTCCAGCGCGGGGCGGCGGTCTTCATCAGCCGGCCGAACAGCGGGCCCAGCGTTCCCGAGGCGTAGCTGTCGAGGCTGAGCCAGACGACCTCGGGATCGATGTCCTCGACCGCGATGGGCGCGCCGTCCCGTTCGTAGGCGTCGGCGGCGACGGCGGCGACCACCTGGGCGTCGGGCGCGACTTGGCTCAGCCGCTCGCGAACGCGCCCGAAGGCGGCCTTGGTCATCAGGATCTGCATGGGCTTATCCGAGCTCGAGTTTCAGTTTCAGCGCCGAGGCCAGGGTCTGGGCGCGCTTGGCGGTCTGTTCGCCCAGCAGCATGTCGCCCCAGCCGAGGGCGGCGGTCAGGGTCAGGCGGTCGCCCTGGATGGCCAGGCTGGACTTCTCCAGCAGGCGCGGGTTGCGCCCGGAGAGGTCGCAGCCGAGCCGCACCGCCGCGCCGAGCGCCCGGGCCCGCTGGCGGCGCTCGGCGCCGATCACCCGCGAGACCGCCTCAGCCTCGGGCGGCGTGGTGGCCGAGGTGTAGCGGGAGAAGGCGACGCTCGCCAGGAAGGCCCGCTCGGGATGGTTCATGCCCGCGATCGGGGCGCGCAGGACCTGCTCGAAGGCGAGGTCGGCGCGGTGGTCGGGGTGCAGCCGCGCGCCGAGGTCGGCCAGGCGGCTGGCGGCGGCCAGCAGCACCGCGTCCCGCTCGCCGAACACCGGGGTCAGCTTTTCGAAGGCCGGCGACAGCCAGGCCTCCAGGGCGCCGCCCAGCTCGGACGGCACGCCGCGCGCCGCGGTCAGCGCCTCGCAGCCTTCGATCAGCGGGTCGCGGCCGCGCACTTCCGGCGCCATGGCCTCGAGCAGCAGGCCTTCGCGCACCCCGTAGGCGGAGACCGTGATCCGCTCGACGCCCAGGCTCTCGATCAGCGCCTCCAGCACGACGGCGGAATAGGGCAGGGTCTCGATCCGCTTCTTGGATAGGCCCTGCATGCGCTCCAACGAGGCGCGCGACTGGCGTGACACCAGTCCCGACACGCTGAGCGCATCGGCGCGGCTCATCTCGTACTGGTGGGCGACGTGCAGGGGATAGTCGGCCAGCTCCATCTGGAAGAGCGCCAGGTTGCGCCAGGCGCCGCCGACAGCGTGGAAATGGCGGGTGGCGAAGCGGCTCGCATGCGGGGCCAGCGCGGTTTCGATGAGCTTGCGCGTGCGATCGCCGTCCAGCGGTCGGGGCGCTCCGAGCGCGAAAGGGCCGAGCGGCAGGGTCGCGCCGGCCTCCGGGCCTGCGGCGCCCAGGCGGGTCAGCTCCAGGCTGGAGCCGCCGAGGTCGCCCACGACCCCTTGTGCGTCCGGTTGGCCGGCCAGCACGCCCAGCGCCGCGTAACGGGCCTCCTCGTCGCCGGTGAGCACCCGCACGCTGAGGCCGGTCTCCTCGCGCACCCGCTTGAGGAACGCCGGGCCGTCGGCGGCCTCGCGCACGGCGGCGGTGGCGGCGGCGGTGACGTCCTCGGCGCGCCAACCGTCCAGCAGGGCGCGGAAGCGGCGGATGGCGATCAGGGCCACCTCGACGCCGTCGGGCGACAGCCGCCCGGTGGACGGCAGGTCGCGGCCGAGGCCGGCAAGGGCTTTCTCGTTGTAGACGGTCCAGATGGCGCGCCCGTCCAGCCGGTAGATCACCAGGCGGACCGAGTTCGAACCGACGTCGATGACGGCGGCCTGCCGGGACTCTGGCCTGCTATCCCCGCGAGGCCACATGATCGATCGCGCGCGGCATGTCCTTCACCTTCTGCCCTCTACCCGAAAGGCTGGGGTTGGTCATGAAATACTCGTGCGCGGAAAAGGCGCTCGGATGGTCCCAGGACGGATCGCGGCTGTAGTGGCCGGTATTGTCCAGGAACCAGCTCTGGGCCTCGTCCTTCAGGTTGGCCAGCATGATCTGCTGCAGCACCTGCTGATGGACGGTGGGGTTCTCGATGGGCGTCAGGGCCTCGACGCGGCGGTCGAGGTTGCGCGGCATCCAGTCGGCCGACGAAATGTAGACCCGGGCCTCCGACGAGGGCAGGGGCGCGCCGTTGGCGAAGGCGACGATACGGCCGTGCTCCAGGAAGCGGCCGACGATGGACTTCACGCGGATATTTTCGGACAGGCCCCGGATGCCGGGGCGCAGGCAGCAGATGCCGCGGATCACCAGGTCGATGTCCACGCCGGCCTGGCTGGCGGCGTAGAGGGCGTCGATGATCTCCGGGTCGACCAGGGAGTTCATCTTGGCCCAGATGCCGGCCGGACGGCCCTCCAGCGCGTGGGTGGCCTCCCGCGCGATCAGCGCCAGCAGGTCGCGCTTCATGGTGATCGGCGAGAAGGAGAGCTTCTCCAGGCCCTCGGGCTGGGCGTAGCCGGTGACGAAGTTGAACAGGCGCGCGCTGTCGCGGCCCAGCGCCGGGTCGGTCGTGAACAGCGACAGGTCCGTATAGAAGCGCGCGGTGATCGGGTGGTAGTTGCCGGTGCCGAAGTGGCAGTAGGTGCGCAGCACGTCGCCCTCGCGCCGCACGACGGTGGAGAGCTTGGCGTGGGTCTTGTACTCCACGAAGCCGAAGACGATGTGCACGCCCGCCCGCTCCAGGTCGCGCGCCCACTTCAGGTTCGCCGCCTCGTCGAAGCGGGCCTTGATCTCCACGACCGCGGTGACGTTCTTGCCGGCCTCCGCCGCCTCGATCAGGGCCGCGACGATCGGGCTGTCGTGGCTGGTGCGGTAGAGCGTCTGCTTGATGGCGAGCACGTTGGGGTCGCGCGCGGCCTGCCGCAGGAACTGCACCACGACGTCGAAGCTCTCGAACGGGTGGTGGACCAGTATGTCCTTTTCGCGGATGGCCGCGAAGCAGTCGCCGCCGTGGTCGCGGATGCGTTCGGGGAAGCGCGGCTCGAAGGGCTTGAACTTCAGTTCCGGGTGGTCGGCCGGGATCAACTGGGTGAGCTCGTCCAGGCCCAGCAGGCCGTCGATCAGGATGATGTCCTGCGGCTCGGCGTGCAGGCTGGTGGTGATGAAGGCCTGCAACTCCTCGGGCATGGAAGCGTCGATCTCGACACGGACCACGCTGCCGAGGCGCCGCTGCTTCAGCGCCAGCTCGAACTCGCGCACCAGGTCTTCGGCCTCTTCCTCGATTTCCACGTCCGAGTCGCGGATCAGGCGGAAGACGCCCTGCGCCTGGACCTCGCAGCCGGGGAACAGGTGGTCGAGGAACAGGCTGACCAGCGCCTCCAGCGACACGAAGCGGCGCTCGCTGCGGCGGCGGCCGCGGTGTTGGCCGTGCAGCTCCCAGAACCGCGCCACCTGGGCGGGGATCGGCACCAGGGCGTAGAGCGCCCGGTTGTCGGCCATCCGGCGCAGCTTCAGGACCAGGGAAAAGGCCAGGTTCGGGATGAACGGGAAGGGGTGCGCCGGGTCGATGGCCAGGGGCGTCAGCACCGGGAAGATCTGCGAGACGAAGGGTTCTTCCAGGGCGTCGAGCTCGGCGTTGGTGACGTCGCCGGCCTGCACCAGGCGAAGGCGCTCGTCGGCCAGCTCCTCGCAGAGCTGGCGCCAGCGGACCTGCTGCTCGGCCATCAGGTCTGCAGCCTCGGCGTTGACCCGCTCGAGCTGTTCGGCGGGGGTCAGGCCGTCCTGGCTCTGCGCGCGCACGCCCTCGCGCACCTGGGCGCGCAGGCCGGCGACGCGGACCATGTAGAATTCGTCGAGGTTGTTGGCGCTGATCGCCAGGAAGCGAAGCTGCTCCAGCAGGGGATGGCGCGGGTTCTTGCTCTCGGCCAGCACCCGGCGGTTGAAGGCCAGCCAGGAGAGCTCGCGGTTGAAGAACCGGTCCGGCGAGGCGGCCAGTTCCGCGTCCCAGGCCAGCGGCCTACGCCCGGCCGCAGCCGCGGCGCCCGCATCGTTCGATGCGGTGGCGATCGGCTCGGCGTAGCTCATTCCCTCGGCGCTCCGGTGAGATGACGGTCGCAAGAACTTGAGCCCTGCTTGTGACCGGTTCAAGTCATCCCTCGAAAAGGTCAAGATTTTCGATATCGCTTTCCAGGATCTCGCGCGCCAGCAGCCGGGAAACGGGGCGCATCTGCCCGTCGTCGGTCTCATCGAGGCGCCGCACGATCTCTTGCGCGCCGGGAATGGACCTTTCCATGCGCCGCAGCAGGTAGGCATAGACATCGTCGTTCGGGCGAATGTTCCGCTCACGGAAGAAATTCCGCAGGACGCCGGTCAGCACCTCGTCGTCGGGCGCCTCGATCTCCGCCACCAGTATGGCGTTCAGCCGCGAGCGCAGGTCGGGCAGGGCGGCCGGCCAGGCGGCCGGCGGCGTCCGGGCGGTCAGCAGCAGGCTCGCCCCTTCCCGCTGGGCCTGGTTGATCAGGTGGAACAGGGCCTCGTCGGGCGCGCCCTGGTCCACGTCCTCCAGCAGGGCGGGTCGGCCGGCGGCGGCGGCGACGTCGGGGTCCTGGCGGTCGAGGACCACGGCCCCGGTCGAGGCGGCCCAGGCGCGTGCCAGGTGGGTCTTGCCGACGCCCTGCGGGCCCGCCAGCGCCAGGGCGCCGCCCGGCCAGCGCGGCCAGGCGTCGAGGGCGTCCAGCGCCGGCCCGTTGGAGGCGCCGCGCACGAAGTCATCGCGGGAATGGACGGTGGGCCGGCGAAGGCTCAGCCGAAGCTGGCGGGCCATGGGAAATCCTAGAGCGTGCCGTTGGCCGCCTTGGCCGCCCCGCCGACCACCAGGGTCCAGCCCTCTGGTTTCAGCAGTTCGATCGGCGAGAAGCGGACCTTGTAGTCCATCTTCTCCGAGCCGCGCACCCAGTAGCCAAGATAGACGTAGGGCAGGGCGGTCAGGCAAGCCTGGATGACATGGTCGAGGATCACGAAGGAGCCCAGGGAGCGGCGGCTCTGGGTCGGGTCGTAGAAGCTGTAGACCAGCGACAGGCCGTCGCTCATCACGTCCACCAGGGCGCAGGCGACCAGCTCGCCCATTCCTCGATTTTGGAGCCCGCAGTCCCTGGGCCGGGTGCGGTATTCGATGATGTGGGTGCGGACGGCGGTGTCCTCGACCATGGCCACGTAGTCGGGCCAGGTCATCTCCGCCATGCCGCCGTCGGCGTGGCGGGTGGTGAGGTAGCGGCGCAGCAGGTCGAACTGCTCCATGGTCGCCTCGGCCTCGACCAGGTGGCGCTCCAGGTCCTCGTTGCGGGCGATCGCCTTTCGCTCCGAGCGGGAGAACAGGTAGTCGGCCGCCGGGATCCGCGCCGAGACACAGGCCGCGCAGGCCTCGCAGGCCGGGCGGTAGGCGATGTTCTGCGAGCGGCGGAAACCCACCTGGGTCAAGCTGTCGTTGACGCCGGCGCCGTCGCTCAGCGGCAGGTGGGCGAACACCTTCCGCTCATGGCGCTCGGGCAGGTAGGGGCACGGCGACGGGGCGGTCAGGAAGAACCTGAGCTGTCGGGACGGGAAATGCTGCGTCACGGACCTGCGGTCGCCTTATCGATAAGCCTTTCCATGGATTAGGCGTCATGCCGCGCCGCGGCGCAAGGCCTGTTGCAGGACCGCAATGCGCCTGGGGCTAAGGGCCGCGGTCGGGCGGCAACACCGGCGCCTCGCGCAGCAGCACGATGGCGATTCGGCGGTTGCCGGGCAGCGTCGGGTCGTCGGGATAGAGCGGGTCCGAGGTGGCCTTGCCGCTCGCCTGATAGACACGGTCGCCATCGACGCCGGCGCCCAGCAGAATCTTACGCGAAGCGTCGGCGCGGGCGAACGACAGCGGCCAGTCGCTGTCGGCCTTGCCGCCGGCGCCGGAGCCGGCGCTGGTGTGGCCGTAGATGCTGATCCTGTTGGGCAGTTGGTTGATGATCTTGGCGATCGCCCGCAGCAGCAGCTTGGCGCGGTCGTTGGGGACGGCCGTGCCCTGGTTGAACATGGAGCGGCCTTCCTGGTCCACGAGCTGGATGCGCAGGCCTTCGGGCGTCTGGTCGATGATGATCTGCTTCGACAGCTCGGCCAGTTCCGGCATGTCCTGCAGCGCCTGGCGCAGCGACTGCGCCGCCGAGGCGAAGGCGGCGGCCTCGCGCTTGGCCTGGTCCTGCTTGATCTGGTCGGCGGCGGTGTCGGCGCCCTTGGCGGCTTCCTTGGACTTGCCGTCGTCCGGCTTCTTCACATCGGGGCTGGCGTCCTGGACGATGGACTGCGAGCCGTTCTGCTTGGTGCCCTCGTTGCCGAGCGCCGTGCCGGCCAGGATGCCGCCGGCCCCGGAGGTGGTCTCCGAAACCGAGGCGGGGGCGAAGTAGTCGGCGATGCCGCGCTTCTGCTCGGGGCTGGTCGTGTTGATCAGCCACATCAAGAGGAAGAACGCCATCATCGCGGTCACGAAGTCGGCGTAGGCGACCTTCCAGGCGCCGCCGTGGTGTCCCGCGCCGCCGCCCTTCTTGATACGCTTGATGATGATCGGCCGTTCGCCGCCCACCGCCATGGTCCGCCCCGAGTAAGCCTGTTACGAGGGAATCACTTGCGCAGGCTCTTCTTAAGATGGCGTTGCGCGCTGGTGCGCCGGCCACCGAACCGCGGAACCGGACACGAGGTTAAGGAGCGGATTTGAGATGAAAGTGGCGTTCGCCGGTCTCGGCGTGATGGGCTTCCCTATGGCGCGGCATCTGGCCGAGGCCGGCCATGAGATGGCGGTGTTCAACCGCAGTCCCGAGAAGGCGGCCCGCTGGGTCGCCGCCCATGGCGGCCGGGTCGGCAAGACGGCGGCCGAGGCCGCGGCGGGCGCGGAGGTCTTCATCCTCTGCGTCGGCAACGACGACGACGTCCGCCAGGTGGTGGGCGAGGCCTTGCCGGCCATGGCGGCGGGCGGCGTGATCGTCGACCACACCACGACCTCGGCGGTCGTGGCCCGCGACATGGCGGAGCTGGCGGCCAAGGGCGGCCGCGCTTTCGTCGACGCGCCGGTCTCGGGCGGCCAGGCGGGCGCCGAGAACGGCCAGCTCACCATCATGTGCGGCGGGACGCCGGAGGCCTTCGCCAAGTCCGAACCGGTGATCGCCGCCTACGCCAAGGCGACGAAGCTGATGGGCGGGCCGGGCGCCGGCCAGCTCACCAAGATGGTCAACCAGATCTGCATCGCCGGCGTGGTCGAGGGCCTCGCCGAAGGCTTGCACTTCGCCAAGCGCGCGGGCCTCGAGCCGCAGGCCGTCTACGAGGCGATCTCCAAGGGCGCGGCCCAGTCCTGGCAGATGGACAATCGCTGGAAGACCATGAGCGAAGGCCGGTTCGACTTCGGCTTCGCGGTCGACTGGATGCGCAAGGACCTGGGCCTGGTCCTGGACGAGGCCGGCCGCAACGGCGCGGCGCTCGACATGACCCGCATGGTCGACGGCTTCTACGAGGAGGTCCAGGCCCTGGGCGGCCGCCGCTGGGACACCTCCAGCCTGGTGGCGCGGCTGGAGAAGCCCTGAGTGATCCTCGAGACCGAGCGGCTCACCCTGGACGAGCTCACGCTCGCCGACGCGCCCTTCATCCTGGACCTGCTGATGAGCCGCGGCTTCCGCGAGAACATCGGCGACCGCGGGGTGCGTGACCTGGAGAGCGCCGGCGGCTACATCGAGCGCGCCCAGGCCGGCTACGCCGCCAACGGCTTCGGCCTCTGGCGCTGCGACGTGAAGGCGACCGGCGAGCCGGCCGGCCTGTGCGGCCTGGTCAAGCGCGAGGGCCTCGAGCACCCCGACGTCGGCTACGCCTTTCTGGAGCGGTTCTGGGGGTGCGGCTATGCGTCGGAGTCCGCGGCCGCGTCGCTGGCCTATGGGCGCGACGTGCTCGGCCTGGGAACCATCGTGGCCATCACCACCCCGGCCAACCTCGGCTCCATCGCCGTGCTCCGGAAGATCGGCCTGAGAGACGCCGGCATGATCCGCCTGCCGGGCCATGATCACGACAGCGCCTATTTCACGAGCGCGCCGGCATGAGCATCACCACCCGCCGCGTCGCCGCCAACGGCTTCGACTTCGCCGTCGATGAGGTTGGTGAGGGCGACCACCTGGCGCTCTGCCTGCACGGTTTCCCGGAAAGCCGCTTCTCCTGGCGCTACCAGCTCCCGCTGCTGGCGGAGATGGGCTACCGCGCCTGGGCGCCGGACCTGCGCGGCTATGGCGAGACCGAACCCAAGCCGCGCGAGGTCTCCGCCTATCTGATCGACCGGCTGATAGAGGACGTGGCCGGCCTGATCGACGCCAGTGGGGCCAAGACCGTCACCCTGATCGGCCACGACTGGGGCGCGGGCCTGGCCTGGACCTTCGCCGCCAACCGCGTCCGGCCGCTGGAACGGCTGGTGATCATGAATGTGCCGCACCCGGCGGTGATGAGCGCGCGCCTGGGCCGGTCGTGGGCCCAGCTCAGGAAGTCCTGGTACATGTTCTTCTTCCAGCTTCCCGGCGCGCCGGAGCGGGCCATGACCGCCCACGATGCGCGGGCCATCCGCAACGCCTTCCACGGCATGGCCGTCGACAAGTCGAACTTCACGAAGGACGTGCTCGACCGCTACGCCAGGGACGCCCAGCGGCCCGGGGCCATCACCGGCATGATCAACTGGTACCGCGCCGCCTTCCGCCTGGGCGGCAAGCTCCGCGGGCCGTGGCCGACGATCGAGACGACGACCCTGATCGTCTGGGGCGAGGAGGACGCCGCCCTCGGCCTCGAGCTCCTCGACGGGACCGACGCCTACGTCCGCGACCTGACGATCCAGCGCCTGCCCAAGGTCTCCCACTGGGTGCAGCAGGAGGCGCCCGAGAAGGTCAACGCGATCCTGAAGGGCTGGCTTCCGCGCCGCGGCGCCTCAGTAGAGGGATGATATTTCGCCCCTTGATGTCGCTTGGATATAATAAGATATAGATGTAAAATCATGTGGGCAGGTAAGAACTTGAGAAGTTATGAGATCATTCTCTGACGATGTGGCGCTATGTCATCTTAAATTCCCCCGTTACGCGAGTTATTACATAGAATACCGTGGTAAAACGCGATGGTTGACGGAAATTAGGAACGATATACATCATAGATAACGGATATTGACTGTGTTTATTTCGCGATAATTAAGGAAATCGAGGCATCTTCTGCCCGGGAGCCGAAAACGGATCGGCCAGGGGAACGCCATGCTTCGTATCCGCCAGCGTCGAAATCACGGGCTTCGTTTGGCCGCGCTCGCCTCGGTGTCGCTCCTGGCCCTTCCGGCAGCGGTCCAGGCCCAGACCGCGCCGGCGACCGGCCCGGTGACGCCGTTCTACGGCAACATCAAGCCGTTCTACGGCGACGTGGCGCCGTCCTACGGCAACCTCAAGCCGTTCTACGGGAACCTGAAGCCGTTCTACGGCAACCTGCGGCCCTTCTGGGGGGACATGAAGCCCTTCTGGGGGAGCACGGGCGCCTTCTATGGCGACCTGAATTCCTTCTGGGGCACGACCAACCCGGTGGTCGGGACGGGCGCGCCGGACTACCTCAAGGTCGGCGATTTCTGGACCGCCGCCGGCGGGACCTGGGACCAGATCTCCGCGGCCTGGGGCGCGCTGCCGGCGACCGCCGGCCCGGCCGACTACCAGTCGGTGGCCGGCCAGTTGAAGGGCCTGATCGACACCTCGCGCAACTTCTGGGGCGCCGCGGTCCAGGCCAAGACGGGCGCCAGCTTCGATACGGCCTTCGCCACTCCGCTGCTGGCCAAGTACGGCATCGACCTGGCCGATCCGACGTCGCTGTCCAAGCTCGATCCCACGGCCCGGGCGCTGTTCTTCCTCGACTGGTACGACGGCCTGATGAACTACTCCGGGACCGACCACGTCGATCACTGGATGAAGACCATCGACTGGACCCCGGCGCTCAGCCTGCAGCAGGGCTCCGGCAAGGGGACTACCGTCGGCCTGCTGGACATGACGGTGCTAGGCGACGCGACGCTGCAGAAGAGCATCGTCAGGGCCAACGGCATTTCCGACTTTACCAACGGCCATGGCGCGGCGGTGGCCAGCCTGATCGTCGGCGCGCACGACGGCCAGGGCGTGATGGGCATCGCGCCCGGCGCCTCGGTGGTGGCCTACAACCCCTTCGACTCCACCGGGACGGCCAACTGGACCGACATCACCAAGGGCGTCCAGATGCTCAAGGCCGAGGGCGCCAATGTGGTCAACATGTCGCTCGGCGTGCCCGGAACGACCTTCGACCAGGGCTGGAACGGGGTCTTCTCCAGCCTGGCGGTGACGCTCACGCTGAAGAACACCGTCTTCGTCATGGCGGCGGGCAACGAAGGCGTGGTGCAGACCAACAACGTGGCCTGGAGCCTGCTGAACCCGGCCTTCATCGTGGTCGGCTCGGTGGACGTCACCGGCAAGACGATCTCGAACTTCTCGAACCAGCCCGGCACGGCCTGCCTGACGCCGCTCCTGGGGATCTGCACCGGCGACAGGCTGATGAACCACTTCATCGTGGCGCCCGGCGAGATGATCATGGTCTCCGACGGCCACGGCGGCGTGACCCGGCAGAGCGGCACCTCGTTCGCGGCCCCGCAGGTGGCCGCCGCGATCGCCCTGCTGCAGAGCCGCTGGCCCTGGCTGGTCAATTTCCCGAACGAGACCGTCAACATCATCCTGCAGTCGGCCAAGGACCTGGGCGCGCCCGGCGTGGACCCGGTCTACGGCCACGGCCTGCTGGACGTCGCGGCCTCCCAGTCGCCGCTCAACTTCAACAACCTGGTCTGGTACCAGGTCCAGAACGGGAAGATGACGTCGCAGACCAGCAGCGCGGTGCTGTCGACCTACCAGACGGCCAACCACCAGGCATGGGACGCCTCCGGGGCCTACTTCTACGCCTTCGAGCCGATCGGCCTGACCCAGCGCGACTTCGCCATTCCGCTGTCCAGCAAGCTGGTCGGCCAGACCATGACCGCCATGGGCGGGTCTCAGCAGCAGTTCCAGGCCTATCTGCTGAGCCGCATGGACGGCTGGGCGGGCATGCAGACGACGAGCCACCTGGCCTCGTCGGGCTACGACGGCTTCTCCACGGTCAGCACGCCGATCGGCGGCAAGTGGGGCGCGGACATGACCCTCACCGTCGCTCCGCGCGAGAAGCGCCAGGGGTTCCGCGACGAGGGCCCCGACTACCAGTCGTCCCTCCGCGTCGACGGGGAGCGCGCCTCGCTGCTGTTCGGCTATGGCGACGGCGCGCCGGCGCTCACGGCGCGGTCCGGCTTCACCCAGGCGGCCGACTTCGACGCCGAGCGCGGCGGGGCCAACCCCCTGCTGGGCCTGGCGTCCGGCGGCGGCTACGCCGGCTGGAACTACGACCTCACCCACCGCCTGCAGATCTCGGCCGGGATCATGGCGCGCAGCGATCGCCGCGACGAGGCGGCCCTGCCGGGAATCACCGGCGCGGCGAGCGGGGCGGCGACCTACCAGGCCGGCGTCCAGCTCGTCAGCCTGAACTACGCCGCGAGCGATCGCCTGACCCTGACCGGGTCCTACACTCATCTGCATGAGGCTTCGGGCATCCTCGGGATCCAGTCGACCAACCGGCAGGACTTCCAGGGCGGCTCGACCACCGACGGCTTCACCGCCGGCGCGAACTGGGTGCTGGCTCCGAACCTGTCGATCATGGCCACCGGGACGCTCGGCCACACCCGCCAGGCCGACCGGGGCCAGACCCTGGCGGTGGACGCGGGCGGGCTGACCTCCTCGGCCTTCGAAGTGGCCGTGGCGCGCAGCAACCTGTTCTCGAAGGGCGACCGCCTCCAGGTCAGCGTCTCGCAGCCGATGTTCGTCGAAAGCGGCCGGCTCAAGATGACCTCGGTCCAGGTCGTAAACCGCGACACCGGCGAACTCGGCGTGGTGACCCAGAGCCTCGACATCTCCGGCCAGCGCCAGCTCGCGGGCGAGGCGATCTACTCGCGGCCGCTGTCGGACGGACGCGGCGTCGTGGGCCTGTTCGGGCGGGTCGAGACCGTGCCGGCGGGCGTCCAGGCGCAGTCCTACATGGCCGGCGCGCGCTACCGGCTCCGCTTCTAGGATAGCGAGGAAGCTAGCGCAGTCAGGGTCTTAGCTCGAGCTTAAGGGGTTAACTCTAGTCTGGCCGAAACGATCGGGGCGACCCAGATGACTGCGCGACGATGGGCGGCGGCGGCCGCAACGATGTTCGTAGCCTTCGCAGCTTCGGCGCATGCCGCGCCGGCCGCGGCGCCGGACGGCCAGCCGCTCGGCGACTATGCGAGCCGGATCGCCGCGGCCAAGGCCGCCATGATGGCCGAGCCGCAAACGGCCCTGAAGCGCGCCCTCGAAGCCCTGGACCTCGCGCGGCGCCAGGCCGGCCCAGCCCAGGCCGAACGCATCGCCACCGCCCAATGGCTCGAGGGCGAGGCGCTGCTGCGCCTGAACCGGCCCAAGGCGGCCGCCCCGGTGATCGCCGAGGGTCTGGCGACGGCCGCGGCGCGGGTCCCCAATTCCAAGCTGGCCGGCGACCTGATGATGGCGCAGGCCGACCTGCAGGGGACCGACGGCGACGTGCAGGCGGCGTTGGCGGGCTTCCACGCCGCCTACGGCGTCTTCGGCCGCGCCCAGCAGCCGCGCAGCCAGGCCATGGCGCTGATGCGCATCGGCTCGATCTACCAGGACGCCCGCGACTATCCGAAGGTGCTGCAGTACTACGCCCAGGCGGCGGACCTCTATCCGGCCGATCTGGCGCTCTTGATCACGGCCGACAACAACATCGGCGATGCGCTGCGGGCGCAGCACAGGTACGCGGAGGCGGAGGCTGCGTTCGATCGCGCGCTGCAGATCGCGCGCCGGATGAAGAGCCTCCAACTCGAGGCGCAGATCCTTTCAAACCTCGCCGCGGCGGAGATCGCCGAGGGCCGCCTTGCCGCCGCTCAAGGCCATCTGTCGGAGGAGCAGCGGATCGTCGCCGCCGACGCCGGCGCGCGCGAGGAGCAGCCATTCGTCTGGGGCCTGCAAGCCCAGGTGGAGCTGCGCCGCCATCAGCCGAAGGCCGCGGCCCAACTGCTGGCGCGCATGTTCCAGGGCGCCGACCTGAAGACCACGACCATGCCGTTCCGCGACTTCCATGAGACGGCCTATCAGGCCTATTCCCAGCTCGGCGACGAACGGCTGGCGCTGGCCCACCTGGAGGCGTTCAAGCGCCTGGACGACGAGGCCCGCGAACTGGCGGCCTCGACCAATGCGGCGCTGATGTCGGCGCAGTTCGACTTCGCCAACCAGACGACGCGGATCGCCCAGTTGAAGGCCGGGCAACTTCAGCGCGACATCCAGCTCGCCAAGTCGCGCAACGTGATCACCACGGTCCTGCTGATCGGCTCGCTGGTCATCGGCCTGCTGCTGGCGGTGAGCTTCCTGTGGATCCGTCGCAGCCGCAACGAGGTCCGGGCGGCCAACCGCAGGCTGAGCGAGGCCAACTTCGCGCTGGAGAAGGCGCTGAAGGCCCGCACCGAGTTCCTGGCGACCACCAGCCATGAGATCCGCACGCCCCTCAACGGCATCCTGGGCATGACCCAGGTGATGTTGAGCCAGCAGGGCGTCGACCCGGCCCTGCGCGAGAAGATCGCCCTGGTGCACGGCGCCGGCGAGACCATGCGCGCCCTGGTCGACGACATCCTCGACATCGCCAAGATCGAGACCGACGGCGTCACCCTCAACCGCATCGAGCTGGACCTGCCGGCCCTCTGCCACGAGACCGTCCGGCTCTGGACGGCGCGGGCCGGGGCGAAGGGGCTGCAGCTCACCCTGGAGGCGGCCGAAGCGCCGGCCCGCATCGTCGAGGACGCCGGCCGCCTGCGCCAGATCCTGTTCAACCTGATGTCCAACGCCATCAAGTTCACCGAGGCGGGCGGCGTCACCCTGACCGCCCGCGTCGAGCCCGGCGAGGCCGGCGAGGCCGGCGAAGAGCTGGTGCTCAGCGTCGCGGACACCGGCATCGGCATCCCGCGCGACAAGCTGGAGGAGGTCTTCGAGTCCTTCCGCCAGGTGGATTCCAGCTCGACCCGCGCCTACGAGGGCACCGGTCTGGGCCTGGCCATCTGCCGCCGCCTCGCCCAGGCCATGGGCGGCGAGGTGGGCATCGAAAGCGTTCTGGGGACCGGCTCGACGGTCACCCTGCGCCTGCCTCTGGAGCGCGCCGCGGTCCCGGTGCGGAACCCCTGGCGGGATCGCCGCGCGACGCCGCGTGCGCTGGAGGACTGCCGGCTGCTGATCTGCGACGCCAATCCGCTGACGCAGGCGGTGCTGAAGGCCACGCTCGCCCCGCAGGCCCGCACGGCCGAGGCGGTGGCCAGCTTCGAGGCCGCCGCGGAAGCGGGCGAGAGCGGGCGGTTCGACCTGGTGCTGATCGACGCGGCCGTGCTCGGCGCGGAGCGTCAGGCGAGGCTCGCGGCGCTACGCGACCTGGCCGCCCGGGTGCGGCCGGCGCTGGTGGCGGTGATGATCCCGGACATCGGGGAGGACGAGGAAAGCCGGCTGCTGGGCGCGGGCGCGGCCCAGATCGTCCGCAAGCCCTTCGCCGCCCCGGCGTTGCCCGGCGTACTGCGCGACGGCTTCGCCGCGCGCAACGAGGCCGCCATCGCCCGGCGGACAATTTCGGCCGCGTGATCAGCGTTCGTTAAACACCTGCGGAGCACCATGCGGGCACGAAAGCGGCGTCCGGCCGCCTGGGAGCCCCTTCCGCAATGCGCGTCCTGTTCGTCGAGGACAACGAGGTCAACCGGCGCGTCGTCAGGGAGATGCTGCACGCCGGCGGCGTCGACATGGTCGAGGCCGAAGACGGCCGCGTCGGCCTGGACATGATCGACACCCAGAACTTCGACCTGGTCCTGATGGACCTGCGCATGCCGGTGATGGACGGCCTGACGGCGATCCGCCACATCCGCCGCCGCGCCGACGACAAGGCCGGCCTGCCGGTGATCGTGGTGACCGCCGACGACGGGGCCAGCATCGACGCAGATTGCCGCGCCGCCGGGGCCGACGACGTCATGCACAAGCCGATCTCCATGTCGGCCCTGTTCGGGGCGATCGGCGCGATCCTGGCGCGCCGCGGCGACAGCGCCGCCGTGATGATCGCCTGAGCCTCTAAGCCCCCAGCAGCTTCGCCGCCCGCGGCGCGAAATAGGTGATCACGCCCGCCGCGCCCGCGCGCTTGAAGGCGCTCAAGGATTCCATGATCGCGCGCTCTTCCTCCAGCCAGCCGTTCTGGGCCGCGGCCATCAGCATGGCGTACTCGCCCGAGACCTGGAACGCGAAGGTCGGCATGGCGAAGGCGTCGACCACCTGGCGGACGATGTCGAGGTAGGGCATCCCCGGCTTCACCATCACCATGTCCGCGCCCTCGGCGATGTCGAGGGCGACCTCGCGCAGGGCCTCGGCGTGGTTGGCGTTGTCCATCTGGTAGGTCTTCTTGTCGCCGGGGTTCTCCACCGAGCCCGTGCCCAGCTTTCCCGAGCCGATCGCCTCGCGGTAGGGGCCGTAGAAGGCCGAGGCGTATTTGGCGGCGTAGGACATGATCATCACGTCCTGCAGGCCCTCGCGTTCCAAGGCCTGCCGGAGCGCGCCACAACGGCCGTCCATCATGTCGCTGGGCGCGAGGATGTCGCAGCCGGCCCTGGCCTGCATCAGGCCCTGGGCGACCAGGGCCTCGATGGTCGGGTCGTTGAGGATGCGGCCCTTCTCGATCAGCCCGTCGTGGCCGTGGTCGGTGAACGGATCCAGCGCCACATCGCACATGATCCCCACCTCGGGCGCGGCGTCCTTCATGGCCTTCACGGCGTTGGCGATCAGGCCGTTGGGGTCCTGGGCCAGCGAACCGGCGGCGTCCTTCCTGGCCCCGTCGATGTGCGGGAAGACCGCGATGGCCGGGATGCCCAGGGCCTTGGCCTGCTTGGCGGCGGCGGCGCAGCCCTTCACCGACAGGCGGCTGACGCCCGGCATGGCGGCCACGGGAATTTCGCCCTCGCCCTCGTGCACCACCATCGACCAGATCAGGTCGGCCGGCGTCAGCACCGTCTCGCGCACCAGCCGGCGGATCCAGTCGGCCTGCCGCAGGCGGCGCATGCGCAGGGCGGGGTAGGCGGCGAGGGGGACTTTGGTCATGACGCGCCGTTTGCACCCGGCGGGCCCTCGCGCGCAAGCCTCTGCGATTGACAGCCTGCCCGTGTCGCGCTGACTCCGCGCTCATGGATTTCAACCTCACCGATGACCAGCGGGCCATCGAGGACGCCGCGCGCGCCTTCGCCGCCGCCGAACTCGCGCCCCATTCCGCCCGCTGGGACGAGGAGAGCCACTTCCCGGTGGACGTGCTGAAGAAGGCCGCCGAGCTGGGCTTCGCGGGGCTCTATGTGCAGGAGGACGTCGGCGGCTCGGCGCTGTCCCGCCTGGACGCCTCGATCGTCTTCGAGCAGCTCTCCTACGGCGACGTCTCCACCGCGGCCTTCATCTCGATCCACAACATGGCGAGCTGGATGATCGACCGGTTCGGTTCGGATGAGCTGCGCCACAGATACCTGCCGCGCCTGACCACCATGGAGCTGATCGCCTCCTACTGCCTGACCGAGCCGGGTTCCGGCTCGGACGCCGCGGCGCTCGCGACCACGGCGCGCCTGGACGGCGACCACTATGTGCTGAACGGCTCGAAGGCCTTCATTTCCGGCGCCGGGACCTCGGACATCTACGTCGTCATGGTCCGCACCGGCGGGCCGGGGCCGAAGGGGGTCTCGGCCCTGGTGGTGGAGAACGGGACGCCCGGCCTCTCCTTCGGCGCACAGGAGAAGAAGATGGGCTGGAAGTCGCAGCCCACGGCCCAGGTCAATTTCGACGACTGCCGCGTTCCGGTCGCCAACCGCATCGGGGCGGAAGGCGAGGGGTTCCGCTTCGCCATGGCGGGCCTCGACGGCGGGCGGATCAACATCGCCTCCTGTTCGCTGGGCGGCGCGGGCCTCGCACTCGACACCGCCAAGGCGCACCTGGAGACGCGGCGGCAGTTCGGCAATCCGCTGAAGGACTTCCAGGGCCTGCAGTGGCGGCTCGCAGACATGGCCACCGAGCTCGACGCCGCGCGCCTGATGGTGCGCCGTGCGGCCCATGCGCTGGACCACCGCGACCCCAGGGCCACCCAGTACTGCGCCATGGCCAAGCGCTTCGCGACCGACGCGGGCTTCGAGGTGGCCAACCAGGCGTTGCAGCTCCACGGCGGCTACGGCTACCTGCGCGACTTCCCGCTGGAGCGGATCGTGCGCGACCTGCGGGTCCACCAGATCCTCGAAGGGACCAATGAGATCATGCGCGTGATCACCGCACGGGAGCTGCTGAGGCAATGAACACGCAATTCTCCTCTCCCCCGAGCGTAGCGAGAGAGGAAGAGGGCAGGGAGAGGGCCGCCTGGGCGACTCCTTTGGTGAGGCGAGGGCCCGCCGCGGGCCCTGGCGGGACCTCCGGCGCGACCTTGGCCGCCCGCACCGCCCTCTCCCCGGCCTCTCCCTCTCCGCTTCGCGGGGGGAGAGGAGATCGCCGATGAGCGAGCCCGAAGTCATCACCCGCATCGAGGGCGCGGTCGGGCGGATCACGCTGAACCGGCCGCAGGCGCTGCATGCCCTGACCACCAACATGTGCCGGCTGATGACTGAGGCGCTGGTCGCCTGGATCGACGACCCGAAGGTGCGGCTGGTGCTGATCGACCATTCGGGCGAGCGCGGATTCTGCGCCGGCGGCGACATCCGGATGCTGGCCGAGAGCGGCGCGGGCGACGGGATCCAGGCGCGGGAGTTCTTCTTCACCGAGTATCGGCTGAACGCCCTGCTGCACGACTACCCCAAGACCCTGGTCGCGATCATGGACGGGGTCACCATGGGCGGGGGCGTGGGCCTGTCGCGGCCCTGCCGGTTCCGGGTGGCCACCGAGCGGACGACGTTCGCCATGCCGGAGACCGGCATCGGCCTCTTCCCCGACGTCGGCGGTGGCTGGTACCTGTCGCGGATGAGCGACCACATCGGCCTGTGGCTGGCGCTCACCGGGGCGCGGATCAAGGCCGCCGACTGCGAGTTGACCTGCATCGCCACCGACTATGTGGAGAGCGCCCAGGTCCCGGCGCTGAAGGCGGCGATCGTGGCCGATCCCGACGCCATCGAGACCGTGCTGACCGAGTTCGAGGGCGACGCCGGGCGCCCGCCATTGGCCGCCCACATCGATGAGATCTCCCGCCTGTTCGCCGGCGACAGCGTGGAGGCCATCGTGGAAGCGCTGAAAGCCGCCGACACCGACTGGGCCCGCGAGCAACTCGCGATCCTCGGCGCCAAGTCGCCCCAGACCCTGAAGGTCGCCTTCCGCCAGCTTGAGCTCGGCCGCGCCATGACGCGCTTCGCCGACAACATGGCCATGGAGTACCGCATCGGCGCGCGGGTGGTGCGGCGGCACGATTTCCTGGAGGGCGTCCGCGCCGTCATCGTCGATAAGGACAACGCCCCCAGATGGGACCCGCCGACCCTGGAAGGGGTCACCGAAACGCTCATCGCAGGCATTTTCGCGCCCCTGCCTTCCACTGAGGAGTGGACACCCTTACCTTGACGGCAAGGCGGCGCCTCAGAGCCCGCTTTTGGGAGGAACTACCGAATGAAATCCAAGCTCTTGCTTGCGGCCGCCGTGGCCGTCGGCATCTCCGCCGCGGCCGCCTACGCCGCGCCGGCCGCCTACATCACCGCCGCCGTCGCCGACAAGGGCCGGCCCGAGGCCGACACCAAGCGCGACGCCGACCGCAAGCCCGCGGAAATGCTGGAGTTCGCCGGCGTGAAGCCCGGCCAGACCGTGGTCGACCTGCTGCCGGGCGGCGGCTATTTCACCCGCGTCTTCGCAAAGGCCGTCGGGCCCAAGGGTGTCGTCTACGCCGTCAGCGGCCCGCCGCGTCCGTCGCAGGACCCGACCAAGCCCGCGCCGACGCCGGCGATCGACGTGCTGGCGGCCGACCCGGCCTACGCCAATGTGAAGTCGATCCACGCGCCGCTGCAGGGCGGGTTGTCGGTCCCGACCCCGGCTGACGTGATCTGGACCTCGCAGAACTATCACGACGTCAAGAACGTCGCGGGCATCGACATGCTGGCCTTCGACAAGGCGATCTACGCTTCGCTGAAGCCCGGCGGCGTCTTCATCGTGCTCGACCACGTGGCCAATCCCGGCGATCCGAACTCGACCAAGACGCTGCATCGCATCGATCCGGCCGTGGTGAAGCAGGAGGTGACCGCCGCGGGCTTCAAGTACGAGGGCGAGAGCACGGTCCTGAAGAATCCCGCGGACGATCACACCAAGGGCATTCGCGACGGCTTCTCCCAGGGGCAGACGGATCAGTTCATCTACAAGTTCCGCAAGCCCAAGTAAGTCACTGAATTAAGGGATCTTCATGACTCGCATCGCCTTCATCGGCCTCGGCAACATGGGCGGCGGCATGGCCGCCAACCAGGCCAAGGCGGGTCATGAGGTCCTGGCCTTCGATCTGTCGAAGGCCGCGCTGGAGAAGGCGGTGGGCGCAGGCTGCGTCGCCGCCGGCTCGGCCGCCGAGGCGGTGAAGGCCGCAGACGCGGTGATCACCATGCTGCCGGCCGGCCAGCACGTGCGCGCCGTCTACCGCGACGAGGTGCTGCCGAACGCCAAGCCCGGCTGCCTGATGATCGACTGCTCCACCATCGACGTGGAAAGCGCCCGCGCGGTGGGGGCCGAAGTGGCGAAGGCCGGTTTCCGCTTCGCCGACGCCCCGGTCTCCGGCGGGCAGGCGGGCGCGGAAGCCGGAACCCTGGCCTTCATGGTCGGCTGCGCGGAAGCCGATTTCCCGGCGGTCGAAGCCCTGATCGGGCCCATGGCGCGCGCGGTGATCCGGGCCGGCGACCATGGGGCGGGGCAGGCGGCCAAGATCTGCAACAACATGGTGCTGGGCGCGACGATGATCGCCACCTGCGAGGCTTTCGCGCTCGCCGAAAAGCTCGGCCTCGAGCCGGAGCGGTTCTTCGAGATCGCGTCGAAGTCCTCCGGCCAGAGCTGGAGCCTGACCAGCTATTGCCCCTGGCCGGGCCCGGTGCCGGCCGCGCCGTCGAACCGGAACTACGAGGGCGGCTTCGCCACGGCGATGATGCTCAAGGACCTCAAGCTGGCCCAGGACGCCGCCGCCAAGGCGGGCGCGGCGACCCCGCTGGGCGCCCAGGCCGAGGGGCTCTACGCCCTGTTCGACCGGCTCGGCGGCGGCGCCAAGGATTTTTCAGCGATCCTGGAGCTTTTCCGGGGGCATGCGCCGGCCTGAGACTCGACTTAGGAAGGCCCCGTTCATAGATAGCCGTCCGTGACGAAAGGTCGTTGTCCGCGACCGCCCGTCTTATGGACAACACCGGCCATCGGCGCCAAAACCGAGGTCGCATCAGAGGGAACCGGCCGCCTGCGCGCCCAATTCGACGCGGGACCCGGGGAAAAGACGTCGATGGATTACCGTTCCGCGTTCCAGAACGCCGTTGAGAAGGTCCGCGCCGAGGGCCGCTACCGGGTCTTCGCCGACCTGAAGCGCCATCGCGGTGAATTCCCGCGCGCCACCTGGACCCGCGACGACGGCTCGGAAGCCGACGTCATCGTCTGGTGCTCCAACGACTACCTGGGCCAGGGCCAGAACCCGGTGGTCACCGAGGCCATGAAGGCCGCCCTCGACGCCTGCGGCGCGGGCTCGGGCGGAACCCGCAACATCTCGGGCACCACGCACTACCACGTGCAACTGGAGCATGAGCTGGCCGACCTTCACCAGAAGGAAGCGGCCCTGCTATTCACCTCGGGCTACGTGTCCAACGAGGCGTCGCTCTCGACCCTGCACAAGATCCTGCCGGGCCTGATCATCTTCTCCGACGCGCTGAACCACAATTCGATGATCAGCGGCATTCGCGCCCACAAGGGCGAGAAGCTCATCTTCCGCCACAACGACCTCGCCCACCTCGAAGAGCTGCTGGCCGCCGCCGATCCGTCGGCGCCGAAGCTGATCGCCTTCGAGAGCGTCTATTCCATGGACGGCGACGTGGCGGACATCCCGGGCACCGTGGCCCTGGCCAAGAAGTACGGCGCCATGACCTACATCGACGAGGTCCACGCCGTCGGCATGTACGGCCCCCGCGGCGCCGGCGTGGCCGAGCGCGACGGGATGATGGCCGAGATCGACATCATCGAAGGCACGCTCGGCAAGGCCTTCGGCGTGATGGGCGGCTACATCGCCGCCGACGCCATGATCGTGGACGCGATCCGCAGCTACGCCGACGGCTTCATCTTCACCACCTCGATCCCGCCGGCGCTCGCCGCGGGCGCGGTGGCCTCGATCCGCTACCTGAAAGAGCACAACGAGATCCGCGTGGCCCACCAGGAACGCGCGGCGTCCCTGAAGGCCCGGCTGATCAAGGCTGGCCTGCCGGTGATGCCCAGCGTCTGCCACATCGTCCCGGTGCTGGTGGGCGACGCCGTCCACTGCAAGATGATCTCGGACATCCTGCTGGAAGAGCACGGCATCTACGTCCAGCCGATCAACTACCCGACCGTGCCGCGCGGCACGGAGCGCCTGCGCTTCACGCCCTCGCCGGCCCACACCGACGAGATGATGGACCGCCTGGTGGCGGCCCTGGAGCAGCTCTGGGTCCACTGCAACATCCAGCGCGTCGGCGGCGTCGCGGCCTAGCCGGACCGCGGCGGACGAAACGGCTACTTGTGCCGCCGCACGCCGCGGCCGAGGCCGATCTGCTTGGCGAAGTCGGAGCGGCGGGCCGCATAGGCCGGCGCCACCATGGGATAGTCGGGCGGCAGGCCCCAGCGCTTGCGGTAGTCCTCGGGGCTCATGGCGTAGCGTGAGCGCAGGTAGCGCTTGAGCATCTTCAGCTTCTTGCCGTCTTCCAGGCAGACGATGAAGTCGTGCTGCACGCTGCGGCCGATCGGGACCGCAGGCTTCAGCCGCTCGGCCACGAGGGGGGCTGCGTCGCGGGTGAGGCTCTCCAACGCCTGGTGCACCGTGCGGATCACGTCCGGCAAGGCTTCGGCGGGGACTGCGTTTCGGCTGACGAAGGCGGAGACGATCCCCGTGCCGAGACGCAGCAATTCTTCGCCCGAAGGCCCTTCCGGGTCCGGTGCAAGGCTCATCTCATCCCCCTTTTTTCAACACGGCACTGCCCGTCCGCGCCGGCAAACCATGCAGGACGGGTGAAGCCTCAACGCCGCCGCCGGAAGATTGTTCCCGGACCGTCTCGCGCCGGTGGAGGCCCGCGGGATTTGAGGGTAAAGAGCGCTCTCGCCGCCCAGATTCCCGCTCAGCCCGAAAGGCGCCGCCCTTGACGCTTCACATGCAAGCCCAGTCCTCGCCCGATGGCTTCTTCCGCGACGGCGTCGCCTCGGGCGATCCCGACGTGGCGCGCATCCTCGACGCGGAGCTGAAGCGCCAGCAGGACCAGATCGAACTGATCGCGTCCGAGAACATCGTCTCGCGCGCCGTGCTGGAGGCGCAAGGCTCGGTGCTCACCAACAAGTACGCCGAGGGCTATCCGGGCAAGCGCTACTACGGCGGCTGCGAGGTGGTGGACGAGGCAGAGATCCTGGCCATCGACCGGGCCAAGCAGTTGTTCGGCTGCGAATACGCCAACGTCCAGCCGCACTCCGGCAGCCAGGCGAACCAGGCGGTGTTCATGGCCACCATGACCCCGGGCGACACCTTCATGGGCATGAACCTGGACCACGGCGGCCACCTGACCCACGGCAAGAGCGTCAACCAGTCGGGCAAGTGGTTCAATCCGGTGGCCTATGGCGTGCGGATGCAGGATCACCTGATCGACTACGAGCAGGCCTGGGAAGTCGCCCGCGCGCACAAGCCGAAGGTCATCATCGCCGGCGGCTCGGCCTATTCGCGGGCCATCGACTTCGAACAGTTCCGCGCCATCGCCGACGAGGTGGAGGCGCTCCTGATGGTCGACATCGCCCACTATGCGGGCCTGGTGGCCGGCGGGGTCTATCCGAACCCGTTCCCGCACGCCCACATCGTCACCACGACCACGCACAAGACCCTGCGCGGCCCACGCGGCGGCATGATCCTGACCAACTCCAAGAAGTGGAACCAGAAGATCAACTCGGCGGTCTTCCCCGGCCTGCAGGGCGGGCCGCTGATGCACGTGATCGCCGCCAAGGCCGTGGCGTTCGGCGAGGCCCTGCGGCCGGAGTTCAAGGTCTATGCGCGGAACGTCGTCGAAAACGCCCGCGCGCTCGCCGACAGCCTGCAGAGCGCCGGCTTCAAGATCGTCTCCAACGGCACCGACAGCCACCTGATGCTGGTGGACCTGACGCCCAAGGGCGTCAGCGGCGCCGACGCCGAGATCGCCCTGGAGCGCGCCGGGATCACCACCAACAAGAACTCGATCCCCGGCGACCCGCTGCCGGCCATGCAGACCTCGGGCCTGAGGGTCGGTTCGCCCGCCGGCACGACGCGGGGATTCGGCCCGGCGGAGTTCCGCCAGGTGGGCGTCTGGATCGGCGAAGTCCTGGACGGGCTGAAGGCCGGCGGCGACAACGCCGGCGTCGAACGGAAGGTCCGCAGCGAAGTTCTTCAGTTGACGCAGCGCTTCCCTATCTACAACGGATAGGGGTTAACGGGCCGAAGGGGGCCAGATCATGCGCTGTCCGTTCTGCGGTCACCTCGAAAGCCAGGTGAAGGACTCGCGCCCGTCGGAAGACGGCGCAGCGATCCGCCGCCGCCGCCTTTGCCCGGAATGCGGGGGCCGTTTCACGACCTTCGAGCGCGTGCAGCTTCGCGAACTGACCATCCTGAAGCGCTCGGGCCGCCGCACGCCGTTCGAGCGCGACAAGCTCGCCCGCTCCATCGCGGTGGCCATCCGCAAGCGCCCGATCGACCCGGAGCGCGTGGAGCGGATGATCTCCTCCATCGTGCGCCAGCTCGAGAGCATGGGCGAGACCGAGCTGCCGTCCTCGGCGGTGGGCGAACTGGTGATGCAGCAGCTCAAGGCCCTCGATGACGTGGCCTACGTCCGCTACGCCTCGGTCTACCGCGATTTCCGCGAGACCCAGGACTTCGCCAAGTTCCTCGGCGAGGAGGGCCTGGCCGAGGCGGCGGAGGAGGAGCCGTGAATCATCCCTCCTCTTTAGGGGAGGGACAGGCCGCGCGAGCGGCCAGGGTGGGGGATTCGCGTTCAAGCTCGGTCTTTGGAGTCCTGGCCCACACACCCCCACCCGTCCGAGGCTCCGCCTCGTCTACCCTCCCCTAAAGAGGAGGGATGCCGGTGATCACCCTGAAGCTCGCCACCTCGCTGGACGGCCGGATCGCCACGGCGGGCGGCGAGAGCCGTTGGATCACCGGCGAGGCGGCGCGAGCCGCCGTCCATCGCCTGCGCGCCGAGCACGACGCCGTCCTCGTGGGGATCGAGACGGCGCTCGCCGACGATCCGGAATTGACGGTGCGCCTGCCGGATTACGTCGGCCGTCAGCCGGCGCGTGTCGTGCTGGACAGCCGCCAGCGCCTGACGCCGGACTGCAAGCTGGTGAAGACCGCCCGCGAGATCCCGACCTATGTCGTCGCGACCACGGCGCCCGACCCCGCGCTGGTCGAGGCCGGCGTGCGCGTGCTCACCGTGCCCGCCGTCGGCGAGGACCGGCCGGAGCTGAAAGCCGTCGTCGAGGCCCTGGCCGGCGAGGGTCTGGCCCGCATCTTCGTCGAGGGCGGCGGCCAGGTGGCGGCGAGTTTCATCCGCTGCGGGCTGGTGGACGCGCTGGAGTGGTTCCGCGCGCCGATCCTGATCGGCGGCGAGGGGCGGCCCGGGATAGGCGCCCTGGCGGTTGCGGCGCTGGCCGACGCGCCCCATTTCCGGCGCATCGAGGTCCGGGAGGTCGGCGACGACCTCTGGGAGCGCTACGCGAGGGGCTAGCGTGCTGAATTTGAAGTTCGCTTAGGTTTGGTTTGGCGCCGTGCGAACTTCAAATCCAAGAAGCACGCTAGCGATTCATACTTGCTAGCGTCCTTTTCGATTCCGAAGTTCGTAGGAGGTTTCCATATGCACAGTCGAACTTCGGAATCGGGACGCTAGATGTTCACCGGAATCGTCACCGATGTGGGTCGGGTGCGCAGCGTGCGCGACACCAACCGCGACCGCCGGTTCGAGATCGAGACGGCCTTCGACCTCGCCACGGTCGATATCGGCGCCTCGATCAGCCACGCCGGCTGCTGCCTGACGGTGGTCGAGAAGGGCGTGGACTGGTTCGCCGTCGAGGTCTCAGGCGAGACCCTGGGCCTGACGACCCTCGACGCCTGGAAAGAAGGCCGGCGCATCAACCTGGAGCGCGCCGCCCGGGTCGGCGACGAGTTGGGCGGCCACATCGTCTCCGGCCACGTGGACGGGATCGGCGAGGTGTTGTCGGTGGAGAGCGAGGGCGGTTCGCACCGCGTGCGCATCCGCGCGCCCCGGCCGCTGCACCGCTTCATCGCCCCCAAGGGCTCGATCACCGTCGAGGGCGTGTCGCTGACCGTCAACGAGGTCGAGGACGACGTCTTCGGCGTCAACCTGATCCCGCACACCTGGGACGTGACCACCCTGGGTGAGTTGAAGCCCGGCTCGCGGGTCAATCTGGAGATCGACATGCTGGCGCGCTATCTCGCGCGCTTCCAAGAAACGGCCTAAGGCTGCGCCGCACACGCTGAAGGGCCACCGATGAGCGAAGACCAAGTCAGAATCCTGATCGTCGAGGCGCGGTTTTATTCCGATCTGGCCGACGAGCTGCTCAAGGGCGCGCAGGACGCGCTGGAGTCGTTCGGCGCCGCCTATGACGTCGTGACCGTGCCGGGCGCGCTGGAAATTCCGGCCGCGATCGCCATCGCGGAGGAAGGCGGCCGCTACGACGGCTATGTCGCCCTAGGCACGGTGATCCGCGGCGAAACCTACCACTTCGAGATCGTCGCCAACGAATCCGCCCGGGGGTTGATGGACCTCTCGGTTAGCAGGCAGCTCTGCCTCGGCAACGGCATTCTGACCGTCGAGGACGAGGCTCAGGCCTGGGCGCGGGCTCGCGCCAGCGAGGGAGACAAGGGCGGCGGCGCGGCCCGTGCGGCGCTGACCATGATCTCACTGCGCCAGCAGCTCCTGATCGGTCTCTAGATGACCATTGCCCCGAAGCAGGCCCGCTCTGTGGCCCGCCTGGCCGCCGTCCAGGCCCTCTACCAGATGGAGGTCTCCAGCGTCGGCGCCGAGGCGGTGATCCGCGAGTTCGCCGAGCATCGCTTCGACCGCGACGCCGAGGACGGCGAGACCCCGTTGGCCTCGGCCGACGAGGCCTTCTTCGCCGACCTGGTGCGCGGCGTGGTGGAGCACCAGAAGGCCGTCGACGCCGCGGTGGCGCGCAAGCTCGCCACGGGCTGGCGGCTGGACCGCCTGGACGCCACCGCCCGCGCCATCCTGCGCGCCGGGGCCTACGAGCTGATCCACCGCGCGGACGTGCCGACCGAGGTAGTGATCGACGAATATGTCGAGCTGGCGAAGTCGTTCTTCGAGGGGCCGGAGCCGGGGTTCGTGAACGGGGCGCTGGATGCGGTCGCCCAAGATGCCCGGCGCTAAGCCTCCCGCGACCGACGAATTCTCCGAGATCGCGCGGCTGTTCCGCCCGCTGACCGGCGGCGCGCCGGGCGCCTTCGACCTTCTCGACGACGCCGCGATCGTGCCGCAGCGGCCGGGCTTCGACCTGGTGGTCACCAAGGACGCCATGGTCGAGGGTGTGCATTTCCCCGTGGGAGAGCGCCCCGGCCTGATCGCCCGCAAGCTGCTGCGGGTGAACCTTTCGGACCTGGCGGCCAAGGCGGCCGAGCCGTTCGGATGCTTCCTGGCCGTCGCGTGGCCGCCGGGCTTTGGGGCGGCCGAGCGGGAGGCCTTTGCCCGCGGGCTGGGCGAGGACCTGACCGCCTTCGGCGTCGCCCTGCTGGGCGGCGACACGGTCTCCACGCCGGGGCCCTTCACCGCCAGCCTGACGGCGCTGGGCTGGGCGCCCGAGGGCCGCATGGTGCGCCGCGCCGGCGCCCGGGCCGGCGACGTGATCGCGGTCAGCGGGACGATCGGAGACGGCGTGCTGGGTCTGGCCGCCGTGAACGGCGAAATCGCCGACCCCAGCGGCTGGCTCACAGGCCGCCTGCGCGTGCCGACGCCAAGACTGGATTTGTGCGAGGCGCTCCGCGAGCACGCCCACGCCGCCGCTGACGTCTCCGATGGCCTGATCGCCGATGCGGGACATGTCGCGGAGGCCAGCGGGTGCGGCGTCAGCCTCGACCTGGACGAGATGCCGCTGTCGCCGGCGGCGGCGGCCTGGGTCGACGGGCAGCCCAACCGCGCCGCGGCCCTGTTGCGCCTCGCCACCGGCGGAGATGATTACGAGGTGGTCGCCGCGTTTCCGGGTTCGCCGCCGGAAGGCTTCACCCCGATCGGCGAGGTGGTCTTCGGTTCCGGCGTGGAGGCGCGGGTGGACGGCCATCCTGTCAACGTCGCCGAACGGGGTTGGAGACACCTGTAAAAGGAACCTCCGCCGTGGCGGCGGGTTGCGATCCGAGGACAGCTCAGGATCGACCATGACCGCCTCCGTGAAGCTGCTGTCCCTCGCCACCGCCTCGCCGCCGAACGATCTCGCCCAGGACGATGTTTTCGAGGTCGCCCATCGGATCTTCATCTCCCGCTTCCCGGAGTTCGTCCGCATGGGGCCGGTGTTCGACCGCGCCGGCGTGCGCCATCGCCAGATCGCCCGGCCGGTGGACTGGTACCTGCAGCCGCACGGCTGGGCCGACCGCGCCGCGGTCTATGACGAAGTCGCGCTCGACCTCTTCTGCCGGGCGGCGGAGGCGGCGCTGGCCGAGGCGGGCCTGAGCGGCGCCGAGGTGGACGCCATCGTCACGGTCTCGACCACCGGTGTCTCCACGCCCAGCCTGGAAGCGCGCGCCATGGGCCGCATGGGCTTCCGCTCCGACGCCGCGCGCGTCCCGCTGTTCGGGGTGGGCTGCGCGGGCGGGGCGACCGGCCTGTCGCTGGCCTATCGCCTGGCCAAGGCCCAGCCGGGCGCCAAGGTGCTACTGGTCTGCGTCGAGCTCTGCTCGCTGGCCTTCCGCCTGGAAGAGCTTTCCAAAACCGACATCATCTCGACCGCGATCTTCGGCGACGGCGCGGCGGCCTGCGTGGTCTCCAGCGGCGCCGACGGCTTCGCCGCGGTCACCGGCTGCGCGGAGCATACCTGGCCGGACACCCTGGGCGTCATGGGCTGGCGGATCGGCGAAGGCGGCCTCGCGGTCGTCCTCGACCAGGCCCTGCCGCCCTTCGTGCGCCGGGAGATCCGGCCGGTGGTCGAGGCCATGCTGGCCCGCCAGGACCTGCGCCTGGAGGACATCGACCGGTTCATCTGCCACCCCGGCGGCATGAAGGTGATCGAGGCCCTGGAGGGCGCGCTGGGGCTGGGGCAGGGCGCGCTGGACCATGAGCGCGAGGTGCTGGCCGACCACGGCAACATGTCCTCGCCCACGGTGCTGTTCATACTAGACCGCGCCCGCCGCGCCGGCTTGTCGAAGCGTTCGCTGGTCACCGCCCTAGGGCCGGGCTTCACCGCCAGCACGGTGACCCTCGAGGCGGCATGATCGTCTCCGTCGTCATCCTGGCCCTGGTCACGGTCCAGCGCATCGGCGAACTGGTCATCGCGCGCCGCAACACCGCCCGCCTGCTGGCCGCGGGCGGGATCGAGCGCGGGGCGGAGAATTATCCGCTGATGGTCGCCCTGCACGCCGTCTGGTTGGCCGGCCTGTGGTGGTTCGCCTGGGACTGGCCGGCGAACCCGGCGTGGCTGGCGGTCTATCTGGCGCTGGAAGGCCTGCGGCTGTGGGTGCTGGCCTCCCTCGGGCCGCGGTGGACGACGCGGATCATCGTGGTCCCCGGAGAGGCCCTGGTGCGCAAGGGGCCCTACCGGTTCCTGCCGCACCCGAACTATGTGGTGGTGGCCGGCGAGATCGCCGTCCTGCCGCTGGTCTTCGGCCTGACCGCCTATGCCCTGGTGTTCTCCGTGCTCAACGCCGCTATGCTGTGGGTCCGTATCCGGGCCGAGGACGCCGCCTTGCGGGAGGCCCGACAGCCGGCCCTCTGACCGGGAGCCTGCGGTCTCGGGGCTTGCTTTGTCGGGCCCGCTGCGGCTTTTGGCGCGTCCGCTGCGTTTCGTGGGCGGACTCAAGGACCTTGCATGCCGTTTCCCGCCACCCATCCCGCGCTCGAACGCGCCCTCGCCCAGCAGGGTTATCAGGAGCCGACGCCGGTCCAGGCCGCGGTCCTGCGCGAGCCGGACGAGCGCGACCTGCTGGTCTCGGCCCAGACGGGATCCGGCAAGACGGTCGCCTTCGGCCTGGCCCTGGCCCGCGGCCTGTTGGGCGAGCACCCGCGGTTCGGCCGCGCCGAAGCCCCCTTGGCCCTCGTCGTCGCGCCCACCCGCGAACTGGCGCTGCAGGTGAGCCGCGAGCTCGAATGGCTCTACGCCGAGGCCGGCGCCCGGGTGGCCACCTGCGTCGGCGGCATGGACCCGCGCGCCGAGCGCCGCGCCCTGCAGGCCGGCGCCCATGTGGTCGTCGGAACCCCCGGCCGCCTGCGCGACCACATCGAGCGCGGCGCTCTGGACCTGTCGGCCCTGAAGGTCGTGGTGCTCGACGAGGCCGACGAGATGCTCGACCTCGGCTTCCGCGAGGACCTGGAGGAGATCCTGGACTCCACGCCCGTGGAGCGGCGGACGCTCTTGTTCTCCGCCACCATCGCCAAGGAGATCGCCACCCTGGCGCGGCGCTATCAGCGCGACGCCGTCCGCATCGACACCCTGCGCCGCGACGAGGCCCACGGGGATATCGAATACCGCGCCGTCCGGGTCGCCCCGAACGAGGTCGAGCACGCGGTGGTCAACCTGCTGCGCTACTTCGAAAGCCCCGGAGCGCTGGTGTTCTGCAACACCCGCGAGAAGGTGCGCCACCTGCACAGCGCGCTGCGCGAACGCGGCTTCTCCGCCGTCGCCCTGTCCGGCGAGATGACCCAGAAGGAGCGCTCCGACGCGCTTCAGGCGCTGCGCGACGGCCATGCGCGGGCCTGCGTCGCAACGGATGTCGCCGCCCGCGGCCTGGACCTGCCGGACCTGGGCCTGGTGATCCACGCCGAGCTGCCGGTCAACAAGGCCGGCCTGCTGCACCGGAGCGGCCGCACGGGACGGGCCGGCAAGAAGGGCGTCTCGGTCCTGGTGGTCCCCTACAACAAGCGCCGCTTCACCGAGCGCCTGCTGGATTCGGCCAGCATAGACGCCGGCTGGTCCGGCCCGCCGCTCGCCGACGAGATCCGCGCCAAGGACCAGCAGCGCCTGCTCGACGACCCGATCCTGCAGGCCCCGGCGTCCGAGGAAGACCTGACGCTCGCCGGCCGCATCCTGGCCGACCGTTCGCCGGAGGCGGTGGCCGTGGCCCTGATCCGCCTGCAGCGGCAGCGCCTGCCCGAGCCGGAGGACCTGTTCGACGACGCGCGGGAGGCCGGCCAGATCATCCCCTCGGCGCGCCCGCGCGGCGGGGCGGCGGCCTACGACCCGTTGCAGGAGGGTCCCGCCGGCCCGCGTCCCTCGCACCGGGTCGACAGCGTCGGCGCGGAATGGTTCCGCATGCCGATCGGCCGCCAGAACAACGCCGACCCCAAGTGGCTGATCCCGCTGATCTGCCGCCTGGGCCATGTGACGAAGAAGGACATCGGCCAGATCCGCATCTTCGACCGCGAGACCAAGTTCGAAATCGTCGCGGAGACGGAGGCCCGCTTCCGCCAGGCGGTGAAGGGTGCGGCGGAGGGCGACATCCGCATCGAGCCTGCCGCGGCCCCGCCGGCCGCCGACCGTCCGCGCGGGCCTCGCCCGGGCCCTCGGCCGGGCCCGCCTCGCGGCGGCCCGCCCCCGAAGGGCGGCAAGCCCCAGGGCGGCAAACCCCGTGGCCCCAAGCCCCAGGGTCGCCGGCCGGGTTAGGTCGACCGCCCGCGAGGGCTCGACGGCGTGAACTGGCCGGCGGCCAGGTCGAAGCGGACCTGCGAGCGGCCGAAGTCCAGCGACACGGTGTCAAACTGGGTCAGGAGGTCCATGCCCAGCACGAGGGCCGGCTTCGCCTTCAGGCCCCACAGGTCGAAGACGTGCATGTTGGCGTGGACCACGGGCACATTGCCCAGTTGCAGCCCACCCAGCCGCAAGAACGGCAGGTACAGCATCTCGCCCGAGAACGGCTCGCCCGCCAGGGTCTCCATGCCGACCTGCGGGTAGGTGTCGCTGGCGCCGCGGCGGCGATTGTCGGCGGCGACCAGCGTGCGCAGGGCGGTGTTGGCGATGGTCATCTGCGAGCCGGAGTCGATCATGGCGCTGATCGGCCTTCCGCTGAGGTCGGCGTCGACGATGGTCAACTGGCCCATGCGGCGGCGCGCCGGCACGATGACCGAGCCGTCCACGGCGACGTCGCGCACCGAGCGGGCGATGGAGATGGACTTGGCCTTGAACGCCAGGACCAGGCGCTGGCCCTCCAGCCAGTCGACGCCCAGCACGCCGTCGAGGCCCTTGTTGAGGGGCAGCGTCGCGGCGCGCACCGCCTTGCGGCTGCGGTCGCCGACCTGCAGGCGGTCGATCATCACCGTGGGCCGCTCGCGCACGCCCACGACGGTGTGGATCAAGGCCGGGGCGGTGCCGGCGAGCATCAGCCGATCCGCCAGGTCGCGGGAGACGCAGGAGGTGTTGGCCCCGGTGTCCATCAGGAATTGGAAGGGGCCCTGGCCGTTGACGCTGACCGGGGCCAGCATGTGTTCGTAGCCGTCGTGGCCGGCCCCGAACTCGGTGGGCGCATCGCCCGGCGTGTCCTTCGGCGGCTCTTCCGGCGCAAGGGCCTGGGCGAGGGATTGCGAGAGCGGGGCGCCGGTCGCGGCGAGGGCGAGCAGGGCGCTGGCGGCCTGGCGGCGGCTGAGGTGCATGGCGCATCGCCTCCCTGGGCGTTTTTCTTTCGAGGATACCACCCGGCAGACCCGGGGTCATGCGACCTTCAACCTTGCGGAAAGGGACGGGCTGCTAGGCTGCGGGCCATGATCAAGCGCCTGCGCCGGCTCGTCCTGCCCCTGCTGATCCTGGCCGGCCCCGCCCATGCGGCGGAAAAGCCCAAGGAGGTCGGCCAGTACGTCGACCTGCAGCCGGTCGCCATGCCGATCGTCATCGACGGGCGGCTGGTCAACTATGTGTTCGTCTACGTGCGGGTGAACCTGAAGGGCGGGGCCGACATCATCAAGGCCCGCGACCGGGAGCCGGCGTTCCGCGACGCCCTGGTGCGCGACGGCCACCGCACCCCCTTCGTCCTGGCCAACGACTGGTCGAGGATCGACGAGGCCAAGCTGATCGCGGCCATGACCCGCGACGCGGCCGCCATCACCGGCCCGGGCGTCGTGGCCTCGGTGAGCGTCACTTCCCAGACCCCGCAGAAGCGCGTCATGCCGCCGCGGCCGACGGCGCCGGACCACCCCTGAGGCCATCTCCCGCGCCGCAGGTTGCGCCGGGTGTCCAACTTTGGCACCTTCGCGCCTCTTGAACGGGGCCGCCAAGAGAGCGCGCTCCGCATTTTTGGGGAAACACTGGGGCTGGGAGCGAGCCGGAGCTGCGTCCACGACGCGGCTGTCGATCCCCCTCCGCGCGATCGTAAAGGGGTGCGCACGACATGAGTTCGACTTTGATGCTGGTGATCGCAGCCGGCCTGCTGGCGGTGCTTTACGGCGCCGTGCAGACGGCCTCGCTGCTCCGGGCCTCGCCCGGCAATGCGAAGATGCAGGAGATCGCCGCCGCCATCCAGGAGGGTGCGCAGGCCTATCTGAACAAGCAGTACACCACCATCGGCCTGGTCGGGGTGGTGATCCTGGTGCTCGTCGGCGTCCTGATCGGACCGCTGGCCGCCATCGGCTTCGCCATCGGGGCGATCCTGTCGGGGGCCGCCGGCTTCGTCGGCATGCTGATCTCGGTGCGCGCCAACGTCCGCACGGCCCAGGCGGCCTCGGAAAGCCTCGCCAAGGGGCTGTCGCTGGCGTTCCGCTCGGGCGCCATCACCGGCATGCTGGTGGCGGGTTTCGCCCTGATCGGCGTCGCCGGCTACTACATGGTGCTCACCGGCCCGCTCGGCCACGAGAACACCAGCCGCGAAGTGGTCGACAGCCTGGTTGCGCTGGGCTTCGGCGCCTCGCTGATCTCGATCTTCGCCCGTCTGGGCGGCGGCATCTTCACCAAGGGCGCCGACGTGGGCGGCGACATGGTGGGCAAGGTCGAGGCCGGCATTCCGGAAGATGACCCGCGCAACGCCGCGACCATCGCCGACAACGTGGGCGACAACGTCGGCGACTGCGCCGGCATGGCCGCCGACCTGTTCGAGACCTATGCGGTGACCACGGTCGCCACCATGGTGCTGGCGGCGATCTTCTTCGCCAGCGCCGGGACCGAGGTGGTCTCCAACATGATGCTGCTGCCGCTGGCCATCTGCGGCGTCTGCATCGTCACCTCGATCATCGGCACCTTCGCCGTGCGCCTGGGCAAGTCCAACAACATCATGGGCGCGCTCTACCAGGGCCTGATCGTCACCGGCATCCTGTCGGTCGGCGCGATCTGGTGGGTGATGCACAGGCTCGTCACCACCGCGATGACGGTGGGGACCAAGACCTTCGACGCCGACAGCCTGTTCGGCTGCGGCATCGCGGGCCTGGTCGTCACCGCGCTGATCGTCGTGATCACCGAGTACTACACCGGCACGGGGTTCCGGCCGGTGAAGTCGGTGGCCAAGGCCTCGGTCTCCGGCCACGGCACCAACGTGATCCAGGGCCTGGCCATGTCGCTTGAGTCCACCGCCATGCCGGCGCTGGTGATCATCGTCGGCATCATCGTCACCTATAACCTGGCGGGCCTGTTCGGCATCGCCATCGCCACCACCGCCATGCTGTCGCTGGCCGGCTTCATC